>JAPKMW010000001.1 GCA_026645575.1 Caldilineaceae bacterium
GACGAGTAATTCTGTTTCTCGACGAGTCGGCCTTTTACTTGTTACCGGGCGTGCGGCGCACGTGGGCGCCCATTCGGCAAACGCCGGTGCTGCGCTGTCCGTTAACCCATGATCATCTTTCGGTGATCAGCGCCATTGCGCCCGATGGTTCGCTATTCTTGCACCTGCAACAGGATTCGTTCGACAGCTACGGCGTTATTGCCTTTCTCCAGGACTTGCTGCGCGAGATTGCCGGTAAGCTGTTGATCATTTGGGATGGCGCACCGATTCATCGCAGTCAACTGATCAAACAATTTCTGGCTGACGGGGCCGCCGAGCGCATCCAGTTGGAACGGCTACCCGCTTATGCGCCCGATCTCAATCCGGATGAAGGCATCTGGCATTATTTGAAACATGTCGAGCTCGCCAACGTGTGTTGCAAAGACTTGGACGAACTCTCTCGCAAGCTCAATGTCGCTGCTGACAATCTTGGCGACAAACCAGAGATTATCCAAGCTTGTTTTCAACAATGCGGTTATTACTAACCTTTGCGTTTATCAGTAAGAGATAAAGAGATTGGACCTGTCGTCTTTCGTAATCTCTCAATCTCTCAATCTCTCCCAAAAGACTGACGAACATCATGTCAACACAACCCGACAACAAACGGCTGATGCAGCAAGCGCTGCTGGATCTGCGTGAACTGAAGAGTAAGCTGGCGGCAATGGAGCAGGCTCGGCGCGAGCCGATTGCGGTGATTGGCATGGGCTGTCGCTTCCCCCAAGCGGATAGCCCTGCGGCCTTCTGGCAACTGCTGCGCGACGGGGTGGATGCCGTAGGCGAGATTCCCGCCGAACGCTGGGATGTCGATGCGCATTACGATCCCAACCCAGACACGCCAAAGAAGATGTATACACGCCAGGGTGGCTTCCTCCAGGGCGTCTATCACTTTGACCCCGAATTTTTTGGCATCCCCCCGCGCGAGGCGTTGACCATGGACCCGCAACACCGCCTGCTGCTGGAAGTCAGTTGGGAAGCATTGGAACATGCGGGGCTGGCGGCGGAGCGGTTGGCGAACACAGAGACGGGCGTCTACGTCGGTTACATGAATCGCGACCACCCGCAGTGGTACAGCGACGACGAACAGCAAGCCGACCCTTATCTGCTCACCGGCAACAGCTTTAGCTTTATTGCCGGGCGCCTCTCTTATCTGTTGGGCTTGCAAGGGCCGAGTATGGTGGTGGCGACTGAGTGTTCCTCTTCGCTGGTGACGGTGCATTTGGCCTGTCAGGCATTGCGCCTGGGCGAGTGTGACCTGGCGCTGGCCGGCGGTGTCAACCTAATCCTGCACCCGGTCGCCAATGTGATGCTCTCCAAGCTACGGGCGCTCTCACCGGATGGACGCTGCAAAACCTTTGACGCCGCCGGCGATGGTTATGGCCGTGGCGAAGGGTGTGGCATGGTTGTCCTCAAACGGCTTTCCGATGCCGTGGCAGCGGGTGATCCGATCCTGGCCGTCATTCGTGGGTCGGCGGTTAATCATGACGGCCCTAGCGCCGGGTTGACCGTACCCAATGGGGCAGCACAAGAAAAGTTGTTGCGCAAAGCGTTGGCGGCGGCGGATGTCAAGCCGGAAACCATTGACTATGTTGAGGCGCATGGCACCGGCACCACTCTCGGTGATCCGATTGAGATCAACGCCATGATGAAGGTCTACGGGCAAAAACGGAGTAAGCCCTTACTGGTCGGCTCGGTCAAGACCAATGTCGGCCACCTGGAAGCCGCGGCGGGCATTGTTGGCTTGATGAAGGTGGTTCTGGCCTTCCAGCACGAAGCGATCCCGCCCCATCTCCACCTGCGCCAGCCCAACCCCTACATCGCCTGGGATCAGATCCCGGTGCAGGTGCCGACGGCTTTAACGCCCTGGCCTGCTAGCGACAAACCGCGCCTGGCCGCCGTCAGTTCCTTTGGCCTCAGCGGCATCAACGCCCATCTCATTGTCGAAGAAGCCCCCAACCAATCAGCCAACCAACCTTCGACAGATCTCAGGTCGAAGCCAACCAACCCACCAACCCTTCACCTACTCACCCTCAGCGCCAAGAACGAAGCGGCGCTCCAGGCATTGGGGGCGCGCTTTAGCGACTATTTGGCGACGCAGCCGCAAGTGAATCTGGCGGATATCTCGTTTACCGCCAACACCGGTCGCGACCATTTTTCCCATCGGCTGGCCGTGGTAGCGGCTTCGCCGGCAGAGGCGGCAGCCACGTTGCAGAGTACCACAGGTACGGTTGCTACGCCTGATCCCAAAGTCGCCTTTTTGTTCACCGGCCAGGGTGCGCAATATATCAACATGGGGCGTGAACTCTACGCCACCCAACCGCTTTTCCGTCAGGCCATTGACCGCTGTGATGAACTTTTGCGCGCCGAACTTGGACGTTCTTTGCTCACCATTTTATATCCTGGTGCGGATGATGATGCGGATTTAATCAACCAAACCGCTTATACACAGCCGGCGCTTTTTGCCATCGAATACGCCCTGGCGGAGCTGTGGCAAGCCTGGGGCATCAAACCGGCTTTTGTGATGGGTCACAGTGTGGGCGAATATGTAGCGGCTTGTGTGGCAGGGGTTTTTAGCTTGGCCGATGGCTTGAAATTAATTGCCGCTCGTGGCCGTTTGATGCAAGCGTTGCCTGCCAACGGTGCAATGGTGGCGATCATGGCGCCGGTCACGGCAGTGGCCGATGCTCTGGCTCCAGTGGCAGCGACGGTTTCGATTGCCGCGGTCAATGGGCCGCAAAATGTGGTCATCGCCGGTGAGACGCAAGCGGTGCAGCAGGTGGTGCAACACTTTGTGGCCCAGGGCATCAAAACCACTCCACTGACTGTTTCCCACGCCTTCCATTCACCCCTCATGGAGCCGATCGTAGATGATTTTGCTAACGTAGCGCGCACCGTTACCTATGCACCTCCGCGCATTCCCCTGGTTTCCAACCTGACCGGCACGGTGGTGAATACGGAAGTGACGACGCCGGATTATTGGTGTCAACATATACGCCAGCCAGTCATGTTTGCCGCCGGCATGGATACATTGGCCCAACGGGGCGTCACGACCTATGTCGAAATCGGCCCCAAACCCGTTTTGCTGGGCATGGGTCGCCAATGCCTTGAAGCAACCGAACTTACGAATACCCCATATCCAATACCTAATCGCCAATGGCTTCCCAGCCTACGGCCCGATCAGGAATGGCGCCAACTGTTGAGTAGCTTGGGAGCGCTGCATACGCATGGCGTGGCTGTCGATTGGGTAGCGTTTTATCAGGGTGAAGCGCATCGCCGGGTGGCGTTACCAACCTATCCCTTCCAGCGCAAACGGTATGTGGGCTTTACACCACCGGAGCTACGTCAGCGGAGTAGTCGGTCGCCGCAAACGCCGATCATTGAACTGCTGAATCAAGGTAATACTGCGCAGTTGGCGCATCTGCTCACTGGCAGCGGTAACTTTTCACCAGAACAGCAGGCGTTCTTGCCAACGCTTTTACAGACGCTCATTCAGCAGCACCAGGCGCAATTGACAGCGCACAGCCAAGAGGGTTGGCAGCATGATCGCGTAAATGGTTCATCAGCAAATGGCACAGGTACGGCTCAAGCGAGCCAACCGCTCTGGCAGCTTTGGCAAAGTACGCCGCCAGCGGAGCAATTGCCTTTGTTGACCACCGCACTGGAAAAACAGATTGCGTATGTGCTTGGCTATCGCGGGGTAGAAGCGCCAGCGCTTGACCACACCTGTTCGCTGCTCGACCTGGGGCTGGATTCGCTCATGGGGGTCGAGTTGCGCAACTGGGTCAAGGGTGCGCTCAATCTCGAAATCAACATGGCCGAGTTTTTGGCCGGGCCAAACATTGATGGGCTGGCCGCCCACCTCCATGAACAATTAACCAATGAGGTTGTTGGGGTGGATGGAAGCAGTGGGCGCGATACGCCGACCATCCGTGTTCAGCACAGCAGAGCAGAAGTTGACACCGCTGTTCACCCGTTGTCGCATGGGCAGCAGGCGCTCTGGTTCATCCAGCAGAGTGCGCCGGAGAATAGCGCCTATAATGTAGGGCTGGCCTTCCGGCTGCGCTCGGCCATTGACAGCGAGGCGTTACGGCAGGCGTTTCAACATCTGGTCAACCGCCATGCTGCGCTGCGCACCACCTTTGCCCCTTCCCCGGCAACCGAGGATCTGGTGCAGATCGTGCATCTTTATCAGGCAGTCGATTTTGCCCAGATCGATGCGCCCTGGTCAGCGGATGAGTTGCACGCTAAGGTGGCGGAAGCCTACGCCTCGCCCTTTGATCTGGCGCAGGGGCCGTTGATGCGTGTGCGACTCTTCACTCGTAACAGCGCCGATCATGTGCTGTTGATCACCTTCCATCACATCATTTGTGACGCCTGGTCCACCTGGACGCTGCTGGGCGAACTATGGACATTGTACCCCGTGCTAAAAGCGGGTGCGCCCATGCCCTTCCCATTGCAGGTCGCGCCCGCCACCACCTATGGCGACTTTGCCCGTTGGCAGCAGGCCATGATCGCCGGGACGGAAGGTGAACGCTTGTGGCGCTATTGGCAGGAACAGTTGGCCGACGCCCAAACCATTCTCGATCTGCCGACCGATTATCCGCGTCCGGCGGTGCAGACGTATCGCGGCGCATCCCAAGCCCTCCCGATTGATCGTGAAATGACTCAGGGTTTACGCGATCTGGCGCGCGCTGAAAATGCGACCCTTTACATGACGCTGCTGGCAGCTTATCAACTGTTGCTCCACCGTTACACCGGACAGGAGGACATTCTGGTCGGGTCGGCGATGGCAGGGCGCGGGCAAGCACAATTTGCCGAAGTGGTCGGTTATTTTGTCAACCCGGTGGTGATGCGCGGGCGCTTGGAAGGCAATCCAACCTTCCAGGCATTCCTGCAACAAGTGCGCGCCACGGCGCTGGCTGCTTTTGCCCATCAAGAATACCCCTATCCGCTGTTGGTGGCGCGGCTGCACCCCAAGCGCGACCCCAGCCGGTCGCCGCTCTTCCAAGTCGATTTTACCTTGCAAAAGCTGCCGCCAATTGCGGAACAGTTTAAACAGGCTGGTCAGAACGGCGGCCCAGGTGCCCTGGTTATGGAACCATTCGCCCTGGCTGAAGAAGAAGGTCAATTTGACCTGAGCCTGCACATCTTTGATGAAGGCGAGAGCCTGCGCGCGGTCTTTAAGTACAACACCGATCTCTTTGCCCCGGCGACCATCGCCCGCATGGCCGGCCACTTTGAAACTTTGCTCACTGGCATTCTCGCCAACCCCCAAGCGCACCTGGGTGAATTGCCCTTGTTGACCGCCGCCGAACGCCAGCAACTTCTCGACACCTGGAACGACACCCAAACCGACCAACTCGCCTTCCCCCTGACGCAACCCGTCCATGAAGTCTTTGCCGCACAGGTGGCGCGGACGCCCGAAGCTGTCGCCGTAGTCTATGACAAGGTGACAAGGTGGCAAGGTGACAAGGTGACAAGTGACAAGGTGACAAGTGACAAGGTGACAAGTCACCCCTTCACCCGGTCACCCCTTCACCCTGACTTCGACGAGCTCAGTCGAGTCGTCACCTTGTCATACGCCGAACTCAACCGCCGCGCCAACCAACTAGCCCACTACCTACGCACGCAGGGCGTCGGGCCAGAGGTGTTGGTCGGGGTTTGTTTGGAACGGAGACCCGAATTGGTGGTGGCGATTTTGGCGGTGTTGAAGGCAGGTGGGGCGTATGTGCCGTTAGACCCCAGCTACCCGTCGGAGCGTTTGACCTTTATGGTGGAAGATGCCGCGGTGCGGGTGTTGATTACCCAGCAAGCGCTGGCGGTGGCCTTACAGGCGCGCCTGCCCATCAACGCGCCGTTGCTCTATCTGGATGAAGCCTGGGATGTAATTGCCCAGCAGCCCGAACACAACCCAGATGTACCAGTGCGACCGGACAACCTGGCCTACGTGATCTACACTTCCGGCTCTACGGGCAAACCGAAGGGGACGCTGATTGAACACCGAGGACTGAGCAACTATCTGGCCTGGTGTGTGCAGGCGTATAACGTGGCGGCGGGGGTTGGTGCGCCGGTCAACTCGTCGATAGGCTTTGACGCCACCATTACCAGTTTCTTCTCGCCGCTGCTGGTGGGCGGGCAGGTGGTGTTGATCCCGGAGCAGGATGAGATTGAAATGTTATGCCGAGCGCTGACAGGCGAAGATCAATTTAGCCTGGTGAAGATTACCCCGGCCCATTTGGAGATTCTCAGCCACCTGTTGACGACAGCGGGAGAGACGCCACCCCCCATCAAGGCCAACGCCTTTGTCATCGGCGGCGAGGCGCTCTTTGGGCATCATCTGACCTTCTGGCAACGCTACGCGCCCTGGACGCGGCTAATCAATGAGTATGGGCCGACGGAGACGGTGGTTGGTTGCTGCATCTATGAAGCACAGGAGGCGATTACCGGGCCGGTAGCGATTGGCCGGCCCATTGCCAACACCCAGCTTTATATCCTGGATCAATATCGCCAGCCGGTGCCGGTTGGCGTGCCGGGTGAACTCTATATTGGCGGCGCCGGCGTGGCGCGTGGCTATCTCAACCGCCCAGCGTTGACCGCCGAACGCTTTATTCGCGACCCGTTCCGCAGCGAACCAACCGCCCGCCTCTATAAAACCGGCGATCTGGCGCGCTACCTGCCCGACGGCAATCTTGAATATCTAGGACGGCGTGACCATCAGGTGAAGATTCGTGGCTATCGCATTGAACTAGGCGAGATTGAAGCGGTCTTGACCCAACATCGGCAGGTACGTGAAGTGGTGGTGCTGGCCCGTGCGATTCAAGGCGGTGATAAGCAGCTTGTTGCCTATCTCATCTTAAAAGCGCCCGCGGCTGGTAGCTTCGAGGCCGAGCTACGTCGCTATTTGCAAGAACAGTTGCCGGAGTACATGGTTCCCAGCCACTTTGTCATCTTGGATGCTTTCCCGCTGACCAGCAACGGCAAGGTGGATCGCGCCGCGCTACCGGCGCCGACGCTGGGCGATACGGGCGAACGCTTTGTGCCGCCGCGCGACAGCACCGAGATGCGGCTGGCAACCATTTGGAAGACAATTCTGGGCTTGCCACAGGTGGGGGTACTGCATAACTTCTTTGACCTGGGGGGCAATTCGTTGCTGGCCGTGCGGCTGGTGGCGCATATTCAGCAGGAGTTTGGCAAAACTTTACCGCTGGCCTCGCTTTTCCAGCGCGGGAATGTGGAGCAGATGGCGGCGTTGTTGCGCCAGAATGGGCAAGCGACTGCGTCGGTACACTCACCCCTGGCGCCGATCCAGACCACCGGCACAAAACCACCCTTCTTCTGTGTGCCAGGGGCCGGCGGTTATGTGATCTACCTCTATCAACTGGCGCGCTGTTTGGGCGCGGATCAGCCCTTCTATGGGCTGCAAGCAGCCGGGCTGGATGGCGACGAGCCGCCCCACAGCACCGTGGAAGCGATGGCCGCCTACTATATCGACGCCCTGCGCACCGTACAACCAGAAGGGCCATACTATCTGGGTGGTCACTCGCTGGGCGGCTGGGTGGCCTTTGAGATGGCGCAACAGTTGCAACGCCAGGGGCAAGCGGTGGCGTTGGTGGCGATTATCGATACGCCGGCGCCGGAACTGGCGCATATTGTCGATCAGAGTGGTTGGGATGATGCCCGCTGGTTGGTGGAGTTGTCCTATCGGATCAAACATCTGCTGGCGCCGACATTGGAAGTTACCTATGAGGCGCTCCAACCACTCAACCCCGAAGAACAATTGCGTTATCTACAAACCCAACTGGCGGCGGTCAACCTTTTCCCGGCGGAGGCCGGCCTGGAACAGTTACAACGGCTGTTGGAGATTTTCAAGGCCCATTCGCAGGTGCGCTATACCATTCCCGCTACGGCCACCCCGACGCCGCTGGCGCTTTTCCGCACCCAAACCGAATTTGGCCCCGGTGCAGAAGCAAGTGACGATTCGCATTTTATTGAACTTGCCAACCCCACCACCGATACAGCCTGGGGTTGGGCCGCCTATGGCCCGACGACGGTTGACATCCTGCCAGGCGATCACCTGAGCATTCTCAATGAACCCCATGTCCATGAATTAGCCGCCTGCGTCGCCGCGGCGTTGACAGAAGCGACAACACGTGAAGGAAGAGAGATGGTTGGGTAGATCGTTGGTTGAGCTTGTCGAAACCAACGATCTACCCAACCATCTCCAAAAGGAGAAACGTAATGGCAACTGCAATTATGCTCAACCTGCCGGAAGCAGGGCATATGAATCCGAGCTTTCCGTTATTGGCGGCATTGGTGCAACGGGGGGAGCGGGTGATTTGTTACGGGGTGGAACCCTTCCGCGCCGCCGTTGAAGCGGCGGGGGCGGAATATCGCAGCTACCCGAGTCCACAAGCGCTGATCCCGCCGGCGCACAAGGGGGGGCTTTTTAGTGTGATGGCCTTCCTGGCGAGTGCGACGGAGGCGATCCTGCCCACATTGTTGGCGGAGATACGCGCCATCAACCCCGATTATCTGTTGATCGATTCAATGTCGATGTGGGGCGGGCTGGTGCAACAAGTGTTGCAGATTCCGGCCATTACGATCAGTTCGGTCTTTGTGACCTACCCCAAGATGACGGTCGAGCAGATGATCCACATGAACTATGGACAATTGCCGAAAGAGATGTTACTCAATGGCATTGATGCGCTGCACAACTACTTTGAGATCAGCCAACGGATCGACCGGCAACATGGCACACAAAGCCCCAATATTGTGGGCGCCTTTAGCAATGCACAGTCCTTAAACGTTCTTTTTACGTCACAGGATTTTCACCCCGGTGGCGAAGTCTTTTATGCAGATCACTATAAATTTGTCGGGCCATCGGTTGGGTTACGGGCAGAAGCCATTGGCTTTCCTTTTGAACAGTTGCGTGATGCGCCACTGGTCTATATCTCCTTGGGTACCATCTTCAACGAGCAACCGGATTTTTACAACGCCTGTTTTGCCGCCTTTGGCGATATGCCTTTCCAGGTGGTGATGGCAATTGGTGACAAAGTGGAGCCGGCGACATTAGCGGCACCGCCCGCCAACTTTATTGTCCAACCCACCGTTCCGCAGTTGGAAATTCTGCAACGGGCCGCACTCTTTATCACCCACGGCGGCATGAATAGCACCAGTGAAGGGTTGCTCTATGGCGTGCCGCTGATTGTGGTGCCGCAACATGGCGATCAATTTATTGTCGCCAGTCGGGTGGTCGATGTGGGGGCCGGATTGATGCTGCCGGCGGCGCAGGCCGTTCCGGCAGCGCTGAAAGGGATGGCGATGCAAGTGCTAGCCACCCCAAGCTTCAAGGAACGCGCCCAGGCCATGAGCCGCTCCTTACACGCCGGTGGCGGACCACAACGGGCGGCGGATGAGATCGTGGCGCATATCAACAAGTTGGTTGGGTAGGGAGAATCCTATGTCGAGAGTTGTTTTTCTGGGTCATCCGGCACATGGGCATATTAACCCGACCTTGCCAGTGGTGGCGGAATTGGTGCGCCGGGGGGAGCAGGTCTTTTACTATGCGACTGATCTCTTTCAGGCCAAAATCGAAGCGACGGGGGCGACCTTTCGCAGCTTTGGGCCGCAGGAGATCTTTGAACGTAAGCTGGCCTATGGCGGCATGTTAGGGGGCATGGCCGGATTGATTGAAGCGGCAGAAGAAGTGCTGCCCGACACACTGAGCCAGGTGCGCGATGATCAGCCGGACTATCTGTTGCTGGAAGCACATAGCCTGACTGGCAATCTGGTGCAACAGATCATCAACCGACCAGCCATGACCCTCTGTTCAATGTTTGCCTTTAACGAGCGGCTCATTCCGCCGCCCCAGTTGGTGCGCTTTCTCTACGGACAAGCGCCGGCGGCAGCGGCGTTGGATGGCTTGTTGGGGTTGAATCGCTATGTGGAAGTGGCGCAGCGGATCAGCAAGCAATACGGGGTTCTTTGCCCCAACATGATCGGCTATTTGAGCAACCCGCAGCCGCTCAACATTGTCTTTACCTCGCGCTATTTCCAGATCGGCGGGGATCGCGCCTTTGATGACAGCTACAAATTTGTCGGGCCGTCAGTGATGCCACAGGCATCTATACCTACCAACGATGATTTTCCGTGGAATGCGCTCACAGGGCAACCATTGATCTACATCTCGATGGGGACGATGTACAACGCCGAGGCCGAGTTCTATCATACCTGTTTCGACGCTTTTGCCGATAGCCCCTATCAAGTGGTGCTGTCCATCGGCCACCGCATTGGTGATGATGCCCTGCGTCCGCCGCCGGCGAATTTTATTGTGCGGCGCCATGTTCCCCAGTTAGCGCTCTTGGAGCGGGCGGCGCTCTTTGTTACCCACGGCGGCATGAACAGCGCCAACGAGGGCATTCTCTTTCATGTGCCAATGATTGTGCTGCCGCAGCAGGCGGATCATTATGTGGTGGCGCAACGGGTAGGCGAATTGGGCGCTGGTATTGTTCTCGACCGTTCCCAAGCGACGGTTGAGCGGCTCAAAGGGTTGGCAGCTCAAGTACTCGCTGACCCCAATTACAAACAACAATGTGAGAAGATCGCCCAAACCTTGCGTGATGGCGGTGGTTATCAGCGGGCGGCGGATGAAATTTTTGCACACAAGGGCAAGATCGGGTTGTGAGTTTAACAGAAAGACACCTTATGTACCTACCGGCTCTCTACGAAAAACCAAAAGTGATTTTTGAAGTGGGCGCCCATGCCGGCGATCCCGACCTGATCGACTATTGTCGGCGCACCGGGGCGAAACTCTATATGTTTGAACCGCTGCCGGCGCGCTACCAGGAACTATGCGAGAAGACCAAAGATGTTCCCAGCATTCAGGTCTTTCCGCTGGCTGTTTCCGACTATAACGGGCGGGCCAGCTTTAATGTCGCCAATTTTGATGATTGTTCGTCGCTGCTGTCCTTTGATGAAAAGGTCAACGAGACGTGGGTCTTTAAGTGGCACCCGATTGACCGCTTTGAAATGGTGCAGCAGATTGAGGTCGAGGTGATCCGGCTGGACACGTTCATGACCCAGCATGGCATTGACCAGGTTGATTTGATCGAGATCGACACCCAAGGTCAGGATTTGCGCGTGGTGCAGTCGCTGGGCGAGAAGATCAGCCAGGTGAAAAAGATTCAGCTAGAAGTGAATGTCTTTCATGCCCCGCTCTATAACGCCAGTTGCGGCAAGGACGAAGTGCTGAAATACTTCGCCGATCATGCCTTTGAACCCCATCTCTCGTGGAAGCAGACGATGAACCGTGAGGAGAACATTACCTTTCGCAACAAACGCTTCTATCCCAACGCACTCTACAACAGCGGGTTGAGTACATTGGAAGCGGTGACGCAAAAGGGCTACTACACCTCGGCGCGCTTTTTTATCATTTCCAAACGGGTTTCCGGTATTTTGTTACAGAAGATTTTGAAGCGAAGTTAGTCTGTAGGGGCGTCCCCTTGCGGGCGCCCTGTTTGGCAAGAACCAGGGGCGCCCGCAAGGGGACGCCCCTACGGACTACCTACCTGGAAGGTAAAACATTTATGAAAGTTTTAGTAACTGGCGGCTGTGGCTTTCTTGGTTTTCACGTCTGTACTCATTTTCGCCAGCAGGGCGCGGAAGTGATTGCTTATGATAGCATGGCCAAACATGAATTTGCCCGCAATCCCTACATGCGACCGGAAGCGCGCGACCATAATCGCCAGGCATTAGAAGCGCTGGGTGTACAGATTGTAGTGGAGGATATTCGCCACAAAGAGGCGCTGGTCGAGTATACGAGCGGCTGTGACTATCTCTGTCACACGGCGGCGCAACCGGCCATGACTATCTCGTGGGAAGACCCGGAGTTGGACTTTACCACCAACACACGTGGCACCTTTAACGTGCTGGAAGCGGCGCGCTTGCACAAGATCCCGGTTGCGATCTGTTCCAGCATTCACACCTTTGGGCCAGATCGCATCAATGCTTCGTTGACAGAAGCGGAGACGCGCTATGTGCGCAATCCTGTCACCATTGACGAAGAGGAGCCGCTGTTGCAAGGAACGGTGACGCCGCTCCATGCTTCTAAACGGAGCAATGAAATTTACCTGCAAGCTTATGTTGATACCTATAAACTCAAAGCAGCCTGTTTCCGCTTAACCGGCATCTATGGCCCCAACCAATTTGGCGGCGAGGATCATGGCTGGGTGGCAAACTTTGCCATTCGCACGTTGTTGGGCTTGCCGCTCACCATCTTTGGCACCGGCAAACAATTGCGCGACATTCTCTATGCCGGCGACGCGGCGGCGGCGTTTGACGCCTTCTACCATGCGCCGGAGCCAGGCATCTATAACCTGGGGGGCGGGCCGGCCAATATGATCTCGCTGATCGAGTGTATTGACCTCATTCAGGAAATTCTCGAACAAAAGGCCGATGTTACCTTTAAGGACGGTCGCTTTGGCGATTTACGCTATTTTGTGACGAACTATGACAAATTTCACAAAGCCACCGGCTGGCAACCCCAAGTCCGTCCAGAACAAGGCGTCACCCAGTTGATCCAGTGGTTGCAACAGACACCGGATCTCTTTGTCACACAATAAGGGTTGTTAGTTGGGTATTGAATATTGGGTATTGAATATTGGGTATTGGTTACTCAAACATAAATATCTAATATCCAATACCCAATATCTTGATTCGCCAAGCTGCTTTGGGGGCTGACTAACACCCAATAATAACTAAAGGAGTTGCTTGATGAAAGCACTGATTTTGGCGGCCGGCAAAGGCACCCGCTTTAATGGCAGTCGCAACGATCATTTTGGCACGCCACAAGAACCGGCGCACAAGTGTCTCACCCAGATCGGTCATCGGCGCGTGGCGGATTTTAGCCTGGATACGGCAGTTGAGCTTGGGGTGGACGAGATTGTGTTGGTGGTCGGCTTTCTAGCCGAGACGGTGCGGGCGGCCTATGGGGACGCTTACCGGGGCGTGCCGATCACCTATGCCTATCAACAGGAACAGCGGGGGCTGGTCCATGCCATGATGTGCGGGCGCGAGGCGCTGGGTGCTGCCGACTTCTGGCTCTTCCTGGGCGATGAGATCCTGGTAGACGCCAACCACCACCTGATGCAGCAGCGCTTTGCGGATGAAGAAGCCTTTCTGATCTGTGGCATGGTGCCGAGCAAAGAGCCGGAACGGATTCGCCGAAATTATACGCTGGCCTTTGATGAAGAGACGCGCCAGGTCTGGCGGCTGGTGGAAAAGCCGGTGCGCCCCTTTACCCCCTATATCGGCACAGGACACTGTGTCTTTCGTAATGAAATCCTGCGCTATATGGATCTCATGCCCACTGATCCACGCACCGGCAACAAAGAACTGGCCGGTTTGATCCAATATGCCATCGATGTTGGAGAAAAAGTTCTCTGCCACAGCTTTGATGAGATGTTTCACTACGTCAACATCAATATGTATGAGGATTATTTGAAGTTGGAAGCAATGTTGGTTGGTTAAAAGGAAACGCCAAACCCGCTCTCAGCCAGTCCGTGACCGGCGACCGGATGCCGGTCACGGACTGGCTGAGAGCAGACCATGTTGTTACAGGGGAAGGAGAATTTTGTGTCAACGGCTGTTGTACTTTGTTACCCAACCCACGGTCATGTTGCGCCCAAGTTGGCGGTGGTGGAAGAGTTGGTGCGGCGGGGCGAGCGGGTGGTTTACTACTCGGCGGAACGGTCACGGGCGCGCATTGAGCAGACCGGCGCTGAATTTCGCGCCTATGCCTATGACCACAATGCCTTCGATCCCTACCCGCCGACCGAAGGGTTGTTTAGTGATATGGAGCGGCTACTCAAGTTGAGTGAGGCGCTCTTGCCAGATCTCTTGACCGAGGTGCGCGATCTGCAACCGGAGTACCTGTTGCTTGATTCCAAAAGCATCTGGGGCAATCTGGTTGGTCAGATTCTCAACGTGCCGGCTGCGACGCTCTCGGTGGTCTTTGCGCTGCACGAAGCGTTGGTCAATGCCGAGTATCTGGTGCCGCGCTTGTATGGCGGCGCGTCGCCAGAGGTGTTGCAACGCGCCTTGCTGCATCTGCATAACTACTTTGAAATTGCCCAGCGGGTTGACCGGCACTATGGCACCCGTTGCCCGAATCTGGTGCAATTTCTCGGCAACCCACAGCCGCTCAACATCATCTTCACCTCGCAACTCTTTCAATTGGGCGGGGAGCATTTTGATGAACGTTATAAATTTGTCGGCCCATCGCTTGGAGCGCGACCGCCGGTCAGCGACTTTCCCTTCCACCAGTTGAGTGGCGCACCATTGGTCTACATTTCGATGGGGACGGTCTTTAATGAATTGCCGGCGTTTTACCGCGCCTGCTTCGCCGCCTTTGCGGAAATGCCTTATCAGGTGGTAATGGCGATTGGCAAGAACACAGATCGTAGCCAATTGGGCGAGCCGCCAGCGAACTTTATCGTTAGTGATTTTGTCCCGCAGTTGGAGATTCTCGAACGGGCCGCCCTCTTTATCACCCACGGCGGCATGAACAGCGCCAATGAAGGCTTGCTCTATGGTGTGCCGTTGCTGGTGGTGCCACAGCGGGGCGATCAATATATGGTCGCTGGGCGCGTGGCGGAGTTGAGCGCCGGGTTGCCACTCTTTACACCAGAGGCCACCCCGGAACGGCTGCGGGGCATGGTGGCCCACATTTTGGCCGAACCGCGCTTTAAGCAGGGGGCGCAACGATTGAGCCAGTCGCTCAAAGAAGCCGGCGGCTATCGACGGGCCGCCGATGAGATTTTTCATTTCAAGCAGAAAATGGGAATGGGTTCATGAGTGTAGCAATTGTCACCGGTTCAGCCGGCTTGATCGGGTCAGAGGCTGTCAGCTTTTTTGCCGGGTTGGGGATGGATGTCGTCGGCATCGACAACGATATGCGGCGCTATTTCTTTGGGGAAAGCGCCTCGACGCACTGGAATCGGGTGCGCCTGGAAGAGACTGTGGCGCGCTATGAACACCAGACGGCGGATATTCGCGACCAGGAGGCGATCAATCGGATCTTTCAGCACTATGGGCGGCAGATCGCGCTCATCATTCATACAGCGGCGCAACCGTCACATGACTGGGCGGTGCGGGAACCGCACACGGACTTTGCCGTCAACGCCACCGGCACCCTCAATCTGTTGGAAGCAGCGCGGCACTATGCGCCCCAGAGTGTCTTTATCTTTACCTCCACCAACAAGGTCTATGGCGACACACCAAACCGCTTGCCATTGGTTGAAGAAGCCAGGCGTTGGGAGATTGACCCGAACCATCCCTATACAAAGGGCATCAGCGAAGATATGTCGCTGGACCAGACAATGCACAGCCTCTTTGGCGCCTCCAAAGTGGCGGCGGACGTGTTGGTGCAGGAGTATGGTCATTACTTTGAGTTGCCGACCGCCTGTTTCCGCTGTGGTTGTCTCACGGGGCCACACCACGCCGGCGCCCAGTTACATGGCTTTCTGGCCTATCTCATGCGCTGTACAGCCACGGGAACGCCCTACACCATCTATGGTTATAAGGGCAAACAGGTGCGCGACAATATTCACAGCGCCGATTTAATTCGTGCCTTCTACGAATTTTATCGCGCCCCGCGCATTGCCGAGGTCTACAACATGGGAGGGGGTCGCACCAGCAACTGCTCTATGCTGGAAGCGATTGATCTCTGCCAGGAGATCACTGGTCGCCCGCTGACCTGGCGCTATTCGGAAGAGAATCGGCTGGGCGATCACATCTGGTGGATCAGTGATTTGCGCAAGTTCCAGAGCCACTACCCAGCCTGGCAAGTTACGCATGATGTCCCGGCCATCTTGCGCGAAATCTACGAAGCCAACCGGGAACGGTGGCAGGATGGAGCGAGGGTCGGGTAGTACGACAACGTTAGATTCGCGATCGCGCCACCGGCCGACCTCCGGGAAGGGGTCAGGCACAATCGCCAAATTTGGGAAACCGTCTGACCCCTTCCCGGAGGTCTACTTGTAATGTAACCTTGTCGTAGTAGTTAGTTAGTTGGGTAGTTAGTTGGGTAGTTAGTTGGGTAATTAGTATTATATCAGTTTAACAAAATTAAAACTATCGATTTGCAGAATTGATGCCACCGATCTATGATGCGGCTTACGGATTTTCCAGAAAACCAACCAACTAACTAATCAACTACCCATCTACCCGCCCAAAGGAAATCATTATGGAAACACCAAAAGTCACTGCATCACCGGCAGAATCAGAACCGCTACAGAAATGGCCGCTTTGGGTCTGGTTTTTGCCATTTTTGTTTGCCCTAAAATTGCCCCCGCTCAATCGTTATCAGTGGCGGCTGCTGGGGTTGGTAGGCTTTGCTTCCCTCTTCAACCGCTACGACTTGGCGATTTTGCAGATGGCGCTGCCCCAAATTCAGAGCAATCTGGGCATTACCGACGCCCAGTTAAGCAATACGATTGCCATTATTCAACTTGGCTCATTGCCGGCCTTTTTACTCATGTTGGCAGCGGATCGAATCGGACGACGGCGGCTGTTGCTCTTTACGATCCTGGGCTATACGATCCTCACCGGGGCGACGGCGTTGGCAACTTCGGTGCCAATGTTTGTGACGTTGCAATTCTTCTCGCGCATGTTTGTCACGGCGGAGATGTTGCTTTCGGCGGTGGTGATTGCCGAAGAGTTTCCGCCGAATGCCCGTGGCCGAGGTATCGGCGCGCTGGCAGCAATGGCCGCCACTGGTTTTGGGCTGGCGGCGCTCTTTTTTGCCTTTATCGATGTCATGCCCTTTGGCTGGCGCTCACTCTATATCATCGGCTTTTTCCCGCTGGTAATTCTAGCAAGTTTGCGGCGCAACCTGCCGGAGACAGCCCAATTTCAAAAGCAACAAGCACTACGAGCGCAAAATAACGAGGGGGTGGAAGAACCGTTTATGGCGAATCTGCAACCGGTCATCGACCTGGTGCGCGCTTATCCGGCCCGCTTCTGGGCGATTACAGCCATTGTCTTTATCTATACCTTTGCCGCCGAAGTGGCCTTTTTCTATGACCCGACCTATTTGCAACAGGCGCATGGTTGGCAGCCGTGGCATATCAGCATCCTGACCATGGCCGGCGGTTTTCTGGCGCTCTTTGGCAATACACTGGCCGGCAATGTCGGTGACTTGTTAGGGCGTAAACGGGCGGCCATTCTTTTTCTAAGTTGTATGCCGATCTTGATCACTTTCTTTTATAATGGCGGCGGCTGGATCTTGCCATTACTCTGGGTCATGATGCTTTTTGGCATGATGGGCATCAACGTTTCGGTGGACACCCTCAGCACCGAACTCTACCCGACTTCGTATCGCTCGACAGCGGCAGGGGCGCGGGCGTTGGTGGCGGCAGCAGGGGCGGCCTTGAGTCAGGCGGTACATGGCATCTTCTTTGGCTTTGTCGGCTCCCAATGGGTTGCCGTTAGCTTTATGTCCGCCTTTATTTTGATCACCCCCTTTATCGTCGCACGCTTGCCTGAAACAAGTGGCCTTGCATTAGACGAAATCGCGCCTGAACGCTAGAATGGGTTAGTTAGTTGGTTAGCTTCTGTGTAGCCAACCGAGCAACCAACTAACCAACGAACCAACCAACTAACTAACTAATTAATTACCGATATAATGCTTGAATACGATATTGATCGACTTATAGATATTGTCGCGTGGATCGCTTGGCTGGTCTTTACCATCTACGCGCTTGACATTTTTCTGCGTACCGTCTGGCGCGATGGCTTTGTCGCCGCTCTCATTGAAATTTTTTCTTTTCGGGTGTTAGTGCCGTTGGTACTGGTGACGATTGTGAGTCTGCTCAGTTTGGCGCTGGTCTTTATTCAGCCACAGGAGGTGGGCGTGGTCATTTCCGTGACAACGCCCGGCGGCATCCGCCCCCAACCCATGCGGCCAGGTTTGCATTGGATCATTCCCTTTCTGGAACGGTCCGTGCGCTATCCGACCTATTGGCAGACCTACACCATGTCCAATTCGCCGGATGAAGGAGCAATGTTAGGAGACGATTCGATCCGGGCGCGCACCAGTGACGGGCAAGAGGTACGCATGGATTGTTCGGTCATCTTTCGGATTGATATGGAACAGGCAGTCTTAATTCACACCGATTGGCAGACCCGCTATATTCAGGACTTTGTACGACCGGTGATTCGGGGCGTGGTACGCACACAGGTTTCGCAATTTAAAGTAAATGAGGTCAATAGCTCGGCGCGGCGCGATTTAGAAGCGGCGCTCAACAATTTTCTCAGTGCCGAGTTTGCCGACAAGGGCTTGATCCTGGATCAGTTTCTCCTGCGTGATATTACCTTTACGCCGGAGTATGCGGCATCGGTTGAACAGAAACA
This sequence comes from Caldilineaceae bacterium, assembly GCA_026645575.1. The sequence continues at coordinate 18,448 of JAPKMW010000001.1, forward strand.
GATTGCATTGGAAGGGCAACAGCAAAGCCAGTATCAGGCCGAACAGATTCGCAATCTAGCCGAAGGGCGGGCCGATGCAATTGAAATCGAGGCGCGCTCACAGGCGCGCGCCCTGAGCTTAATCGCCGATGCGCTGGAGGAAAATCCGGAGTTGCTCACCTATCACTATGTGGAAAAGCTGGCCCCCAACATCAAAGTGATGTTGGTGCCCAACAATTCCCCGCTCATTCTGCCGCTTCCCGACTTGGCGCAAGGGATGGCGGCAACGGCCACCATGACAACAACGAATACAACTAGCATCACGTTACCGCAACAACCGATACCACTACCAACGGCAGCGAATTATCGGTAGCAACCCGAAAGGCCCGTCTGTCATTCTGAAAGAATCTCTAGAACACAATACTCAGGAGATTCTTTCAGAATGACAGATGATCCCTACCTGTTTCGGGAAAACCGGAGAGGAAGTTTTTGATGTCATTTTATCTTTCATTACTTATAGCTGTATTGGTTTTAGGCACGCTCTCCCGTAGTTGGAAGCAGCGCTGGCTGGCCCAACGGCAGAACGCAATGACAACCAATACAGCACCACAGGAAGAAACGTCGAACCCCATTGCCAGGGTAGCGACTAGCGTTGAAACGTTGACGGCGCCGGTGCGGGCGCGGGTAACCCAAGAGTTTACGGAATTGCGCAACAGCCTGGACGTTAACACAAAACAGGCTGCGCTGGCGGCGCGCTTTCGCACTTGGACGACCACGGCGTTGGCGGAGGATGAAAAGGTGGTGCGCTGGCTCAATACATTATCGCCAGCGGCTAACGTGGCCTTTAGCCAACAGGTGGCGACGTTTTGTCGCGAGATGGGTTTTGAGTTGACCGCCTTACTCAACGGTGACCTGGAGCAACTGCCCACCGCCGAACAAAAGGCGCGCGAAATTGTGCTGCTCTACTGCCGCACCAATCGCCAAGCTGCCTTTGCCCAGAACGAGTTCGACGCCTCTAAACGGCTCCTCGCCTATCTGCGAGCGCCGACCCAGAAGAGCAATCAACGCTTTGGGCAAACCTTATATCACAAACTGGTGGAGCATGGTCTAGTCGCCACGCCCCCCGTTGACATTACCCAGGCCACCGAAGCCGAGGTAAACAGCCAAATTTTGACAACCATTCGCCAGGTTGCCGCCCAACACCCCGATGCTTTTACAACGGCGCTAGGCAAGGTGGTAGCAGACGCAGAATAGAACGGAATGCTTGAAGCGTAGACAGGAAATTCGGCTCATCCACGGATAGAAAGAAACACTGATCTATTTTTTCACTTCGTGTTCATTCCTATCTGTGTGCTATTTTCGGTTCTGACTTGTCCAGGTTAGGAGAATCAAGATGATTTCACTGAGTCTATTAACAGCAACAGGTGGGGCGCTCTATGGGAGCGTGAAAGCATTGCGCTTTTGGCAAACGGGAGAACGACCACTCTGGCTTAAAGAAGCAAAATTGGTGGCTGTGCCGGTGACCGGCGAAGGGCGTGTGTCAACGGCTGACGCTGCCGTCGGTACGGCTGTTTTTCCCGCTGAGGGAGCAAAAGATGCGACCTTGGTCAACTTTCTGCGCTATGACAAAGAGGCGCGCAAAGTCTCGGTCATCACCCTCAGCGGAGCGACAGCGCTGATTCACATTGCGTTGGGCTTGCAGGCGGGGCTTCCTCTCTTTGTCTGGAATGGCGCGGGTTTTATTGCTTTCCTGGCTGGGCAATATTTCACCCCGCAACTCGAACCGTATCGCGCCGAGGTGCGCGATGGCTTTATTGCCTACAGCGGCACGACCATTGTCGCCTATTTCCTGCTGCAAGGGTCAGCCGGGCTGCTCAACCCTGTGGGCTTGACCACCAAGGTGATCGAAGCGGGGTTAATCGGCTTGCTCTGGCATGAAGAAGGCGCTGGATGATTCTGCCAATTGTTGTCGCCTGCGTTCTGTTAGCGCTGCTGGCGGTTATTGCCAATCATCTGGTGGAAAACCGGCAGATCATGATTCGCCGCATTGGCGTGCAACTCACCCTGATGGTGATCTTGCTGGTTGGCCTCTTTATCAGTGCCCGCTACTGGATTATCTATGGCGTGAGCTGTGTGCCGGATTGCGTTGGTAAAAACTTGCTGGGGCGCGACTTCAGTGACGGTATTATGCGCAACAGTGACTTTACCGAAGCGAACCTACGCGGCGCCGATTTGAGCGGGGCCGATCTTTATAATGCCAACTTTTCCGGCGCGAATCTGGATGGCGTCAATTTGCAGAACGCCAATTTGCGCGGGGCGCGCTTTATCGGCGCTTCGCTGGTCAAAGCCGATTTGCGCGGCGCACGCTTGGGCGATACCGATTTGCGCGGCGCCAACTTGAATGAAACCGATTTTACCCAAGTCGATTTAACGCAGGTCTTTCTCCAGGGGGTGACATTGGCCGGCGCCAAATTGGTGGAAGCTGATCTGCGTAGCAAAAATCTAGCCGGCGTTGTCTTTACGGCTGCCGACCTGACCAATGTCAACCTCAGCAACGCCAATTTGTATGGCAGTCAGCTTAGTCGCGCCAACCTGAGTGGCGCTCTGCTACGCGATGCAAATCTAGCCGGCAGTTGGGTAAACTTGGCTAACCTCACCGGCGCTGATCTGACCGATAGTAATCTAGCCGGCGCTAGTTTTATCGGCGCCAATCTGGCTTCGGCCCGGCTAAGTGGCAGCCGGCTGGTGGGCGCCACCTTGATCGGCGCCCACATGAACGGCGCCAACCTCCTGGGTGCGAACTTGGTCGGTGTTCGGTTGCTGGTCAATGAATTGATCCCGACCGATCTGCTGACCGATCCCAACCTGAAACAGTTAAACGAGCTACAACTGTCACAAGTGATCGCCGACGTTGATCTAGCCGGGGTAAGCTTTAATCGGCAGACCAAATGGCCCATTGGCAACGCTTCCACGCTGACCAGCATGTTGGGACAACAGTTTTTGAATTACAATGCAACGTCGGCGACCACAAGTAGTGGCGCCCCGACCACAGGCCAACCGGCTATTGCGGCCATTGGCAGCCAAACCCTGATGCCGCTGACGCAAGGGATCGTTTCACTGTTTGGTCAAGCGGGCTATACACAAACGATTTTTCTCGATAATGTCGATTTGGGGGTCGCCTTTGACACCTTCTGTCAATCTGGCAACAATGCAACGCTGGTAATGTCCCACCGGCTGATCACCAACGAAGAGCGGCAACGTTGTCGCACCAACCGGCGCTTGGCGACGAGTATGCTGGTGGGACAACAAGCGTTGGTGGTGGTGGTTAACGCCCAGAATGGGTTTTTGGCCAACGCCACCATTGCCGATCTCAATATTATTGCCATAGCGGACCGTTGGTCGGATGTCAATGTCGATTGGCCGCGCGAGGAGATCACGCGCTATGTGCCGGACGTGCAATCGGTCAGTTTTTCTTTTTGGGCGGAGCGCGTCTTTGGGGCAAATTTCGCAGCGGTCGAAAGCGCCGCCCGCACCATTCCCACGGCCAATGGGGCGCAACTCATTCAGGGCATTGGCCTTGACCCCTATGCGATCGGGGTGATTGATTATGGTCTGTATCAGCAAAATGCCAGCGTCTTGAAGCTGTTGGCGCTGGATGGCGTCACGCCTAATACGGTGACGGTTGGCGATGGGAGTTACCCGTTGGCCCAACCGTTATATCTTTATTTTGATGCCACGGCTGTACGACAGATGCCCACCGTGCGCGAATTTCTCAGCTTTTATCTGGCGCAGATCGAGCAGGTTGCCGGGCAAGTCGGTCTCTTTGCGGCGCCGGCAGCGACGGCACAAAAGAACCAAGAGACGCTCCAGCGATTGGGGCGATAGGCGGGGTATGACATGGGTGTGACCAAAGTAGTTCATAAGAGCGCGCTTCTGCTGCTTTTGTTGGTGATCATGGTGGTTGCTGCCAGTTGTGGGGCGCGGTTACCCGCCGGCTGTCCGCCCACTTGCCCGGATATCAATTTGCGCGGGCAGGACTTGACGGGTGTCGATCTGACAGGAGCGGATCTCACAGGTGCGTTCTTGTCCGGTAGTCAACTCAATCATGCCAATTTACAAGGAGCCAATTTCTCCGGCGCCGATCTGCGCAATGCGCAGTTAATCCACGCCAATTTAACCGGCGCCCGGTTGAGCGGCGCCGATCTCACCGGCGCCAATTTGACGCAGGCAACGTTAGCTAATGCCGATTTCACTGGCGCCAATTTGACCCGTGCAGTTCTCACTGGTGTTGACTTGACCAAAAATGTCACCCTCAACGCTGTGGTTCTCAACGAAGCGCGGTTAATCGGCGCCAAATTATGGGGGGTTGACTTGACCGGCACACAACTGCTGGGAGCGGATCTGCGCGGGGCGAATTTGGTGGGCGCCGATCTGTCAGGCGCCAATTTGGGCAATAAAGTGTTGCAACGCGGCGCGAACCTGCGCGGCGCCGACCTGCGTGGCATTCGTCTGTCGGGCGCCAATCTCACCCTTTCGGATCTCGGTGGCACCGACTTTTCTCGCGCCAAACTGGATGGCATCACTACCGATGGCACCGAATTTGCCGGGGCGAATTTGACCAAAAGTAATCTGACTGGCGCCAAGCTGAACTATACCAACCTCAGCGGGGCAAAATTAGAAGGGGCGACGTTAAGCGGCGCCCGGTTGCGCGGCGTACTGTTGTATGGGGCAGTGCTTAGAGATGCTGACCTTCAGGGGGTTGAGTTGACGCCGATCCAGTACAATCAAATCAGTGAACGCCCGACCGCCGGCGTCGGCTTGAGCGGGGTGGAATACAGTGTACAAACGCAATGGCCCACTGGCTATTCACCGCCATTTAGCGCCGTGCTAGTCAATCGGTAGGGTGCTTGTAAAACCGTAGGGGAGATTCATAGCAACGACTGTAGTTTACTGGAATAACGTGCAAACAAATTTGTGAAATTGTTAGCGAACTGATAAGTTATTCCCTACATTTTACCATTGTATGCCACCGATGATTAGAGTATCATCGGTGAGCCGATTTCGGCAATCCGGGGTGAGCTCTTTAGGCGACTTTGGATACTTCTGGTAAGGGTAGGGGGCAGCTATGGGCAAGCAAGAAACAGTAGTAAAGGGACATACCGCTATCGATCTTATTCAACAGCATAGCGGCTTTATTCCGGTTGATGTACAACCAGTGGCAACCGGGCATGAAGTGACCTGGTTGAATGTGGGGAAATATCGTTTTACCAAAGCGAAGTTTGAATTTGCCATTCGTGGCTTAGTGGCCACAGAGCAAGGCCGCGAAACGGTAACAACGGCGCTGACCGAGCTGGCGGACAAAACGTTTTTGACCGATGCCTTGTACCCAACTGGGTTTATTTTTCATATCAGTCGCTGTGGTTCAACATTGCTGGCGAAGGCACTAGCCCGCACGCCAAACCATGTGGTGATAGATGAAGGTACCCCCTTGAATGATGGTCTATGGCACTATTTAACACAGGGCTGGCAGCAGCCGGTTGTTTATAACCAGCAGGCGTTTACCATCTATCGCAATCTGTTGCTGGCGATGGGGCGGCGTCGCACCTGTCAACAACAGCAATACTTTGTCAAATTTCGGAGCTGGAATGCGCTCTTTATCGACTTTATCACCCAGGTCTTCCCGGATGTGCCCTGCCTGTTTCTCTATCGTGACCCGGTTGAGGTGCTGGTTTCCGGGCAGTGGAAGCGGGTCTGGACGTTGGATTTCAAGGGGGCGGCGCCGGGGGCGTACATGAGCGCTTGTTCCATCGCCGCCACCCAAGCGATGGATGATCTGACCTTTTTGGCCAAGATTTACCATCGCTACTTTGACGCGGCGTTGCAGAGCAACGCCACCAAGTTGCACTTTCTGAACTATGATCAACTGACGCAAGCAAACTATCCGGCAATCCTGGCGCATGCCTTTGACTATCAGCCCACTCCCGAACAAGTCGCCATGATGCAAACGCAATTCGCCTATTATTCCAAAGACGATGACGACACCATTCACTTTACATCTGATAAAGAAGCCAAACAGCAAGCCGCCACTCAGACCGTGCGCCAAATTGTTGCCCAGGAAATGGGCGATCTCTATGCCCAAGTTGAAGCGTCAGAACGGAATTTAAAACGATTGTTAGTTGGTTAGTTGGTTGGTTGGTTAGTTTGTTCCCTGCCAATGAACCAACCAACCAATCAACGAACCAACCAACTATGAACATCCTTTTCAAATCTTTCTACCTGAATCTGCTCTTTGGCGTGATCTTGATTGTGAGTTGCATTGGCCTCGTCGTGTATCTGTTGCAACGAACAACAAATGACACGCCAACGCTTGCAGCCGGAACGCTTGATACGCCTGTGCAAGAAAGCATCACCGTCTATTCGTCGTTGCCCGAAGACCTTGTGCAGAATTACCTGGCCCGTTTTCAAGCGGAACATCCCGAAATTGAAGTCCACTTAGTCACGCAAGTGACCCTCTCCCTCTATGAGCAGCTATTAGCCGAACAGGAAGCCCCCCAAGCTGATGTGATTTGGGGACTGGGGGTCACCAGCATGTTACCGCTGGAATGGCATCATCTATTGACGAGCTACGCGCCCAGCGGCGTAGAACGAGTCACCCCTTTCTTTCGCGACGTCAATGAGCCGCCGCAGTGGGTTGGCATGTCGGCCCGTTCGATTGTCCTCTGTGCCAATATCGAGCAGCTCGACAAACAAGGGTTGTCGGCGCCGGAATCGTGGGCAGCGTTGGCCGATCCCCAATACAAGGGATTACTGCTAATCCCCACCCCAGGCCAAACCAGTGTGGGCTATCTGCTAATTGCCACCATTTTACAATCCTATGGCAACACGCTAGGGTGGGAATACCTTGCCCAATTACACGAAAACACAGATGGTCGCTATGCAAATAATGCCAGCGGGGTCTGTGAACATGTCCGTAATGGCGACTTTGTCATTGGCGTCACCTATGACTACCGCGCCTTCTTTCCCGATGACCCTAATATGGCCTTCATTCTGCCCGAAGAAGGCGCTGGTTGGGAAATGGAAGTGAATGCCCTGGTGCGCAAAGAGACGATCAAACCGGCGGCCAAACGCTTTCTCGACTGGGCGATCAGTGATAGCGCCATGACCGAGTACGCCAAGGATCGCATCCTCACCGGCACTGACATCCAGCACAACGGAACAGGCGAAATGCTGGCCAGTCGCCTCTCCGCCGACACAGTGCGCACACACCTCTTTGATCTCGACATTCCCTGGCTCGCCGCCAACCGTGAACGGGTTCAGACTGAATGGATGAACCGCTTTAGGGCGAACCTCGAAACCATTGATACCAGATAATTATTGGATGGATGGTTAGTTGGTTTGTTAGTTTGTTAATCTTCTCACACCAACCAACTAACTAACCATCCAACCAATTAACCAATCTCCAAATCAACCAAAACGAAAGCAACCCTATGTCAAACTTTGAAATCTCTGTCTTATTCTTCTTGCAATTGACCATCATTCTGGGCGTCTGCCGCGTGGTGGGAATGCTTGCGCGCTACTTGGGTCAACCACAGGTGGTGGCGGAGATGATCGCCGGCGTGTTGATGGGGCCGTCGCTGTTTGGCCTGCTCTTTCCCGATCTCCAGGCGTGGCTCTTTCCGGCGGAATCAAAAACGGCCATCTACGTAGTGAGCCAGGTAGGGCTGGTACTCTACATGTTCCTGATCGGGTTAGAATTTGATGTTTCCCTGATCGCCAACCGGGTGCGCAGCGCCGCCTCGGTGTCGCTGGCCGGAATCATTGTGCCGTTTACGCTAGGTGGCATCCTGGCCTGGTTCCTCAGCGGTAGCGACACCTTCTTCACGCCGGATGTCAGCACCTGGGAGATTATGTTTTTTGTTGGAGCGTCCATGTCGATCACGGCTTTTCCTATGCTGGCGCGCATTATCTATGAGCGGGGACTGACCGGAACCTCGCTTGGCACCCTGGCGCTAGCTGCCGGCTCGATTGATGACGGCGCAGCCTGGTGTATTTTGGCGATTGTGTTGGCCAGTTTTAGCGGCGAACCGATGATTGCCGTGCTAGCGATTGGCGGCGGCGTCCTCTATGCCGTCTTTCTGCTCACACTGGGGCGCCCCATGCTCAAGCAACTGGGCACTTGGGCCGAGCGCGAAGGTAAGGTCAGCCACTCCTTGCTAACCTTGACGTTGATGTTGGTGATGCTGGGCGCCTGGTTCACCGATGCCATCGGCATCTACGCCGTCTTTGGCGCCTTTATCATGGGCATTGCCATGCCGCGCGGTCTTTTTGCCAAACGGGTGCAGGAAATGCTCGAACCGTTGACGACAACCTTTCTGCTGCCGCTCTTCTTTATCTACTCTGGGTTGAATACAAGGATCGGGCTGGTCGATAGCCCCTGGTTGTGGGGCGTGACGCTGCTGGTGCTACTGGCCGCCACGTTGGGCAAAGGGGTAGCTTGCTGGTTGGCGGCGCGTTGGCATGGTGAAAACAATCGCGACGCTATGGGCATCGGCGTGTTGATGAATGCGCGCGGCTTGATGGAGCTCATTATTCTCAACATTGGGCTGGAACATGGCCTGATTCAGCCAGTCTTCTTTACCATTATGGTCATCATGGCCATTGTCACCACCCTCATGGCCTCGCCCCTCTTTGAACTGGTTCGCCCTTCCCGGCCAGTTAAAGTGACTATGCCGGCAGGGGTGGAGGGAGCCAAGGGTTAGTGAAGCAGTGAGACAGTGAGACAGTGGGACAGTGAGACAGTAAGGCTACAAGACTGACCTACTGACTCACTGACCTACTGACTCGCTGACCTACTGATCAACTGTCCTCGTATCCACGGATTGAGCAAGCGATCATTGGTCTGTTCCATCCAAGCGAGGATACGCTGCCGGAGGCGCTGGCCTTCGGCAGCGTAGGCCGGATCGGCGGCCAGGTTGGTGAGTTCCCCCGGGTCATTCAACAAATCATACAATTCATCTTCCGCTGTGGCATTCCAGATATACTTCCAACGGTGGTCACGCACCATGCGTTGGCTATAGAGGCCGAATTGGTTGCCGTGGTAGGTGGTGAAGATGTCGGGGCGTGTTGCGTGTTGCGTGTCTTCTGACTTCTGCCCTCTGTCCTCTGATCTCTGTCCTCTGTCCTCTGTCTTCCCAGTCACATAAGGAAGAATACTCTGGCCGGCAAAGGTAGACGGTTGGTCAAGACCGGCGAGATCGCAGAAGGTGGCGGCCAGATCGACGGCAGAGGAGATGAAGGCGTCACAGCGTTGACCAGCGGCAATCCGACCGGGCCAGCGAACGATGAAAGGGACACGCACCAGTTCATCGTACATGACATAGTGTTTGTCGATCATGCCGTGGGCGCCGCAGAGATCGCCGTGGTCGGTGCTGTAGATGACGACGGTGTTTTCGGCCAGCCCTAGCTCATCCAGCGTTGCCAACACGCGCCCGATCTGATGATCGAGCAGGGTGATTTCGCCCAGATAGCGCCCCACAATCGGCGCCCATTCAGACCAACCCCAGTGGTCAATACCCCAGGTGCGCCGCTGCTGCTGTTGGATAAAGGGCTTGCCGGTCAACGGGTCGGCAAAGTTGGGCCAGGGCGGAATGGTGGCCGGCGGGTACATGCTGGCATAGGGTTCCGGCACCACATTGGGCAGGTGCGGTTCGCTGGGATCCCAACGTAGGAAGAAGGGGGCGTTGCCCTGGGCGGCATGGTGTAACAGTTGCACCGTCATGTCGGCGCCCCAGGCCAGTTGCGATTGTTCCGGCGTAATATGGGGATCGGTTTCGCCGAACCAGCGATTGGTGTTGGGTTTGGGGGGCAGGCCCAGTTGTTGGCGCTGTTTGCCGTAGTCTCGTTCCGAAACGTAGACATTGAAGCCAAAGCTCGTCGGTGGCCGCTGGGGATCAACGCCCCATTTGCCGACGTAACCCAGGAAATAACCGGCATCACGCAACGCTTGGCTAAAGGTGGGCAGAGTGGCGTTGAAGGCGCGCCCCGCTTCGGCATCGGGGTTGGTGATCGAGCCATGTTGCATAGGCCACTGCCCGGTGAGCAACGAGGTGCGCGCCGGCGTACAAAGCGGGATCGGCGTGAAGGCGTTGGTAAAATCCGCCCCTTCGGCAATCAGACGATCCAGGTTTGGTGTTTGGATAAACGGGTGGCCGTGCGCGCCAATGCAATCCGCGCGATGTTGATCTGCATGAATGAGTAAAATGTTTGGTGTCGGCATAGGGGTAGTATACCGCATAGACCGGGGACAAAGAAAATCAAACACGGCATCGGGTAATCTGCCGCCGGCTCAATATCACCGCGAATTAGGGAGATTACCAAATCGCTCAAGGATTCAGCCGTCCCGTAGAACGCTTGAATTTAGGAGCAGCGTATCACGGATTTCCTTCTCTAAACTCAGCTGTCCCTACGGGACGAAAAGCTAGGAGACGTCGCATACCCGCCCCATCAAAATTTTATTGGCAAACACTATTGTTTGTCAGTGGCATTTTGATCACAAAACGGCTGCCCACGCCCACATCGCTTTGCACTGTTACCTGACCGCCATGTGCTTTGGCAATGCTCTGAACGATTGCTAGTCCCAGGCCGCAACCCGTGTCGTCATTCCTGGCGCCCGTCGATTGGCCCTGGTAGAAGCGATCAAAGAGATAGGGGCGCTCTTCCGGGGCAATGCCGGGGCCGTTGTCTTGCACCCAAAGTTCGGCCCAGGTGGCCAGTGAAGGGATAGGATCAGCATTGGTTTCGTTGACCTTTTCATCGGTTGTGACCGTGGCCCCCAGGTGAATGACGCCGCCGGGGGGCGTAAATTTCAGCCCATTGTCGAGCAGATTTGCCAATGCCATCTCCAAATAAGCGCGATTGCCGCGCACAGTGATGGGCAGCGGCGGCTGGGCAACGTTCAACGTGATCGCTTTCTCCGCAGCCCGCGCCACAAAAGGTTTCAAGGTTACGTTCAACAGTTCGCCTAATTCAACCGTTTCGGTCTTTAGCTCGGTCAGACCGGCATCCAGCCGCGACAGCTTGAGAAGGGCGCTGGTGATCCACTCCAAGCGGTACACCTGTCTTTGGCTTTCTTGCACAAATTCCAGGCGGGTGGCGGCGCTCTCACCGGCAGGGCCGAGCAACAGTTCGCCAAAGGTTTTGAGCGCGGTAATCGGTGTGCGCAGTTCGTGGGAAGCGTCGGCGACAAAGCGGCGCAGGGCATCCCGTTCCGCCGCCAATTCGGCAAAGCTGTGTTCTAACTGGGCGGCCATAGTGTTGAACTGCGTGGCTAACCGACCAATCTCATCCTGGGTGCGCACGATGGCGCGCGCGGAAAGCACCCCACTGCCCATTTGGTTGCTGACCTGGATTAACTCCTGCAACGGCGCCGTCAAGGTGCGGCTCATCCAGAGCGCCACCAACATTGCCAACAAGGAAACGCCAATACCGGCCATGAAGAAAGCACGCCGGATTAAGGCGAGTACAGCGCCAGTGCTGGGGTCACTGCGCAGTTCGACATAGCCGACCACCCCTTGTTCACTGTCAATGGCCTGAACCACCCGTTGGGGGGCAAAGCCGATCCGATCAAGGAGTGCATCAACTCGGGGCCAGGCTTGGGCAGGCGCGGCGGTTGGCGCCGGTACTTGTCCAGGTGGTTGCGCCGGCGCCATCGGAGACGGTGGCAGAACAGACGGCTCGACCAGCGGAACAGGGGGTGTCAACGCCGGCCAAAAAGCCGGGTCGCTTCCCAACAAGGCGCCCCGCCGAAAGACGACGAGCGGCGGCGGTGGTACACGCTGGTTGTCATCTGGGTTTACTGTGCGCGGCCAGGCAAAGGATGGTGGCTGCCCCTCTTGGTCGGTCAGAATTTGGACAAAGACGCCTGGTTCGGCCACTTCTGCTGGCAGCGCTTGGTCAAAGGGCAAAGCTGCCGTCGGCGGCACCAGCCAAGTCACGCCATCCAGTTGCGAAGGCAGTCCCGAATCGACCAAAACCTCCGCCTGGGCATCCAGTACGCGCACCTGGACATCACTCAGAAAGGCAGTGGTGCGCGCCAGTTCTTCGAGGGCGGGCGCCGGTTGTGGATGGCGCAGGAGCGGTTCCAGTTGCTGGGCGACTACGGTCGCGTTCAGGGTAAGATAGTCGCGCTCTTGCCGCAGTAGATAGCGCTCAATCAACAACAGCGCCAGAACGCCAACTAACGTCACAGCCAGAACGGTCATCAAGGTATAGCTGGCGACCAAGCGCCAACGGATAGAACGAAATATCAAGGAATCTTCCCCTCTTACCCAAGCACCCAAGCCCCCAAGCAGCAGCAAAGATTGGGGGCTTGGGTGCTTGGCTACGGCTTAGGGCTCGTCAATGAATAAGTGAAAACGCTCTACGCGAGTCCGTGACTCGCCCTGGCCGGTTGCGAGTCACGGACTCGCGTAGAGCAGTGTATGGAGTTACATTTTTACGGACCCTTAGTAGTAGGCGCCGGGTGCTTGGTCAGCAGGCAGCGCTGGCCGGGTCTCGCGTTGGATTTCAATCGTGGCAGGCGGGGCCGGAAACCATTGCCCCGGTTGCGCCGGTACGGCCATTGTAACGCCTTCTTCATAGTTCAGAAAATCTGGAAAGGGGGACCAGCCGGGGTAGGGCAGCACAAAAAAGTAGATCGGCGGCGCAGCGGAGTGGTCAAAGTGGAAGAAACGACGTTCCTGTTGCATTGGTGCATCTTGCCAGAAACGGAAGGGCCGTCGCATCAGCGGTGGTTGGGAACGGAAAGCCGGTGGTTGCCCATCTCCCTGTGCGGTGCCAAAGAGGCTGACCATGCCCAGTTGCACGCCGATTTGCGCCTGACCGGCCTCCCCTTCCCCCAAGGTGACGACAATGTCGGTGGGTTCGGCATCGGCGCGGACGACAGTCAAGGTAATGACATCGCCTGGGGACAGGGTTGCCACCTGTTCACGCAGCGCCGGTAGTGCAGGCATGGCTTCCCCATTGAGAGCGGTAATCACATCATTGACTTGCAACCCCGCTTCAGCCGCGGCACTCCCGGCAAGGACATCGACAACGATGAATTGGTTCATGGCAACGCCGGCCATCGGCGGCATGGCGAATGATGGATGTGGGAGCATTTGCCGTTCGCCAGGAACAGGCAGTTGCTCAGGTGTGGGGAGCAAGAAATCCACCCTGTCATAGGGCCGGATGCCAAGGTAGGCGCGCGGTTGTTCCGCATCGGTCGTCATTTCATGCTCGACAGTCTCATCGCCATGCTGGACTTGCAGGGTGACGACAGCACCGGCTTCGACTTTGTCTAAGGCGGCAACCAACTCAGCAACGCTATTCACGGTTGTCTCATTTACGGCTAACAAAATGTCGCCACGCACCACGCCGGCCTTGGCTGCCGGGCCAGCTGGGTCAACGGCGACAATGACCAACCCTGGTTCAGTTGGCGCTTCCTCTTCCTCCGCGGCATAGAGCGCGGCGCTCATACTCACAACCAGGCACGCGGCCAAGAGCAACGCCCGGAGCAGTAGACGGTATTGTTTTTGCATACACAAACCCTTTCCCTGTTGTAACAATGGTTCAGATGTGCGGCACTGGTCAGCCGTCGCTTTGTATGACCAATGGGTCTTGACCAGGGCCACGCACCTGCGTAGAAAAAACGCTATCGCATGCGATAACGTCACTCTATCAGCGACAGGTTGTGTAGGTTTTGTGGGATTGTTGAGATTTCGCAACAATTGCGGCGGATATTAGGTAGTGGATATTGGGTATTGGATATTGGGTATTGGTTGATTGTTGCTTTTCAACCAATACCCAATACCTGATCATGGCTGAAACTTATACCCAACCCCGCGCACCGTCACCAGCCAGCGGGGGTCGGCGGGGTTCTCTTCGAGTTTTTGGCGGAGATGGCGGAGGTGGGCATCGACAGTGCGGTCGCTTTCGATCTCACTGGTGTAGCCCCAGACCCGTTCAATGAGCGCTTCACGAGTGACGGGGCGATCCGGGTTTTCAAGCAAGCAACAGAGAAGGCGAAATTCGGTGGGCGTCAGATCGACCGGCCCGCCAGCGCGTGACACTTTCATACGTACCGGGTCAACCTGAATGTTGCCAAAGGTAACGATATTCCCGGTGGCCGGCGTCGCCAGTTCACCATAGGCGCGACGCAGCAAGGCACGAATGCGGGAAATGACTTCGCGCAAGCTATAGGGCTTGACCACGTAATCATCGGCGCCCAGTTCCAGCCCCAGCACCTTGTCGATCTCTTCATCGCGGGCAGTGAGGATGAGAATCGGCTGGCGCAAGCCGTCGCTGCGCAATTGACGACAGACATCAAAGCCGGTCATGTCAGGCAGGCGAATGTCGAGCAGGATCAGTTGCGGCTGTTGGGTGCGCGCCAGGTCGAGAGCGCTCCGCCCGGTTTCTGCCCACAGCACGGTAAAGCCTTCCTGTTGCAACCCATAGCGCAACCCGTGAGCGACAGCGCGCTCATCTTCAACAATGAGGATTTGTTCGTTGGACATTTGTAAAGAGATTGAGAAATTGAGAGATTGAGAGATCCGGTTACACAATCTCTCAATCTCTCAATCTCTTCGTAACTGCATTCTATACGGCCAGCATCTCTTGCACCAACGCCTGCACCACTTGCGGGTTGGCCTTACCGCCGGTCTGGCGCATGGCCTGGCCGACAAAGAAGCCAAGGAGGCCGGTTTTGCCGCTGCGGTATTGGGCGGCTTTGTCGGCGTTGGCGGCGATGACGTTGGCAATCAGCGGGCGCAACTCGTCGGCGTTGGAGACCTGTTGGAGGCCCCGTCTTTCGACAATGGCTTGCGGATCGCCGCCGTGAGCCATCATCTCGGCAAAGACCTCTTTGGCCGCCGACGAAGTGATGGTATTGGCATCGACCAACGCGACCAACTGCCCCAGTTGCGCGCCGCTAAAACGCAGGCTGTCGAGCGGGCTTTCCTTGAGTTCGCGCAAGACTTCGTTCAGCACCCAGTTGGCAATGCTCTTGGCATTAGTATCGACGGCGGCATCCACGGCCAGTGCGTCTTCAAAAAAGCGCACCAGCGCCAGGTCGCCAGTCAGCACATCGGCATCTTCAAAGGGCAGGCCCAACTCGGTTGTGTAGCGGGTCAGGCGGGCGGCGAGTTCGGGGTGTTGGGCGCGGATTTCGTCGCGCACCTCGGTCTTGGACTTGCGACCGCTGGTGTTGTTATCACTGGGCGCCGGCGCCGCCGGTTTCACTTCCCGTTTGGGCGTGGGCGCCGGGGTGGCGTTTTCGCTGGCAGTGGCCTTGGCCCAGGAATCGCGCAGGTCGACAATTTGGTTAAAGACCAGAGCGCCAGGGCGGCTATCCACGGTGTCGGCGATAAAGTAACCCTGCCGTTCAAACTGGAAGCGATCCCCAGCGACAGCGCTGGCAACGCTTGGCTCGACCAGGCTGTTGCGCAGGATTTCTAACGAGTTCGGGTTGATGTAGTCTTGGAAGCTCTTGCTTTCTTCTGTTTCGTCCGGGTTGGGAACGGTAAAGAGCCGGGCATAGAGACGCACTTCCGCTGGCACAGCATGCACCGCCGATACCCAGTGAATCGTGCCTTTGACCTTGCGCCCATCGGAAGCGGCGCCGCCGCGGGAGGCTGGATCATAGGAACAGCGTAGTTCGACAACGTTGCCGGACGCGTCTTTGATCACTTCGTCACACTTGATGATATACCCGTAGCGCAAGCGCACCTCGCCGTCGGGCACTAACCGATGGAAACCCTTCGGTGGGTTTTCCATGAAGTCGTCCTGTTCAATGTACAATTCACGGCTGAACGGGACGGGGCGTGAGCCTTCCTTGGGCACATCGCGCGGCCAGAACGAAGCGTCGAGGTCTTCGGTTTGGCCTTCTGGATAGTTGGTGATGACCACCTTGAGCGGTCGCAACACAGCCATGACACGCGGCGCACGGGTGTTGAGATCGTCGCGAATACAATGCTCCAACAAAGCCAGATCAATGCGGCTGTTGGCCTTGGCGACGCCGATCTTGTCACAGAAGGTGCGGATTGCTTCTGGCGTCACCCCGCGGCGACGGAGGCCGGCAATGGTGTAGAGGCGCGGGTCATCCCAGCCGTTGACATGACCTTCCTGCACCAGTTGGAGCAACTTGCGCTTGCTCATCACCGTGTAGTCAAGGTTGAGGCGGGCAAATTCGTACTGATGAGGCCGCGGCTCTTCGAGCAAATTGTCAGCCAGCCAGTCATAGATCTCGCGATTGTTTTCAAATTCCAGTGTGCAGATCGAATGGGTCACGCCTTCAATCGCATCGGAAAGCGGATGGGCGAAATCATACATGGGGTAGATCGGCCAGTCGTCGCCGGTGCGGTAGTGATGAGCGTGGCGAATGCGATAGAGCAGCGGATCGCGCATCTTCATGTTGGGCGAGGCCATGTCCCCTTTCGCACGCAGAACATGGGCGCCATCGGGAAATTCACCGGCGCGCATGCGGCGGAAGAGGTCCAGATTTTCTTCCACCGTGCGGCTGCGATAGGGGCTAGGTCGGCCCGGTTCGGTCACGGTGCCGCGGTAGTCGCGAATCTCTTCTTCGTTGAGGCTATCAACATAGGCTTTACCATCGCAAATCAACTGCTCGGCAAACGCATAGAGCCGACCAAAGTAATCGGAGGCGTAGTACATATGCTCGCCCCAATCAAAGCCCAGCCAGTGGACAGCATCTTGCAGGGCGCGTACATACTCTTCGTCCTCGGTGGTCGGGTTGGTGTCATCCATACGCAGATGACAGCGCCCGCCATAGTCCAGCGCTAGGCCAAAATTCAAGCAGATCGACTTGGCATGACCAATGTGCGGATAGCCGTTGGGTTCAGGCGGAAAGCGGGTGATCACCTGGCCGTTGTATTTACCGGTGCGCATATGTTCGTTGACCACGGCGCGAATAAAATCGGTGCCTTCACTGGTTGCCGCTTCGCTTTTGGGTTCTGTTACGTTGGGTAGGTTCTCTTTTGCTGCCACAATTTCCTCGAAAGTCATTTTTTCAGTCGATTAGCTCCGCCTTGTTGATTTCAGGATGCAGGTGATAGCGCCGTTCAAATTCAACACATGTTAGCTGATCACCTGATCGCAGTGGCGGAATTAATTCATAACTTATCATATCCGGTCAGTATATCACACCTTCGATCAATTTAGTTACTTCACGCAATGCGTTTTTCGGCAATGACAGCCTGCAACGCCGGCAACCGGGCGCTGAGATGGTGGAGAAAGGCGCGCGCAATCGGCGTTAAGAACTGATCGCGCCGCCGAATCAGCTTCAACGTGCGTTGCAACGGTGTGCCAACCAGCGGCAAAGCATGAACCTGCTCGTTCTTCACCTCTTCCTGCACCACATAGAGGGGGAGAATCGTGACACAGGTTCCCAGCGTCACCATGCGCTTCATCGACTCCATGTTGTCAAACTCGCCACGGATGGTGGGGTCGATCTTGTGTTCGCGCAGCTTCTGTTCCAGCCAGGTGCGGCTGCGGCTACCGGCTTGCCGCATGATAAAGGATTGGCCCTGCAACTCATGAATGGACAGGTCGGGGCGTGTCCACCAGGGGTGACGGGGGCCGATCACCACGAATTGTTCGACATCCGCTAGCTGGTGAACAGACAAATTGGCCTCATCCTCCTTGTCAAGCTCCCCTTCGATAAAACCAAGCGCCAGTCGCCCCAGCCGCAAATCATTGACAATCTGTGGGGTGATGCCAGTTTGCAAAACCACCGACAAGTTGGGAAATTGCTGGCGAAAGCCCAAGATGGCTTCGGGTAGCAGATAGCCGCCAACCCCTGGCGTCGCGCCGATGGTAAGTTGTCCGCTCGCCAATTTGCGCACATCGGTCACGGCGTTTTCCGCTTCGGCCAGCAGGGCAAAGATCCGCAGGGCGTAATCGTGGAGGGCGTCGCCCGCTTTGGTCAGGCTGACGCCGCGTCGCCCCCGCTCAAAAAGAGTGGCCCCTAACCCGGCTTCTAAATCTTGAATATGCTGGCTCACTGCCGATTGACTCATGAGCAAGCCTTCTGCCGCCCGGTTAAAGCTACCGGCGCGTACCACATGGAGAAAAATATCGAGTTTGTGTAGATCGAGCATTGGTTACCAAATTTCTATTATAAGTTGACGCTTATAACCATTATAAGCAAGTCGGGAGAACTAAACGAATCGAAAGTTGGGTAGAATCACTTTCATCAACGAGCAGGGGTTGCCCGCTTGGGGCAACCAAGGTGAATCTGAAGGAAATACCATGAATCTTTTAGCCAAACTTTTCGGCAACACGAACAACGGTGCGTCAGCAGCCCAATTGACTGCCAGCGAATATAAAAAGCGCTTTGTTGAAACCAACACTCCCCATCTGTTGGTCGATGTCCGCACGGCCGCAGAATTTGCGGAAGGTCATCTCAAAGGGGCGCGCAATCTGCCCGTCCAGGAAGTCCAACACAAGCTGCGGGAATTGCCCACCGACAAGCCGGTCATCCTCTACTGTCGTTCGGGCAATCGCAGCGGGATGGCCCTTCAGGTGTTACAGGCGGCGGGGTATACGAATGTCTACAACGCCGGCGGTTTACAGGATTTGACGAAACAAGGATTGCCGCTGCACTAAAACAGTGAGACTGTAAGGCAGTGAGACAGTTCAAGTTAACGAGTGAAGCACTGACCTACTGTCTTACTGAGCTACTGCAAAGAATGAATATCAACATACAATGGTAAGGAGTGAAAACACCATGTTACTACGCTACTTTTATGATGAACGGTTGGCCCAGGCTTCCTATCTGGTCGGTTGTGTGAAGACAGGTGAAGCAATGGTCGTTGACCCCGAACGGGATATTACTCCCTATCTGCAAATGGCGGCCAAAGAAGGGGTGCGCATTACCCACGTCACCGAGACCCACATCCATGCCGATTTTGTCAGCGGCAGTCGCGAACTAGCCGCCGCCACCGGCGCAACCGTTTATCTGAGCGACATGGGCGACGCCAACTGGAAATATCAGTATGCGCACGAACCGAACGTGGTGTTGGTCAACGAAGGCGACAGTTGGATGGTCGGCAACATCAAAGTCGATGTGCTGCACACGCCCGGTCATACGCCGGAACACATCTCTTTCATGATTACGGATACCGCCGGCGCCAATCAACCCATGGGCGTCTTCACCGGTGACTTCCTCTTCGTCGGCGATGTCGGTCGCCCCGATTTGTTGGAAGCGGCTGCCGGCATGATGGGTACGGCGGAACCGGGCGCTCGTCGCCAATTCCAGACCGTGAAACGCTTCAAGGATCTGCCCGACTATTTGCAAATTTGGCCGGCGCATGGGGCAGGCAGCGCTTGTGGCAAAGCGTTGGGCGCCATTCCATCCTCGACGCTGGGCTATGAAAAATTGTTTAACCCGGCCTTCCAGATTGATGAGGAAGAAGCGTTTGTCAAGTGGCTGCTGGCGGGTCAACCGGAAGCGCCGCGCTATTTCGCCCAGATGAAGAAAGTCAACAAAGAAGGGCCGGCGCTGCTCAAGAATCTGCCGACACCACAGCCATTGGATCGGGCAGCAATTGATCATCTGGTGGCCAAGGGCGCCTTTGTGGCCGATTTCCGCAGTCGCATCGCCTTTGCCGCTGCCAACATTCCCGGCACCATTAGCATTCCCGAACGCAAGGACTTTAGCACCTTTGTTGGCTGGTTTATTGATTATGCCAAGCCATTCTATTTTGTAACGCCGTCTGTCGAAGCCCTGGATGACCTGCTGATTGCCCTCCGCAGCATTGGCATCGACAACGTAGCCGGCTATGCGCTGCCAGAGGCAGTGAGTGGCAAGACAGACAAGTTGCCCGAATGGAGCGCCCAAGAACTGGCGACCCGTCTGCCGCAAAACGGCATTGTGGTCATCGATGTGCGCAACAAGAGCGAATACCTGGAAGGGCATATTCGCGGCGCCCGCCACATCCACCTGGGCGCTCTGCCGAAAGTTCTCGACCAAATCCCCCATGATCACACGGTGATCACCAACTGCGCCAGTGGCTACCGCTCGCAAATTGCGGCCAGCCTGTTGCGCAGCCGGGGCTTTACCAACGTTGTCAACCTGCGCGACGGCAAGGAGGTTTGGTCCAAGGCGGTGGAGACGGTGAGTGGGGTGAATTGAGAGATTAATATTAGGTGCTGGCTATTGGGTATTGGCTATTAGATGGTTCTGTTTTCATTCAACAGAATCCTTCAATATCCAATATCTAATAGCCAATACCCAATACTTCCATTTGACAGAGAATAAGGAAAGTTTGCTATGGAATGGCTTTACCAACCCTGGCCCTGGTATGTGAGTGGGCCGCTGATTGGGCTGAGTGTGCCGGCGTTGTTGTTGCTGGCGGGGAAGACGTTGGGGGTGTCGAGTAGCTTTCGCCATCTTTGCTCGATTGCGTCGCCCAATTCAAAGCTCGCTTATGTGCGCGACAATCCGTGGCGCAAAGAACTGTGGAACCTGATCTTTGTCGTCGGGATTTTGCTGGGCGGCTTTGTGGCGGTGCAATTTTTAGGAGCGACAGGCGGCTATTTGCCTGATCACTATTACACTTGGGGCGGGTCGCTACTGCTCTTTGTCGGCGGCCTTCTGGTTGGCTTTGGGGCGCGCTATGCCGATGGCTGCACCTCTGGTCATGCCATTATGGGGCTGGCTAATCTGAAGTGGCCGAGCCTGGTGGCGACGGTGAGTTTCTTTGCCGGCGGTCTGTTGATGACGGCGCTGCTCGGTTTCTTCTAAACAACGTAACTACTACACTCGCTCCTAGCCGGTCCGTGACCGGCGGGTGGGCACCGGTCACGGACCGGCTAGGAGCTTCGTAATTATTAAACAACAAGGATCTACTCAAGATGATACGTGAACATTCACTCACCAATTCCCCAGCCAAAGGGGGTTCCTTGGCGCAATCGGCCCTTGTGCAGTCACTCACGGTCTTGCTCGTCGGTATGGCCTTTGGCATTGTCCTCACCAAGTCCGAGGTGATCTCCTGGTTTCGCATCCAAAGCATGTTCCGCTTTGAAGAGGCCCATGTCTATCTGGTCATGGCGTCGGCAATTGTGGTCGGTGCGCTGTCGCTCTGGATCTTGAACCGGTTCCAGTGGAAGTCCTTGCAAGGCGAGGTGATCAAGATCAAGGAGAAACCTTACCAAAAGGGGGTAATCTTTGGTGGGATCCTCTTTGGCATGGGCTGGGCTATCACCGGCGCCTGCCCCGGCCCGATCTATGCCCAACTGGGCAGCGGTGAAGCGTTGGCGCTCATCACCTTTGCCGGGGCCTTTGTCGGCTCCTATCTATATGCGTATGTGCGGCCGTATCTGCTGCATTGATCGGTAGTAAAGATTTTAGTCTTGTTGTGAACGAAGACTAAAGTCTTTACTACGATTTAGTTAAGAAAGAAGACGTTACCGTGATGACGATTTTGATTGATCTACTGGTAGGCGGCGCCATAGGGTTGACGCTGGGCTTGTTGGGCGGCGGCGGTTCAATTTTGACAGTACCGGCGCTCGTCTATCTGGTGGGGCAAAGTCCGCAGGCAGCAGTAACGGCTTCGCTCATTATCGTAGGCGCCAACAGTATGCTGGGCGCCTACTTTCATCGCGCCCAGGGGACGCTTAACTGGCGGGTGGCGCTGACCTTTGGCGGCGTGGGGATGATGGCGGCCTACTGGTCGGCGGGGCTTTCCCATCTCTTCTCGTCAACCATGTTGCTGATCCTCTTTGCGCTCTTAATGATTGTGGTCGGCGCCCTCATGATTCTGCGCAAGACGCCGACCGAGGATACCGCCAAGCCCCACAGTTGGCCAGCCATTCTGCTCAGTGGCGCCGGCGTCGGCGTCCTCACCGGGTTCTTGGGGGTGGGCGGCGGCTTTTTGGTTGTGCCGGCGCTAGTGATGTTGGTCGGTTTGCCTATGCGCCAGGCGGTTGGCACCTCGCTGGTGATCATTGCTATGAATAGCTTAGCCGGGTTATTGGGCCATTTGGGCCAAACGTCGATTGATTATGTAACGATTGCGCTCTTTGTGGTGGCCGGATTGGGCGGCACCTTTCTCGGCACAGCGTTGACCAAGGTAATTCGGGCGGAACAGTTGCGCCGTCTCTTTGCCGGCTTTGTGATTGTCTTAGCGCTCTTTTTGCTATATGATAATGTACCGAAGTTGATTCCGGTGCAAGCGAAGGAAGCGACAACAAATGGGGGGAGGAACGAATTAGTGGTGTCGCCATCAGTAACGATTCGTTCTTTTCCAGCGTACCCAGTGGGTGTGTTATCAGTGATGGGAGGAAGAGTAAAGAATGCCATTGTTTGACTTTATTTGCACCAGTTGCGGTGCGCACTTTGAACGGTTGATTCGCGGCAGTGGGCAAAACGCCCAGGCGGTTGTCTGTCCGGTTTGTAAAAGCCAGGAGACACAGAAACAGCTTGCCACCTTTGCCGTCACCGGCGGCAGTTCGACGGGCAGTAGCGCCGCTGCGGCCAATTGTGCGCCGGGCGGAACTTGAGGGTTGCCCTGGCAGCGCTGACCGTGTGTCAGCCCAACCTTTGGTAAAAAGATCCAACAACGTTTGGATGAGAGTGGCCGGTAGCCGGTAGCGGGTAAAACGTGCCACCTGCTACCGGCATATTTGCTTGGAAAAGAAAGTGCATGAATATTAACAAACGCGCAACCCCTTATGCCATGATAAAGTCGTGGCGACAAGAAAGAGAGACCTTATGCGGCGTTTTCTATTGACCCTTCTCATCGTTTTGTTGTTTGCGCTTACGGCCTGTGGCGCCCCGTCGACACCCGCCGCCGCTAGCGGCGCCGAGATTGATCTGGCGACCTTGCCGGCTTTGGTCGATCCCCAGACGGCCAACCTGCTGCGGGAGCGCGATGATGTGCTGTTGATCGATGTTCGCGAACAAGCCGAGTATGACGCCGGCCACATCCCCGACATTACCCTGATCCCTATGGGCGAGATCCCCAACCGGCTGGCCGACATTCCCAAAGACAAAACCGTCATTGTCAGTTGCCAAAGCGGTCGCCGCAGTGCGCAGATCGCCAGCTTTTTACAAGAACAAGGCTTTACCAACATCCACGATCTGGACGGCGGCTTTTCTGCCTGGCAGCGGGCCGGGTTGCCAGTGGAGCAGTAGCGGGAGACAGGGAGATAGAGAGATACGACCTATCTCCCTGTTTACCCGTCTCCCTGTTTACCTGTTTACCTGTTTACCTGTCTACCTGTTTCCCTGTTTACTTGTACTTGCCCTCATCGGTTGGTTTCTTCCTTCTACTGATGGTATACTTGCTCACTATACCATAACCAGCTTACAAACCCCGCAGCAAGCGCCAGCAAGAGGAGGAGACGATGAGGGATCAGGCACTCGTAAAACAAGTCATGGACTGTATGGAGCAGACCGGGGTGCCAGGCGTGGCCGTTGGCATTTGGCAGCAAAATGCCGATTCGCCCCTTGAAGGGATGACCGGCATCGGCGTCACCAATCGCGACCATGCTCTCCCCGTGAACGAAGACACCCTCTTCCAGATTGGCTCCATCTCCAAGACGATGACAGCGACCATTGCCATGCGTCTAGTGGAGATGGGCAAGCTTGATCTGGACATGCCCATCCGCCACTATCTCCCCGCATTTCAAATGCAAGACGCCGAAGCGCAAGAGAAGGCTACCGTGCGTCACCTCTTCATCCACACGGCCGGCTGGGTGGGCGACTATTTTGAGAATACCGGACGCGGCGATGACGCCTTGGCCCGATATGTCGCCAACATGGCCGCGTTGCCGCAACAAGCGCCGCTGGGGTTGCTCTGGTCGTATAACAACGCCAGTTTTAGTCTTGCCGGACGGGTAATCGAGATTGTCACCGGTAAGCCCTTCGAGACCGTGGCCCACGAACTGCTTTTTGCGCCGCTGGGCATGACCATGTCCTTCTTCTTTAGCGAGGAGATCATGACCCATCGCTTTGCGGTCGGCCATATTGTCACGCCAGAGGGAACCAAAGTGGCGACGCCTTGGGCATTGGCGCGCAGCGCTCACCCTGCTGGCGGGGTGACATCGTCGGTGCGCGATATGTTGCGCTATGCCCGCTTCCATCTCAATGGCGGGCGCACCGACAGCGGCGAACAGTTGCTGCAACCGGCGACCATTGCCGCCATGCAAGCGCCTCAGGCCACCGCCGGCAGCATAGCGGACGCCGTCGGCATCAGTTGGCTACTCAACGACCTAAGCGGCGTGCGGCTGGTGAGCCACGGCGGCGCCACCAACGGACAGATCGCGCAGTTGCTGTTGGCGCCTGAGAGGGGATTTGCTCTGGTCATCCTCACCAATGCCAATCGCGGGCGGGAAGTCACACGCGATCTGACCAATTGGGCGCTGCAACATTATCTCGGTCTACAACAGCCGACGCTCCACCACCAAACCCTGACCACAGCCGAATTGCAGCCCTACACCGGCTACTACAAAGCGCAGTTAAGCGAAGTCGAAGTGACTAGCGCCAACGGCGGCCTGGTCTTACAGATCATCCCCCAACCAGGCTTCCCCGACAAAAATTCACCCGCCGCCCCCACCCCGCCGCCTGCGTCCGCTGCCTTTTTTGCCGCCGACCGGGTGGTCATCACCGATGGCCCCAGCAAAGAATCGAAATGCGAATTCATCCGCAATGAACAAGGTGACGTAGTCTGGTTCCGCGTCGGTGGGCGCATTCATCGACGACAGTAGCGCGCGACTCACTGCCGGCTCTAGTGTTCATGTAGTGAGGAATATGTCAATATGATTTTGTCAAATCTGTTTTATCGAGTGCTTTCGTTCCGGAGGGACGGTTGAGTTTAGCGAGAAAGATTAAATTCTGCCCTAAACTCAAGCGTCCCTCTGGGACGGGTGAACTGCTCAAGAGTGATTTGACAGGACAAGAACAATCCATAAAAAACTTACTTTGATTCAAAACGAGAAACCTTATGACAGCAACCATCATCAGTCCCTTTGGCCAGCCGACGCCTGGTCTCCGCATTAAAGAAGGCTCACCGCCGCTAACAAAACCGACCAAAGAGGAGATCGAAGCCTTTCCCAGTGAGGCGAGCGCCTTGCGCGATCACACCTGGGCCGCACAACAGCCGCTGATTGCCAACGGGCAATATGACATGAATTGGGTCGAGGGGCGTCATATTTTGATTGCTGGTGGCACGGGGCCTGGCTTGGGTGGCGCTTTTGCCACAGCCCTGCTCGGCCAGGGGCGCGCCGCCAGTATCACTGTGGTTGGGCGTGATCTGAGCCGATCGATCAACTATGAAACCGGCAAGGCCATGCAGGCGCAAGCAGAAGCTCAAGGGTTAGGCGACCGCTTTCACTGGCTCAACGATGGGCTAGCTTTGGAAGGCGGGCCGTTGGAAAAATTGATTACAGCACTGAAGAGTGCCGGCGCTGATCGGGTGGTCTATTTCAACACAGTGGCCGCCGCTATCTCCGGTCTGCAACCGGGAATGCCGCCAGTCTATGTCAAGGATGTGGATGCCGAAGGGTTGTTCCAATGGCAACTGCGTGAACTGAATGAGAAAGAGTTGGAGATCACCCGCTTTGTCATGGGCGAAATGGCGGTGCGCTTCCCCGCTGTATTGGAGGCCAATGGCATCGGCGTCGAGGCCAGCGTCTTTGCCGACTGGCGCGGCAGCCTGGATAAGATCAGTCGCGACCCCAGCCAACGCGAATACGGCCGCCACGGCGCCTATTCGACCAGCCTCTACCTGCCCAAAGAGTATCTGCAAGCCGATGCCCGCGCCGCCTTTGGCACGGGGCGCAAGGTGCTGGACATCTTCTACCCGATGATGCGCACGCGCGCCCTGCCCCTCATCCCCGGCGGCCTGACGATTGCCGCCGTCAACGAAAAGGTGATGCAACGGGAAGGCGTCCGTCGCTTGGACGTGCCGGAACTGGCGCTCCGGGGGCTGGACTTTGTCGGCAAGGCGCTCACCGCCGGCTACGACAACCCCTTCCCCCGCGCCGACGCCCACGATGCCCATCTCGACGACTGGATGTTTGAGGTGGTGGCGAAACTGACCGATGATGAGAACAGCGATTTTTATTATAAGCGCTGGATTGAGGGATAAGCGAACCATCGTGAACTGCGAAACCTAGGCCAGATGGTTAGTTATGCGCCGCTGATCATCCGGTCTAGGTTTCGCGGTCAATCGGCGTAGCAGAAGAAGCGCCTTGGTGTAGTTTCTTGCCTAGAATGGCGAGGATGGGCGCAAAATGGCGCACGTTGGTGGTGTACAACCGAGACCATAAAGGTAGATCGCATCTTTGACAATTGTGCGCAGGTACTCGCCAAGCACATATGTGGAGGTGATCAGCCGGTAATTGGCTACCTCTTTCTCTAATTGCACCTGCCTTTTCATGCTGCCACCAACTCGATCAATCTGGACGTTGTATCCAAGAAAAGCGTCGGCTTGCTCACAGCCGCTCCTCGACTCTAGGAAGATATTGTTCCGTACCAGCAATTTGCTCCATCATGGTCACACAATGGGCCAAACGATGGTGCGCCCCTACCCGTTGCGCCTGCTGTTGCGTCTGGTAGGTTTCCCAGCGCATTACCACCACTTTCGGTTGATTATGGCTGGTCACCACCACTGACTCATCTCGTTCCGCAATCCGACGAACCAAGGCCGGAAAGTTGTCATGCGCTTCCGTCACACTCATGGTTTGTGGCATTGTCTCCTCGCTATCAGGTAAGTTACATTAAATCTGCCCATATTTTGGGCAGATTTAATGTAATCAAGGGATGATGCTTTGAAGGCCGGCAATTGACGCCTGGCCTCTGCTGAAAATTCGTTGCTGTGGAACATGCTTCCTCACGAATGCGTTCCCTTTTGGCTTTGGCAAATTTCGCCGATTAGCGATCAACCGCTATAATGAGCCGGTTGTCATGCTATCCATCCTTACCATCGCAACAACCTGACAACAGAAAGGAACGATCATTTCGCGCTCATGAACTTTTGCAAATATTGGCTCTCCCTCCTGTTGCTATCGCTCTTCGTCGCCGCCTGCACCTTCACCCAGCCATCGAACTCATCCACCTATCAAGGCCGCGTCCTGCTCTGGCACGCCTGGCCGGAGCCAAAGGCCGCTGCGTTGACGGCGGCGCTGACCCGTTTTCAGGCGCTGTATCCTGAGGTAGTGGTCAAGCAGCAAGCCTTTGCCACGTCAGCGGAATTGTTGAATCAGTTCCAGATCGCGGCGGCGGCAGGGTTAGGGCCGGATCTGATCCTGGCGCCCAGCCAGTGGATTCGCCCATTACAGGAAGCGGACCTGCTCGCGAATATCGCGGCAACGCTGCCGTCGACGACCATTGACCGCTTCTGGCCGGCGGCGCGCACAGCCATGCGCTATCAGGGTGGCATCTATGGCCTGCCGTTGGCGGTGGACACAATGGTGCTATACTATGATCGCCGCCTGGTGGAGCAGCCGCCTGCTACCCTTGACGAACTCCTGGCGGCGGCGACCGCGGGTCAGATCGTCGAACTGAGTACGTCCTTTGTCGATGCCTTCTGGGGCGTACAAGCCTTTGGCGGCCAACTCTTTGACAGTGATGGACGGGTGATTCTCGACCAAGGGGGCTTTGCCGAGTGGCTGGCCTGGCTGGAAACCGCCCGCGCAACGCCCGACATGATCCTGGAAGGGAATCGGGCCGCGCTGTTGGAACGCTTTATTGCCGGTGGGGTTGCCTATTATGTGGGGCCGACCAATGAATACGACGCCATTCTGGCCGGGCGCACGACTGACACAACTGCGCCGGCGGCAGACAACCAGGCCGTCATCGCCCAGATTGGCGTTGCTGCGCTGCCCGGAGGCCCGGTGCTACCGGCTGGGCCTTTTCTGCAAACACAGGGCCTGTTCTTTAGCAACGCCTCTTCGGTCAATCAACGGGTCTTGGCGCTGACGTTGGCCCAATTTATCACCAGTGCCGAGCAGCAGACCACCTTGATGCGGACGACCGGCCTCATTCCGGCCAACCGCCGGGTGCAGGTCAATGCTTCTCTGGAACCAGTGATCGCTGCCATACTCGCCCAGGTGCGCACTGCCGCCCCGCTGCCCAATAGCCCACTGCTTGACGAGGTTTTCCGCCGGGGCGACAGCGCCTATAGCCAGGTGCTGGAAGGCGAAGTTGATCCTGTTACCGCCGCTGCCAACCTCGCTGCCGCTCTCAACGAAAGCAAGGATGATGGAAACGCAAACCAGCCTGTTACTCGATGATTCGCTGACCGACGCATTGCGCGATCAGCTTGACACGATTCTGTTGATCCTCGAACGGCCAGTGGTGCAATGGCAACTGGGCGCCTTTTTGCTCGTGATCCTGGCCGCGTGGGCAGTGCCCTGGCTGTTGCGGCGCAGCGTCGATGCAGTGGCTCGTCGGCGCCAGAGCGGGAAAATCATCACCTGGCCGAGCCGCTGGGAAGAGTGGCAGGAAAGTCTGGCGCGCGTGGCGCTGGCGCTGGGTTACACGCTGTCGCCCATTCTGGGGTTGATCTTTGGCTATGTTGCAGCACAGAGCTTTCAGTTGTTTGGTTGGCCTTCCGGCTTGATCGAACGGCTACTGCCGATCTTCTGGTTGATCCTGGCCTATCGCCTTTGCGCCGGTTTTCTTCATGCCTTCTATGATCGCAAACATGCCCGCCGTTATCAGGATCGTCTGCTTACCCCATTATCGCTGCTCCTCCTGCTGCTGATTCTGCGCACTACCCTGGCCGGCGCCTTGCCCATCGGGCGCATGACGTTGATCACCCTGCTGGAGACGCCCGTGACGCTGTCGGCGCTCTTTGGCGCGGCGGTTACGTTTTACCTCTTCTGGCTCACGGCCTGGATCACCGGCGGTTTGCTCAAGCGCTTGTTATCAACCTCGTCCGTGACAGGGCAAGGGTCAGCCAACACAGCGGTGATCGTCAGCCGTTATGCCATTATCGGCATTGGCGCCCTGCTGGCGATCAGCACGCTTGGCTTCAATCTGTCGGCGCTGGCGATTATTGGCGGTGGTCTCTCTGTCGGTATCGGTTTTGGTCTACAGGAATTGGTGGCAAATTTTGTTAGCGGCATTCTGTTGCTCTTCGAGTCCACGGTGCGCCCCGGCAATGTCATCGAAGTGCAGGGTCAGCGCGGCGTGATCGATCAGTTGCGGATGCGGGCAACAGTGGTGCGCGTGGCCGACAATGTGGAAGTTTCGATTCCCAACAAGAACCTGCTCACCTCGACCATGACCACCTACACTCAACCTGAATCCTCGGTGCGCCGGAAGTTACCGGTGAGCGTGGGCCACGGCAGCGAACCGACGACAGTTCGTGATCTGCTGTTGGATATCGCCGGACGACATGGACAAGTTTTAAAGACGCCGGCGCCCACAGTGCTGTTTAATGGCTTTGGCGGCGCCCGCCTCCAATTTGAACTGGTCGTCTGGGTCGACGACCCACCCAATGCCGACAAAGTGAGCAGTGATCTCTACTTCATGATCTGGAGCGAATTCAAGAAAAACCAGATCGAAATCCCCGCCTAACCAAAGTCAATAGTCTGGACTACGCGACTACACGACTAAGGACTACTGAATTTCCCTCCTCACCAAAAGTTTGTTACGATCTAAGGGTCTTTTATTCCCAAAACCACAAAGGAGAACTGTTATGGCGAACTATCAACCTCTCCCGGAACACAAATTTACCTTTGGTCTCTGGACCATTGCCAACCCGGGGCGCGATCCTTTTGGCGATGCGGTCCGCAAATCGCTCTCGCCGGTTGAAATTGTCCATCTGCTGGCCGAAGTGGGCGCCTATGGCGTCAACTTACACGACAATGATCTCGTGCCGATCAACGCAACGGCAGCGGAAGAGGCGCAGATCATGAAAGAGTTCAAGAAGGCGCTGAGTGACACTGGCATTGTGGTGCCAATGGCGACGACGAACCTCTTCTATCACCCGATCTTCCGCGATGGCGCCTTTACTAGCAACGATCCCAAAGTGCGCGCCTACGCGCTGCAAAAGACCATGCACTCGATGGATCTAGGGGCGGAGTTGGGCGCCAAAGTCTATGTCTTCTGGGGCGGGCGTGAAGGCACCGACACTGATGCGGGCAAGAGTGCGCTGGATGCCGGTAAGTGGTTCCGCGACGCACTCAACTTTCTCTGCGAATATAGCATCGACCAGGGGTACGGCTACAAATTTGCCCTGGAACCGAAGCCCAACGAACCCCGTGGCGACCTCTACTTGCCCACCACGGGCGCCATGCTCGGCTTTATCGCCACGCTCGATCACCCGGAGATGGTCGGCCTCAACCCCGAATTTGCCCATGATATGATGGCCGGCTTGAACTTTATGCATGCTGTCGCCCAGGCGTGGGATGCGGGCAAACTCTTCCACATCGACCTCAACGATCAAAACCCAGGCCGCTTTGACCAGGATTTCCGCTTTGGCTCGCACAACATCAAGCAATCGTTCTTCCTGGTCAAGTTCTTGGAAGATGTGGGCTACACCGGCTCGCGCCACTTCGACGCCCATGCCTATCGCACCGCCGACCTCGACGATATCAAAGCCTTTGCCCGTGGCTGTATGCGCACCTATCTGATCTTCAAGGAAAAGGCGGAGCAATTCCGGCAGGACAAAGAGATTCAGGATCTGTTGGCCCAAATCAAAGCCGACGATGGCTCGATGAACCAATACTTTGGCAGCTATAGCCGTGAAAAGGCCAACGCCCTCAAAGCCCAGACCTTTGATCGCGACGGTATCGCCGCCAAAGGCCAACCCTACGAACGGCTCGACCAACTGGTCATCGATCTGTTACTGGGTGTGCGATAAAGCCCCATCTAGCAGAATAATGATTCTGTACGATTGTATGACTGTGCGTATCAAACCAGGACTTACATAAGACGAGACCTCCGGGAGGTGGGCAAACGCAATCCGGTTAACCAAACCCGCTGTCCCACCTCCCGGAGGTCTCGTCAGCCGCCATCTTGCGTAAGTCCTAAAACTAATGACTCCCTGAAAACCGGTGGCCCGCCTGTCATTCTGAAAGAATCTCTAGCGTATTGTGACCTAGAGATTCTTTCAGAATGACAGGCGGGCCTTACTGCTTTGCAAGCCAGCTCCTTTATCTGAACCTGCTGCGCAACAGGATTTCGCACTGTCACTTTGGCACAATGATTGGTAAATGCTTTTCGGGTATGTTGAATATTTCACAATCGCACAAAATTCTGCTAAGATGGGCCGTCCGTAGCGGCAGTAAGGTTGGTTGGCTACGGATCACGCTTTACCACGGTGAGCAGACGTCAGCAGGATGGAGGGTTTTGTGAATGATTCTCCCGTTTGTTCAGTAATAAGCTGTTCGACGCTGAATGGTGCCGGGGCAAAGGGTGTTTTATCTAAAAATAAGGAGTACATCATGATTAAGCGCGAAATTGTCAAAAAAACCAATCAAATCAAGCTGACCTTTATTCAGCCTTATGACGAAAGCAAAGCCCGGACTTATGTCTTGGGCGACTTTAACCGCTGGACGCCCAAGGTGCATCCGCTGGTCAAACGCACCAACGGCACCATGAGCGCCTCTATCACCCTCGACCCTGGTCAAAAGGTCCGCTTCCGCTACTACAGTGAAGACGGCGCCTGGTTCAATGATGAAGCCGCCGACCGCTATGAGGTGGGTGAACATGGCGCCGAGAACTGCGTCGTAGAAGTGTAGAGCAGTTTCCCTGTTCCGTAGGGACGCTTGAATTTATAGCGATGACCGAATGATCACTGCTCCTAAACTCAAGCGTCCCCGTGGGACGGGCGTTATCGGCCCATCCTCTTTTTTACCCCTTTAGCCACGTCAATAACTGTTGTTGTGATTCTTCAGTCGTAAAATATTCAAAGTGGGTGCAGTTGACCAGGGCGGTTTTGAGCAGGTTGGCTGGGTATTGACCATTGCGCACGCCCAACATGCTTTGCACCGCGATGACCAGATCGTTTTGATCGCTAAAGAAGGTATCCAGCGCCACGTCCACACTGCCCAGCACTTTCTGTTTTAGCCGTTCCCAAGCAGTGGCATCTAGGTGCGGTGGTTTGTTATTTTGGCCAACCAGGATAAAATAGGGTGTTGTGACTGGTTTCGTCGAATGGTTGAGGTCGTGCAGGATCGACGAGTTGGGACGTAAATCCTCGACGGCGACACCATCTTCGGCCAGCTTTTGTAGCGCCCAACCGCCAATCGCCGCTGGGGTCCACCAAGCCGCATTATTGAGCGCCAGCGTTGTCACCCATGGCACAAACTTCTTAACCTCCGCTAATCGCGTGCCGCCATTGGGTGGACCGGCCAGAAAACAGCGGCGCACAATAGCATCACCACCCCACAACTCCACCATACAGCGGGTGATCATCGTTCCCATGCTATGCGCAAAGAGATCAACCTTTATGCCAGGAATTTGATCCAATCGCGCCGCACGGAGCGCATCAGCTAACATACGCCCATTCTCGCTGATTCCAGTGTTGAACGATTCATAGTCAAAGGTCAGCACATGGTCATAGTGAACGCCGGCTTGGGGCGGCATGGTGCAGAGCCAACGCGCCTGTTCCTTGCTTTCAGCGCTAAAACCATGGACAGCTACCGCAATCCGATCATGGGGGCGAAAACGCTCAGGGTCAATGCCGCGATAGTAGAGAACGCCGGTTGGCAGCGTCACGGCGGTTTCATCCGCTTCTGGTTCACCGGCTTCGCTCAACGGCGCAAAGCGCACTCGCCGCAACCCTAAGGTGGCATCGGTCACACCTACCATTTTGTAGAGATAAAGCTTGAGGACGCGCCCAACGCCGCGCGTACTGCGCAAAGGCTGAACCTCTGCTCTGTCTTCAGGGGACAACTCACCCGTAGACAAGTCGCTGGACGGCAACCAGTCGACGGCCACGGTTTGTGGATCGCCCGTACTCCGTCCGACCGGATAATAGAAATTGCCGTCAAAGGCTACGGCGAAGAGCGGTTCCACCTCACCAACTGTTTCATTGAGGTGCAGCTTAAGCGGGGTTGCTGCGGTCACAGCCTGGCGGGCCACATCATCGGCTTCGATTTCCAAAAAAGCGCCACCGGGGGCAGCCGTGCGCGTGGCGACAAACGGCGCCAGGACAAATCGTTCCGGCTGGGTGGCGATCCCTGGCGGGACCTGAAGATCCAGGGTGTCGTTAGCGGCCCGTGTACTCTGGTTGGCGGTCATCACCCGCACGCTGCCGGTAAAGCCGAGCGGCGGCTCCACTTCCAATGCAAAAGCTGGTAATGCTGTGCGCACCCCGCCCGTCACTGTGCGGGTCATGCGATCCGGCG
Source organism: Caldilineaceae bacterium (assembly GCA_026645575.1). Next base: position 51,790 of record JAPKMW010000001.1, read on the forward strand.
CCGCCACCGTGGTCACGGCCAATTCAGCGGTGGTCCACTCATCTTCCGTTGTTGCGGGGGGCGGACCATACGCACTGCGTTGCCCCCCCAGCATGGCGCTTTGCAAAATTTGCTCAAGCGGTGAGAGAGGGCGATCCGTCGCTGGAGCAACACTTTTGGTGGTAAAAGGGCTTTTGAGGGCGCCCTGCATCAGCACGTCAAAGTTGGTCTCCTGCACAGTGGCAATGACTTTGAAACGATCTCGGCGCTCTGTCATCCCCGCCGACACTTGCAGAATAAACTGCTCAGTCCGTCGATTGGAGAGACCGATGCTGACGGTGCGTCCGGGGGCAAGCGCTTCGTGGGCGCCGGCCGTGTCCGGGTAAAGCTGGGCAACACTCCAATCCCAGGCAAAGCCCAAGAGCGTCACATAGAGCGGCTGGCTCGATTGGTTGGTGATTTCCCAGACCACCTTTGTCGTCGCGCTGTTGATCAATTCGCCGCCGGGGGTGCGCTGGATTTTCTGGGCAAGCGGTTGTTGGGTATTCGGGTCAAAGGCGAGTTCTTTCATCTCCAACCGGATGGCGCCGGCTAACTCAGAATGCGGGGCGGTGTTGCGCAGTTCCAGCGCGTTGTGATAGCGGGCCAGGTGGGCCAGATCCATCGCCAAGCTGTCCAACTCATTGGTGGCAAAGGGCGCGACCAGCAACTGGCCGCTGTTATCCTGAATTTCTAACCGCTCATTCTGGAGCGCCACACGAAAATCGGCCGTACCTTCGACAACCCGCAGATAGCTGGAAACGTCGATGAAATTTGGATCAGCCTGTGGCCCTAACCGTTGGCGGATGGCATCAGCCAACCCGGCGTTCGGCACGGCGAGCAGCACCTTGCGCTGACGATTGCTATAGCTGAGTTGATACAAGCAGCAGCGGGAATGCAACGCCACCGCCGCCATGTCGCCGCTAATGACCACACAGCCGCTCTCGACGGCGCCCTCTTCTTCGATCTGTAAGCGGGCCAGTGGTGCGCCGGCATCGGCCACGGTGCGGGTGGTCGGCGGATAGGCATCCAGCAACGCGCCGCTAGTGAGGCCATGGGCAACGCCGCCGTCGATCCAGATCAGACCATCCCGTTTGGCAACAACGGTGAAAAAGGCGTCCCGTTGGGGGCGCAAGCCGCCAAAGAGTTCCCGGTCACGATCCCCTTCGCACTGCGGCATCTGGTTGGGGTAGGCGCTGTTAACCTGGTGACGAATCCGTTCATGGAGTTCGCGGTAGGTGAGCGAACTGTTGGGGGGCAGTTGGGTCAATTCCCGTTGCAGGAAGTAGGTCATGGCCCCATGCCAACGCCGCTGGTTGCCGTCGACCAGGGCGTATTCGTTTGCTAGCTCTTTGTCACGGCAGCCGGCCAGCAGCACATGCTTGTCGCCAAGTTCCCAGTTGCTGGTGTTGATCGCCCGTGTCATGGCCAATGTTGTCGGTCGCTGACTTTCCGGCGGCTGAGGACGCGTGTCCGGGGGGCAGCGCCGCGCTTTGGCAATGGATTCATCAGCCAGCACAACGAGATCGCGCGTGCCGGAACCGGAGTGACAACAATCCAGAATAATGGTCACATTGGCGCTATATTCGTTTAGCTCGGCGATCAACTGGCCCAATTCCCAATCTTTGATGTCATAGATGCCAGGTAGGCGACTGTCGTGGGCGACCAGTGTTTCGTCCATGCCGTCCGGCTCCGTTCCCGTTTCGTCGCGCGCTTGGGAGCCATGACCGCTGTAGTGAAAGAGAAAAGCCGGCGGCGGATCGGTGCGACCGGCTTGCGCCCAAGCTTTGGCTTTCTCGATCAGGAAATGGCGAAAGGCCAGCTTGATCGCCTGGTGGGTGGCGGCTTCGTTGGTCAACTGGCGGATGTTGGCGGCGGGAACTGCGAAGGTGCGTTGCAGTAGATCGGCCATTGCTGCCACATCGTTGACACAACCGCGCAAATTCGGCACCCGGCTGCGTGGATCATAGCGATCAATGCCGACCAGCAAGGTATACAGTTCAGACGCGTTACTCATCTTGCCCTCCTTGATAGGTGAAGTGGTTTTTCTATTGAATAAACGGCAAACCACGGCAATTTGGGTTCTGGCGGGTTGGTGGGATGGCTTGGTTGATTAGGTAGTTGGGTAGCCCCGCTGGTTGAGCCTGTCGAAACCAGCGGGGCTACCCAACTACCCCACTAACTCAGTTGCCGTTAGTTCGAGGATCGCCTGGCCGTTGGTTAATTCGGTGATGGCGGCAGTGAAGGGCGTTACTTGCTCGACGGGCAAGGTGATTTCGTAGATAACATCGGCGGCATATTGTTCGTTACGCAGGTGCGCTTCAAAGGCGGGCAGCAAACGTTGTAATGGCGTCACATAGCTATAGTCAAATAGTAAGGTGAGAGTGGCTTTCGGGACACGTTCAACTAGGGGCAACGTTGCCAGGGCAAGCTGCACCCCGCCGCTGTACGCTTTGACCAAGCCGCCTTTACCCAAGAGGGTGCCGCCAAAGTAACGGGTAACGACCGCTGTAACATCACCGACCTTGCTGTGCAACAAAACGGTGAGCATGGGACGCCCTGCTGTGCCATGTGGTTCGCCGTCGTCGCTCATGCCGTTTTGGCCGGTGCTGCCGGGGGGACCAACTACATAGGCCCAGCAATTGTGGTTGGCGTCGGCAAATTCCATATTGGTAGCAGCAATAAACGTACGCGCCGCTTCCACCGTCGGGGTATAAGCGATGGTGGTAATGAAGCGGCTGCGTAAAATTTCCTCTTCAGTACGATGGGATTGGGCTGGGATGGAATAACGGCCAGGTGAAGTCACGGTTGTCCTGAACTACCACTTTTCGTCATCGTCGTCATCCAGATCGTCGTCGAAATCATCGAATTCGTCGTCGTCCCAGTCGTCATCAAATTCTTCATCATCCAAATCTTCAAAGTCATCGTCATCGTCCCACTCTTCTTCATCGTCATAACCGGGGTCTAATTCGAGCGGATTGGTACTCACGACCTCCAATCTGGCGCCACAATTGGCGCAAACGACCCGTTGACCAACACGGGCGCGGTCGCTTACTTCAATTTCTTCATCGCATTCGGCGCAGGTTGCCATTGCCATAACATGCCTTCTTTCCTTCGTTCTGTATAGATGAGATCCTAATTTATGCAAGAATAAAAGTGATCATATTGGAATATATGTGATTGCGGATACAATTAGACCCGGCACTTGTAGATTATAAAATTACTCCTAAATAATTGAAAAATCAGCGATAGCTTAAGGTAAACAAAGGTGATGAATTTAGTGGCAGGTAGCGGGTAGTCAAAATACATTTGCCACTTGCCGCCTGTCGCCTGTCACCCCATAGGAAACACGCATTGGGAAACATTCGTTGGAAACGTTGACATTCTGTAGGCAAAGCGCTACAATCTTTGCCGAGAACCATCTACTTATTCTAGGACAAGTTCAGCCCTATGCGCACGCAATATGCTTATTTAGCCAAAGACCAGCAAGCTCGCCCACTTGGCATCCGAGTGGTGGAGCCGCCCCCAGACACCTTACAATCAGCCCGTGGTCGGTTGTATGCCGTTATTGAATTTGCCGACAACACGCCAGAGGCGGTTCAGCAAGTGGAACGCGCCTTAAGCACGATTCAACGTACTTATTACACCATTAAAGGAACGCAATCCTTTGTCTTAGGGGAAGCGTTACGCGAAGCGTTACAACAGCTTACGACAGCAACCCCATTCACCGACAGCAACAGTGACCTGGGCATTCTCCTGGTTGCCTTGCTCGACAACCGGTTGATGGCCGTTGGCGCCGGCGCTGTGGTTGCGCTCTTTACCAACGGCGGCAAAGTCGATGTTTTTCCGCCCGGCGCCATCGGCACAACCGAAACCGGCGAACCGACCTTTGACATCTATCGCCAGGATTCACCCACCGGCATCGCTTTTCTGCTGGCCGGCAACTACGCTCTGGAATACTTCTCTCTGCGCGAGTTGGCTAGCACCGTCGCTCATCTCAAGCCGGAAAATTTGTGGGAGATCGTCGATGCGCTTTGCCAACATGCCGATATTGAGCAGTTGCCTGGCCTCTTGGTCGTCACCGAGAGTGATGATGCCCAGAGCAAAAGTAAAACGGACAGCCATGCCGCCGCCCCACCGCCCCGCCGTCCGTTTGGTAGACTGCCGGCTGCATTACAAACCACCCCACCCGTTCGTCCTACATCCCCAGGCAGCGACGCCACCGCAACTATGGTTGACTACAGCCGAGCGGACAGTCATGCCGTTGATGACGATCCAATGGCAACCGAGGTTACGCCCTCTGTAACTAGAGACGTGGCCGGCAGCGGACGTGCTACCAACTGGACAGCCGCACTTCAACAAGGAGTGCAGCAGACCAAAGCCTTTCTCACCAAAATTTTGCCGGAACGTTCCGCCGTGGAAACGCAGACGCCTTTACCTGCCCCGGTCGCCGAACCGACGGCCTATACTTATGAAGAGGGGGCCGCGTACCAAAGCAACAAGCGAGCGTCCGCCCCAACGCTCTTTACCGATCTCGAACCGGTTGCCGCCTCGCCCTTACCTGGGGCAGCCGCGCCAGCCACTGCAACCGGCGTTACGCAACCGGATCGACTGGGCGGCTTTACACCGCCGGCGCGCGCGCGCGGCAGCCAGGCCCGACTCTATATCTTGGCTGCGCTGTTGATTCTGATCCTGACCCCGGTCATTGTTATGGGGGTCTATTGGTCGCGCGACCAGCGCAACCAGGCGGAAGCCGAGCAGGCATTGGACATGGCGGAAGCCAGCTTTCTGGCCGCCCAAGCAGCGCTAGAGGACGGCGACAAAACCTCCGCCCGTGATAAACTGACTGATGCCCAAACCTTTATTTTGCAGGCTGATAGTTTGGTGGGCGGACGGCTGCCGCGTGGTGATGAACTGAGTGTCAAGATTGAACGGGAGATGGCTAACTTACTCCAGGTGCTGCCACTTTATGCCTTGGCGGCGCCATTAGTGCAGTTTCTGCCGGAGGCCCAACCGCACCGGGTGATTGTCAATGACCAGGATATTTATGTGTTGGATGTTGGTCGGCAGCTTGTCCAATATTTTCAGCTTGACCCCACGCGTACTATGGTGACCAATGTTGAAGGGGAGATCATCATGCAACAGGGTACGCCGGTGGACAATGTGCCGGTGGGCGCTCTGGTTGACATTGCCTGGCAGCCGCCGGTTTCCGGTGTGCAGGACAAGTCCTATTTGTTGGTGTTGGACAAGAACAATAATATCTTTCGCTATGACCGGCGGGTGGAAGGCGCCAGCCGGTCGGCCCTGGGCGGTCAGGAGCAACTGCGCACCCCGGTCCGTATCAAAGTTTATGCGGATCGGCTCTACCTTGCCGATGAAGGCGCCAGTCAACTCTTTCGCTATGGCAGTGATTTTACTCAACCGCCAACGCCCTGGTTCGCAGCGGGGGCACAAAGCGATTTAGCTAGCTTACGCGCTATCGACATTGACGGCGATATTTGGATGCTCTATGCGCAAGGAAGCGTCTCGCGCTACCGCACAGGCGCACAAGTTCCCTTCTCACTGGAAGATACGGTGGGTGTTATCAAAGATCCGGTTGATATTGCCTTGGGTGATCAGGGCAATTCCATGGTCTATGTCGCTGATCGGGATCAGGAGCGCATCCTGGTTTACAACAAAGAGGGTGTTTACCAACATCAATTCCGCGCCCCGGAGGGCCATCCCCTGCGTGATCTACAAGCGCTCTTTGTCGACGAGGTTGAGAACACCATGTACATCCTCACCCAAAGTTCGCTCTTCAAACATCCGTTGACACAAGCGAATTAGTCGCGTAGTCCAGAGTCTGACTGTTCAATCAGCGTTGATCACTCAGGACTACGCGACTCAGGACTACGCGACTATCAAGACTGTTTCTCTACGGCTTCCTGGTGAAATTGATGCACATAGCGTCATCCGTCGTCGCAAGCGGAAAAACAGCGCAAAAGTTTGTGCTTTGGAGGCTGGCCCACTTGCGGCGCAGCAGCGCTTATGTGATATAATCCGACAATTATGGAACGTGTGATACCTGAACATTATTCACTCTCTGCTACGCCGCAACCCCGCCCCATGACCGGGCTGCGCACCACGCTGTTGGTTGTCGTCTATGCTTTTCTCGTGTTAGGCGCTACAGTGGCCGGCGGTTACCGTGTCTACCAAGCCGCACGCTGGGCAGTGGTCAACTCCTACTCACTTGTCTCTGCGGCGCCAGCGCCGGTGATCAACGACATCGGTGAACAGACCACCACCGCCGCGGTTGGTTCTACAGCCGAAACCAGCAGTGGTGCAACCGCCAGTAGCAGCCAACCAGCAACGCCGGCATTGGCGCCGATCAACATCTTGTTGTTAGGCACGGATGACCGTGCGGATGAGCAGGGGCCGCCGCGCACGGACACAATCATTTTATTGACGCTGGATCCCCAAACCAACACGGCCGGTATGTTATCGCTGCCGCGCGATCTTTGGGTGCCCATCCCCGGCTTTGATTTTAATGCCAAGATTAACACCGCCTATGGTCTCGGTGAAACGCACAATGACAGTGGCGGCGCCCAGTTGGTAATGGATACAGTCAGCCAACTGATTGGGCGCCCGATTGACTACTATGTGCGCGTCAACTTTCAAGGCTTTGTACAAACGATTGATCTCATCGGCGGTATTGATGTGATGGTGCAGAAGACAATCCATGACGAAGAGTATCCAACCGCCGATTATGGCGTCGAGACCTTTCACCTGGAGGCCGGTCAGCAACATTTGGATGGCAAGACAGCGCTCAAATTCGCCCGCACCCGTCATGGTGATGATGATTATGGCCGCGCCCGTCGGCAGCAAGAGGTGATCCGGGCTGTGGTGGACAAGGTTTTGCGCGCTGATATGATCGTTACCTTGCTGCCAAAAACATGGATGTTGATCAGCACCATGCGCAGCAGTATTGACACCAACATTCCTGTGCTGGTGCAATATGAGCTGGCAGAGTATATGCGCGTTGCCGCTTTACAGGAGATCAGGCAAGAAGTACTCGATAGCCGCTACGGCCAAGAAGTAAGTGACAATCAAGAAACAGGTTGGATTTTAATTCCTGACCGCGAAAAGGTACGGGTGGCGGTTGACAAGTTCTTTCGGCCGCCGGGCGCCGATCCCCGCTGGGTGCGCATTGAAGTTCTCAACGGCACCGGTACACAGGGCGTTGCCGCCCGCACGCGCGACTATTTGCAGGCGCAAGGTTGGCAAGTGGTGGCGATTGGTGATGCGGACCGCAGTGACTATAGCAAAACCTTGGTGGTCAACTATGGCGTTCCCGAAACCATCATTCAGCGGGTCAGTCAGGATTTGGCGCTCCAACCGGATGGCTCAACCCTCAAAGGCTTGAGCAGCTCTCAACCCATCGACCTGCGCATTGTGGTGGGGCGCGACATCCTGAGCAAACTCCGGTAAGCTTCCCATGACATTGCTCTCTCCGCTGGCGGCCAGTAAACCGGCTCAACCTACCCGTTGCTATACGGAAGCCCGTGCGCGCGTTCAACAGTTGCTGGCGGAAGAAGGCGAGCCGATCAATCCGCGCTGTCATACCAGCTTGCGCGAGCATGGCGAACAGACAGAGAACGCCATTGTCTTTATCCACGGTTTTACCAACTGCCCCTACCAGTTTCACCAACTCGCAGAATGCTTTTATCAGCAAGGTTGGAATACCCTCAGTGTCCGCCTGCCCGGACATGGTTTTGCTGATCGCTTAACCACGGCGCTAAGCGGCGTCGGCATCCGCAACTTGGCCGACAGCGCCACCGATGGCATCGATATTGGGCGGGGATTGGGGCGTCGGCTCACCATTTTGGGCTTTTCATTAGGTGGTGTATTGGCAGCTTGGGCGGCGCAACAGCGTGCGGATGTTGATCATGCCGTGTTGGTCTCACCGGCATTGGGGATTCAAGCGTTGCCGCGCGCTCGTCGTCATCTGGCTGCCCATCTGCTCACCCTTTGGCCCAACTTTTTTCAGTGGTGGCATCCGTCGCTCAAAGAGAACAAGGTCGAACCGCTCCACGCCTACCCGCGTTTTGGCTCGCGTTCACTGGGCGCCATGTTGCGCTTCGGGTTGCTTGTGCAACAACAAGCCATGCGTCAACGCCCCAAAGCTGGTGTCATTACAGTAATTACCAATCCTTGTGACGGGGTGGTAGATAATCGCACCACAGCGCTGGTTGTCAACGCCTGGCGCAAGCACGGCGCCGTTGTCCATACCCATAGTTTTCCGCCGGAATGGCAACTGATCCACGACCTGATTGATCCGCTCCAACCGCAACAACAAGTTGCTCGCGTCTATCCGCTCTTACAACAATGGTGTGAGCTGTCAAGCGAACACTACAATTGACTTAGGTCGTAACGGATTTTCTCCACAATCATGATAATTTTCATGATAAAATGGGCTTGTACCAACGAAAGCTGGGAAAACTAAACTTATCCTCACGCGAATAAAAATCCGTTACCGCCTAAACCAGTTGTAGTGTTCGTGTACTCACCCCCAAGTTGACCTGTTCCGGCCATTTTGTCGAAACATTTGCTTCCCGCCATTCGTCACCAATGTATATGACCAAAAGTAGACCACGCCTACCCAAGCTCCGAACCATCCTGATTGGCCTGTTCCTTGTCGTAAGTGCAACAAGTGGCGGGCTGTATTTCTGGTTGCTCGCCGATCTGCCACCCATCACCGCCGTCGAACAGCGGCTGGTGCGCCCGACGACGCAAATTCTCGACCGTAATGGCCGGTTGCTCTATGAAGTGCTGGACCCCGACACCGGCAAACAGATCAATCTTGATCTGGCGGCTTTGCCCAAAGCTTGTGTCGAAGCAACGCTCGCCACCGAAGATAGCCGTTTCTACCTCCACCCTGGCGTTGACCCGATTGCGATTTTACGCGCCGTCTGGCAGAACTATCGCGCTGGCGGCGACATTGTCAGCGGCGGCAGCACGTTGACACAACAGTTGGCGCGTAACCTGCTCATGGAACCGCGAGAGCGGTATGAGCAGAGTTTACGACGAAAATTACGCGAAGCATGGCTGGCCTGGCGGCTCGAACAGCGATATACGAAAAATGAGTTACTGGCGCTCTATCTCAACCAAACCTATTATGGTAATTTTGCCTTTGGGCTGGAAGCCGCCGCACAAATCTTCTTTGCCAAACCGGCGCCCCAACTTAGCCGCGCCGAGTGCGCCTTGTTGGCCGGGTTGGTGCAGTACCCAACCGGCTATAACCCGCTGCAAGATCCCAAGGTTGCCAAGTTACGCCAGTTGACCGTGCTACGTCTCATGCGCGAAGCCGGCTATCTCACCCAGGAGCAAACCGATGAGATTGGCGCCGAACCATTGCGCTATCGCTCCCGTCTTTTTGCCATTGAGGCGCCCCACTTTGTCATGTATGTCCAAGACCTTCTGCTACAACAACTCGGCCCGGACCGGTTGCGTGATGGCGGGTTGCGCATAGTCACAACCCTAGATCTTGATCTACAACAGCAGGCCGAAGCCGCCATGCGCCATCGGCTCGACCTGCTCAACTGCCGGCGCCCTGGCGTTTGTGACAAGCAGACCGATCCCAACCGCCGCGTGGATAATGCCGCCGCCGTCATTCTCGATAGCCATACGGGCGAAATCCTGGCGATGGTCGGCAGCCCCAGCTATTTTGACGAAAGTATTCAGGGCAATGTTAACGGTGCGTTGGTCTTGCGTCAACCGGGCAGCGCCATCAAACCCTTGACCTACGCCGCCGCCCTTGACCCTGAATGGAGCAGCAAGGCTGGACAGTCCCCGCTTACCCCAGCGTCGATCATTGCCGATCTACCGACCACCTTTTATGTCAAGGACGAAAAGGGGGGCAACGTCCCCTATGTGCCGGTCAATTATGATCGTCTCTTTCATGGCCCGGTCAGTGTGCGCACAGCCCTTGCCAACAGTTATAACATTCCCGCCGTCAAAGTGTTGGATCGCATTGGCGTGCGCACCCTGCAACGGCTTGCCACCGAAGCCGGCATCAGCACCTTCACGGGCGAAGCCGGTCTCGCCCTTACCTTGGGCGGTAGCGAGGTCAAATTATTAGAACTTACTGCTGCCTATGGGATTTTGGACGATGGTCGGCGGTTGAACACAAAGGCAATTGGAGAGATTGAGAGACTTCGTCGTGAGCGCTCAGTCGAACGATTAAGAGATTCAGAGATTGTGTCGCACCCTGCCCAATCTCTCAATCTCTCAATCTCCCAATCTCCCAACCAAGTTATCTCCCCCCAAACCGCCTACCTGATCACCGACATCCTCTCTGACAATGTCGCGCGCATTCCAGCCTTTGGTGCGGGGTCGGTGGTGGAGTTGCCTTTCCCAGCGGCCGTGAAGACGGGGACAACCACCGACTGGCGTGATAATTGGACCATTGGCTACACCACCGAAAGGTTGGTCGGCGTTTGGGTGGGCAATGCCGACAATACGCCCATGCTCGATGTCAGCGGCATTGACGGCGCCGGGCCAATCTGGCGCGATCTGATATTGGCAGCTCACTCTCAAACGCCGGGAGCCTTTCCCAAACCGGCAGAGATTGCGGAGATCACCATTTGCGCCCCCAGCGGTCTCTTGCCCACCCAATATTGTCCACGTAGACGACAGGAACGCTTTCTGGCCGGCACCGCACCGACCCAACCGGACAATCAATTTCAGCCCCGGCGCATTGATCTGGCAACCCGTCTCATGGCAACCGCCGACACGCCGGCTGACCGGGTTGGGGAACGGGTCTACTGGCTCTTGCCACCGGAATATCACGACTGGATGGTGAGCCAGGGTATTCCGCTTGCACCGCCAATGGCCTGTCTCACCGCTGATTGTACGGAAGCAAACAGACTGACCAGCGCGCCCGGTGCGATCAATAATTTGGTTTTACAGGAGCCAACCTCCCAGACGGCGTACCAAATCCACCCCGGCCTGCCACGGGCCAATCAGCGGATCAATGCCCTGGGGTATACGGCGGATGGCGAAGCATGGGCTGCCTTGCGCCTGGTAAAGGATGGCGTGGTCTTAAGCGAAGCGCAACACGCAACACGCATCCAAAGCTGGTGGGTCTTAGAAGCGGGGCAACACCGCTTCTGGCTAGAGGGCAAAGCGACACCGGGGGGCGAGTGGGTCACTTCGGCGCAGTCGTTTGTCGTTGTCGAAAATTTTGTTGCTGCGCAGGTGAGTACGTCAAATTAAGGTTCGGTTCCGCCAAAATTGACGATGGCGAGACCGAATTCAGACCGATTTACACCATTTACCTTATGGTATACTGATGCTATGATCATCTCAGGGTTTACGCACTGCTGTGTAAATCACGCCACCGCCACCGCTCTTGGATTTATGGCGCTGTGTAAACCCTGTTTTCTTAATTCATCAGCAGGAGTTTCCCATGCGAAACCATTTTCCTAGCTTTAAACTGATTGCTATTTTTCTGTTGACCCTGGTCATCTTAACTGCTCTAACGCGGCTCTTGCCCTTTGCGGTTAATGCGGCCCGTTCCGCCGATCGAACAACCGTTGTCCCGCCCGAACAGGGGCTTGCTGCGCCCAAAGTAGCCGCTTTACCACCAACGCAACAGAGCCTGCCGCCAGTCTTACTCAACACCACGCCGGCAGCCGATACCCCGTGGGATGGCAGCCCGGTTACCCTGACCTTTGATCAACCATTGGCAGCCGAGAGCAATGCCAGCCTCACGGTTGAACCGGCGTTGGCGGGTGAAGTGACCGTCGATGGGGCGGCGCTCATCTTCACGCCAAGCGAAGCGCCCACCCCTGGCGAACGCTACCATTTCACCGTTGACGCCGACGCCCTGTCGGCTGCTGGTGTTGCGCTGGGCAATCCGGTTGAAGTGACCTTGGTGGCTGCCGCACCACTAGCGATCACCTCTACCCAGCCTAGTGACGGCGCGGAAGCGGTCGATACCGACAGCCAGATCGTAGTCGTCTTTGACCGGCCAGTGGTTGAACTAACCGGGCTAAATGATCAGGCATCGTTGCCGCAGCCACTAACCATTGAACCAGCCGTCGAAGGCACGGGTGAATGGTTGAATACCAGCATCTATGTCTTCAAGCCAACTGTCGGGCTGGCCGGTGGCACGGACTATACCGTCACGATTGCTGATGTTACTGCGGTGCAGGGGGAAACGCTGGCCGCGCCGGTGGTTGTGCGCTTTAGCACGGCAACACCGGTTGTCATCGGTGTCATCCCTGGCATGGATACCGGCCCAATTGCGCCGGATAGCGTTTTCCAAATCACCTTTAGCCAACCGATGGATCCGGCCAGCACAGAGACAGCCTTTGCGCTAACCCCCACCGCAGGCAGCGATGATGGCTCCGTGACCGGCGCTTTTGGCTGGGATGGAGCCATCACCACCCTGACCTTTACCCCCACCGCATCGTTGACCTTTGGCGTCACCTACCGCCTGACCATTGGTGAAGGCGCCCAACCGGCCAGCCGACAGGGCAACTTGCGTATCCCATACGAACAAGACTTTACCGTTGTCCCGTTGCCGGCGGTGGATACAACGGCGCCGGCAAATGGCGCCACCAATGTCGCGCCGGAGATGAGTGTCACCATTCATTTCAACACGGCGATGAGTGGCACGACGGTGCTACCCAACATCACGGTAACGCCGCTCTTGACCACCACACAGGTCTACAGCTACTATCGCGAGTATGACAACACGGCTGAGTTGAGTTGGTTCAAAGAGGCGCAGACCACCTACACCGTGACCGTCGGCGCCGATGTGGCTGACCCCTATGGCAACACGCTGGGGGAACCCTACACCTTCAGCTTTACCACCGGTGATCATAGCCCCTTTGTGCGGCTGGGGATTGAACGCTTTACCCATTTCAGCGCCTACACCGAAACGCGTATCAGCACGCTCTATCGCAATGTTAGTCAGGTAGACGCACGGCTCTACCGGTTGCCCCTTGATGAAGTCTTCCGGCTGACGGGTGAAAACCAATGGGAAGTCTGGCGCAACTATAGCATCCCCAACCCGGACCAGAATCTGGTTTGGGAGCGGAGCTATGAACCGATTGTCGGCGCCAATGTGACGGCGCGCCAGGTGTTAACCCTGACTGATGATGCGGGAAACTTGCCAGCGCCGGGCTTCTACTTTTTACAGGTGAGCTATCCCGAATATGCGCCGCCCAAGGAAGAGGTGGGCGATCCCTTTGCCAGCCGGATGCAGGCCTTGCTGGTTTTGAGCAACAACAATCTGGTCATCAAGAAAAGCACCCAAGGTGACAGTCTGGCCTGGGCGACCGATCTCCAAAATGGGCAACCGGTGGCGGATCTGCCAGTGCGTTTCTACTTTGGCAGCGATGAACGGGGCGAAGCCACCACGAATACCGATGGCGTCGCCATGACCGATCTGGCTCTCGATCCCAACAACAGTTGGGGGCCGCTGCTGGCGATCAGCGGCGAACCGGGCGACGCCAACTTTGCTGCTGCTTCCAGCGAATGGAGCCAGGGCATTGGGCCGTGGGACTTTAACATTCCCGGCGGCTATAGCACCGAACCCTACCAGACCTATTTCTACACCGCCCGCCCGATCTACCGCCCCGGCCAGACGATCTATTGGAAGGGAATCGTGCGTCAGTTGGTGAATGACCAGTATGAATTGCCGGCTACGCTGCCCATCAGCATCACCGTGCGCGATGACCGGGGCAATGCTGTGCTGGAAGAGCTTTACACCATTGGCGACAATGGCACCCTCAACGGCGAGGTAACGTTGGCGCCAGAGGCTGTCACCGGCTATTACTATCTGGAAGCGCGCCTGCAAGTTCAGGACGAGCTGGGCGCCGAACGCACCGTCTATGGTGGTATGGGCTTCCAGGTGGCGGCCTATCGCAAACCGGAATTCGCGATCACCGTCGCCAGCGATCAGCCAGAGTATACCAATGGCGACACAGTGACCTTCAACGTCCAGTCCAACTACTTTAGCGGCGGACCGCTGGCCAATGCGCCGATCACCTGGCGGCTGCTGGCCGAACCCTATACCTTCAACTGGGACGACGCACCGGCAGGACGCTATTATAGCTTTACCCCATTCGACCCGGAGAATGATGTCTATGATCCCTATCGCAGCGTCTTTTACAACGGTCTTTTCCAAGAGGGCAGTGGGACAACGAGTGACGATGGCAGCTTTACTATTGAACTGCCCGCCGACCTAAGCGATTCGTTGCAGAGCCAACGGTGGACGGTGGATGTCACCATTCAAAGTCCGACCAACCAGTTTGTCAGCGGGCGCACCAGCGTGCCGGTTCACAAAGGCGAGTTCTACGTTGGTCTCAGCCCACGCAGCTACGTTGCCACCGTGGGCGAAGAAAGTCAGGTTGATGTTGTCACCATCACACCTCAGGGCGAACCCTACCCCGGTGTCGAACTAACGGCAACAGTTTATGAATTTAATTGGAACAGTGTCTACGAACAGACTGCCGATGGCAGCTTTGCCTGGCAGACCAGTGTCGAACGCACACCGATCCTGACGACAAGTGTCACCGCGGGCCGTGACGGCAACACTCTGTTGACCTGGACGCCGACCAAGGGCGGTCAATACCAAATCGTCGCCAGTGGCGAAGACGACGCCGGCAATGCCATCAGCAGCGCCGCCTATGTCTGGGTGAGTGGCGGTGACTTTGTCGCCTGGCCGCGCCAGAACAATGATCGCATGGAGTTGGTGGCCGACAAAAAGCTCTATAAACCGGGCGACACCGCCGAGATCCTGATCCCCAATCCCTTCACAGGGACGGTGGAAGCGCTGGTCACACTGGAACGGGGCGGCGTGCTGGAAGCCAATCGTATGACCTTGAACGGCAACAGCGAAACCTTAGCCGTGCCGATCACCGGCGAACATATTCCCAACATCTTTGTCAGCGTCATCATTGTCAAGGGCGTCGATGGGAGCAACCCCACACCGGCCATGCGCATCGGCTATGTGCAACTAAATGTTGATACTGCCGAGCGGGCGCTGACGATTGACGTAGCGCCCTCCGCCATAACCCTCAAACCCGGAGAAACAGTCACCTATACCTTGACGATCAAAGACAGCGCCGGCGACGTTGTCCCAGATGCGGAAGTGAGTGTCGCCCTGGTGGATAAAGCCGTGCTTTCGCTGGTCGAAGGCACGACACCGGCAATGTTGGATGTTTTCTACTACCAGCGGTCGTTGGGCGTCACCACCGGCGCGGCGTTGGTTATCAATCGCGACCGTCTTAGCCAGCAATTGAGCGAAGGCGCCAAAGGTGGCGGTGGCGGCGGTGATGGCGGTCTGTTGGATGTGCGCGAAGAATTCCCCGACATTGCCTTCTGGCGCGCCGACTTTGTTAGCGATGCGAATGGGGAGATTACTTTTAGCGTCGCCTTGCCCGATAACCTGACTACCTGGCGGCTGGCGGCCAAAGCGATTACGGTGGATACGCGCGTTGGTGAAGCGATGAATGATGTCGTCGCCACCAAGGAACTGCAAGTACGCTCCTTGTTGCCCCGTTTCTTTACGGCGGGGGATCGGTCGAAGATTGGGGCTGTCGTCCTCAACACCACTGCTGAGGCAATTGAGAATCTGCGCTTCACCATCAATGTGGAGGGAGCGACGCTTGACAGTGATCAGACCGAACTTGAAACGGCAGTGACAGCCAATGGGCAAGTCAGCTTTGACTTCCCACTCACCGTTGATGCAGCCAGTAGCGCGGTTGTTGTCACCTTTACGGCGCAATCGACGCTTACGGAAACCCAGGCGGCGCTGAATGATGCTGTGCGTCTGAGCATTCCGGTTGTGCGCTATGAAACCCCTGAAGTCGTGGCAACTTCCGGCACCGTACCGCCGGAAGGGCGCTTGGAGGCAATCCGCTTGCCCGCCGAGGCGACTGATAACGGCGAACTGCTGGTGGGTTTGGAACCAAGTCTGGCCGCCGGTATGATCGACGGTTTGACCTATCTGGAACAGTTCCCCTATGAGTGCAACGAACAGACGGTGAGTCGCTTCCTGCCCAACCTCTTCACGGTGCGGGCGTTGAATGAATTGGGGATTGAAAATGACGCGTTAGCCCAGCAACTCAACTTCCAGTTGGGCATGGGTGTGCAACGGCTGGTCAGCCGTCAAAACGCCGACGGCGGCTGGGGCTACTGGCCGGGTGAAGAGAGTAATCCTTTTGTCACCAGTTATGTGCTGTGGGGTCTCGCCAGCGCACAGGCGATGGACTATACGGTTCCTGAACGCAGCATCAGCCGCGCAGTTGCCTATCTCGATGGACAATTCCAGGCGCCTGACGCCGTGGAAAACAACTGGCAACTCAACCAGATGGCCTTTATGCACTTTGTCCTGGCCGAGATCGGTGAAGGCGACCCTGGTCGCGCCAGCACCCTCTATGATGTACGGGAACGACTTGATCTCTACGGGCAGGCGCTCCTTGCCATGACCCTGGCTGACTTAGCCGAAAATGGTGCGGCAGATAGTCGGGTGCAGACGCTACTCGACAACCTCTATGGCGCCGCCCAGTTGAGCGCAACGGGCGCCTCCTGGCATGAAGGGGACAATCCTGACTGGTGGAATCTCAACACTGACACGCGTACAACCAGCATCGTGCTGGCCACCTTTATCCGCCTCCAACCGGATGAACCGCTGCTGCCCCAGGTAGTGCGCTGGCTGATGAGCGCCCGTGAGGCCGGGCACTGGGCCACCACCCAGGAAAACGCCTGGGCGATCATCGCCCTGACCGACTGGATGGCCGCCAGCGGCGAACTCGAAGCCAACTATGATTGGACAGTTACGCTCAACGGCGCCACGCTGGATCAAGGCGCCTTTGGCCCTGACAACCTGACGGAAAAGGTGCAACTGCGGGCCGATGTGGCGGACCTGTTGCGGGATGAGGCGAATGCGCTGCTCATGGAGCGTAGCAACGACAGCGGTCAACTCTACTACACGACCCATCTGCGCTACTATCTCGATGCCCTGGCGATTGATGCCCGCGACCGTGGCATTGTCGTGGATCGCCGCTTTGCGCTAGACGGGCAACGCGTCACGAGCGCCAAGGTGGGCGATGTCATCAGCGTGACGGTGACAGTGGTCGCGCCGCGTGATCTCTACCAGGCGCTGGTCGAAGTGCCGATCCCCGCCGGCACGGAACCCATCGATCCACGGCTGGCCACCACAAGCATTCAATATGATCAGTTCGGCCAACTCGTCCCCGCCGATGCCGGTAAACCTGATTGGTTCTGGTTGCCGACCTATGTGGATGTGCGCGACGAGAAGGTTGCCCTGGTTGCCAGCTATCTGCCGGCCGGGACCTATGAGTATACCTTCCAGGTGCAGGCCACGGTGCCAGGCGAGTACCGGGTGCTGCCGGTGCATGGCGAAATGCTCTACTTCCCCGAAGTGTGGGGGCGGAGTGCCGGGTCGTTGTTTACGGTGATGGAGTAGAAGGGGACAGATGCGGATTGAGGTAGTGCGGATTTGTTTGGCAAAATCCGCACTACCTCAATCCGCATCTGTACTCCGATGTTTTTATTATGCCTGTGGATCTGGATTCCACCAACACGGCCCCTTCTCTTTGCGTGCTTCGGCGGCGCGCCGGCGAATGTCGGCCATCTGCGCCGGTGTTAACGGCTGAAAAGTTTGGGCGGCGGCAAAAGCTTGATCTTGCTCATTGGGAAAGCTCAACCCCAACAGCGCCACATCTGGGTCAAGCGTCAGCGTATAGTGCAGACAGTCGCTGACCGTCAGCCGGGGCAATACCGCTTGCGTCTCATCCAGACCGCCGGAAGAGAGTTTACCACGAGGGCGCTGTTGCAGAGGTTGGTTATAGCCGCTGGTGTCGCCTAGCAACTTGCCGGCGCCAAAGGTTTTGAAACAGACGCTGCCCACACCATGTGTCTTTGCCAGCGGTAGCGTTTCGGTGATATAGCGCTCATCGACAAACGGCCCCACTGGGAACATGGCAATGTCACAAAGCCCTGCCATGATCGCTGCCCGCAAAACATCGGGGTTGTGCGATGAGATGCCGCCAAAGCGGGTCTTGCCGGCTTTGATGCACGCTTTCAGTTGGTCAAAACCGCCGCCGGGTTGGGCCAGCGTTGCAAAGCGCTCCAGCGATGACAGGCCGTGAAAAACAAAGGCGTCGGTATAATCGAGTTGTAAACGGCGCAACGACGCCTCGATCTGCGGCGCCACCGGCTCGGCCAACTCATCGATCTTGTCGATGATAAAAAGCTGATCGCGCACCCCTCTGACCGCTTGCCCGACGATCTCTTCTGAATAGCCATCTTCATAACCGGGCGCCGTGTCGATCAGATTCAGCCCGGCGTCAATGGCCCGTCGCGCCGTGGCGACACAAGTCGCCAGCGGCAGATTGCGATCCGCCAGGTCGCCAATGCCCAGCACGCTGGCGACAAAGCCAGTGCGACCGAGTTGGCGACGGGGGTGGAAGTGGGGTTGGTTGTTCATGCTTGATCTTCTACCTTCTACGCTTTATTTCGTAGGGGCATCCGCTTGCCGGTGCCCCGGCTTGGGCGACCGCAAGGGTACGCCGATCAGGGCGACTGCAAGGGTACGCCGATCAGGGCGACCGCAAGGGTACGCCCCTACGAGCAGGAATCTTCTCATGTGATCTTCGTTCAGGCATGGTGTAGACGGATTGTCTTACCCATCGTGGTCATAAGCTGTATGCTTTCTTCTACTACCACCTGTTTACTCTGATCGGTTGTTATCTTTTCTCTTCCCTAAACTCAAGTGTCCCTACGGGACAGGTGAACCGCTGCTTTCGGGTAAATCAATGGGTTTTCGTTGTTCGATGCTATCGAGCATTGCCTCACAGACGACCATGGCTTGATAGGCGTCATGCAGGGTAGGCTGACTGGGCTGCCCGCTCTGTACGGCTTTGGCAAAGGCTTGCATTTGGCCCCAGTAGCCGCTGCGGATCTCGGCGTTGTCACGCGTGGCTGGGTGCCAGTAGTGACCGGGCATTCCCGGCACGGGGCGATAGCCGCTGTCGGGCAAGTGAGGTTCAAAATGGAGTGTGTGCAGGTTGACTAGCCGCAGATGGGCGCGTGCATCCCCCGCTGCTTCCAGTTGGCAAGTCCAGTTGGGCGTACAGCCCGTCAGTGTGATTGTCCCCGTTGCGCCGTTGGTGTATTGCACCACACTGGCAATGGAAAAACGCCCCGCTGCGCCGACGCTCAGGTTGGCATAGATCGAGCCAATCTCGCCGCCCAAATGGCGCGCCAGATCGACGGCGTGGACGCTCTGGAAGATCGTATACTCCCAGCCGGGGCGATAGCCGCGCGTCTCGTGCCACATGGGCGAGGGCATAAAATAGCGGCTTTCCAAATACAACAATTTGCCGAACTCTGGCGTCGCCATCAGTTGCTGAAAGCGTTGGACGCCCGGTGCATGGCGCATGTTGTGACCGATTTGGGTGATGACCCCTTTGGCCGCCGCCAGTTGTACCAGTTCCAACACCTGCTCGGTGCGGGGCGCCGCCGGCTTCTCCATCATCAGATGCAGACCGGCCTCTAGTACTTGCTTGCCACACACATAGTGCATCTCCGGCGGACCGACCACCATGACGGCGTCCAGTTCCTCGCTTTGCAACATTTTCGTCATGTCATTGTACCAGCGGCGCGCCCCATAGAAACGGGCATTGCGTTCCGCCAGATCAGCCTGGATATCACAGCAAGCGACTAGATCAAGCTCAGGGAGCGTGGCAAAGTTGGGATACCAGGCGCCGCTGGCTTGGCGTCCGCAACCGACAAAGCCAATGCGAACAGACGAAGTGTTCATGGTAAATCCTTTCTGTATACATCGATAGGCGCCGTGGTAGCGCTACGTCGGGTAGTGTTGCTTGGCTGGTAGCAAGTATAATCGATGGTCTACAAAAAAGAAAGCGAAGGGATTTTCACTCTTCCACGGCTAACTGTACTGCCCGATAGGCGTTGATTACCCCATAGCCGGCAACGTTGTTCGGAATGAGTGTGGTGTCGGTCTGGGCCAGACAGGAACGATTCTGGTTGGCAGCGTCCATCTGGTCGATCCAGGTCGGTTCAGTGGTTGGCGCTGGAACCGCTTCAGCGGCGGCAATGTCGGTCAGCGCGCCCAGCGTGCCGGTAAAAGGAGTGGCAGCATCGATCAAAATTTGTTCGGTGCGCTCAATGTCGCCAATCAACGCTCGGTTGGCTGACCAGAGCAGCGCGACTACCCCCGCCACATGGGGGCCGGCCATCGAGGTGCCGTCGGTCACTTCATAGCTGCTATTGGGAAACGCCGAGAGAACCCGCACCCCCGGCGCCAGAATATCCGGCTTGATCCGTCCGCTGCCATCGACTGTCACCGGCCCGGTGCTGCTAAAGGAGGCCAGATTGCCGGCGGCATCGACGGCGCCGACCGAGAAGACCTCGTCATAGAGCGCAATGGCGTCGTCGACGGTGGAACAGGCGGGACCATCATTCCCTGCCGAGGCGACCACAAAGATGCCGGCGGCGCGCAGAGCGTGTACCGCCGGTAGGAGCGAGGTGGCGTCACATCCCTCCGCTTCCTCTGGGCAACCCCAAGAGTTGTTCAGCACATCGGCGGCTTGGAGCGGGTCGCCGTCGCGGAAGGGGTCGCCGCCTAGCGGGAAGGGGGCAAGCATAAATTGCAGACAGTCGAGATAGCGCGCCGGATTGCCCAGATTGCGCGCCAGATTGGCGCAAGCAAACCAGGTCGCGCCCGGCGCCACGCCTACTGTCTTGCCCAGCACCGAGCCGAGGGTATGGGTGCCGTGCCCGCCGATGTCGGTGGGCGCCTGGGTGCGGTTCCAGGGGTCAAACCAGTTGTAATCGTGATTGCCATCGCGACCGCGATACGCGGTATTGAATTCGGGATGATCCACTTGGACTCCCGAATCTGACTGGCCAATGACAATTCCTTCGCCGGTGACGCCAAACTCTTGCCAGACTCTGTCGGCGCCGATCAGCGTCAGATTCCATTGGGGCGTTTCCGGGCGTTCGGCGCTGCCGGTTGTCGCTGGTTCCGGTTCGGGCAGTGGGCGCAATTCAGGACTCGGCAAGATGCGGTCAACCTCCGGTTGCGTTGCCAACCAAAGCCGCAGTAATAAGCCACCGCGGACTTCCAGTGCATTGACCAGGTAGTAGGGGGTGTAGCTGACTCCAAAGCGATCCAGGCTTTGTCGGAGATGCGCCTGGCTGTTGTTGGCCTGTTGCACCAGGGTTTCATAGACAAAGCGCCGCCGCTCGCGCTGGTCAGCGATGATGGTTGCTTTTGACAGATCTGCCTGTTCGTTCAAAATAACAAAGAGCCGGTCGCCATAAAAACCCGGCGTGCCGACCCTGAGGTAGAGGATGCTACCACCTGCCCAGAGCAGAAGGGGCAGCAGCGCTGCCAGGAAGGTTGGCCGCAGATGCGGCAATTGATGGCGCGCGAGCAGCGCCATCAAGCCTAGTAGCCAGCCGATCCCCATAGCTACACTGGCTGCTTGAAAGGACCAGCGCAACAGCCCATCCTGTGCCAGCAGAGTTACGCCATCGGGGTCGATAAAAAGCAGTTGGATGGCCGTTGCCATGCCGATCAACCAGGCGCTGTTACGCCAGCGTCGCATGGCAATGGTCGGCTCCGCCGCGGCGCTCAGGCCAATGGCGACCCAGCCCAACGCCGGCAGCGTCAGCATCAAGGTCAATTGCACGCCGTTGAAACTAAAGCCGCTCGCCATGATCAATAGCGCCATGCCGGCGACAAAGCCGCCGGTGAGCAGGTCGCGTGCGGGGCCGTGTGGATCAATGGCCAGCGATGGTAACCAGTAGGCGCGCAGCAGCAAACCCGCCACCCAGCCAAAGGCTAGACCCGCAACAATGTTTAAGCCAATATCCAGTGGCGACCCCAAGCTGCCCCAAGCGATCCAGGGGTAGGCAATCAGGGCGGCAGCGGCCAATGCCTGCCAGCGCGCATTGGTGGATTCATCGACGGTTGTATGGTGCTGGTTGCGCCGGCGGAGCCAAAGGCCATAAAGCAGCGTGAGGCCGATCTGGCCCAGAAGGATGCTTTGGCTTTGCGTGGGGAAGAGCCAACGTGTCGGTGCCAGGAGCAGAAGAAAGCCGGCGGCGAGCAGCCATGTTTGGAAGATGGCCCGGTAGCGAGTAGTGCGCCAGAGCGCCACCAACAGCAGTAGCGGCAAACCAATCGCTATCCCTGCCGCCACGGACGCCCATACTGCACTTGGCTCCGGCAGCAACGGAATGCCCAGCGCCGGCCCAATCCAGCCGATCATTTGGGTAAGGAAGGCGACGAGTCCAACCCAACCGGCCAGCAAGCCGCTTACCAGCCGACCCCAAATCTTTTGACTGCGGGTTACGGGGGCGATTATCATATGCAAATTATCTCCTCTCTGTCTGGAACAATGAGCGATGCGACAGCCAGCAGCTACTTGCGCGACTGCTGTAGCTATCTGACCTCATATAGGATAGCACAGAGGGAGAGTTCAACGGAAATAATATTTTCTAGGTCAATTTACATGCTCGTCACAAATTCTCCACCAAAGGAGAATCAGTGGGCGTGGAAGTAGCTGTATTGCATTGTGCTGTCGAGGCGTGTCTGCTGCAGAAGTTGAAAACTATACCAGCAGAGGAGGCTTAATGCCACCATCTCACCGCCGTCTTCGAGGAGACCCAAAAGCGAGGCGGCGACTGTCGCGTTACCAACCATGATATGCAGTAGATCCACGACAACACCAAAGAAGACGAGCAGCGCAAAATAGCGGAGCAACTGGCGGTAGGTGTTGCGAATGAGCGTCCCGCTCCAATAGTAGGCGGCGCCAAAGAGGAGGAGAAAGAGGGCGCCGATGGTCGCAAAGACAACGAGTTCGCCAATATCGCGTGTGCGCAACAGACCGACATCCTGATAAGGGACATAACCGGCTAGGGTCCGGCCGATCCTTTCGTGTAGCATGAAGGCGTCATCCACGACAATGTAGGCAAAAAGCAAGGCCCAGGTAAGGTAGGCCGGCGAACTGATCGCTGTCAACCAGCAGAAGAGCAGTACCAGCCAAAAGCCTTGTATATATTGAAAGGTTTCGGCAAAACCGCGATCCATCTCAATGGAGTAAGCCGGGTCCTGGAAGTAGGGTGTATAGAGGTGAAAAAGATGGAGCAGAATAAAGAAGAGATCGATGCCCAACAGCAGTCCAAGAAATTCAGTTGCCCCTTTGCGTGGATATACCATAGTTGGCCCCATTCGGCATTATTTGTCCAACCGGCTGGCGTCCACGGAAGAGTGATGGGGCCGGATGGAACAGATGGCTGATTGCTTTGGTTTGCGCGTGATTTCCTCATCACAAAGCAAACCTGTGATGAGGAAATTGCGCGCAAACCAGGGGGGATGGCATCCAGTGCTATGCTCATCAACTTGCAAAAAAGCGGATGAGCGTAGCACTGGATAGATTGTGTTTAGCGTTTCCCACTCTCCCAACCGTGACGGATGGCGTCTTTAAATTTCTCCCAGGTGCCGCGGTTGTCGCGTTCCCAGGAAGTGCGGGCCTGCGATTCTACATCAGCCCAACGGTTGCCTTTCATCTTGGCATTGTTGCGCATGGTGTAGCCATATTGATAGGCGGGCTCGTAATCTTCATAGCGCGCGCCACTGCTGGCAAAGTTGCTGTTGTAGTGGTTGCGGAAGCCGGTGCTATAGGCAGAATCGTTGCTGCTGCTACCATCGATCTGTTCGACATCCACATCGGTGCGACGCACGGTTTCCCGCACCCGCTCCTGCCGTTCTTCCACTTCTTTGCCCACGACCACTTCTTCCACCACACGCGCCTGCTTACCAACAACCACCTCTTCATCCATTTCGCTGATTTCAAAGGTGCCTTCTTGGATCTCTTCCAAATCGCCAGGTTGGACTGCCCGGTTGACCGGACGGCGCTGCACATTGATATGCTCGTCACGCACAGTCACAGTCTCTTCTACCGGCTTCTCTTCGACATGGGTGTGGACGCGAATGCCGCCCTTCTGCACCTGTCGCTTGCCGACTTGCAACTCTTCTTCGACCACCGGAATGGCAACCTGATCCTGGTCACTGTGGACGGCGCTGCTGCGCCCCTGACTGCCGCTCATCGCCGCCTGGCGGCCGGTGGTTTGTTGGCTGCTTTGTTGGAGGGTGGTCTGCTGATCATTGCCCTGTATCCCCCAACCTTCACTCCGCCATGTTTCCGAACGTTCTTGGATGTTGATCGAGTTGTAGCGATCCATAATGTCCACCACTAGATCGATCTGATCATCGTCGGTGGTGATCATCACCAGGTGCCCACCGCGGCGCATTCCCTCGAAGTAGGCGTCGGCGTCGTTGCGGGGCAGGCCGGCGTTGGTCAGCGTGTCAACTGCATCGCTGTCGCCGCTGCCCATCATGCGAATGCTGCTGCGGCTGAAGCCGGCATTAGTCAATTCATCTTTCACTTGTTGGGCTTCATTCTTGCTGTCGTAGAGTGCTACTGCTGTCTTTGCCATGTTGGTTTCTCCAATCTGAACTATGGGTAGAATATGAAATTTAAAACAGAGATGACTACCTTGCTCCAAGCCGGTCCATGACCGGCTTGGAGCGGTATTTATCGTTACGAAAAGGGTGAAACTAGCTTGGTGTTCGTTCCACGGTCACCGCTTCTTTGCGCAAAGTGACAGTTTCCTGATGCTCTGTTTCCCCGACATATTTCGTAACCCGTACTTCCTCTTTGAGGAGGAGCTTTTTTTCAATGATCAACACCTCTTCCATAACCGGAATGACGAACGTGTCGCCGTCATAATGGCTGGTGATAGGGCTGTCGATAATCCGCTCCACTGGCACCCGTTCCACCTGTACGCGCTCCTGACGGAGGGGGGTGTCGATGATCTCTTCTTCATTATGCACTTGTTTGGTAACGCGAGTGCGGTTCCGCTCTACCAACCGCTTTTCCAAATGCGCTTCTTCTTCGACCACCGGGATTACGGTCTCTTGGCCCGTTTTTAGGAAGCGGGCATTGGTTTCGAGCGTACTCAACCGTAAGGGTAAGTAGTACGAGCCGTCCGCTTCGCGCTGCAACATTGACATCGGCGCCCGAACATGACGGTCGCCATTGTAGGTGATCAGCACCTCTTGCAGGTCACGGCGTTGCAGTGCCTGCGCCTCAATCGTGCCACGCACCCCATCTTGATCGATGACAATCACTTGCTCTGCTGCATGATTCACCGTCACCTCCTCGTTTACATAGCGTTTGTTGGTTGGCTGGCTCGTTGGTTTCGACAGGCTCAACCAACGAGCCAGCCAACCAACAAAATTCCTTTCGCTCATGTACGCAACGTGTGAATAACGTCCCCGGCACGGCGCAGACGGTTTGAACCTGTCGGTTCTGCGCCGTGCCGGGGACGTTGCAGGCTGCTCACGCTTTCTGTAGATGAGCGAATTCCTTTTAGAAAAGCCAGGAACCCAATAGGATGATCACAAGGATGATGGCGATCACCATGAGGATGGTGCCCCAGTTGGTGCCCTGGCCGGTGGCGCCGATGTCGGTGCGGTTGGCGTTATCGCCAGTCGTTGTATTCAGCTCACTATTCCGCAGGTCGGCTGTGCGAAAGCTTGTCGGCTCCGCCTCGCTGGTGACAATGCGCGCATTATGCAGATCGGCGTTGCCCAAACCTGTGTCGCCATAAGGACTCATGCCATTGTCGGCGTGTTGGTTGCTACCCGTGGTCGTCCCTTGCTGGCGGCTACCGCCGGTGGCAGTATCAAAGACCTCTACCCGATCATGGGGATCAATGTCTGTGCCTCGGTGTTGTTCGCTCTGTGTGCTTCTTCGTGCGTCAGCCATACGCTATCCTTTCCTTGTGAGCTTACTGCTCCTCGACCGGGTGTTATCTCATGCTTTGGGGTGATTGTGCTGCACGTTCTTGCCCTTCTCTTCCTGCCATCCTTCTCTTGCTGGCGGGCAAGTTGCCACCCTTGCGCTTCAAATTTTCTTCTTTTGAGCAGATGCTGTCATTTACTTGCCGATAGCTTCTGCTTAGGCGTCAGTATGACGCAAAAAGAGCCTTTGGTTGATATACCGTTATACACAGCGGTTATACATCAAGGACATAGAAAGTTATGACTGGGATGGGACTTTAGTCGCAGCGTACTACAATCGCGCTTGCTATACTGATAGTGGTTTCAAGAATAGGAAAGAAGGATAAGGGTATGAATGACTATCAATTGATTGCCGACCTACGGGAAGCGTTGTTGACCGTACCGGTGGATAGCATTGTGAGCCGCACCCTCACGCAGACGCCAACGGTGCGCGTGATGCTCTTTGGCTTTGCCGCCGGTCAGGAGCTTTCTGAGCATTCGACGCCAATGATCGCAACAATGCACTTTTTAACTGGGCAAGCGACAGTAACCCTGGGGGAAGAACAGTTTGAGGTGGGGCCGGGCGCATGGGTGCAGATGCCGCCGAAACTGCCGCATAGTATCCGCGCCCATACGGAACCGGTCTTGATGTTGTTGACAATGGCCAAAGCGTAAGGCGTAGGGCGGGTCGAAGAAAGAGGAAACGATGGTAACGATAGCCTGGCCGCAACAACAAAAAGGACAAAGCCGTGTTGGGTTGCGCCGTTTACCCGTGTTGGCAGGGGCGCTGGCGTTGCTATTGGCTGCAATCTGGGCAGGATTGCTCCGTCTGGGCTGGTCCTGGCCGACGCCCCTATCCACATTGCCAATGGCGCATGGGCCACTGATGATCAACGGCTTTCTCGGCGCCTTGATCAGCCTGGAACGGGCCATCGCCCTGCGAAAGCGTTGGGCCTACCTGGCGCCGGTGCTGACCCTACTCGGCGCCTTCACCCTCCTGACCGGAGTAGGGGGCGCGCTTGGCATCTGGTTGATCGTGGCTGGGGGGCTGGTGTTGCTGGCGGTCATGGTGCAGATTTTTGCCATTCACCCATCGTTGGATGCGGGAGTGATTGCGCTGGGCGCCATTCTCTGGATCGTAGGCAATCTGCTCTGGTTGCGCGGTTTGCTGATCGGCCAGGTACTCTTCTGGTGGGCTGGCTTTCTGATCCTGACCATTGCCGGCGAACGGTTGGAGTTGAGCCGCTTTTTGCGGCTGCCCAAACGCACAGTCCTACTCTTTGGTGGGGCGGTTGCTCTCTTTGTTGTTGGCTTATTGCTGGCGCTCCTCTGGTTTGTGGCTGGTATTCGGCTAGTTGGCGTCAGCATGACCGGGCTGGCGGCTTGGTTGCTACGCTACGACATTGCGCGGCGGCGGATCAAAGCTGGTGGTCAAGCGCGCTTTATAGCGTGGGCGCTCTTGTCGGGCTACCTCTGGCTGGGGATCGGTGGTATACTGGTTGTTGTCTATGCTGGTTATCTGGCCGGGCCGTATTACGACGCCTTCCTCCATGCCATTTTTCTCGGCTTTGTCTTTACCATGATCTTTGCGCACGCGCCGATTGTCTTTCCGGCGGTCTTGCAGCGCTCCCTGCACTACTCGTCGCGCTTCTACAGCCATTTGCTTTTGCTCCATCTCACACTGCTGTTGCGAATTGGCGGCGATCTGTTGCTCTGGCAACCAGGGCGGCTTTGGGGCGGTTTGCTCAATGGACTGGTGCTGTTGCTCTTTTTAGCAAATACGATAACGGCCATGCGTCAACAAGAAACCTAGCCAGATGACCAGGGGAAGACTAACTGCCTGCCTAGAGTAACTATTACCAAAACCAATTATAGTTTGACCGCCACTAGATGGCGTGCCGGTGACCAAAATTTAAATGCACTTAAGAAGCAATTCAGATATAAGGGGAGTGAACTTATCTATGCAACGATCCTGGCTAACCATTGCGTTACCATTGACGCTCTGTCTGGGGCTGGGTGTCTTCTTTGGGTTGGCCGGCTTTACCTTCTATTATGCCGAAGGCGCCGCCTATCTCTCCAACGACCCCAAAGCGTGTGTCAACTGTCACATTATGCGCGACCAGTATGACGGCTGGCAGAAGGCCAGTCATCATGCCGTGGCGACCTGTAACGATTGTCACACGCCGCACGAATTGATTCCCAAATATTTGTCCAAGATGGAGAATGGCTTCTGGCACTCCAAGGGCTTTACCCTGCAAGATTTCCACGAGCCGATTCGCATCAAACCAAAAAATAAGATGATTTTGCAAGAAAATTGTGTTGGCTGCCACGGCGGCTTGGTTAGTGAATTGCTGAACCATGCCGGTGATGAGCAACAAGCTGTCGATTGTGTGAAATGTCATAAAGATGTCGGGCACGGTCCAAGTCAATAAGTTTACTATCGGTTTATTTACGACAGGTGACAGGGCTGCGCCGTGAGCGCTCAGCCGAACGGTGACAGGGTGAAAGGGTGACAAGGTACACCTCACCTTGTTACCCTTTCACCCTGTCATCTACAAAATTAGGTGGAGGCAGTAATGAAACGGGGAGTAGTGTTTTTATATGCACTGACGATTGTGGTAGTGGCCGCCGCGACGGTTGGTGTAGTGTTCTTGTTACAAAACATTAATCAACGCCAAGAGGAGGCGAAACAGGAGGTCTTTCAGGTCGTTCAACTAACCCAGGAAACCTACGACCCGGCGGAATGGGGCAAAAATTTTCCACGCCAATACGACAGCTATCAACGCACGGTTGATATTGAACGGACGCGCTATGGCGGCAGTGAAGATTTTCAAAAATTGGATGATGATACCCGCTGGCGCACCATCTTCAAGGGGTATGGCTTTGGCATTGACTATCGCGAGGAACGCGGTCATGCCTATATGCTGATCGACCAACGCGAGACCGAGCGGGTGAAGCAACTGAAGCAGCCGGGCGCCTGTCTCCATTGCCACGCCTCAGTGCTGCCAGCTTACTATGAAAAAGGGGTCGAAGCCGGTGTATCGACAGATCCGGCTCACTGGGAAGAGGCGATTATGCGCGGCTTTGAAATCGTGAATGCCATGCCCTACAGCATCGCCACTACGCTGGTTGACCACCCGATCACCTGCAACGACTGTCATGATCCGGAATCAATGCAACTGCGCATTACCCGCCCCGGTTTCCTCAACGGCATCAAAGCATTGGCCCAGTCTGACGCGCCCGTCTCTACATTGCCCAGTGTTGAACGCTGGCGGCAGTTGGGCAAAGAAGGCGACTATGATCCCAACACAATGGCCTCCCGCCAGGAGATGCGCTCGTTTGTCTGCGCCCAGTGCCATGTTGAATACCACTTTAAAGGTGACGAGAAATTGCTCACCTACCCCTGGGAGAATGGCCTGACCATGGAAGGGGCTGAACAGTATTACGACGAAATCGGCTTTAAGGATTGGGCGCACAAAGACAGCGGCGCGCCGGTGCTGAAGGCGCAACACCCCGAATTTGAGCTGTGGAGCCAGGGTGTCCATGCCGCCAGCGGCGTTGCCTGCGCCGATTGTCACATGCCCTATGAGCGAGTTGGCGCGGTCAAGGTGAGCAGCCATCATGTGCGCAGCCCGCTTTTGAACATCAACACCTCCTGCCAGACCTGTCACAACTTCTCAGAAGAGGAGATGGAACGCCGGGTGCTGACCATTCAAAACCGCACCGTCGCCCTCATGTCCCGTGCTGAAGATGCCGTGGTCGCCCTGATCACGGACATTCAGAAGGCGCAAGCCGACGGCGCCACCGATGACCAACTGGCCCCTGCCCGCGACTTCCAACGCAAGGCCCAGTGGCGTCTCGACTATATCGCTGCTGAAAACTCAATGGGTTTCCATGCCCCGCAAGAAGCGGCTCGCATCCTGGGTGAAGCGATTGATTACGCCCGTCAGGGGCAGTTGGCGCTGGTCGGTTTGACGGAGCCGGTGGCAGTCAAGTAGTGGCTGCTGGGAACACTACAACGGATTTGGGGAGCAACGGATTTATCATAGCGTGATGGGGACGACTACATCCGTTCCTTCCCAAATCCGCTGTAGTGTTCGTGTTCCTCTCAAACGGAAACGCCTGCAACCGCTCGCGTGGCAATGAAGGTCGGCATATACTCATCCAATGTCCGCCCCGGCCATGAATCTTCATAAAACCCAGTCAGGACAAAACCGGCGGCCAATTGGCCGCCGATTTGATCGTCCAGGGTATGACCAAATTCGAGCGGCTGTTCATCGGCGATATATTGCTGGCGTTCAACCTCGGTCAAGCTGGTGAGATCGGCGTAGGGCAGGCGATGACGCACCTGGAGAACGCCCTCATCCGCCAGGCGCTGGTCAAAGATATAGCTGGCGGGGTTGCAGAAGCCGGCCAGCAAAATGCCCCCCGGCCTGAGGACGCGATAACATTCGCGCCAGACCACCAAGACATCCGGCACAAAGAGATTCGAGCAAGGGTGAACAATCAGATCAAAGCTGCCGTCGGCAAAGCGGGAGAGATCGGCCATATCCCCTTCGACCGTGGTGAGCGTCAAGCCATCGCGGCGGGCGACATAGCGATCCTGGGCCAACTGTTGTGGCGACGCATCCAGGATTGTAACCTGAGCGCCGGCGGCGGCCAACAGCGGCCCTTGTTGCCCGCCCGCTGCCGCTAACCCCAATACCTGCGCGCCGACCAGTGGTGGAAACCAGGTGCGCGGGACCGCTTTGCGTGTTGTCAGTGTCATTTGCCATTCACCACGCCGGGCAGCGACAATCTGTTCGGTCGTCACCGGAATTGTCCACTCGCTACCCTCCGCCACGGCCCGATTCCAGGCCCGTTGATTATAGCGATAGAGTTCGTCGCGTTTCATTGTTCTTATCCAACCTTATCTTCCCTGAAACAGCGCTACTGCCATTCAATCTTCCAGGAAGAGTCGTTTCGGCCACAATAAGTGGCCCTGCCTTCCCGAAAGCTTAACTTGTTCCTCCTGATGTTACTGGTGCGCGCCACCGTTGAGCCACTGGCTCTGTACCAATGCTACTGTCTCGTATAGTGACGTGTGGACACGGTAGGCCCGCTCCATCACCGCCGCTACCGGCTTAATCTCTGGCACCATAATGGTCACCATGCCGGCGCTTGTCGCCGCCATGACGCCGGCCTCGGAATCTTCAAAAGCCATACAGCGGTGTGGCTCAATGTTGAGCCGTTCAGCGGCGCGCAGAAAAATGTCAGGCGCTGGTTTGCCATTGACGATCTGGTCGCCGGAGACAATGATCGAGAAGCGATGGAGGAGGTCGGCTTTTTCCAAGGTAAAGAGCGCCTCAGCCTGTTCGCTGGAGGTGGCAACCGCTTTGGGGATCTGGTGAGCGTCGAGGAGATCGAGCAGGGCGGCCAGCCCCGGTTTCTGGTTGATGCCGTGGGTATTGACATGGTCATGCCAGAGACGGGGCCACAGATCAAGAAAGGCGGGCATGGGAAAAGTATCATCGACCTCGCTGCGCAAAATGGCGTAACAATCGGCCATGCGTCGTCCGGTGGTGGCGCGCATAGCGGCTTCCGAGACGGTGTAACCAAGTTGTTGAATTGCTTCACGCCAGGCCCATTGATAGATCGATTCGGTGTCAACCATCAGGCCGTCCATATCAAAAACTGCCGCCCGTAGGTGGGTTAGATCGGTGGGGTGGTGCATAATTCTCTTTCCTTACTATTGTTTGATGAGTAAATGATTTGTTCATTATACCCGATTGGGGCATCGGACTTACCATTGTCGCTGGTTGATCGATCATTAATCTTGTCGCTTCGTCAGTTCCGATAGCCTGGGGCGAGTCACGGACTCGCGGCGAGCAGGGAGGGGCGAGTCATGGACTCGCGGCGAGCGGGGAGGGGCGAGTCACGGACTCGCAGCGAGCGGGGAAGATGATCAAACAAAGGTAGATACAACGAAGGGGCAGACTTGTGTGAGTCTGCCCCTTCGTTGTATCTACCTTTGTCTTCGTCCCAGCGGGACGCTTGAGTTTAGGAGGGATGGCCCATGGGCCTAAACTCAAGCACCCCGGCGGACAGGTGATTACCCTTTGCGGATGATCGGCAGGAGCGACCGGAAGCTATCGTTGTTGGGAGCCGTGACTTTCTCCAAATAGTCCGGCGTACCGTTCCCGTTGGTGTCGTCATCAGTCGGGTCGCCGTTGCCGTTGGCATCTTCATCCTTGGTGAGAATGCCATCACCATCGTCGTCAGCATCGAGTGCATTGGGAATGCCGTCGCCGTCGGTGTCGTCATTGGTGAAATTGCCATCCTGGTTCAGATCTTCCCGTTTGGTCGGCACCTTGTCCCCATCATCGTCACTATCGAGATAGTTCGGAATACCATCGCCATCGGTGTCCGAGTTGGCGAGATTGGTATCGGATGGGTCAAGCCCCGTGTTGTCACGTTGGGTCGGAATGCCGTCACCGTCGTCATCGTTGTCGAGGTAGTTTGGCGTACCATCCTGATCCGTGTCGTCGTTGGCCGGGTTCTTGTCGCCGTTGCGATCTTCGTCAACTGTGTTGATGCCGTCGCCGTCGTCATCGCGGTCGCGATAGTTGGGTGTACCGTCGCCGTCCGTGTCCCCCTTGGGCAATTCGTCCTTGGTGGGAACGCCGTCGTTGTCATCGTCGGTATCGCGCGTATCCGGTGAACCATCGCCATCGGTATCGACCGTGCCGTTGCCCTCGTCAAGGTCGGAGACGCCATCATTGTCGTCATCGAGATCGACATTGTCCGGCAGCCCGTCACCGTCAAAGTCCGCTGTGCTATCGGCGTCGAGATAATTCGGAATGCCATCTTTGTCGGCATCGTCGTTGGTCGGGTCGCCATCGCCGTTGGCATCCTCATCCTTGGTCAAAATGCCATCGTTGTCGTCATCCGTGTCGAGATAGTTGGGCGTACCGTCGCCGTCGGTGTCATCGTTGTAGATGTTACCGTCGCCGTTGACATCTTCCTTGCCGGTCGGCACCCGATCATTGTCGTGGTCGGTTTGTAGCCCATCGGTGTTGTTGGCGTCCAGATAATCCGGGATGGTGTCGGCGTCAGTATCCCAGGCATCCGCCGGGTTGCCGTCGCCATTCATATCCGCCTTTTCGGCGCTGGTCGGCGTACCATCGCCATCGTCGTCGGTGTCCAGATAGTTGGGCGTTTTGTCGCCGTCGCTGTCATCCGCCCCCTGATTGTCGCCATTCACATCGAACTCATGGGCATCCTTGAGGCCATCGCCGTCACTGTCACCACCGCCGGCATTGGTCGTGGTGTCGTCCGGGTCCAGATAATCGATGATCCGGTCGCCGTCGGCATCCCCGTTGGCAATTTCATTGGCGGTCGGTTTGCCGTCGTTGTCATCGTCGTTGTCGAGATAGTCCGGCGTGCCGTCGCGGTCGGTGTCGCGGGCGTCATTTGCATTGCCGTCGCCATTGGGGTCCGCCCCTTCCTGTGCGGTCGGCAAGGTGTCGCCGTCATCATCATTGTCCATGTAATCCGGCTTGCCGTCGCCGTCGGTGTCCCGGTGGGCGACTGCCGCAGTAAGGGCCAGCACCTTGCCGGCGTTGCCTGCCGCGGCCTCGGTAGCATCGTTCAGCCCATCCGTATCGCTGTCACCGCCGCCGGCATTGGTGGTGGTGTCATCCGGGTCCAGATAGTCGGGGATGGCGTCACCGTCCGCGTCTTTGGGATTGGTGGCTGGGTTGCCGTCGCCATCCGTATTGGCATCTTCGGTGATGGTGTTCTTGCCATCATTGTCGTCGTCATTATCCAGGTAGTTGGGCAGCGCGTCGCCATCATAGTTCAGCGCATCGCTGGGATTGCCGTCGCCATTGGGATCAGCACCTTCCTGCAGCGTCGGGACGCCGTCATTGTCATCATCGACATCACGGTAGTTCGGCTTGCCGTCGCCATCGCTGTCATCCGGGCCAAAGGTATCCTGGTTGACATCGTATTCAGCGCCGTCAAACAGCCCATCATTGTCGCTGTCGGCATCCAGGTAATCAGGGGTGTTGTCCTGGTCGCTATCGAGCGCATCGTTCGGGTTGCCGTTGCCATCCGGGTCGCCGTTTTCCAACACAGTGAGCAACCCATCATTATCGTCATCGTTATCCAAATAATCGGGGCGGCGGTCGCCATCAGAATCACGGTTGGCGCCATACTCAAAAGCGTCACGCAGCCCATCGCTATCACTGTCCCCACCATGCTGCCCCACCGTATTGTCATCGGGGTCGAGGTAGTCGGGAATCAGATCGCCATCAGCATCGGTCGGGTTGGTGGCCGGATTGCCGTCACTGTCGCCATTGGCATCCTCCGCGTTGGTTGGCGCGCCATCGTTATCGTCGTCATTGTCGCGATAGTCCGGTGTGCCGTCCCGATCCAGGTCTTGGGCATCCGCCGGGTTGCCGTCGCCATTGGGATCGGCCTTTTCCGCATTGGTGGGGACGCCGTCGTTATCATCATCGTTATCCCAGTAGTCCGGCCGTCCTGCGCCGTCAGTATTGTCGGGGCCAACGCCATCTTGATTAATGTCATACTCACGGCTGTCATGTAGACCGTCGCCGTCACTGTCGCCGCCGCTGCCGTCGGTGGTATCGTCATCGGGGTCGAGGTAGTCGGCAATGCGGTCGCTGTCGCGATCAGTTTGGTTCGTGGCCGGATTGTTGTCGCCATCACTGTTGGCGTCTTCCGTGTTGGTGTCTTGACCGTCGTTATCATCGTCGCGATCAAGGTAATTAGGCGTGCTGTCCAGATCACTGTCGGGTAGCGTTGGGGCAATACCGCCTACCGTTGTATCAAAGGCGTCGTCCAGCCCATTGCGATTGGTATCCTGGTTGGCAAAGGCGCGATCCGGTTGCCCATCGCCATTGGCATCGTGCCCTTCAATCGCATCGGGAATACCATCGTCATCGCTGTCGCGATCAAGCGAATCGGGGATCCCGTCGCTATCACTGTGGCGTGCGCCATTGCCTTCGATGAGATCACTGATCCCGTCGCCATCATCGTCATTGTCCTTGCCGTCAGCGATCAGGTCGTGATCAGTGTCGTTCAAGATCGTGATCGTCTGTGGCGTGCTGTTGTTGGTCGCGCCTTGCGCACTCTCAATGACCACCTTCAGCGTTTCGGTGATTTCGACCAGATTGTCAGCCAGGGCGTTGAACGGAATCGCCGCCTGGCGTTGACCAGCCGGCACCACCATCGTGGCCGCGGCGCTGTAGTCATCGTTTGCTGCCGTGACGTTGGTATAGACCAGGGTCAGATCGATGTTGCGGACGCTGGTTGTCGCCAGGGTGGCGGTGATAAAACCGCTTGTCCCTTCGACCAGGGTTGGGGAAGCGGTCAACGTCACTGCCGTAAAGTCATTGTCACGCAGCGTGATGCTCTGCATGGTGGCGTTGTTGGTCGCATTTTGCACGCTGGCAATATTGACCTGAACAACCTCATCTTCTTCAACCGTGGCATCGTCCACCACGTTGAAAGGAATCGTGGCGCGCAAGGTGTTGGCCGGGATGGTCAAGGTCGTTTGCGCTGAATAGTCGTTACCGGCGGCAGTCACATTGGTGTAAACCAGGGTGATATTGACTGGGTTCAGGCTGACAATGTCCAGCGTCGCCGTAATACGTCCGCTCTGGCCTTCCATCACCGACGGGGTCGCCGCCAAGGTGACAGGGGTGTAGACATAGGCATTCTTGCTAAACTCGGAGGTGTTGCCATTGCTGTCGATAAAGAGCGCCGTGACATATTCGCCGGCGACAACATTGCTCACGCCGGTGATCACCTGGTTGCTAAAGAGACCACCGCTAACGGCAAAGGACCCCAGGTAGAAGCCGCCTTCGCCATAGATGTCGCTGCCATTGGTCTCGCCCTGACCGCTGTTGGCCGCGATCTTATAGAGTTCCACCGTACCGCTGACACCTGCACAAGTGGAGCCATTGAGCTTAAGACCGTTGCCGCTGATTTCGGCCAGGGTGATGACCGGGTAATCCGTGCCCATGTTCTGTTGCCCGGCTTCATTGCAGGCGTTATTATTGGCGTTGATCCCGTCGGGAACGAGATTGATCGCCTGGCCACGGTTGTTGCCAAAGAGATTCTGACTCATGCGCACAGTCATAGCCGCCGTGGGCGAACCGCCGGGACCGGAGAGCAACTTGATGCCATCCGCCGCCGCGCTGCCGGTGATGATATTGTACTGGATGTTGATCGCCTGGGCGCCGGGTAAGCCGATATTTTGGCGCTCATCCAACACGGTTGACCCGCTGACACCGTTGCTGCTAATGGTGTTATTTTCAATCGTCGCGCCGCGAGCATAGGTCAGTTGGATGGCCTGGGCGGCGCTGTCGGTGATCAGGTTATTGCTAATCACCAGCCCCTGGTTGCTGCCCGCCAAGGCGGTGGCATTCAGTTCAATGCCGGCGCCTTGGGTGTTGTTGGCTGGCGCTTTGCCATTGCTGCGGATCTCGTTGTTGGTAATGCGCACATCACTCAACTGACCGCTGTTCTTGGCATATTTTAGGATGCCGCTGTCACCGGCAAAGCCGATCAGGTTGCGGTCAATGACCACTGTCGTGGCGCCACCGTCAAAGACAATGTTGCTGCCCTTGGTGCGCGTTGTGCTGCCGGGATCGCTGAAATTGTTGGCGCCGGCGCCCAGGATATTCTGGGTGATGGTAATGGCGGCCATGCCATTGCGGATCACAATGTTGCCGGTTTCGCCAACATTGGTGGCGCCGGAGGGCAGGGTCGGATTGCCAAAACCGTAGATTGCCAGGTGTTCAATGGTGACGTTGTTGGCATTGATGTCCAGGCCATAAGCAACAGCGGCGCTGGGGATCACTTCCAGCTCCGGCGCAACCACGCCCGTCAAGGACGGCTCGTCGCCGGTCGTGGCGCGACCATCACTGCCCAGACCGACTACACCGGCCGTACCCAGGGTGAGGTTGTTGCTGTCCAGAACCGTTACGCCATCCAAATAGTTATAGGGGGTCCCGTTGAGGGTTGTCCCGCTGTCGGTAAGGGCCGGCAGCGCGCTTGGCAATGCAATACGCCACCACTTATTGGCGCCGCTGGTTTGGTTTGCCGCCAATGTGGGGACAAAACGCATAACATTTGGCCCGGAGAGCGTGTTGGCTAATGTGATAAAGGTCGGCAAGGAGCCTTGGGTAGCCGTGGTGTCGAGATCCGTCACCACATTGGCGCTAAAGCCAAAGGCAACGCCGGTCACATTGGCGCCATTGAGGACAACCCGCACCGCGTGATCGCTGGCGCCGGCCGTTGGAATTCCGCCGCTTGTGACGGTGCTACTGGCGCGGCTCCGTCCGCCAAAGCAGGGGCCAGCAAACTTGTTGCCATTCTGTGCGCCGCTCACCCAATTAGAAGCGCTGCCACTAGTCTGCTCACTGTAGAGGGGGGAAGCCTTAATACAGATAGGGCCGCTATCACCGCTGCCGGTGCCGGCTGAACCGTAAGTCTGTTCGACGAGCAATGATCCATCACCGACCGCGCCGGTTGCCAGGCCGCGGTATTCATTGACAGTGATATGATAGTTACCGTTGGTCAAACCAGTGAAAACAAACTCCCCATTGGCGTCAAGAGTGGCGCTAGTGAGATAGGTGCCGGTGCCATTGAAGAGATGGACATTGGCGGTAGTTGAGCCGACAAAGGCCGGGCCGTTGGGACTGGCGACGCCCAATTCATCGTGATAAATTTTGCCCGCAATCGAAAGCAGCAAGGCATAATTGGCGCTGAACTCCGAAGTGTTGCCGGTGGCCGTGTCAATCGCCAGCGCGGTGAGTTTATCACCAACAACCAGACCGGCATTGACCGGAATGGTGATGACGGCGCCGGTCGCCACGCCGCCACTGACATTGCTGACCGTGCCAAGATAGGTGACACCTTCGCCGGCGGCGGGGACATTTTCCCCGGCGCCTTCGCTGGCTTCATAAAGTTCCAGATCAAAGGTTCCGCTGTCACAGAAGGTCAGATCGAGTGTCAGTTGCTGACCAATGAGTTGGGCGCCAATGATGACCGGGCGCCCCAATCCCCCATTGGCGCTGGCGGCGCCGGTACAGGCCGTCCCGGTGCTGACGCCATCATCGCCCAGGTCAATCGCGTTGCTGCTGTTACCGCCAAAGACATTCTGGCTAATGCGATTCCCATCGCCGCCGGCGGTCATGGCAATGGCCGAACCACTGCTGTTTTTCAATACGTTAAGGGTAATCGTATTGTTATCGGCTTCAAACAGGCGCAGAATGTCGCCGGTGGGGCTGGTAAAGCTGTTTTCGGTGATCGTATTGTTGCCCACGGCTGTGTTGATGGTGGGGCTTTGCGCCATGCTCAACGCTTCATCCGATTTGTTATGTTGGATGAGGATGCGTTCAGTGCCGCCGCCCAGGCGAATGCCCCCGGAGAGGACATTCTTTTCAATTGTCCAATCGCCCAGGTTCGCCGCGACCACATTGCCTGGATCGGCTTCACCATCGGAGAGCAAGAGGGAGGTCAGATTGCTTCTGATATAGTTGTGGCGATAGATGCCGGTGCTGGCGGTGTTGACGGCAAAAGCGCTCTGGATCCCATAGTGCGAGCGCGTGGCGGCTGTTGCATTCGCGACCATGTCATAGCCCATGATCGTATCCTCAACCAGCAGACCACTGCCAGCGCTTTGGCGGATATGATAGGAGCCAGGCTCGTTGCTATCGGTGCTAAAGGCTAATCGGCGGATGGTGACATTGTTGCCCTGGACGACAAGGGTGGCTTCGTTGGCGCCCAGATTCTCCAGAATCTCCAACTCTGGCCGCTCAAAGGCATCAATGGCCTGGTTGTTGGCGCCGGCAGCGGTAGCGGCGCTCACGTCGCCGGCATTCCGATTGTCAACCGTATTATTGCGGTAGTAATAGGCGCGCCCGTCGATGGTGGTGTCATCACCGGTAATGGTCGGCATGAGGGGGACGGTGGTGGTGAAGACCATGCGCCACCATTTGTTAGTCCCGCTGGTCATATTGGTGCTGACCACCGGTACAAAACGCATAACGTTGGGGCCGGTGATGGCATTGGCGGACCGAATAAACATTGGTAAACTGCCAGGGCCAGTGCCGTCCAAGTGAGTAACAACATTGTGACTAAAGGCGAAGACCAACCCAGTAACGACATCGCTTGTCGTGTTGAGCTTCACT
Organism: Caldilineaceae bacterium; assembly: GCA_026645575.1. The sequence continues at coordinate 90,910 of JAPKMW010000001.1, forward strand.
TTGATAATGTGCTTTTTCAGGTTCAGTGTCGCTGCCGAGCTATTTACGACGCTGGCTGCGCGCCCACCATAGCAGGGACCACTTTTGGCCTTGTTTTGGGCATTAGTGCTCCATTGCCCAAAAGTGCCGGTCTGCTGGCTATAATCGGTATTGCCGGCGCCGGCGCAAATTGGCCCGTTGCCGGTGCTGATCGCACTGCCCGATGAGGCGTAGGTTTGGTCAACCATGCCGACGCCCATCCCATCACTAAAGCCGGCTAGTTCGTCGGTATTGTCAACAGTGATGTAGTAGTCGCCGATAGTACCGATTCCGCCAAAGAAGAATTGACCATTGGCATCGGTGGTGGTTGTCATGACCAAGGTGCTGCCTCTAAAAAGGGACAACTTGGCTGGAACAGAGAAGGTGGTAAAAGTGTTGGTGATCGCCGTGCCGGTCACATCATGATAGACCGTGCCGCTAATGCTGGCTGTCTGCGCATAGGCGACGGATGGCGTCTCTACCCAAGCCAAGAGGCTGAGCAGAAAGAGCGGGACTATGATGCTTATCAGCAGTTGCTTGATAAGCTGTTTGATTTTCGACATACCTGATTGCTCCTGTCTGTCTGGTCTAAACTTTGGCTGCCATTGATTAGCTTACAAGAAAAATTATTGTTGGCTGGCTGCCTTAAATTTTTGTTCGCATCAACATAACATAAGCAAGAATGTAAGTATATGGCCTGTTTGTAGTGGACTTTCAGGACAAAAGGATTAGTTGTCAGGTTTTGTAATACTTAAGGTCGGAGCGGACTGGTAGACAGGGAGACAGGGAGACAGGGAGACAAGGAAACAAGGAGACAAGGAGACAGGGAGACAAGAAGATGTGAACAATTTTCGCGCCTCGTATCTTGTGTCTCCTGTCTCCTGTCTTGTGTCTGGCGTCATTACTCTGTTTGAGCGGGTAGCCGGAGTTGGCGCAACTTGGGCAGGGTAGTGGCGACGAGGGCGACAACAAGGAGGGTGACGCTGCCGCCGGCGATGACGGAAGGGGCAGCGCCTATGAGGCGAGCGACAACGCCGCTTTCAAAAGCGCCCAGTTCGTTGGAGGCGCCGATAAAGATCCAACTGACAGAAGCAATCCGGCCACGCATCTCTTCCGGGGAAAAGACGCGCACAATTACTTCGCGGATAATCATGCTGACGCCGTCGAAGACCCCGCTAAAGAAGAGGGCGACCAGCGAGAGCATAAAGTTTTGGGATAGCCCAAAGACGATCATGCTGACGCCAAAGCCGCCGACGCACCAGAGCAAGTTACGTCCGGCCCGTTGGGTCGGTGGGCGCCGGGTGGCGACAGCCATGACCAACATAGCGCCCAAGGACGGCGCAGTGCGTAGAACGCCAAGACCACTGGCGCCGACATGGAGAATGTCTTCGGCAAAGATGGGTAGCAACGCCATCGCCCCGCCAAAGAGAACCGCAAAGAGATCCAGCGCCATCGAGCCGACCAGCACTTGCTGATTGAAAACATAGCGCACCCCCTGAGTCAAACTCTGCCAGATGCCTTCGCCGGGGATGGGCGGCGGCACTGGTTTGCGTGAAATCTGGGTAAAACAGAGCGCAGAGATTGTCATGAAAATGGCGATCATCAAGTAGGTGGCGGGAATGCCAATCCAATCAATCGCAAAACCGGCAATGGGGCCGCCGGCCATGCCCCCCATCAACCAAACCGTGCTGGTGAGCGAGACGCCGCGCGCCGCCTGGTTAATTGGGATCACCTGCTGTTCAAAGGCGGAGGCGGCCGGCCGATAGAAGCCAATCGAAAAGCCGATGACAAAGACGGTGCTATAGATCGCCAGCAGCCCAAAGCGTTCAGGGTTGAGGGCAAAGAGCATCAAGGTCAGCATACAGAGAATGTTGATCGACACCGTCGTCAAGACGATGCTCTTGCGGTCAAGGCGATCCGCGATGTAGCCGCCAATGAGCGACAAGGAGATCGCCGGAATGGCCTCGATCAAGCCCAACCAGCCCAACGAGAGGGGATCTTTGGTCATCTGGTAAAGTTGATAGCCGATTAAGGTGGCGAAACCAGTGCCGGCCAGGGCGGCTGTCAACCGTTCGGCCAGCAGCAAACGAAATTCGGGCAGTTGCAAAACATCCTGATCAGCGGCGCGTCCAGGCGCCGATGGGGTGGTGGATGAATCGGTGGTCACAAAAACCTCATTTTCCAGGTAGATTGTTATGATTGAGTGATAAACGCAAGCAACCGAATAAGCATACCGCAGGCCGCTACAAATGGGTAAATTGCTCGCTTGCCTGGCGCTTCCCACATCCAAAAGCTATTTTGCACTTTTGCAAAGGTGCGCTATAATAGGGCGCAATTCAACCTGAGGTTCAACTGTTTTCTTTCGCCAATTTTGTACAACTAACGCCATGCCGTTTGCGCTCCCGTGTGGGTCACTTTGACTCGCATTTGCTATAACGCATCATCAACTGAAGCCAACCATTTCATTTTCAGGAGGATTTCAGCATGTTTCAGCAACGCTTAACTCGCCGCGCATTTCTGCGCACTTCTGCCATGGCCGGTGTTGGCCTGGCGGCGGTCGCTTGTGTTCCGGCTGCCGGCCCGGCCAGTGGCGGCGCCGCCGAAGCCGGTAGCGCCCCGGCTGCCGATGTGGTGACGGTGCGCTTTATGTCGCGCGCCGGCGCCGAAAACAATGTCCAAGCGCAAAAGACACTGGATGAAGATTTCCGCGCCGAAAACTCCAACATTCAGGTGCAGGTCGAAGCGGCGCCGGACGGCTGGGTTGAGAAACTGTTAGCCCAGATGGTGGCCGGCGAAGCGGTGGACATCTTTGAAGCGTGGGGCAACATCTTCTTTAACTGGACTGAACGCGACCTGTTGCTGGATGTTCAATCCTTTGTCGATCGCGATATGACCGACGAGCAGATTAGCGACTACAACGACTTCCAGTGGACGGGCTTGGTGATGTTGGGCAAGCGTGTCGGGATGCCCAAGTATATTAACGTGATGACCGTGACTGTCAACGTGGGCCTCTTTGAGCAATATGGTGTGGAACTGCCGCCGGAAGATGGCAACTGGAATCATGATGATTACGCCAATATGGCCAAACAGCTTACCGACGCGGCCCGCGCCGCCGGCAATGATTTCCAATGGGGCGGTTGGAAACCGGCGTGGAATTGGGATCGCTTCTGGAACACCGTGTACATGTTTGGCGGCAAGATCGTTGATGAAAAGTATGGCACCAAGTGCATGATGGACAGCGAAGAGTCACAAGCCGGCTTCCAATGGATGTATGATCGCATCTGGACCGATAATACCTTTGCCCGCCCTGGCGATATTGAAAACAAATGGGGTGATGATGCGATCACTGCCCAATTTGTCGGCTTTATCGAAGACGGCACGTATCCGATTGGTCGCGACAAGCGCATGACCGATGCCGGCATCAAGTGGAATATGTATCACGTTCCCACCGGCCCCACTGGCATTCGCAGCGTCTTGGGCACCACCGACGCCTGGTCGATCACAGCCCAGACCAAACATGCGGATGAGGCATGGAAAGTGTTAAGCTTCCTCTCTGGCCCGGTCTATCAAGACAAGCAGATTGTAGCCGTTGAAGGCATCATCCCTGTCTTGAAATCACGCATTGCCAGCTTTATTGACACCGTGCGCCAGGTCCGTCCGTCGCTGGAAGAAGTACGCCTGGAGACCATTCCCGAATTGCTGGAGTGGGGTTACGCCGAGGATAGCTTCTGGTTCAAGAAGCAAAATGCCGCCAACGAAATCATTGTCCCAGCCCTGGAAAAAGTCTACACCGTTGGTGATGTCGGTCCCGAATACTTCATCGAGATTGCGCAACAGGTTAACGAATCACAGTTGGACTAAAGTCTAGCGTCAGTTAGTCGCGTAGTCCGGTAGTCCAGAGTCAATCACCCGAAAGGACTACGCGACTCTGGACTACGCGACTCTGGACTACTTGACTACACGACTGTCCTAAAGGAACAAGGTTTATGAGTGTACAATCTGCTGTACAGCTTGGCGGCACGAAGCCGCGCCGTCAACGCCTATCGCCACGCGTCATCCGCGACAACATTGCCGGCTTCTTGTTTATCAGCCCCTGGCTGCTCCACTTTGTTCTGCTCATTGCCTTTGCAATGTTCTATTCCTTTCGCATTAGCTTGATGGAAACGGATCTACTTAGCTCCGAAAAATTTGTTGGCTTTGCTAATTATAAAAATTTGTGGAATGACGATCTTTTTTGGAAGTCTTTCCGTGTGACGGCCTACTATAGCTTTGTTTTGGTGCCCAGCGGCATTGTGCTGGCGTTGGCGATTGCCATGCTGATGAATCAAAAGGTGAAATTGGTGGGCGTGTGGCGAACGCTCTTCTATTTGCCCTCGGTTGTTTCCGGCGTGGCGGTGGCGATTTTGTGGGGTTATGTCCTCAATCCCCGCTTTGGGTTGCTTAACATGGGGTTGCGCGCCGTGGGCATTGAGGGTCCGCGTTGGCTTTTTTCAGAAACGTGGGCGGTGCCGGGCTTTATCTTAATGGGCTTATGGGGCGCCGGTGGCGCGATGTTGCTTTACCTGGCCGGTCTCCAAGGCATTCCTACGACATTATACGAGGCTGCCGAGATCGATGGCGCCGGCAGTTGGCATCGCTTCCGCCACATTACCATTCCCATGCTGACACCGACTATCTATTTTAACTTATTGATCAATATTATCGGCTCCTTCCAAGTCTTCACCCAATCCTATATCATGACCGGCGGTGGCCCGAATAATGCGACATTAACGCAGGTGCTTTATCTCTACCGCAAAGGGTTCCAGGATTTTCAATTTGGCTATGCGTCGGCCTTGGCGTGGGCGCTCTTTCTGGTAATTTTGGTCTTCACCGTATTGGTGGTGCGCTCATCCGAAGGGTGGGTTCACTATGAGGGAGAGTTGAAAAAATGACAACTCAACAGAAAAGTTACCCAGTTCCTGTTGCCGCCGGTCGCCGGACACCCAAATTTGATGTGCTGCTGCTGCGCTACCGCCTGCTGTCAGGCATCGGGCGCATTTTAATCTACATCATTTTGGCGATTGGCGCGGTAATTTTTTCGGCGCCGCTTCTATGGATGATCTCAACCTCGCTGAAGCCGGAAGGATTGGTCTATCAATACCCCATTGTTTGGATCCCGCCGGAGCCCAAGTGGAGCAACTTTTTCACTGCTTGGAATAAGTCGGTCCCGCCCTTTACCACCTTTTATTACAACACGATCTACATTACCGTTTTGAATATTTTCGGGTTGGTACTCTCCAGTTCACTCGTGGCATTTGGCTTCGCCCGGATTCGTTTCTGGGGGCGTAATGTGATCTTTATGGTACTCCTTGCCACCATGATGCTGCCTAGCCAGGTCACGCTGATCCCCATTTACCTCTTTTGGGCTAAAATGGGCTTGGTGAACACTTTCTGGCCGTTGATTGTGCCGCAATGGTTGACCAATGCCTATAATGTCTTTTTGTTGCGTCAGTTCTTTATGTCGATCAACGTTGAGTTGGATGACGCGGCGCGGATTGATGGCGCTAGTTGGCTCCGTATCTACTGGAATATCATCATGCCGCTCTCCAAACCAGCCTTGGGCGTCATTGCGATTCAGGCCTTTGCCTGGAACTGGAATAACTATTTTGATCCCCTGATCTACCTAAGCGAACCCAAAAAACTGACTGTCGCCATTGCCCTGCGCCTCTTTGAAACCCAGCAATCCCAGCATATCCCCGAAACCATGGCGATGACCCTGGTGGCGACCATTCCGGTGCTGGTCGTCTTCTATATTGCCCAGGCGCGTTTCATCCAAGGCATTGTGATCAGTGGTGTTAAAGGGTAAACTTCCCTACTAAGCCTCCGCTCGTAGCCAGTCCGTGACTGGCGTCCCCATCGCCAGTCACGGACTGGCTACGAGCGGGTTATCGTAAAGGGTGAGGTGACAGATGAAAATCGGCATGAACTCCGGCACATTCCCGGCGACATTAAACCCCTTTCAGAAGGTGGAAGCGACAGCGCGCGTCGGCGCAACCGGCCTGGAACTGAACATTGATGCCAACCAACTCTGGACGCAACGGTTAAGTTCGGCGGAGCGGATGGCCCTGCGCAAACAAGCCCAAGACGCCGGTGTGACCATCACCTCGCTTTGTATGAACGCCCATTGGGTCTTCAACCTTGCCAGCCCTGATGTGCGCATTCGTGATTTGGGCGTCAGTCTACTGCTCGATGCTATCAACATGGCGGGTGAATTAGGCGCCGGTGCTATTCTCATTCCCGGTTGTGATCAGGATCAATCGCCGGAAAACAAATGGACGCTCTTCCGCGATGGGGTGCTGCAAGCTCTTGGGCCGGCTCAACGCGCTGGGGTTAAACTGGCGCTGGAAGCCGTCAACAAACCTTTTCTCTTGGATACGGCGAAGTTGTTACAGATGATCAATGATTGTGGTGGTAGTGCCGTGTTGGGGATCTATCTGGATGTGGGCAACTCGACCAACAGTGGGCTGAACCCTGTAGATGAAATTCGTGCTGCCAAAGGGCGCACCATTCTTACCCATGTCAAAGACTGGAACCCGGCCAATCGCAATGAACGGTTGCTAGGCGCCGGCGCGGTTGATTTTCCGCGGGCGCTCGCCGCTCTGCATGAAATCGGCTATGATGATTACTTGTTAGTGGAATTGCCGCCTGATCCCAACGATGGCGACGCCGTAGCGCGTCATGCCGTGCAGTTCTTACAAAATTTGCTGGCGCAATAGGGGTGCGGATTCAGGTCACACGGATCGATTCCCTTACGGTCAACGAGTCGCATGAGCTGAATCCGCACCTTATTCTCACCCCAAGCATCCGCTGCCTCCTAAATCCGCTGTCGTGTCACGACGCTGGCAGGAAGAGATCATTCGCCTTGATCTGCAAGCCGACCAAAACGGCTGATTCAATCACGTCATCGCCAGCGTATTGCCCCACGAGTGCATATTCACCATTGGACAACGTATACACCTCGACCCCGCGCCACTTGAGATCAACTAACCAGTATTCCGCAACGCCATATTGTTCATAGGCATCAAATTTTATATGGCGATCTAGGCGAATGGAACTGGGCGAGATCACTTCGACAATCAAGTCCGGCGCGCCGAGAAAGATGCGGTCGCCAGAAGTCGGTTGCCGTTCTTTCCGAATAAAGAAAACATCTGGCTGTACCGGCTTGCTCCTTTCCGATAGATGAACTTCAAAGGGCGCGGTGAGAACAACGCCTAGATCCCGCTCAATGGTCAAACGCTGAAAATAAAATAGCGCCCTGCTCACCGCAAATTGATGATCAAAACTCGGTGCATTGGCCACGTACAGCACCCCTTCGATAATTTCATAGCGCCGACCATCTTCGGGCAAGTGGAGGTAATCAGCGTAACGCCACTGCCCTTGTGCGGGCCAACCATTCTGTCCTGGCGCCACCGGATCAGCAGGGGGCGAGATTGTGGAAACCGTCATACCGCTGACTCCTTTCCTCGAACTGCATTAAGCTCTACGGATATTGACATCTGTGCCACAGTCTACCAGCTTTCCCAGGTTTGGTCAAAGCGTGTAAGCAAATTCCCGGGGCGTGCGTGTGTTGTACAGAAGGGAGGTGGGTTTTATACAATGATTATTTCCGCCCCGTGCCATGCACGCACGCCTCAAGATTACAACGGCGAAAATTTGCTTACATCTCTACGTCATTGCTATGATGAAACCTCACCAATCTACATCACAGTTTTCTTCGTTACCATCAGTAGACGCTGTAGGTTCGTTTGGTTCTCGCCGTGCTAATTGCACGACAAATTGCGATTTGGAGTATTACTTGATCATGGCATCGGATCGATCCGCTACCGTCGCTGTACGACCAACTGCCCCAACCCATCGGCAAGATGATCACCTGCTCATTCAGGCGTGTCGGCAGGGGGATGCAACGGCCTGGGAACAACTGTTGCAGAAGTACGAGCGGCTCGTCTTTTCTGTGGCGCGCACCTGTGGTCTCACTCCAGAAGATGCAGCAGATATTACGCAGTTGACCTTTTCTTATCTACTGCAAAGCCTGGAGACCGTGCAAGCCGATCACCTGGGCGGCTGGCTAGCCACCGTTGCACGCCGCCACAGTTGGCGGGTGCGCAAACGACAGCAGCGCACCAGTACAATGGAAGTTGATGTCGAAGGAATCGACGAACTCTTCCCCCAGCAAATGGCCGACCGCCCGATTGAACGCTGGGAGTTGGTAGAGTGGCTACATGACGGCTTGGCGCAACTTGGCGAGCGTTGTCAACGCCTGCTGATTGCTCTCTATCTCGATAGCCAGGAGTATGGCTACCGGGAAATTGCGCAAGCGCTAGGAATGCCTGAAGGCAGTATCGGCCCCACGCGCGCCCGTTGTCTCACCCAATTACGCCAAATCCTCACGGAAGCAAAACAAAAATAACGAATTTTGTAACTTCATGTATTTTTATGTATTTTTTTGCTCCGCTGCGCGCATTCTTGTATAAGTCTCATTGACGCAGCAGCAACGTGTACAAGGATACAGTTAGCAACGATGTAGGAAACCTTATGGCGACATCGACACCCTTTACAATGGAACAGATTCTGGATTGGCTGGAAGGGCGCATATCGGCGCAAGCGGCGGCAACCGTAGCGGCGCAAGTTGCGGTCGCGGATGGGGCGTTACAAGCGCAAGTAGCGTGGGCGCGCGCCTTTTTGCAAGCCAGTGCGGCAGTTATTGTTGAATCGCCACCATCGGCGCTCCATCAAAAGCTCCAACAACGCTTTGTCGATCACCAGCGCCAGCAGCAGGCCGCCGAAACTGAACCAGGCTTCTTTCAGCGTCTAGTCGCCGCCTTGACCTTTGATAGCTTTCTCCAACCAGGATTGGCTGGTGTGCGTAGCGCCCAAACGCTGGACCTCCGCCAACTGGTCTATAGCACCGCTGTGGCCGATGTCGCCCTCAATGTGCGACGGGATCGCACGTTGGGAAGTCATACCCTTGCCGGTCAATTGCTGCCCACCAGCGATCTGGATCCGGCAACGGTGAGCGTGCAACTGTTGCAGAATGACCGGGAAGCCGGGATCACGCTGGCTGATGATCTGGGCGAATTTACCTTTGCGAATTTGCCGGCGGGTGACTATCAACTAGTTTTGAGCGCCGATCAACTCGAACTGTTGCTGCCTCCCTTTACCCTTAGCGCCCAGGAGTGAGTGATCATGATGGACTGGGCCGCTAACACAAGCCAAGTCAATGACGAATGGCTTACAAGTTTTTTGCAACTGCCGGACAGTGTTGCCCAAAAGGCGGCGCTGCGTGACGCGCACCTGCTAACACCCAGTGGCCTCACCCATCTGCTGGACTATACCGAGGCATTCACCCACCGCAACCCAGGCCAGGCGCGGCAACTGGCGCACCTTTGTGAAAGCGTGGCAGAAGAAATTGCCGCCCGCCCGCTTGTTCCGCGCGCGCAATATTTACGCGCCCAAAGCTATGCCATCAACGGCGAATTGACGCTGGCCTTAGATCTGGTGACCACAGCACACAATGGCTTTCTTCAACAGGGTCTTACACTGGAGGCCATGCGCACCAATATCGGGCGTATGCGGGTGTTGGGTGAACTGGGGCAGTTTGACGCTGCATTAGCGACTGGTCAACAAGTGGTGGAGTGGCTGGCCGGTGTTGCTGCCGACATACCGTCCATGCCGACTTTTGTGCCGACTGTGGAGGCGCAACGGTTGCTGGCATTGGTAAAGACGCAACAGGGCGTCTGCTACGACCAACTGGGCCATTTTGACGCTGCGGCAACAGTCTTTGCTGAGGCCGAAAAAGTATACGAAGCGCTCGTCATGCCAATGCACAACGCCGCGGCCAAAAATAACCGGGGGTTGGCGCTGGTCTACGCCGGTCGGGTGCGCGAGGCGCTGGTCGCCTTTGCTGCCGCCGCTCAACTACAAGCTGCCGAAGGTTTAACCTTACCTCATGCCCACACCCAAAGTAACCTGGGCGAAGCGCACCTCCTGTTGGGTGACTACCGGGCGGCGCTGGCGGCCTTTGAAGAAGCGGATCGGCTGCTGGCTGACCAGGACGCCCTGACCGACCGTCAGATCAATTTGCGGCAGATGGCTGATGCTTACCTGTCACTCAATCTCTTTGATGAAGCGTTGGCGACCTACCGCGCCATTGAGCCACTATTGGCGCAAGCCGGCATGGTCCATGAACGGGCGTGGGTCTTGTGGGGGATGGGCGCTGCCTTAGTCGGTCAGGAGCAATTGACGACGGCCGATCGCTGGCTGGTCGCCGCTGCTGACGCCTTTGCCGCCGTGGGGAATGCCCCGTTGCTGGCTGGCGTGCGGTTAGAACAAGCGGCGCTCTTAGAACGGCTGGGTGACAGCGCCAGGGCGCGTCAAGCGGCACAAAATGCGCTAGATCTGGTGCGTGCCGGGCATTGGCCGTTGCAACAATTCCTGGCCCATTTGCGCCTGGCCGATCTATCCTTTCCTGATGCTGAGGCTGTCGCCGAACAACTTACCGCTGCCGGAGCGCTCGCCACTGCGCTGACCCTGCCTCACCTGCGCCACCGCCTGGATCAACGGCTGGCCCGCCTCTACCTCTTACAAGGCCGCACGCCTGAGGCGATCAGCCTGCTGGAGGCGACCGTCACAGCCATTGAAACCTTGCGCAACACGCTGCCGCTCGAACCCATGCGACGCTCCTTTCTGCGTGATAAATTGAATGTCTACGAATTGTTGGTGCAACGCTATTTGGCACAAGGGGATGACGAGGGGCTGCGCCGTGCCTTTGCTATGGCCGAACGCGCTCGTTCTCGCACACTGGTCGAACGGATGGCCGGCGTGCTGGAGACCGAGATCAACAGCGCCATTGCCCCCGAAGTTGCTGACCGTCTCCGTATCCTACAAGCCGATCTGCACGCCATCTACAGTCGCTTGCTACAACAAAGCGTAGGCGCCGACGGGGCTTCCACCGCCGAGCGGTCGGCGCATGGCGTGGCGCTCCAGGAAAGCGCTGTCGCCTTGGAACAGGAGATCAACCGTTTGCAGTTGCTGGTTGCGCCGCATGTGGCGACCGTTGATCTGACTGCCCGGCCGTTGCCGGCAACCCACCTGGACGCTGCCAATGATGAGATCCTGGTCGCCTACTATCTTCTCGATGAAGAGATCCTCGCCTTTGTCCTGGCCGGCGGGCAACTGCAGGTTGTGCGAGCGCTGAGTAGCCGCGCCGCCGTTGAAGAACGGCTCCATCGTTTGGATGTGCAGTGGGAACGCTTCCGCGCCGGCAGCGCCTTTGTCCAGCGCCATCTGGCAATACTACAGCACTCCACCCAGCGCATTCTCCAGGAACTCTATCACGAACTCTTTGCGCCGATTGACATTCGATTGGCTACCCTGCTGCCGGCCACAGCAGAACCGCGCTCCTTGACCATCGTTCCTCATGCGTTGCTCTATCGTATTCCCTTTCAAGCACTCTCCGATGGACAAGCGACGCTGTTGGAGCGCTATCATATTGCCTATGCCCCCAGCGCAACGGCGCTCTTGCTCTTACAACAACGGGCGACAATTGCTCAAGGGACTGCTGTTGTCTATGGCGTTGCCGATCCGGGCATTCCGGCAGTGCATCAGGAAGTGCAACGCGTGGCGGCGCATCTGCCCGCACCGATAGTGCAAACCGATGAAGCGGCGACCTTACCGGCGCTGCTGGCCCAACTCCCCTCGGCTGCTGTCTTGCATCTGGCCTGTCACGGCATCTTTCGCGCCGATAACCCGATGTTCTCTGCCCTGAAGCTGGCCGATGGCTGGCTGACAGCGGCGACGGTCGCGCAACTGCGCCTGTGCTGTGCGTTGGTGGTCTTAAGCGCCTGTGAATCCGGTCGCGGCATGAGCAGCGGCGGTGACGAATTACTTGGCTTGGCGCGGGCCTTTCTGGGCGCCGGCGCTGCGACTCTGGTCGTCAGCCAGTGGATGGTGCAGGATGAGACGACCGCCACGTTGATGGATCATTTTTATGCCGCGTTGGCCGCCGGTCATGGCGCAGCAGTCGCTTTGCGTCTGGCCCAATTGGCGCTGAAAGCACATTTCCCTCATCCCTACTACTGGGCGCCCTTTGTGTTATTGGGAGAACGGTCAACTGTTTTAGCCACCGGCGCTACTGCTTGAAAGGAATCATTATGTTTTCTTGCCAATCACGACTGAATAGATCAGTCGCCTTGCCCATCCATACGACGCGCAATTGGTGGTCGCTGCTGCCGAGGACACTTCTGCTCGCCGGTTGTTGGCTCATCCTTCTCTTTCAAGTTGCCGCGGCGCAGGACAACCCAGCACAGACCCAAGTGGTAGTCAAACTGAATCCGGTAAGTGGTGCAACGATCACCGATATTAACAATACCTATCGTACAACCACACTGGAAACTGTGTTGAGCAACGCCGGCATCTATCTATTGCGCGTCCCCGCCGGCGTCAACGCGCCAACGCTGGCGGGACAGATGGCCGGTGATCTGCGCTTGCTTTATGCCGAACCCAATTTTGTCGGACAAGCGCCGGAGGGGATTGGTCGTCATACCTGGGTATGGGGCGGCGCCAATGCAACACCAGTAGACACTCAATATGCTGTGTCGATGTTAGGGCTACCGGCGGCGCACCAAATCAATCGCGGCGCCGGCGCCATTGTGGCCGTGATCGACCGGGGTGTTCAGCTAGATCACCCGGCCTTAGCCAGTCGCTGGACGATAACCCGCTATGACTTTATTGGTGATGACGCTAACCCCAGCGATGAGGCCAATGGCATTGATGAAGATGGCGACGGGATCGTCGATGATGCCTATGGGCATGGCACCCATGTGTCGGGGTTGGTGGCGTTGGTTGCGCCCGACGCCAAGATCATGCCGCTACGGGCGTTGGATACGGAAGCGCGTGGCGACATCTTCCGCTTGGCCGAAGCGATTGTCTACGCGACTGATCAGGGCGCCGATGTGATCAACCTGAGCCTGGGAACGGCGCAGAAATCGGCGTTGCTAGACGATGTGGCCCAGCAGGCGACGAAACGCGGGGTGGTGGTGGTCGCCGCCGCTGGCAACCTGGGGACCACCGCGCGTCAATATCCGGCCGGCAGTCAGTGTGTGCTGGCGGTGTCCGCCCTCGATCGTGATCGTACCAAAGCCAACTTTGCCAACTTTGGCAGTTGGGTCCACCTGGCTGCCCCCGGCGTCAGCATTTATAGTGCTATGCCCCTTAGTGGCTATGCCTGGTGGAGCGGTACGTCGATGGCGACGCCGTTGGTGGCGGGTCAGGCGGCTCTGCTCCATAGCTTTCGCCCAACGCTGAATCCACGGGAAATTGCTGAGCAGATCGCGGCGACAGCCCTTTCGCTAAAGAATACTGATTGGCGTTTTGGCGGTAAGCTGGGCTTTGGTTTGCCGTCGGTGGCGACCAGCCTGCAAAAATTGCAAGCTGGTGAGTTGCTTTCGGTTGGCGGCGTCATCAGTGGCAGTTGTGTCGATCCCGTTGCTGCGGCCACGGTGGACGAGCCAGCGCTTGCAGACGAAATGGGCGAACCCATCGATGAGCTTGCTTTATTCCATGCGATTGAACCCGGTGATTGGGCCGACGAGTCGGCAGCGGCGCTGCTGGCGGAAGCGGCAGGGGAGACGATGATGCAACGGCTCTTCCTGCCGTTGGTGGCGCGAGACACAACAACGGATTAAGGAAGAAACGGATTTAGCGTTTCGTCACGGCGGGATGGCTGAGTTTAGGGCCGATTGGCAAGATGACGGATTGTTGATTTCGTCCCGTAGCGACGCCTGAATTTAGAGATGTACTGGCTTCCCTAAATTCAAGCGTCCCTACGGGACGGGTTTGATCAGCGGGCAAAGATCAAGACATCCACCGATCTGGCCTGGTTCGGATCAACGGTCAGCCAATTGGGCAACGTGGCGACGAGGTGGAAGCCTAGCGCCATGAGGACATTCTGTTTGGCCTGGTCGCTGCTGTCGGCATAGATGACAGTGCGTAGGGCGGGCGGTAGGGGCAGGGCGTTAAGCAGTGCTGCAGCTTGTTCCCAATAGGCGGGGTGGCAATAGAGATCGAGCAGATAGTTGCCCGGCCAGTGGGGGTGCCAGTCGCCAGTAGCGAACCCGAGAACGGCATTGGTGGCGCGTTGATATAGAACGAAACTGCGCGGTGGTTTGCCTTTCTGTTGCTGTTGTTCGGCTTCCAGCAAAAGGGGCAGCAGCCCCCCTTCGGACGACTCCCGCCCAATGATTTCGCCACGGACACAGCGCATCACCCCAGGAAAATCACCCAGAAAGAGTGGTGCTGATGCCGGCCAGTGGGGCCAGGCCAGTGGTTGGATCACCAGGTCGTCCGCTGTTGCCGGTGGTGCAAAATAGCGCGCCGCAAAGTCGGCCTGACTGCTGTGGTAGTAGGCCATGTAGCCGCTTTTCGCCTCAATGCTCTGAAAGCCAAAACGAGCATACATCTGGTAGGCCACCGAGTCATAGCCCGTGCCGAGAAAGAGCGCCTGCCCGCCGCGCGCCCGAAAGTGATCCATCTGCAATGCCATGAGCAGCGAACTGGCCCCCTTCTGTCGATCCGCCGGTTCCGTCCAGACATGGCCGAAGTGACCCACGCCGGCATTTTCCACAGTCATAATGTTGGCAAAGGGCTTGCCATCCCGGTGCAGCACATAGAAATAGACATCCAGCCCCTGGTCGGCCTCCAGCAGACGGGCATTCTGCCAGTTCCACGGATCGCCTTTGTGCCACAACAGCTTGACCAACCGCTCTGCCCACCCCGGATCGGGGCCTTTCACCACGCCGGCTTCGACGGTTTCACCGCTTCTTAGGGTAACTGTTCCTAGTTTTTGATACATGGCGCCTTCCGCTTTGCTCTAAAATGATAAATCGATAGGTCAATCATATCACAATAAGCATGGGGGGAGGATTGTGCAATCGTCGCTGTGCTGAATTGACAAGAGTTGCATCTGTCGTTTATAGTAAAACAGACCGAACGGTCTGAAATTGAGGATAGTGGATAGAGGAACCATGCGTAAAGGCGAAGAGACACGACAAACCATTATTGCCAAAGCGGCGCCCTTGTTTAACCAGCAGGGCTATGCCGGCGCCAGCATGGCCGATATTATGGCCGCGACCGGTTTGCATAAAGGGGGCCTCTACAACCATTTTGCCAGTAAGGATGAATTAGCGGTGGCTGCCTTTGCCCACAACTGGCAACAGATGCGTGCGCTGTTGGCGCAAGCGCTAGCCATGGTGGGTGATTCACCGGTGGCGCAATTGCTCGCCGTTGTCAGAATGCACGGCAATCTGGCACAGGGCAAGTTGCCCATTGGCGGCTGCCCGTTGCTTAACACCGCTGTGGATAGTGATGATGGCAACCCTTTGTTGCGCGAACAGGTGCGTGCTGCCATTGTTGAGTGGCAACAGATCATCCACTGGATGGTGGAAGCAGGGCAGCAGCAAGGTGAATTGCGATCCGATGTTGTTGCCACAACGGTTTCTACGACCATCATCAGTGCGTTGGAGGGCGCGCTGATGCTGAGTATGTTGTTCAAGGATGCCACCTATCATCAACAGATGGTGGCGCATCTGGAAGGGTATGTACAAACCTTAAGGCAGAGTGCCGTGTAATTTTTTTTATCTTCAAAACAGACCGAACGGTCTGTTTTGGAACGAAGGGAGCTTTTGATGACAAACATTTTAGAACATCCAACGGCTGTCCGGGTACAGGCTGCAAAAGCTAACGGCGCGCCATCAACCCGTGGGCAAGTGCTCGATGCCGTCTGGTTGCGGCAGCTTTGTTTGGACGCCGGCGCCGATGATGTGGGCTTTGTGGCGATTACCCGCGCTGAATTGGACGACCAACGCGCCGACATCGTCAAAGCCTTTCCCCAGACTCAAACCCTGATCAGCTATGTCTGTCGCATGAATCGCGAGCCGATCCGTAGTGTCGCCCGCTCGCCGGCCAACCTGGAATTCCATGAAACCACCGATCTAGTCAATGAAGTCGGCCATACCATTGTACGCGCCTTAGAGGCGCAAGGCGTGCGGGCGCTCAATGCTGCGGCAGGTTTCCCGATGGAGATGGCCGACTTTCCTGGTAAGACGTGGCTTGTTTCGCATAAGCCGGTGGCTGTGGCTGCCGGTCTGGGCATGATGGGCATTCATCGCAATGTGATTCACCCCAAGTTCGGCAACTTTATTCTGCTGGGCACAATTTTGGTTGACCGCCCCATCGGCGCAGAATGCCGACCCATTGATTACAACCCCTGTCTCTCCTGCAAACTCTGTGTGGCGGCCTGCCCAGTGGGCGCCATTGGGGCGGACGGCAGCTTCAACTTCAACTCCTGCTACACCCACAACTATCGCGAATTTATGAGCGGTTTTACCAACTGGGTCGAGACAGTGGTGGAGAGCAAAAGCGCTGTTGACTATCGCAAGCAGGTAAGCGATGGCGAATCCGCCTCCATGTGGCAGAGTCTCGCCTTTGGGCCAAATTACAAAGCGGCGTATTGCATGGCGGTCTGTCCGGCGGGCGAGGATGTGATTGCGCCTTTTCTGGATGACCGCAAAGGCTTTTTGGAAGAGGTGGTCAAGCCGCTGCAACAAAAAGTAGAGACCATCTACGTGCTGCCCAACTCGGAAGCGGAGGCCCATGTCACCAAACGCTTTCCCCACAAACGGCCCAAACGCATTCAGAATGGACTGCGACCCACGTCGATCAAAGGCTTTGTAACTGGCTTGCCCCTGGTTTTCAACAAAGTGGCGGCGGCGGAGAAGACGATTACCTACCATTTCCGTTTCACCGGCGACGAGGCGATGGAAATTACCGTTGTCATCGATAACGGCACGCTCAAGGTACAGGAAGGGTTGAGCAGTAAAGCAGATTGTAGTGTAACAGCAGACAGCGCAACTTGGTTGGCCTTTTTGCGTAAAGAACAAAACCTACTGTGGGCGCTCCTGCGTGGCAAAGTGCGGATCAAAGGCTCGCCCCGTTTGCTCATGACCTTTGGAAAGATGTTTGGAGCGTAGCGCCGGCAATCAATCAGGTGGGTGCAAATCTGCTTTGGCCCACCTTTGTCTTGTACTCACCATACGCGGGCGATTCATCATCCAGCGTTAAACGCAAGTGATCAGCAACATACTGTTCAAAGGGTTGCTGATGTTGGGCAGCCAGTTGATGCAAGCGAACCGATAGGTCATCGGGCAAAGTGATTTGCATAGTTTCCTCATTTCTCCTCTTGAGCCATCATGTTTTCTATTGTAGCGATGAGCTTGCACTTCGTCAATTCAAGGCTTTATATAGAATAGTCAACATGACCCATTGTATTGCATTTCATAATTGCTGATAGTTCCTTACTGTAACTTCTCGAAAGTCTTCACTGGAATATAACAAATTGATTTTTATAGCTAGTTGTTTTAGAATTGCTAAGAAAAGGTTAAACAAGAAGAATTCTTCTTAATCTGAAAGGATGTTACTTGTGTCTGCTAACTTTGTTGATGCGCTACTTGGATACGAACTTTATGTGTTGTCTAGAGGAACTGCATCCAGAGAAGACATTAATAAACACCTTGAAGGTAATAAAAGAGTTTCGATATCACCGCGTACTTACCAGCATTACAAGAAGTTAATGGCTAATGGCTTTCGCAGTTACGTTCCTATAAACAGATTTGACGTGTCTCAAGCTTTAGGCAAACTACAATTAGCCGCAGATAGGAGACGGTATTCACGCCATAAAGTAGAAACCCCGGCTACAATTTCTTCTGATGGCATTAATTGGCACGAGTGTAAAATAATAGACATATCTCTTGTCGGGTTTGGAATTTATACACTAGAGAAATTTAGGGTCCGACCTGGAAGTCAAGTTTGGATACAGATGGGCGGTTATTCACCTATACTTTCTTTTATTGCTTGGCAAGCGCATGATGATACAGGTACAAGACTTGGCGTCCGTGCAATTGAATTTATTGATAACTTCAAAATTACTTCTACTAAAGAGATAGATGACCTACGGCTGCAAGGGCTACTGGTCATTTACCGAGAAATTGATGACCATATAGACTGGAAGTATTTAGTCCACATACTTGAAAAAGGTACTGAACTAATTGAATCAATTGCGGATTTGCTATTAGAAATAGGTAGGGCTGCTGGTGAAGAACTTACTCCATCAAGACCAATTCTTGAGTCTATTCAATTTGGTTCACCTGGTGGAGTAGAAATAAAGATAGATTTTGGGGTTGCCGAAATTTTGAAAGTAATTGTTGAGTCGATACAAAACCTTGGTTTGAAAAGAAGCCGGTATAGAGCAGAAACTGAACGGATTACACTTGAGAACCAAAGACTTAGCTTGGAGAATGCTAACTTACAAGTTGAGGTATTACGGAATGCTTTGAGCCTTACCAGTGAGGCTCAAACAAGGCAAATTAAAGATGATGTGATACAAAAGCTAATTAGACAGCCCCTCAAACAAGCTTTGCAAGTAGATAGGCTACCTTCAAACTTGTTTGAGGAAAACAGCATTGAACGTGGGATTCTTGAAAAACGAGTACTGCCTGCTGCGGCTGAAATAATGGACGGTGACGACCCAACATACCAAGTTAGAGTATCTTCAAAGAATTAAACCTTTCGCTTACATTTTGCTGTGGGCCGTTTGCTTTCAAAATAGACCACCTTGTACCAGGGTTTCATCTTCATTTTCACGATACTCAATTTTTGATACTGGTTCTATTTTTTTGTCCGTGATACCAACCTTTTCTTCCAACCAACCAATCTGCCGTTCCAATTCCTCTGGGCTGCATTCGTTGACCGGCTTGCCAAAGCGTTGGAGCAAGAGTGCATTCACTTGGCGGATCGTCTCGCCGTTAACCTGGCCGTGCAGTTTACCGGCATATTGACTGACCAACCCCTGGCGGCGACGGCGCAGTTGTTCGCGCTTCTCCTTGTCGGTGATTAGTTCTGGCTCGTCGTCAACCGTGGCAGGTTGCGCTGGGCTATCGGCTTCATCAAGCGTCGTCGAGTAGCCGTTGTGCCCGAAGCCGATGCCCGCAATGCTTTCCAGGCTGATGCCTTGATAGAAAAGTTTGGGGCCATCGCCACCGCCAAAGGTTGACTCGCCGCTCTTGGCGCCATCTACCTCTTCGAGCAGCTTAATGGCGCGAGCTGCTTCAACCCGCTTGGCGGTGATATATTTGCGCATAGCCAGATCGTTGATGCCAAAGATCCAGGCGGTCTGTTCTTCTTTGGGGCGGTTGGGCAACATGCGACCGGCGCGCATGGTGAATTGATCGAGCCAGTTAAATTCGCGAATGCCATTGAGGACGGCGGCCACGGCAATCGGCTTGTGGTCATAGCCGACATGGGCCATGCCCACCGTCACCAACATATCCCAGCTACCATTTTTGAAGAGGCGCAGGTTGTCATGGGCGTTGCTGTCATCGGAAACAGCCAGCAGACAACGCGCCCCCAGCGATTGGAGATAGTCCAACACCTGGCGGGCATGTTCTTGGTTGGCGCAACCGGCAATGCCACAGTAACGCGGCCAGATCTCCTGCAACTCTTTGACCTTTTCCAACGCATGGCGCGCCGCCAACTCCCAGAACTGGGGATCGGTGGCGACTTTGGTCAACTGCTGGGCGGTGAAGCGGAGTTCGACCTCTTCGGTGCGATAGCGGGTGCGTCCATTTTCCTGGTGCCGCCGGGTTTGGTGGAGCTTGCCATCGAAGAGATTGGCATCAAAAGGGCGGAGAAAGCCCTGGCCCACGCCGTCGCCATAGGTCAACTCGACATCCGCCACAATGCGCCCCTGGTCGTTGTACTGGGCAAAGATGATCGGGTTGTCGTCGGCGCGATAGGGGGTGCCGGTCATCACCAGTTTGAAGGCGGCATGTTCGGCCAGTTGACCGAGCAATTTGGCCGCTTGGGTCGTGTCGCCGCTGCCATAGAGCTTTTCGCCCAGGTAATGGGCCTCGTCACAGACAATCGCCAGCCGCCCACGGTGGCGGCGGGCAAAGCGTTCGTGCGCTTCCGGGTCGGCGCAGAGCGACTGGTAGCTGGAGATATAGCCAAAGCCGCGCAAGCTGGCAAGGGCAGTGTTTTCCCGGTGAACGATCACCCCCATGGCGTTGGGCTGGAAGTGGTTGCGCACCGCCTTCCAGTCCAATTCAAATTGCGAACAGAGGCCCAACCGGGGGGTAAGGACAACGGCGGCGTCGATGCGCTTTGCTTTGTAAAGCGCATCAAGTACCGCCAGGGCCAAAATCGTTTTGCCACCGCCGGGGGGAATGACGGCGGTGAGTGTACCTCCAGGCGCTTTGCTCAGGGCTGCAGTCACCGCCTGGAGTTGATGTTCACGTAAACTAAACATGCACGTTACCGCAACGCCCCACTAGCCAGGAGCTTGGCCCAATCCTCATCGCTCTGCAAGGTGAGGACGCGGAAAACTTCGGCATGGGCCATCTCTTTGCCCTCGCCACTTTTTGCCGAGAAATCGCGAATGCGTTTTTCCAACCCTTCGGCCTTGCCCACCTGACTATCATGGGCTTTAAGCGCCTGGATTTTGAGGTCGATGGTGCTGCTAATATCGACATACGTTTCGCCCTGGCCGCGGGAGGAGATATAGACCTTGCGCACGCGACAGGCAAAGATTCCTTCTTCCTCTAACTCTTGGAAAAGATTGGGTTGGCTACAGGCCGGGAAAATGGCATCCATCGTCGCTTCCCCCACGGCGCGATGGTCGGGGTGATTGATGCCACCAAAGGAGGTGAACATCACCGTTGGGTCCATCGCAACGATCACTTCGGGGCGGAAGCGGCGGATCTCGCGCACCAGTTTCTTGCGCAGATCGAGGGTGTTGACCACCATGCCATCCGGTTCGCGCAAAAAGGTGACATCCTCCACGCCGACGATTTTGGCGGCGGCCAGCGTTTCGGCTTCGCGAATCTCGGCCGCGCGCGCCTTCGTCATACCTTCCTCAGCAATGCCGACATCACCGCTGGTCACCAAAACATAGGCCGCCTTGGCGCCGCCTTGCACCCAGCGGGCAATCGTGCCGACCGAGCCAAATTCAATATCATCCGGGTGGGCGGCAATCGCCAGCACACGGGTGGGGATATAAGGTGCATTACTCACGTTGCAAAACTCCTCTGATTGGGTTGCCTGGGAACACTACAGCGGATTTGGGGAGGAACGGATTTGCTTCTCGCACACTGATGCCGGATTGTAAATCCGCTGCTTCCTAAATCCGTTGTAGTGTCCGCGTGGCTCTTTTCATATAATCTACTTGGTTGGTTAGTGTTGTTGAATCGCTTCCGCCCGCGCCAGCAACCGCTGCGCCGTACGAATGACCGGCATATCAACCATCTTGCCTTCATAGGCAAAGGCGCCGGCGCCGGCTTTTTGATGTTCATCAAAGGCGGCCAAGAGACGGCGCGCCGCCTCCACCTCTGCGGCTGCCGGGGCAAAGATGCGGTTGGCCGTTTCAATCTGCCCTGGATGAATGAGCGTCTTGCCGATAAAACCAAGCTGGCGGCCATTCACACATTCGGCCTCTAAGCCTTGTGGATCATTCAAACCGACAAAGACCAGGTCGATGGCCTGCAAGTTGTACGCGCCGGCTGCGGTGACAACGGCGCTGCGGGCATAGAACATCTCCCCGTTCTCGCGTGAGCGCACGGCGCCGACGCTGGCGGCAAAATCTTCAGCGCCAAAGACCAACGCGTCGAGCCGGGGCGTGGCCTGGCCGATCTCGCGCAAATTCATGACCCCTAGCGCCGTCTCGATCATCGCCACTAGCCGGGTCTGACCGACTGGCCAGCCATTCTGTTTCTCCTGCTCATCCAGAAAATGGCTGACCGCCAGTAGATCCTCGGCGCTTTCCACCTTGGGAACGACATAGCCGTCGGGGCGCCCTTCAAGAGTGAGGGCCAGGTCGTTTTGGGCCAGCGAGCCGTTGATGTTGTTGATGCGCACCAGCCGTTCGTGCGGGCCAAAATCCAATTCGAGCAGCGCCTGGCGCACGGTCAGTCGCGCTGCCTCTTTCTGGGAAAGCGCAACGCCATCTTCCAGGTCAAGAATAATGGTATCGGCCGGCAAGGTGCTGGCTTTGGTCACTTTGCGCAGACTGTCCCCCGGCACGTAGAGCATGGAACGGCGGGGAGAAGGCGTTCGCTTGGTCATGGGCAACTCCATTCAGTGATCAAAGATTACGCAGATTATGCAGATTGATAAATCACTGATGTTACGCACTGGGAGCGCCGCCATCTCTGGCGGCAGCCGGCAGGGATGCCGGCGTTCCCAGGAGGGGCTGCGTAACATCAGTCAATCACTTTAATCTGCGTAATCTTTGATAAAAATCTACTCTGTTAATAATTCTCAACGTAGGTGTGAAAGAGATCGAGCAGCTTGCGGGTCTTGGGGCCGGGCTTGCCGTTGCCGATCATCTGATCATCGACCTGAATCACCGGCAGAATTTCTTTGGTGGAACTGGTGATGAAAAGTTCGTCGTAGTCAGCCAACGCAGCATAGGAAAGCTCGCCTTCTACCACCTCAAAATCATCTTCGGCAATCTCCATGACGACGGCGCGCGTAATGCCGGACAGCACTTCCTCTTTCGGCGTAATCAGTTGGTTGCCGCGAAAGGCAAAGAGATTGGCGCGCGTCCCTTCGGTCAACCGGCCATCGTGCGTGCGGTAGATCGCCTCGACGGCACCCTGACGTTTGGCCTCTTCCACTGCCATGACCGCCCCCAGGTAATTGATGCTCTTGACGGTAGGCAGCACCCGATCCATCACAACGGTTGTGACTTTGACCCCTTCCGCTTGCTGTTGCGCCATGCTGCTTTTGATGGGGGTGATCATCACCAGCAGGCTGGGCTGGGCGGATGGCGTCATAAAATCAGCCGATGGACCACCGGTGACAACAATGCGGATGCCGGCGTCGGGAAAGCCATTGTGGTCAAAGGTGGTCTGGACAATATTGCTCAACTCCTGAATTGACCAGGGCAAGGCCAGATCGATGGCTTTGGCCGAGCGTTCCAGCCGCAAGAGGTGTTCGTACAGTTTGAAGGGCTTGCCATGATAAGAGCGGGTGTAATCAAAGACGCCATAACCGCGCACAATGCTGAGATCATTGACGGGTAGGGTCGCCTGGTCGGCGGGAACAAAAGAGCCGTTGACATAATAAATGGGTTGCGCCATGAATGCTGATCCTTACTGAACAGTCGATAAAGCAATGCTCACTACTTTACCACAACTGTCCAGAGAATTTGTAATTTAGGAAGACCCCTGGCAAAAAGGCAAATGTTGCTGAGACGCAATCTCAGTTACACGATTAATCGGCAGGTTATGGTATACTGGATCGATGGAAACGATCAATGAAACGATGATAGTAGGAAAGAACCTATGAACGCTTTTTTCAATAACGCGACCCATCGCCAACCCCACGACCCAACCAAACCCTGTGTGCAGTTACGCCAGGTGACGGTCAGCTATGAAGGCGTCACGGCGCTGGATAATGTGTCCCTGGCCCTCAGCGCGGGCGATCAAGTGGCGGTGGTGGGGCCAAATGGCGCCGGGAAAAGCACCCTCTTTAACATCATTGCCGGCACGTTGAAACCCACGCAGGGGCAGGTCAATATTTACGGTAGCGGCCCCCAAGGTCATATCTGTGTGGGCTATGTGCCGCAGCGCAACCGCATCGACTGGCGCTTCCCGGTGACAGTGCAAGATGTGGTGATGATGGGGCGCGTTGGCAAGATTGGTCTGTTGCGCTGGCCCCGCCGTCGGGATAGCCAGATCGCCACACAGGCGCTTGATCGGGTGGGCATGAGCGCTTTTGCTAAACGGCAGATCGGCGAATTGTCCGGCGGGCAGCAGCAGCGCGTCTTTCTGGCGCGGGCATTGGCGCAGGAAGCGGAATTGTTGCTGCTGGATGAGCCGCTGACCGGGCTGGACCTGCCCAGCCAGGAAGCGATCCTGGATCTGCTGGCCCAACTGCGGCGGCAGGGGGTAACAGTGCTGGTCGCCACCCATGACCTTAACCAGGCGGCGGAACATTTTGCCAAGGTACTCTTGTTGAATCGGCGGCTGGTTGCCCTGGGCGCACCGCACGAGGTGTTGACGCCCCGCTGGTTGAGCCAGGCGTATGGCAGTCAACTCCATATTGTTCATAGCACTGAAGGCGATCTACTGCTGACCGATAGCTGTTGTGGTGAAGGGGATGAGCCGGCGGCGCATCCCGTGGCGCATCCAGTGACACAGCCGATGCCCGCTATGCTGGAAGGCGTGCGCTGATGGAAGTGCTGACTTGGTTGTTGGAACCTTTACAATATGGCTTTATGGTGCGGGCGTTACTCGCCTCGCTCATGGTCGGGCTGACCTGTTCGACGTTGGGGGTCTATGTCATTCTGCAAGGGATGTCCTTCTTTGGTGACGCCCTGTCGCACGCTATCTTGCCGGGCATTGTGTTGGCCTATCTCTTTGGCTGGCCGTTGGCGATTGGCGCGCTGATCTTCGGCATTTTGACCGCCGTTGGCA
Organism: Caldilineaceae bacterium; assembly: GCA_026645575.1. Next base: position 115,491 of record JAPKMW010000001.1, read on the forward strand.
TTGGCGCGCTGACGCATCAAGGCAATGTCCGCGAAGACACGGCAATCGGCATCATCTTTGCCGGTAGTTTTGCCTTGGGCGTGGCGATGTTAAGTACGGTTGGCGGCTATGCTGTGGATCTGGCCCATATCCTCTTTGGCGATGTGCTGGCAGTCAGCATCCGCGATCTCTGGATCATGCTGGCCTTAAGTGTCGGCATCCTGCTGGTGGTCATCCTCTTTTACAAAGAACTGTTGGTAATGACCTTCGACCCCATGCTGGCCAAGGTGTTACGCCTCCCCACCACCTTTTTCCGCTACCTCTTGTTGGTGTTGATTGCCCTGACAATCGTCACCGCGCTGCAAACCGTGGGCATTGCTCTGGTGTTGGCCATGTTGGTGACGCCGGCCGCGACGGCGCAACTCCTGACACGCCGGATGCACATCATGATGATCGTCGCCGCAATCTGTGGCATGAGCGCCAATCTAATTGGGCTGTACTTTAGTTATTATGTTAATATTGCATCAGGCCCGGCGATGGTGCTGACGGCAACGCTCTTTTTTGCTGTCGCCTTTTTGTTTGCCCCGCAACAGGGTCTGATAAGGCAAAAGTGGCGCACGCAGCCGGCCAAAGCCTAGTTTCCAATATAACGCCAAGCCCGCTCGTAGCCGGTCCATGACCGGCGCCTAAACGCCGGTCATGGACCGGCTACGAGCGCCTTAATTTTACTGTGACATAGAAATCGAGTAGGGTATGTCGATAAAGCCTGACCACTGGATTCGCCGCATGGCGCTTGAACAACAGATGATCGATCCTTTTGAAGAGCGCCAGGTACGCGAGGGCGTGATCTCGTATGGCTTGAGCAGCTTTGGTTATGATATTCGGGTGGCCGACGAGTTTTTGATCTTTACCCCGTCCACAGGGCAACTGACCGTCGTCGATCCGAAAGCCATTGATGAAAAAGCAATGGCACGGTATCAAGGTGAGGTTTGTATCATTCCACCGAATAGCTTTGCGCTGGCCCGTAGTGTTGAATATTTTCGGATGCCACGCAATGTGTTAGGCGTTTGTTTAGGAAAAAGTACCTATGCGCGCGCAGGTATAATAACAAATTTTACGCCTTTTGAACCTGCCTGGCAAGGATTTGTGACAATAGAAATTTCCAATACGACTCCGCTTCCAGCAAAAATTTATGCCAACGAAGGCATCGCCCAAGTCCTCTTCTTTGAAGGTGAAGCGCCGGAAGTCTCTTATGCGGACCGCAAGGGGAAATACCAGGCGCAAACCGGCATCACCCTGCCGCGCATCTAACGTGTTTTCAGCAAGATGAGCAACGCTGTCGATCCATTGCGCGTCCTGGTCTGTGGCCCTGACCTGTTGGCGCGCGTTGGCTTGGCAGCGTTGCTGACCGCCGCACCGGCGATCACTGTGGTCGGCCAGGTCGCGCCGGAGGAGATGCCGGTCGAGCGGATCAGCGTTTACCAACCCGATGTGATCCTCTGGGATATTGGTTGGACGCCCCAAAGTCAATTGACTCAATTAGCCGATGTGACCGAAGCTGGCTATCCGGTCGTTGTCTTGTTGCCGGAACCGGAAGCTACGCGGGCGGTACGACCGAGCGGCGCCCAGGGCTTGTTGCTACGTACTAGTGCAACTCCGCTCTTGGCGGCGGCGTTACGGGCCGTGGCGACCGGCTTAACTGTTTTTGATCCGGACGTGAGCACACTCCTCTTTACCACCATCCCTACACCCGACGAACCCTATCGCAATGAACCCCTTACCCCGCGCGAGCAAGAAGTTCTTCAAGCCATGGCGCAAGGTCTCTCTAACAAGTTAATTGCCCGTCAACTCGATATTACGGAACACACCGTCAAATTCCATGTCAACGCCATCCTGAGTAAGCTGGGCGCACAAAGCCGGACAGAGGCCGTCGTGCGTGCCACGCGTGCTGGGCTGATCCTGCTCTAATCATCACTGCCGGGTATGGGACGATTATCTGTAAACTACAACTCAACTACACCTTCTCTGCACCATCATTCGGCTATTCGACCACAGACTCTAGAGTGCGGACTCTGGACTCTGGACTGTGACAAATGTCTTGCTCCCTTCCGTTCGTGGATGATGACAGACTTTTGACAGGAAAAATCTCCGCACTTTCTGGTATGATGAAGCCACAGCAAAATCATACAAATAGCGTAGGTAAACTGAGTTGTTTGGCTCGTTGAGTTGTGTAGAACAAGCCAAAGCTGACTGGTGACCACGCTTCAGCCGGTCAAGGGGTGACATCATGGTAAGCAGCAAAAATTCGCCAGTTGTTCATATCAGCACTGCCCAACGGAATAAATTGTATCCACGCTATCGCAGTGCATCGCTCTTTGAACACACCGATCTGCTGGTCATCCTAGCTGTCTGTTTTCTCTTGTATGGTACGTTCGTCTACTACCTGTTTCCAAGGGTCGCCCCACATAGCCATCAGCGCGTTATTACCGAGTTAAGCTATAATTGGCAGGCGGCTTGGCGCTATTTCCAACATACCTGGTTGCCAGATTCTCTCTTGTCTCTCTCTCAGCTTGACGAGTGGTATCAATTTCTCGTCACCCTGGTAATGGCCTGACGCGTTATCAGCATAGATTCTCTCTCTCTCTCTTTCTTTCTCTCTCTCTCTCTCAGTTGCAAACAGCCCGCTTTTATAAGCGGGCTGTTTGCATTGGGAAGTCAAATCGTGACCTAACCTTTTGGCTAGGTCACGATTCGCGCTTTTGAGGGAAGCGGGCCGTCCCACTTTCTGGCACAATGGATGCAGTTGGCAATCACCGTACTAACCTGAGTTCGGGGTTAGCCAAAGACCTCCGGGAGGTGGGTACACGAAGCTGCGGCTAACGCGTATTCTCTGCCCACGGGTGCCCATCGGGCGCAGAGGTCTTTGGCGGGTATACCCACGAAACGTCGAATTCACGTTACTAGGACGGGGTGCCGGAAGTCAATGATTTGAATGAGTGAAAGTGCGCCAAAAGATGGTGTCAGCGCGGACAATGGCTCGCTGGTTAGGACTCCATAGTTACAAACCCGCGTTCCTGTCACCTTTGGCCTATTATCCCAGAGCAAGGAGTTCCTCATGACCGAAACACTACAAACCCTTTCCCAGAGCATGGCAGGGTTGGTTGAACAGAGTGATCCGAAGGTGGTGCGCGTCGATGCCCGTCAACGGCTGCCCGGCAGTGGCGTGATTTGGTCGGCGGATGGGTTGATTGTTACGTCACACCATGTGGTGGAGCGGGAAGAGCAGATTGGCATCGGCCTGGCAGATGGTCGGACGGTCAGCGCCACCTTGATCGGCCGTGATCCTGGCGCCGACCTGGCTGTGTTGCGCGCCGATGCCACGGGGCTACCGGCGGCGACTTGGGTTGATGCCAGTGAGTTGCGCGTCGGGCATCTGTTATTAGCCTTAGGCCGCCCCGGCAATCGTATTCAGGCAACTTTGGGTATTGCTAGCGCATTGGGCAGCCAGTGGCGCACCCCAAGCGGTGGCGAAATCGATCACTATTTGCAGACCGATGTCGTCATGTATCCCGGCTTTTCCGGCGGCCCGCTGGTCGCCGCTGATGGCCGCTTTGCCGGCATCAATACCTCAGCGCTCATGCGGGGCGTCAGCTTGGCGATCCCCAATGCCACGATCCGCAAAACGGTCGAGACGCTCGTTGCGCATGGGCATATGCCGCGCGGCTATCTGGGCATTGGCATTCAACCGGTGCGTTTGGCTGACACCATGCAACAGACGGTTGGGCAGGAGACCGGGTTGATCGTCATGTCGGTTGATAGCAACAGCCCGGCAGCGCAGGCCGGCATGGTGCAAGGTGATGTGCTGGTCAAGCTCGATGGCTCACCGGTACGCCATGTCGATGAGTTGCAAGTGCTTTTGAGCGGCGAACGGGTCGGCAAGAGCGTGCAGGCGCAGGTGGTGCGGGCCGGTCAGTTGCAAACTTTAAGCTTGACCGTTGGTCGCGCGAAGTAGTTTCCCAAAATAACGGATTACTTTGTTCTTGGCGAGTGCGTGACTCGCACTGTGGGGGAGGGCGAGTCACGCACTCGCCAAGAGCAGGTGCACAAATGTTCGATCGCGCTTTACTGAGTAGGAACAACCGATGGATTCTGTTTTGACACAATTTAGCCGTGACATCGCCATAGTGAGCGAACGAGTCCTGCCGACGGTGGTGCAAATTCGCAATGGACGCGCCGGTGCGGGAACCGGCATCATCTGGCACAGTGACGGCTTGATCGTTACCAATGCCCATGTCGTCAACAATCGGCGCGTTAGTCAACAAGCCCTCACTGTGGAACTGGCCGATGGGCGAGAATTTACCCCTCGGCTGGTGGCGGTTGACCCGGAGGCCGATTTAGCTGTGCTACAGATTAATGGCCATGACCTGCCCACCATTGCATTAGGCAGTTCACAGCAATTGAAGCCGGGACAACTAGTCTTTGCCTTTGGCTTTCCCAGGGGGGGTGCGGGCGGCGCCACTTCTGGTGTAGTAATCGGCGTGGGCGCACAAGTGGGAGACATGGTCAGCCCACGGAATGAGTGGGTGGCAGCCAGTTTGCATCTACGCCCCGGCCATTCCGGCGGCCCAATGGTGGACGCCGAGGGGCGGCTGATCGGGATCAATACGTTGATGAATGGCCCGGATGTCGGCGCCGCCGTGCCGGTGGATGTGGCCAAGCGCTTTATCAAAGCGGTCTATGCCAAATGGCAACAGGCGCAACCACGTCCCGTGCTGCCTCCCGACAGTGGCGGACGCATTGTCCACGTATAAGTTGTCACAAAAAGGGAGCGGGGATCCATGTTGATCCCCGCTCCCTTTTTGTGACAATGGTTTTTCCCGTGACAAAACTATGGTGACTTGGCCATGGAGTTCTTTGTCAGCGTATGACCTGGCTCATCAAGCGCTAGTTCATGATCGTTGCCATTTGGGTGATAGCCATTTGTATAAGACCCATATCCATTGGTCGGTTGGGCCGCTGATTGGGCTACGCCATTGTTGCTGGCCTGATAATAGTTATAGGTATAGTCATAGGCGTAATTGCTATCATATTCATCCACGCCGTTGTAGACAACCCCGACCAGATAAGCGCGTACCTGTTGTAATGCGTGCAAAGTCTTCTTGGCGACGGTGCGGCTGGTCTTTGTTGCCCGTACCACCAACACAACCGCATCCACATAAGTGGAAAGGATCATGGCATCGCTGACAGCAGAGATAGGCGGGCTGTCGATGATGACAATATCGGCCAGGTCGCGCAGTTCAATGAGAATCTCCTGCATCCGTTTGGAGCCTAACAGTTCCGCTGGATTGGGTGGCAACGGCCCGGCATTTAAGATGCGCAGACCGGGAATGGCGGTCTCTTGTAAGAGATCCTCAATCGGGGTCTGTTGGTCAAAGAGGCTGATGGTCAAACCGATATTGTTCATTGTGTGGAAGAAACGTTGCTGCGACGGGCGATGGAGATCGGCGTCGACCAGAATCACCCGCTTACCGGAGCGGGTATAGGCGGCGGCCAGGTTGGCGGCGGTGAGTGACTTGCCATCTTCCGGCGAAGGACTGGTGAGCAACAGTAGCCGCAGCGAGCGCTCCACCGACGCAAATTGCAGATTGGTGCGCAACATACGGTATGCTTCCGCTGCCGGGTGGGGGTTGTTGGAAAGCATGATCAACTTATCGCTGTCGTGTTCTGCCTCCATTTCCGGCACTGTTGTCAGCATGGGCAGGCCAAAGAGTTGCTTGGCATCATCGGCATCTTTGAGCGAATCATCCAGATATTCGATCAAGTAAGCCCCACCGGCGGCCAGAGCAAAGCCCACAATCGCCGCCACCAGCACATTGACGAGTAACCGTGAACTGACCGGCTCGTCGGGCAGGTTGGCCGGCTCTAGCACGCTCAAGGCGTTGGCGGCGCCGCGCTGCGTGGTTGCCAGCAATGCGGCATAGTTCGATTGCATGGTCGTCAGCTTCTTATCCAGCGCGTCGATCTGATTCTCCACATTAGCAATTTCACGAGCGCTAAAAAGACTCGCCAACTCCTGCTGCTTCTGGACAACCTCATCTTCCGTTTCAGTGATGCTGGCTTGCAACTTTTCCAGTTGTGTATCGACAAAGAGTTGGCGATTATGTTCCGCCTGTCCTGCCGGGCCTTGCAAAATCAATTGTTGCGACAACATGGCGGCAAAGCTTTGGGCAAAGACCGGATCTTCATCGATCACATTGATCTCCACCACTTGTGTGTTAGGCGCTACCTGCACCGTGTAATAGGGCAGCCAATCAATGCCCAGCGCATTCATTGTGGCTTGCTGAATCGGCTTGCGCAGGGCAATGTCCGCATAGGTTTGGGCCAATTGCTGGGCCAGGAAAACCTGATTGCTCGACGGGTTCGGTTCTTTGATCGCCGAGCCGACAAAAAGTGTCGTGCGCGATTCGTAGACTGCCGGCTGCAAATAGGTATAGACAAAACTTGAGACCGCGGCGATCAAGGTTGCCGCCGCAATCAACCACCACCACCGGAAGAGAGGGCGTAAGAGCGTCCGTAATTCAATCGTCTCCATAGCATTGTTCCCTATTCTGAAAATAGTCCGCACTCCAGGGTTCGCAGTCCACAGTCATTGCGGCAAACTAGACTACGGACTTTGGACTATGGACTACGGACTTTGGACTACATCATCAAGGCACCCAAATCGGATTCCAATCCTCATAATCGTTGTTGCTGATATTGCGTTGGCCGGAGCCATCGGCATTCATGATCCAAAGCTGCCGGCGCCCGACATCCCGGTTGGAGAAGAAGACAATCTGTGTGCCATCCGGCGACCAACTGGGGTGTTTGTCCCACTGGTTATTGTTGTTGGTCAATTGTTGGGTGATACTGCCATCTACTGTGACCAGATAGATCTCATCACTGCCCGAATCAGTGCTGACAAAGGCAATCTTGTCCCCCAACGGCGACCAGGCGGGGTCATAGCTCATGCCCTTAAAGGCGCTCAGTTGGCGCACCGTGCCATACTGTAGCGAACGCACCTGAATTTGCAAGTCGCGGTTGGCATCGGCCAGGACGATGGCCTGCTCCTGGCGATCCGGTGAAAGGGCGATCTGGCGGAAGGCCAGATCATGCACCCACGGCTCGTTGACCCGGAAAAGTTGACTGTTGTTGGGGTCAAGGGCGTAGGTCTCCTCCTGCCCACTGCGATTGGTCTTAAAGACAATTTTGTTGCGGTAAATATCCGGCATTACATCCGGCAGGAAAAAGAGCGTTGGCGTTGGCGTCGGCGTGAAATCGGTAATCGGTTGCAACGACGGCAGCGGCGTCGGCGACGGCGACACCGGCGGTAGGGGTGTCGGCACCTTGGTGATCACAATCGCATTCCAGGCTAACGGCGTCGGCGTGCCATCAACCAAGGCCGCGGCTGTGGCGATCACGGCTTGTGCTTGGGCGGTCGCGGCATTTTCCGGCGCGGCGGTGGCGTAGACATATTCGGCAATGACTGCATTGTAGGGTAACGGCGTCGGCGTATCGGCGCCACTGGCGGCAACGGCGGTGGCTTCGAGAGAACGCGCCGCCTCGGTCGCCACATTTTCGACCGGTGGCGAAGGAACGACCAAGACCGGGGTGACAAAGCCCGTTGGTACGGGGGTAAAGGTGCCGGTGGTCACGGCTACGGCGGTGGCGTATTGGGCGTTGCCGGTCGCTTCCGCCGGGTTGGCTGGGGTGGGTGTTTCCAGTAGCACCGGCGGCAACCCGCGATCAATGGCGACGGCTTGCACCGTTGCCAGGTTAGCCGGGAAGGGGGTTGGTGTCACCACCTGATAGGGAACGGGTGTATAGGTGCCGGTGGTGACAGCAATCGCCGTCGCGGTGCTATTGGATGCAACTACCGTCAACACATTGGCCGGGGGTGCAGTCAGTGTTGCCACAATAAAGGGCTTGGTTGGCAGCACGGGCGGTATAGCCGGCGCCGGCCCGACGCTTAACAGTAAGACCGGGCCGCGTCCGGTGGTGGCCGCCCCGACACCGCTGTCCCAAGCGAAGAGGGTGTCCTGCCCGTTGGTACTCGCCGTCAGCCGCAGGGTGAGCGAAGTTGCGCCCTGTAATAACTGTTCTTGCAGCCAAGCATTGATCTCACTATCAAATTCCCAACTGTTTACCGCGTCAATGTTCAGCGCCTGTTCATTGATGGCCGGTGACAAACTCAGGGAAGCGGGCGCACTTAGCAAGCTCAAGAAATCGGCACTGGCAAGATTAGGCAGCGCCTCTTCCGCAATCAATTGAAGCTGCCAGGTCGCCGGCGCCGTAGTGAGGTTCTCGTCACGCACACCAGTCAGACGCAGTTCCCCATGCACAATATCAGCGCCACGCGGGATGTTGCGCAGATCAAAGCGGATGGCCGCAATGTGCGCCTCGCCGTTATTTTGGCCCACATAAAGGAAAGAATCATTGACATGATTGCGTCGGTCATCATTACTCATCCACCAGCCCGCACTGTTGTTGCCCGGCGTCAGGTAATACCCTTGACCGCCCGGCGGGGGCGTAGGGGTGACAAACCGCTCAATCGTGACTAGGGGCGCTGGCGTTGCGGTTGGGTTGACAGCAGCATTGAGGACAGCAACTGACAATGGCGTCTTGGTAAAGGTTGGCGATGGGTTCGCCCCTAGGATGAAGACACTACCCGCCTGATAGGTGCGCGCGGTTGCTAGTTGTTGCCGGCGAATGATAAAACCGGATGCGACCGTCAAGAACACCAGAAAGATGGTCGCCGCAAGTGTAATCTTGGTCGATAAGAATGACCAGTGGTGGAGCCGGCGCACAGAGTAGGAAGAGACCGCCGGCAAAAGCAGCGTTTTGGGCGCTCGGCGTCGCGCCAGCACTGCCTCTTGCCGACGCGGCAACAAGATGCGATTGGCGTTAGGCGGGCGTAGCGGCTGCTGTTGGAGACGCACCAACTGAGTCGTTTGCGGCGCCGGTATGGGCAAAGCGGCTGTGGCGACCAGCGGTAACTTTTCAGCGCCATTGGCGCTGCTCGTGTGCGCCATGAGGGGGGTGTACAATGGACATTGGGTATGGTTAGCGGCAAGACAGAAATTGGCCTGACGCTCAGGATCCGGGAGAAGCGGTTCAGCCTGGACATAGCAGCGGTGCGCCATCGTCGGACTCATCAACATGATGGTGCGATCGTTATTGAGGCCCAAGTGCGGACAACAAGCTCGTGATGCAGGTGTACTCATGGCATTATCTCTCATAAACCGTGGGCGACCGCCAAGGGCCGCTCCTACTTTCTCTACTTATTCGGCGCAATCATCTGATGAGCCAATGGTTGAACCCTGGTCTGCTTGCTGTTGTGGTTGAACAGGAGAGCGACCGCAGCCGCTAAATCAGCAACAATCGGCGGTGGCGACACTGTATCTACAAAGAGCCGATCCAAGTCGGCGCCTTGGCGGCCACTCTTGACCAAAATGGACTGACAACCGGCTGCACAGGCCGCTGCATAATCTGTCATCGCATCACCAATAAAGACCGCTTCGGTCAGCGAAAAGGCAAATTGTTGGGCGGCCTGCTGGAGCAAGCCCGGCTGTGGTTTGCGACAGCGACAGTTGTCAGTCGGGTGATGAGGACAGACAAAGAACGCATCGATGCGCCCGCCCGCCGCTGTTACAACCTCGTGAAGCCGCTGATGTAGATCCGCTACGACGGTAGCCTCAATGATCCCGCGCCCGATGGCGGACTGATTGGTGATGACAACAATCGGGATGGGCAAGGTTGCCAGTTGTGCCAGGGCAAGCAGTACGCCCGGCAAAAACTGGAATTCCTGCCAGTTCTTGATATAATCCGCTCGTTCCTGATTGATCACGCCATCGCGATCCAATAAAATTGCCTGCATTGCTAATCACACTACCGTTTCACAGGTACTCGATCGGCAATCATTGTGGGAATCGGCTGATCGCTATTGAGTAGAAAGCCATGTTGCGCAGCCTTGCGCACAGAAACGGTGACCATGTGCGCCATCATTAAATGAATATCTTCAATCTGCTCAATCGAATCGCTAGGAATTACAATCGGGATATCAACCATCTTCGCCAACTTGCCGCCCTGGTAACCGGACCAACCAATGGTAAAAGCGCCACAAGTGCGGGCGACCTGCACCGCTTTCAGGACATTGGCAGAATTGCCGCTGGCCGAAATCGCCAGCACCACATCCTCCGGCTGAACAAAATTGGTTAGTTGTTCGGCAAAGACGGTATCATAGCCATAATCATTGGCGCAGGCAGAGAAAAAGGCCATATTGTCATTTAGCGCTTGCACACGCAAGCGGGGCACACCAGCCATCACCGTATTTTTGCCCAGGTCGCAGGCAAAGTGTGACGCGGTGGCGGCGCTGCCGCCGTTGCCCATAATAAACACCTGGCGCTGATTGAGGCGCGCCAGATGGATCTGCTCGACCGTTGCTTCAATCAGTTCAAGCGCCAGTGCATCAATCGTGCGCTTAATATCAACAATGTACGTGCGATATTGCTCAACAAAAGTCATGCCACGAATTCCTCAATTATGATCACGAGCAGCACAGAAAGTAATCCATTGCTTCTCTACATGCGCGTCTGCGCGATGAGGGGCGCATATGATAAAGTGCTACTTTCTGGTGTTCATGAATATAGATCCTCAATTGCTATGGAAAATAACCTTCGAACCATCCGGTTCCAGGCGAAAGGGGAGTTCGCGCAAAGCATGTAATGCCTGGCGCACCTCATCCTGATGACGGGGGGGACAATAGAGCAGTAGAAAGCCGCCGCCGCCGGCGCCCGAAATCTTCCCGCCGATGGCGCCGGCTTTGCGTGCGGCACAATAGAGATCATCGATCGCTTGGTTGCTGATACGGCTGGCCAGCCGTTTCTTCAATTGCCAGCTCTCATCTAGGAGGGCGCCAAAGTCATCAAAGGCGTGGCTCTCCAACGCTGACCGGGCGCGCAAGGCTAATTCTTTCATTTGACAAAGCAGTTGGATGTTGGCGTCAATGTTTTGCGACTGTTCGGTAAGGACACTCTCTGCTTTTCGGGTCACATTGGTGTAAAAGAGCATCAGATTTTGATTGAGTTTACGCAACTGTTCGTAATTCAATCCCAAGTGTTGCACACGGATTTCATCATCGCGACCGAAGAAGAGGAAACGCTGGCCGCCATAGGCGGCGATATACTGATCCTGCACCCCAATCGGTTTGCCCAGAATGTCGATCTCAATCTCACAGGCTTCCCGCGCCAGCTGTTCATGGGTGACCGGTGTGCCGAGATAAGTGTACATGGCATTGAGCAACCCCACCGTCACTGTGCTGGAGGAGCCAAGCCCAGAACCTTCTGAGGGAATATCGGCCATGGTGGCAATTTCAATCCCCTGCGTAATGCCGGTTTTGCGCAAACTTTCGCGCACTAATTCATGTTGTAGTTCATCAATACAATCGACCAATTCAGTGCGGGTGTAGCCGACGCGGATTTTACTGTCAAAACGCTCTTTGATGATGACATAAATAAACTTATCAATCGCTGAGGAAAGAACCCACCCTTCTTCCTGGCGAAAAAAGGCGCGGAAATCGGTGCCGCCGCCGAGAAAGCTGATGCGCAGGGGTGTTTTGGTAATAATCATGGTTCACCTAAAGAGCTTGGGCAAAGACGGGAAGCGCTTGGGCTGTGTGGGCCACCTGTTGCGCACGGTCATAGCCATGAAAGGTGCCGATGTCAATGACATATTCGTCCGCCGCAATCGGTTGCCCCCATAGCGCATACCCGCCGGCCAATGCTGCCGGGAAGAGATGACGACCAAAGTCAACCTCAGTTTCCGCCGGAATCAAGTCCAAAATGGTCGGCTCACAGATCATCAAACCGGCGTTAGCCAGATCAGTAAAGACTTGGTCGGGCGGTGGCTTTTCGACAAAACGTTGAATGCGCCCAGTTTGATCGATCCCCACCAAACCGCATTCGGTGGGATTGGGTACTTTGTAGAGCGCCAGCGTTGCGACTGTGGTCAGATTTGCCTGCGCTTTCCGCACCTCATGAAAAGCAAGCAACCGCGGCAGCGACAGGTTGGTAGAGACATCGCCGTAGACAACAACAAATGGTTCATCGAGAAAGGTTTGCAGCCGTTTTGCTGCGCCGGCAGTCCCTAGTAGTTGCGGTTCATAAGAGTAGGTAAGTTGTACGCCAAAACGGCTGCCATCGCCAAAGTAATCCGTAATCACGTTTGGACAGTGGTGCAAGTTCATGGCGATCTGGTCTATCCCATTAGCGTGCAGCCAGGCCACATGCGCTTCAAGCAAGGGTTTGCCCTGCACAGGCAACATGGGCTTGGGACGGTTGAGTGTGAGGTCGCGCAGGCGTGTCCCCTTACCGGCGGCCAAAATCAAACCTTTCATTTAGTAAGCTCCGCGGCCACGAAAAACAGCCGGTAATGTTTGAAAGAAAAGAATTTGCAGATCCAGCCAGATGCTATAATTGCGAATGTAGTGCATATCCAGTCGGACCCGTTCTTCATAGGAGAGATCCGAGCGGCCCGACACCTGCCAGAGACCGGTCAAGCCTGGTTTCACCGTCAACAGGTTCTGTTTCATCCGCCCATACATCTCTGCCTCTGCTGGTGAGATCATCCGTGGCCCGACCAAGCTCATCTGCCCTAGTAGGACATTGATGAATTGGGGCAACTCATCCAGACTGGTGCGACGTAACCAGTGACCGACGCGGGTGATGCGCGGGTCAACTTTGAGCTTGTGGGTCGCTTTCAATTCGGCCAGCAATTCAGGATGTCGGGCCAAAATTTCATCACCATTGATCACCATTGTGCGGAATTTGAAGGCGCCAAAGTCCCGCCCGCCCACGCCAAGCACCCGCCGGCGATAGAGAATGGGGCCGCGTGAATCGAGCTTGATCAGCAGGCCGATCAACGCAATGAAGGGCAGCAGAACAATGGAACCCAGCAGCACAACGGTGTAATCCAAGATCGTTTTGAGGATCATCTCGACCGGATCGAGCCGCATCCGATTTAGGTTCATCAACGGCACAGCATTGCGGGTCGTTACGCTCATCCCGGTTGTAAAAATTTCATACAGACCGGAAGAGAGCGACATATTGACATTGGGGATTGCCGCCAGTTGCAATGTGGTATCTTGCAACTGCTCACGCGAAAGGGCTGTGGTGGCAATGATGATCTCCTCGGCGCGGCGCTGACCCACAATTTCGGCTAAATGATTCAACGTTCCTAAGACCGGTAGCCCCAACAGCGTGCGCGGGCGATTTTCCGGCTCCGTTTCCACCGTTTCGTCAATAAAGCCCAGAACGATCAAACCCGAATGCAGACTAGAGCGTAACTGATTGGCCAGCGAGATGGCTTCGGCATTGGTGCCAACAATTAATGCTGGTGTAACAAACCAACCATGTTGACGCAAGGCATGGGCGACCCGACGCAGGAACCAGCGATTGCTACAGACCAGGACACTGGCGAAGACCCAAGCCAACACCAACCAGCCACGGGCAATGATAAAGGTTGGTTCGATAAAACTGACCGCTACCACCAACATCATCCCGCTGGTGCAACTATTGAGCGCGCGTGAATATTCGATTGTGCCGCTCAATAAGATCTGGAAATCATAGAGCCGCAACATGGCAAAGAAGAGCAACCAGACTGGAATCAACAAGGCAACCAGCCGTACATAGAGGCCGGTAGAAGGAATCACATCCTCAAAGACCGGGATGCCGCCGTAAAAGCGCAACCAGTAGGCCAGGGCAAAGGCTAGTAAGAGCATCAGGGCGTCACTGCAAAGCAGAACCAGTTGATACGCACGTTTCCAGGTCGATTGCGTCACCCAAATTTTGGGGAGCATCTGCGTCGTGTCAGAGACGGAAACATTGGCGTTAGATGTCGCGTTAGATGTCATAATTGGCAAATTCCCTAGCGTTTTTGCGAAAGCTCGTGTCAAAAGCCGTCCTAAGTGTAACAGTAGATTGATCCTGAAGGTGTTACAATTGTCTTACAATGATTGGTTGTAACTATGTCAAAAGTTGTAGTAACTTGCCTGTGAAAAGCGCATAAAAAGTCGCCGGCAACAGCGGGTGGACAGGGCAATGATTAGCTGTAAACCACTGACCAGGAGCAACATATCCATACCTCCGTTACCTAACCAGCGGTTTATCCCTGCGATTGGGGTATCGGCGCATCGATGCGCATAGGGGCTGGCAAAAACAAACGCAGCTTGTGATTGTCTTACGCAGATCTCTTACACAACTGTCTTATGCTGCCGACTGGTTTAGCGGTTGAGGCAGCACGCGTAGCCGCCCCAACTGTTGATACGCCACCTGCAAACTGTATGCCGCAAACAGGATCAAGAAGGGATCGAGCGGAATCCGATACCGGATCATCGTCCAAGTGACAGCGTAAATTCCGGTATGGACAACAATAAACAAATAGATCGGGGCTAACTCAGGGAAGCGGCGCAAGTTGGCAAAAAAGCCATAGAGTGCAAAAGGGACGATCAGGCCAAAGGAAAAGACGCGCAAAAGGTTCGCGGGAAACGTCGAATCCGCTGTCGGCCAGAAGAGGAAGAACTCCCGCAGCCGCGTCAGGGTGAGCATGACAAAATCCCACGGCTGATGCAGAACATTCTGCACTCCCATGCGCAGCAAGGTATTAGTGATCAAGACATCATTGTTGCTAGCCAATACCTCCGGCGGGATGGGGAAGACTTTGAAGGGATGAAAATCGCCCAAATGACCTGGATGATTGCCATTCCAGAAGACATGGCCGAATTGCGCCTCCAACAACAAGAATTGCTGCCAGAGCAGATAGTTCCGGATGGTGAGCGGCAACACCGCCAGACCAATCACCACCAGAGGGATCGCCACCAGCCATAGTTTTGTCTCCTTGCGCACGGCGTAGTAGAGCCACAACAACAAAATCGGAATAAAGAAGACCACCGCCATCCGTAGGAGAACCGCCACCGCCAGCACGACGCCCAGCGTGAACCAGGCGCCCACCCCCTTCACTTCGCCGGCGCGCATCCGTATCGCCAGGTAGAGGGCGATCAGCAAAGCCAGTGTAAAAGGTGTTTCTGTCACCAGCGTGACGCCATAGAAGATCAAATACGCATAAACGGCGGCAATGGCACTGGCGACTAACGCCACCGTTGTGCCAAAGAGCCGCCTGCCGATGAGGAAGAGCAGCCAGACGCTGACCGTACTCATGAGCGCCATAATGATTCTAGCCGCCAGCGGATGATACCCAAAGAGCGCATAGATGCCGGCCAGGAAAAGGCTAATGGTATACGAATAGTATGATTGTGGTGTATCCGCCGCCACCCACGGATACCACGGCTCTGGAAAGGTCATGCCATGCCCAGTGGCAAAGCGCTGCCCCAACATACTGTAGGAAATCTCATCATGCGCCCCGGAGAGTCCACTCACCGTATCGCCCAAGTAAAAGGCGGCGGCCATGCGCATCACCAAGGCGACGAACAAAATCAATATGAGATAACGATTCACCTGCTTTTGATCAAAAGTCATCAAACACCCTTTGTTTCTTTCTCTGATCAGTCGTAAAGACTTACTTGTCAACAACGGTCGTACCCCACAGGTAGACGATCGGTTCCAGTGGTGTAACCGGCCAGATGGCGCTCTGTTGCACCTGAAAGCCCTGGTTTTGTAACAATTCACGCCAGTGGGCCAACGATAAATCGCGGTCAATGGGCTGAAAGGCGGCTTTCCCGAAGAGGCGGCGCCGTTTTAGCACAGTGCGCACAAGCCGCAAGAACAGTAGGGGATCAGGGCGTTGACGCAATAAGCGATTTTTGGCCCATGTTTGCAATGATTTAGGCGCCGGCACCGAAAGAGCGAAATGACCGCCCGGCGCCAACACCCGTCGAATCTCACCTAAACTTTGTCTTAAATCAAAGACATGCTCCATGGTATCGGCGGCGATAATGGCGCCAAAGAAGTTGTTGGGATAGGGCAGATGTTCGGCAATGGCGACGGCCGGTCGTAGACGGGCAAAACGGGTTTGGGCACGAGCAACCCCCACTTGGGAAATATCAACGGCGTGCCACTCTAAACTTGGCGCGGCAAAAGCCCAGAGATCACCATCGCCGGTGCCAAGATCCAGCAAGCGTTGATTCGGCGCCGCTCGACAGAAATCCAGCAACGCCGTTTTGGTCACACGCGAATATTCACCGTCTAGATGAGTGCCCATCAGACCGGGGGTGGTATACGCTTTGTCGTAAATTGCCTGGACTTCAGCGGTGGAAAGCGTTGTAATGGCCTCCAGTTCAGGTAGTATCTTCTGATTCGTCATCGTCTTATCCTATTGTTTCGGGCTAGGCCCCTTGCCTGCTGTTCAACGCCGGTCCATAACCGGCGTTGAACAGCAGGCATTGGTTTACAAAGCCATGGCCGCATGATAATAGTGCTCCAGTTGCGCCCCCACGGCATCCCAGGCATGAACACGTTCCACATAGGCGCGTCCGGCCTGACCCATATGCGTCCGCCGCTCCGGTTGCGCCAGTAACGTCAGAATGGCTGTGGCAAATTCACTGGCGTCGGCGGCCAGAAGCAGGTCGCGCCCGCGCTCTGCTTGCAGCCCGGATGCAGCGGCGGGGCTGGCAATGACGGGCGTCCCACAAGCCATCGCCTCTAACACTTTGTTCTGAATGCCGGCGCCGTATAACACCGGCGCCACGGCGATGGTCGCCCGGCTGAGATAGGGCCGCATGGTCGGCACCGCGCCCGTCACCACTACGGCGCCGGGGGGGGCAGAGATCGTGGCGGCCAGCGCACGCACTTCGGCCGGTGGATCTTTGCCCACCAGTTGCACCCGCACCGCCGGATCATGCGCCCAGACTTGTGGCATGATCTCTTGTACGAGATGAAGCGCCGCCGTGACATTGGCGTGGTAGCTCATCTTGCCGGAGAAGACCAGGGTCTTTTCCGCCTTCGTCTGGTCGTCCTGGTGGAATCCTTCCAAATCAACGCCATTGGGCAACACCGCCACCGGATCGGCTGCTTGGCTTTCCTGCCGCTGTGGCTTGCCGGCATAATGACGGCGCTGTTGGTCAGCGGCTGGTGCTAATTGCGCCAACGCCAGTAGCGCCAGGCGATCATTGGGGGAGGTGACCAACACCTGATCAAATTGTTGGAGCAACCATCCCTCATAACGACGCGTGCGCGCCAACTCCAGCGTGGTCATCAAACGACCGGAGCGACTGCGACTGCGCTCGGCTGCCTGGGCAAAGAGATAGCTGATACAATCCACACTGTCCCAGACCACCGGCGGCGCACTGGATGTCGTGCTTACCGCCTGTCTGAGGGCCAGCCCATAGCGCGCCCCGCGCAGATGCTCGACATGAATTACGTCGAAACGGCGGTGCGTCACGAGTTGACGTAACTGGTGCGCCAAATGAGGCTGCCAACAGTAGGCGGCTTGCAGCGGGGCTTGTGAGGGCAGCGCTTGCACACAGTTCCACAGCGAACGCACCCTAGAGAGTGGATCTGCAATGATTTCAATCCCCAACGCTCCCAATGCGCCTAGCTCCTGGCGTTCCTGGTCATTCTGCCAAAGTGTCGCCAGGGTGATCGTATGGCCGCGGCGCACCAATGTGCGCAACAATTCATAGGGACGGACCCGGATCGGGTTAGGGGTATACGGAACGACAAAAAGAATCTTCATGGAATCAGTGTAACAAAAAGTCGTAAAGTCAGTTGTTTCAATATCTTGACAACTAAAAAAAGGTGTGGCTAGGAGTGGGCTGAGTAATGACAAAAGGGCGTGCGTTGTCGCGGTTTATAATTTTGTAACGGACTTGCCGGCTTTAGGCGCGCCGTAAAGGTAAACAGAAGCTATACCAACGAGCGCCAAGAAGGTACACTTTTTATACGAGTAATGGGTTACTTCTTGTGTTGCTCGTGAGTATAGCGATAGATCTGATCCCACTGTCGGTAGACCTGTTGCCAATCATAATGAGCTTCAAACCACTGGCGGCCGGCAGCAGCCAATTGGTTGGCTTTCTGCGGGGATTGGAGTAATTGGAGCGTGCGCTCGGCAAAAGCGGTCGGCGTATCGGCAATCAAGATATTTTCTTCCGGGTGCGTGGCAATTCCCTCGGCCCCAATCGTTGTGCTGACCACCGGCATCCCCCATCGCCAACCGTCGATGATCTTAACCCGCATGCCGCCACCGGCCAGTAATGGCGCGACAAAAGCGGCTGTCTCAGCCAGGTAGGGTTCCACGCGCTCCACAAAGCCGGTGATCGCCAAATTTTGCGGTGGGATGCCCAACTTCTGTAGCGCTGGCGGCGGTTGCTTGCCGATCACCGTGAGAACGCTTTGGGGCGCTTGAGCCAACACTTGGGGAAAAACGTTTTCCGCAAACCAACAGATCCCCTGGGCATTGGGCGGATAGTGCAACCCGCCCACAAAAGTGACGCGATGGGCGGCGGGCAGCCGTTGGATCGGGGGCTGCTCGGTGCTGTCGCCACAGATCGGAATAATCGCGTCGCAAGGTGCGTGTTGCCCCAAGCGAAGGGCCTGCTGTTGCACCGCCTGATAATCTTCTTGGGTTACCCAGACCACACGGTCAAACTGCTGACAAATTGCCACTTCATAGCGTGCCATCTTGCGCGCTTCCCACTGTAGCAACAGCCGTTTCGGCAGATTGGCATCATCACCAGCCAATCGTTCGGGAATCATAAAGACGGCGTTGTGTTGATCCAACACCACCTTGGCCCGTTGCCGGCGCTGTTGGCGTTGCGCCAGTAAGGCGTATGGCGCCATCCACAGTTGGTCAGCGTGAATGGCTGCAAAGGGCGCTTCGTTCCCGGTTTCACCTGCGCGTAGTAATTCATCGATTTTGCGCACCATAGCGCCATTCCAGTCGCGAGCAATGATAAAAGGTTGGTGGCTCAACAAACTGCGCAGGAGGTGATAGCCGTCGCGCAGTGGCGAACGTGGCATCGGCACTGTATGAACAGCCGTACAAAAGCGCTGTAGATGGGCCAACGCATCCGGCGTATCTGTGGCGCGCACAAAGGAAACCAGCGTGATCTCATGCTGTTGCGCCAGGTGGCGTAACACATAATAGGCGCGCACCTTTGGCCCGGCAGTAAGCGGATAGGGGAGTACTTGTGTAAAAAAGAGAATTTTCATCCGGTTACATATTGGGTAAGGCCATGACCAAACGGCGATAGTGGTTGGCCAGCGTAAAGTGACGGCGCCGACGCTCTGGTGTTTCCAACCATGCGAAGGGTATCATCACCAGACGGAGCAAGGTTGCCCCCAAGAGAATCAACTTATATAGCACCGTGGCAACGGCGCCGTGATGTTTGCGAAAGTAGAGAATTTTGCTGCGGTAGAGCTGTAAGAACATGGGTAAGGCCGCTTGTCGCGTACTTTGCCCACCGTAGTGGATGATCATCGCTGCCGGTACAAAAAAGATTGGCCACCCCGCCCGGCGAATCCGTTGGCAGAGGTCCACCTCTTCCGTGTACATAAAATAAGCGGTGTCAAAGAAGCCAATCTGGTCGAGAACGACACGCCGTACCAGGAGCGCGGCGCCTTGGACAATATCAACCGCCCGTGGCTTATGGATTGACCAATTGTCCATCTGATAGACGCCAAAAGGGTAGAGCCGATCCAAATGCAACATCCGCCACAACTCACGCGTCAGCGTCGGGGCAGGGTAGCAAGAGGGTTGAAGCGATCCATCGGGATTTAGATAGCGCGCTCCGCCGACGCCGACATTGGGATGGGCTTCCATAAATTCTACCATTGTTGTCAATGCTTGCGCCAAAACCTTGGTGTCCGAATTTAATAACAAGATATACTTCCCTTGGGCAATGGACATCGCTTGGTTGTTTGCCGCCGCAAAGCCGACATTGGTCGTATTCCGGATCAATTGCACCCAAGGAAAGTGGGTTTGAATATGGTTTACACTATCATCGCTGGAGGCGTTATCAACTACCAGCGTTTCCACTTGTCCTGCTGGAAAGGCGGCGACTTCGACAGCCACCGACGCGAGGCACTCCGCCACCAGATCGCGCGTATTCCAGTTCACGATGATAATCGATAACAACTTTGCCGCGTTCGCCGGGGATGAGTGAATTTTCAACTGATGTGGAGCCATATCAACCTTATCTTGTGCTTTATGTTGTTCGATGTGTTATAGGTGGTTGCCGGTACTTCCGTTCTAACACCAGTAACCCGCCCAAGAAGAGCCAGGGCAAAATACTCGACCGGACGCCGAACAAGCCGACATTGTAAACAAAGGGCAGCACCCAATCGCCAAAGGCGCCGGCAGCGATAGTCGCCACCCATCCGGCCAGCGCGCCATAGACGTAGGCTTTTTCAAAGCCCTCCGCGACCCGATTACGCAGCCGCCAACCCAGCCAACCAATAGCGAGCATCAACCAGAGGTAGGCAAACAAGCCCAGAAAGCCGGTTTGGGCAATCAGGTCCACATATTGGTTGTGGGAATTGAAATTGACAGCATAGCCGCGAATGCGAAAGAGTGGCGTATACCAGTAGTAGTTCGCTGGCCCCAAACCTAAAACTGGGTTGGCTTTGATGATCTCACCGACAATACTCCAGGCGTCAAGGCGGGTTGTGTAGCTATATTCGTCACTGGCAACCGCGCTTTGAATCAGGTTAAGGGCTGGTATAAGACCAAAGGGCGCCAGCAGATAACCGAAGCGCCACGAGCGCAGCAATAAGAGCGCCCCGACACTGATCAACGCCGGCATCCATCCCGATTTCCAGTCGCCATTCATACCATAGGCCACATAGAAGGTCATCGCTACGACGCCCAGGAGCGCAATTCGCCAGCCGAACAAGAGCCGGCGATTGAAGAGCGCCTGGCTAAAGGCCAACGTGACCACCCATGTCCAAAACATGCTGGTGGTAGCCCCATCCTGGTAGAGGCGGCTGATATAGTGCCCCAGCCGTGGCACAATCCAACTGACCATGTGTAAAGTGCCATAGACGATCACCGCGACTGTGAGCAGCGCCAGCCAACGGCTCTCTTTGATTTGGTGGCCAACTAGCAGCAAACCGGCGATTGAGGTGACAAAGACCATAAAACCGCCGATTTGGGCGCTCATGGGGGCGGCCTGTGTGCGATACCAGGAGATCTGACCGATGACCAAGGCCAACGTTGCTACGACCAGCAACAACAAAGCCGGGCGTGTCACTTGGACAAAGTCGAATTGTATGTCGCCTTGCTTAATAATCATGCTCAGGAACCACAGCATCGTGAGGAAAAGAATCCCCAACATGGTCAAGTTGACGCCACCCGGCCCATTAAACGGAATGATCATCCCGCCCAGCAGCGACAGGAGTACCCCTAATCCCGGTTGGCGCAAGAAAAGTAGGGCGACGCCAACACCCAATGGCAATGCCAGATAGAGCATGGAGGTGCGCACTCCCACGACCAAGCTGGCAAGTAGGACGGCGCTAATAATGCCCCATGTGGCGATCTGATGTGGGTTCAGGCCATAACGGCGAGCAAGGATGACAAGATTAAATTCCGGTAGCGAACGTAGCGCACTGATCATGAACCCCCCCCTTGGCGGCGATCTATTGTTCCGCTGCCACCACGCGCCACAGGGCTTGCCGCATCGCCGCTCGCAGCCGGTATTCCCAGGAGCGCACCCGCAGCTCGATCCCTCCTTGCTGTTTATCGGGGGCTAGTTTCGGATGTTGCACCCAACTGCGGATGGCGTTCGTCGTATTGGCAAAGGAGAGATCGCCAGTGGCAAAGTCATACGCCGTCTTCGCCATCATGTTGCGCAGGGTGCGATCCTTGGCCAGACGCACCAATTGCTCCCCCATCGTCTGCCAGTCGCCTACGGCAAAGGTCAAGGCGGCGTTGTGGTCGCGCAACAGGTAGCTCAATTCAGCGCCCAGGCTAGTGACAACCGGCAGCCCGCTGGCAATCATCTCGACCAGACGGGTGCGTGTGCCATACAACGTTTCGTAATGGAGGGCGTCAATGTTGATGCCGACATCACTTTCTTGGTAGAAGCGCGGCATTTCCGCCCAAGGACGCCAGCCTAACATATGAAAACGCTCGCGGTAGGGGGATTGATCGATCAACTTGAGTAGATGAGTATAGACATTGTCGGGCGCTTCGTAGGTATTGGCCCCAACCGACACATAGTGCAAATTCGGCGCCTGCACCATTGCCGAGGTCAGCGCCTTGTAGAGCGTTTCGACATCGGTCCAGGTGTTATACCCGCCGCACCAGAGAACTACAAAGGCTTCTTCGTCAATCCCATGACCGGCCAACAAGGTCCGCGCGTGTTGGCGGGGAATGGTCGCCGGTCGTCCTGGCGGCGAGCCGGGGGGAACCGTGCGGACAAATTCATAGCCAAAGGTGCTGTAGTTGAGTCGCCCGACCATTGCTAATTCGCCCACCATCATATGCTGTTGGGGTAGACCGCAGCCGGAGAAAACATCCCCTTTTTGCGCCACCGCACGCATAAAGCCAATCGACGTATCCATCCCGCGATCCGAACGCGCGCGAAATGCGGCGGCCTGCATGATGGTCAACATATCGCCGTAGATGTCCATCCAGATCGGGCAGTGGGTGCGCAACTTGGTGGCATACAGACAGTGGCTGAAGTTAACCGCCACTACACAGTCCGGTTTGAATTCGTCATGGATGCGTTGTAACTGTGTAACCCAACCCTTTTGTCCAAAGTTGACCGGTTTGTAGAGTAACTGACTCTGCCAGGCCGACGGGATCAGCGCCGGATCGCCCGTTTCCCCGCGTGCCCCAGCACAGAGACAAACCTTATGCCCATCTTCCAACAACGGTTCGAGAAATTGCCAGGTGCGGTAGTGGGCAGCCTCGATTTTGATATTTTGCACAAGTTGTGGCGGATGATAGCCAAGGAGTAGAATTTTTGCCATCGGTTCTTGCTAGTTCTTATGGTGATTTAGAATTGTCTGCACGGTTAGGGGCTGCAATACATTTTGCTGTAAAATCGTCGAATTGAGTGTTTCAATTACCTGTCGATTTTTGCCAAAAGTCCAGAACGGTCAGCAGCCCCACGGCGGCGCTTCTTGCGACAGGGCGCCCCGCCTTGTCGCCTTGTATACTCACGAGCAGCATAAGAAGTCACCCATTCCTTCTGTAAAAAGTGCTACTTCTTGGCGCTCGTGAATATAGGCTAATCCACAAAATGGCTTACCCCTACGGGATGATATTTTATTGCTTGGAATAGGCATGTAGAGCAATTAAAGATGCTGAAAGAGCGCTTGATTGGCCTGAATCCATGTAAAGAGTTTTTGGCTCCCCTGGTGAATCGAGACCTTGGGTTCCCATCCTAGCTCTGCTTTGGCTTTCCGAATATCACTGATATAGACCGGCTGATCGCCTGGGCGCCAGTCGGTCTTGCGCACCGAAATCGCCTTGCCAAGATATTGCTGGAGTAACTGCCCGAATTCACACCAGACGCTGATCGTATTTTCCGGCCCGCCCCCGATGTTATAGACGCGCCCGACAGCCTGGTCAATGTTGCACACAATGGCGTCATAGGCATCGAGCAGATCGTCAATAAAGAGCGCGTCGCGCACCTGTTTACCATTGCCGTAGATTGAAATGGGACGACCCTTGAGTGCAGCAATGGTAAACCAGGCCAGCCACCCCTGATCTTCAATGCCGAACTGGCGATAGCCATAAATACAACTTTGGCGGGCGACCACGGTGCGCACCTGGTAGATACGGGCATAGTCGCGCGTATACTGGTCGCCGCTTCCCTTAGAGCAACCGTAGGGGGAATGAAAATCGAGCGCCTGTGTTTCGGGGATGCCATAGGGCAAATCGGCGTAGGTATAACGGGTTTCCTCTTCGACAATGCGAATCTCCTCCATGCCGCCATAGACCTTATTGGTGCTGGCATAGATTAGAATCGGATCATCAGCCGCCAAGCGCGCGGCTTCCAATACATTGAAGGTGCCCAACGCGTTGGCCTCAAAATCCTGGCGCGGGTTGTACACCGAGGTGGTGACAGCGACTTGACCAGCCAGATGATAGATCCGCTGTACATGCTGGGCCGCGTTTTGCAACCGTTGGGCATCGGCCAGTTCACCTTCAGTCAAACAGAAGGCGTTGGCGCCATGTTTTGTGCGCAGCCATTGCAGATTTTGGTGACAGCCAGCGCGCGAAAGGTTATCATAAATAATCACTTCGTGGCCTTGCGTTAACAACCGATCCACCAAATTCGAGCCGATAAAGCCGGCGCCGCCTGTGACTAAAATCCGTTCTGTTTTCAAAAGACCACTCTCCGTCTTTTCTATAACATATCAAAGATTGTACAAATGTAACGACCAAGCCCGCGCCTAGCCGGTCACGGACCGGCTAGGCGCTTGGCAGTTACGTGCAAATCTTCATTTCGATCTGTAACTAGTAGTTTAGGCTGCTTGCTGAGGCTAGTGACGGTTGCGACGTGCCGACAACCTGGCCTTCTGCTTGCCGCACAATTTGGGCTACATAGCTTTCCATTTCCATTGCCATCCGCTGAATGTCAAAGCGCTCTAAAGCAACCCGTTTACCGGCTGTCGCCACTTGTTGGCGCAACTCCGGCGATTCGATCAGGCGCGCCACTTGGGCGGCCAACTTCTCCTCATTGCCTGCCGGGTAGGTAAGGGCAGTTTCGTTATCGCGCAAAATTTCGGTCACACCCCCGACAGTGGAGCCAACCACGGCGACCCCGGCAGCCATCGCTTCGATCAGCACGCGGCCAAAGGGTTCCTGCCAGACTGAGGTAAAGAGGAAAATGTCGGCCTGGTGATAGAGCGCCGGCATCGCCTCTTTGGTTTGTGGTCCCAAAAAGGACACATGCTTTTCCAGGCGATGACGGCGCACCAGATATTCTAGAAAGGTGAGATAATCGCGATCACCGGCGCCGGCAATGAGCAATTCGATATGCTGAAAACCGTACTCCTGCACCAACCGTCCCAGCGCCTTGATGGCAATATGCACCCCTTTGTCCGAGCGGATGCGACCGGCATAGAGCAATGTCGTCTTCCCGGACTTGGCGGCTTGATGGGGGCAGTTACGTTCACAATCACATTGGCGATAGGGCGCCGTGTCGGCGGCGCCATAGATTACCATGCTTTCACCCGGTTTCATGCCGCGCTTGATCAATTCGTTGCGCATGAAGAGGGTGGGGAAGATGACGCGCTCAAAATTTGGTTTCGCCACCGTCTCTTGGGCCAACACATAATTGGCGGCCAGCCCCAGGATTGCTTTGGGCAACTGGGTGTACCAATATTGAGCCGGCGCCTTCCAGTAAAATTCAAACTGGCTGGGCAAGGTCGGCCAGTAGTCGCCCACATAGTAGACAACGCGACCGGGCATCAACTCCTCTGCCAGGATCGGCACGGAGCGTACAATATTCCACATCCCCCAGATCACCAGGGCTTCCGGGCGAAAGCGGTGAATATAAGCGCGCAACAGCGCTAGATTTTCCCGCTCATGCTGGCGACGATGGGTGAAGAACTGGATGCCATTGCGCAGGGAAACAAGTTCCATTTCCAAATGTAACTCGCGGCGCACCCATGATGGATCGTTGGTGTCGTCGTGCGCCAGCGCATGGCGACTGGTCAGCACAATGATTTCATGGCCGCGCGCACGTAATTGGGTTGCCATTTCCTGGCACCATTCCTCATACCCGCCCTGACCATAAGGGGGATAGAGATTAGAGAGAAAGAGGAGCCGCATCGTTTTTCTCCTGTGCTTCCCGTTTACCTAACAACTGCTCGGCCAAATAGCGTTCGATCTCATCCACCATACGGGTAATGGCAAATTTTTCAAGGGCGGTCTGGCGGCCCGTCGCTGCGATCTGCAAGGCCAGGGTCGGATTAGCGACCAGCAGCCGTAAACAGTCGGCCAGCGCCGGTGCGTCCGCCGCCGGGAACAACAGGCCATTCTCGCCATGAACAATGATCTCTTTGGTGCCGCCGGTTGCGGCGCCGATCACCACTAACCCCGCGGCCAGCCCTTCTTGCATAATGCGCGCCAGTGGCTCCTCCCAAATGGAAGGCAGCAACAACACCTGATATTGGCCCAGAAAGGCGGGCAACTCGCTGCGTGGAATCGGTTTGTGAAAGGTTACCCAAGTATTCAGTCCATGGGTTTTGACCAGGTTGTGCAGCCGTTCTTCATAGTGCGGATGGCCCGATCCCAAGATCGTCAGATGAAAGGGTGTGCGCTCTTCTGGCCGCAGGAGAGCCAGCGCCTCCAGTGTGGTATGAACGCCTTTGTGTTCCGACAACGTGCCGACAAAGAGCAGACGATAGGTCGGTTGGTTTGCCACTAGCTGTCCGTGGGCGCCATTGCCATTGGCATCGCCTTGGCCATTGCTTGCGCCGTTACTGCGGCTCAACCTTGTGTGAAAAGGTTCCTGGGCCAGATAAGGCCCTAGATCGATCCCTTCATAGATCACCGGCGCCTGCTTCAACGGGGTGTCAGCGTTGAGCAACTGGTCGCGCAGGGCAATGCTGCAACAAAGCGCATGTTGGAATTGCAGCGGCGTCTTCTGCCATTCGGCGCGTAACCAGAGGCGCGCCGGCAGCCGTAGCGCCTTTTTGGCGAGTTGGCGGAGCGGGGTTGTCGCCGGTTCATCCCAAAACCGCTGATGCAGGTTGGGGTCAATCGGCCAGGGATTTGCCAGGTAATAAGCCACCCGTCCCGGCAACAACTGTTCGGCTAGGTGGGCCACCTCTTTGGTCAGCGCCCACATGCCCCAGATAAAGATCAGATCCGGCTGGCGCGTTGTTATGAATTCGCGTAGAATGGCAAAGTTCTGTTCCTTGGCCGAGGGATAGCGCCAGGCGCTGCGGATCTGGTAATAGTAGAGATCACTCTCCAGCGTCAAGCGCCGATGGACATGATCCTCGACCGTGTCTTGGGCGACGCCATGTTTCCCGCTGAGGACGGTGACTTCATGACCACGGGCGCGCAGGCCATTGACCACTTCCAGACATAACATGCCGTACCCACCGATGTGGTGGGGCGGGTAATAGTTGGTAAGCACTAAAATCTTCATGGGAGACCATCCATTAACGCGTGGCGCCAGGCGATCGCTTTGTTGTAATAGCTAAATCCTGTGGCAACCACAAAAGTTGAGAGCCGTTTAAACCAGTTGCCTGATTTGGCGGGTCGACGCGCAGCTCGACCCGCCAATGGCCTGGTATAAGCTTGCCGGCGTATTTTGCGTTTGACTTTCATATATCCTACCTGCTGCCGGCTTAGGCTGCTACCCCAAATAACTGATAGGTCTGCTGCCCAATGGCGCCGTTCTCCAACCGATCAAAGCCGTGGGCGGCAAAGAGGGTTGGGTAGTGATGGCGAAACATAAAAAACTCTTCCGGCAGTTGATCACTTTCGGTCAACTCATTGACATAGACCAACCGGCTGATGGTGCAAAGCTTGGCAATGGCGCCCTCAATGGCGCGGGGGGGGATATGTTGCAACACCCGATTGCAGACCGCCAGGTCAAAACGTTTGGCCGGAAAGTCCAATTCTTCGACCTTGCCTTGAAAGGTGGTGACCCAGGGAAAGCGTTCCTTGGCCAGTGACAGCGCCTTTTCGGCAATGTCAACGCCGACAATTTCGTTGATCCCATGCTCGCTGTACACCCCGAAGAGTCGTCCCGAGCCGCAGCCGACATCCAGTAAACTCTTGGGGTGATACTGCCGAAAGAGTTTGCTGAGGACATGAAAATCATGCGCATCATGGCCCCACTGTTCATGAATCGGCGCTGCTTGTGCTTCCCAAAAGTCGCTGACCACCTGTCGCCCCCAGGGCGTCCCCGTGCGATAGGCCAGACCGCGCAGGGTTTGTCCCAGTTGATACTTTTTGGCGCCTAACCAGTGCCGTAGCGTTGTTGTCATAAGGTCTGCTCTCTGTCTTTTTCATCATGGTCGGCATTACGCGGCTGACGGGCGCCCCAAGGAGCGGTCAGGGTTGCGAAAGCTGACCGCTCTTGCCTACCTGTGTAACGCCTGAATGTTAAGAACTGGGTGATGTCAAGGTACGCAACGCTGCCCGCAAACCGGGTTTGACAAAGGTGCGCGCCAGCCGGATGAGAAAGGTGCGTTGCGTCGCCAATTTGGGGGCATAGTGCAATGCCTGTAGCCAGAAGGCGCGCGCCTGTTCCCGTTGTTGGCTGTTATAGGCCAATAGCCCAAGCGCCAAATAAGCATGGGCAAAGGCTGTTCGGCGTTTGGACTGTACGCGTGGCGCCAGCGTCGGGTCATTAAAAATGGCGTCGAGCGCACTCAACAGCCGATCCGCACTCTTGGGTAAATTGAGTGTGGCCGGATTGCCCCGTTGCCCAAGCGGCTGCTCGACGCACCCCAACTCATAAAAAAGATCGACCTGCGCCGTCAACGTCGGGTTGGCGGCAAAGGCTTGGCGCAGGAATGCTTGCCCTTTGGCATCATCGCCGCGCAGAAAATAACCTTGGGCGGCAAAGTAGCTGGTTGCCGCCCAAGCGCGCTGGCGCGGGGCAGGCCACTGGCTGGGATCACCTTCCGGTGCGCCAAAGTGCTTACACACCACCATTGTCTGATAGCGCAACATATATTCCGGATCGCCCGACATATTGCTGCCATGCACTCGGTAGTTGAGCAACGGCTGGGCAATGCCGGCGAATTCATAGCTTTGCGCCACCCGCAGCCACATATCCCAATCCTCTGAAGCGCGCAACGCCACATCAAAGACCCCTACTTCTTCAAAGCATGTCCGGCGCACCAGAACCGCGCTCGGTGCAAAGAACTCGCCATCCAACAGCCGGTCATAGAGTTGGTCGCTTGGTACGGTTGATACACAAGGTTGCGGCAGCCGTTCGCCTTTGCTGTTCACAAATTGCAGACCAGTGTAGACGGCGCCCAAACGCGGATCAGCCGCCAATACACGGTGAACGGTTGCCAAGTAAGTTGGCTCCCAGAAATCATCGGCATCGAGCAGGGCAATATATTCCCCTTGCGCCGCCGCAATGCCGGTATTGCGCGCCCCCGACAGCCCCTGGTTTTCCTGCCAGATATAATGAACCCGTTCGCCAAAGCTTTCGACCAACGTATGGGTATTATCGGTCGAGCCGTCATCAACCACGATGATCTCAAGCTGAGGATAGCTCTGCGCCAGGGCACTCTGCAGCGCATCCGCTAAAAAGCGCACATGGTTATAGGTCGGGATCACCACCGAGATCATATCCTTGCTGCCCGCCGCCGTTGTTGCAAGCTGGCTGGTTGGTTCCTGGCTACTCATTGCTCTTTGCTTTCCTCAATCAACTATCGCTGTTCAGAAAATCTTGCGGTTGCCCCACTTGGGCAACCGCAAGGGATTGCCCCTACAGGCACGAATCAACTGTTCACTGTCACGGAGGAAGGGTTGCCTTCCTGGTAGTAGCGCGGCTGTGGATGGGTCAACCGTTGGAAGATGGCGTCAAGCCGTTGCGCCGTGTTACGCCAACTGTGTTGTTCTTCCGCTTCCAGACGCGCGGTCTGTCCCATTTGCCGGCGTAAATGATGATTGCGGCTTAACGCAACAATCGCCGCCGCCAGCCGCTCTTCATCACAGGGCGGGACAATCAACCCCGTTACGCCTTGGCGCAAGACCACCGGTTGCCCATTGGCTCCGGAAGCAATCGTCGCTAGTCCGGCTGCTTTGTAATCGAGCAGCTTCAAGCCCGAATATTCCACCCGACCACAGTAAGGACAGACGCCAATGTCGGCTTGCGCCAGATAGGCGGCCATGGTCGCCATATCGACAAAACCGGGCATGGTCACCACCGCTTGCAGGTGCAACGCCTGAATCTGGCGCTCTAGATTGGCTTGTTCCGGCCCGGCGCCGAGCAGATAAAGCTTGACCGTCACCCCCTGTTGGCGCGCCTTGGCTGTCGCATTCAACAAGACGCTCAGCCCATGCCACGGCTCAAAAGCGCCGACATAGACAAGGGTGATAGCGTCGGTTGCCGGCTTCTCGTTGAAGGCGCGCAACTCCTCACGCTTCAGCAGGGTCACTAGCTCACTGCCATTTTCCACTGCACTGACCTTGGCGCGCGCTACACCCCAGCGCTCGATAAAACCGGCGCGCCAGCCGTCGCCGGTAGCGACTACGTGAGCCGTGCTGTGGATCATCCAGCGCATGATCTGCAACGCCAACCATTTCTGTACGCCTTGTGGCGCCACCCCCAAAATTTCCAACTCCTGCCACTGATCGCCATTCACCTCGATCACCAGGGGAACGCCTTGGCGCCGCGCTGCCAGGGCGCCGCCATAGCCCATCCACCCCATACGTTCATAAAAGAGATCACAATCGCCCATCACCTGGGTAACGACCTGGGCAAAGTCCAACGCTTCAAAATAGGCGGCATACGGTAGATGCAACGCCGATTGGGTGCGTTGCACCAACCGTTGCGACCACTTGTGCAACCGATGCGTGCCTTGCTGGGCGTCCACCGGCGTAAAGCGTTCCAGATCGGTCGTGTACCAGAGTCGCCCGTCCACTTTCATCAATAAGCTGACCTCATGCCCCAGCGCGGTCAATTCCTGGCAAACATGCTTGACATGGTTGCTCGGACCGGAGAGGGGGCGCGCCAGCAAGTTGGCGGCGCCGGCTTGCATCAAATAGCCGATTTTCACGCCAGCACCCGCTTGCTCACTGTGCTTTCGATCACCTCATGCAACGCCTGCGTCGTCCGTCGCAGGTCAAACTTTTCCGCCGCAATCTGACGCATTTGGGTGCGCCGCCGACATTTTTCCGCCGCCGGTAATTCGGCGTAGGCGATCAATTTTTCGTGTAGTTCGTCATCAAGGCCAAAGATACATTCGGCGGGGAGGACATCTTCAATCCCATCCCAGAAATGGGAGAGACAGTAGCAGCCGCTTGCCATTGCCTCCAACAGAGAGACCGACTGCCCCTCCCAGTAGCTGTTGGAGAGAAAGACATCTATCGTTTGCAACCACGCTTCGGTGCCTTTGACATGACCATACAGCGTGACATTGTCGGCCAGCGCCAGCTTTTCGATCAGCCGTTCGATAGCAATATAGTACCCATCAAAATGACCCCCCGGCCACTTGCCGCCGGCAATGTGCAGATGGGGCTTGTGGCCGGCTTGCTTGAGCTTGGCGATGGTGATGACCGCTTCGTAGATACGCTTAACCGGGTGAAAATTGCAGAGCATCCCAATATTAAAGCGAAAATCACAGTGCTCCGGTGGTTGAAAGCGGCTCAAATTAACCCCGTTATAGATCACCGTTGTTTTGTTGGCCTGGTCAGGAAATTGTTCCAAAAATTTCTGCCGAATGTAGTGGCTGACAAAGACAATGCGATCCACATTTTCCCACTGAATCTGCGGCGCCCACACATGCACCTCGTAGGAGTGCAAGCGCGCCACAATCGGCGCGTGTCGATCCATCTGCGAGGCCGGTTTGAGCAATTCGCTGGCCCATTCAAAGAAACAGACATCATTGTGTTTCAGCATCGAGCGGATCTGCCCATCATAGGCCCAGCGATTGAGGCGACCATAGAGTAGGGGGACGCCGAAGGTCTTTGGTTGAAACAGATCAGTTTGATAGTGTTGTTGGAAATCGGCGAAAATTTCGCGAAAGAAGCCCCAATGGCCGTTTTCACCGACAAAGATGCCTAGCTTGGTCATAAGCTGCTGCGTTTCCATTCTGTATACGCCTCACTGCGTTGGCAGGTTGGCGGCTTGATCTTGTTCCATATAGAGCGCCGGCTGGGTGTAGGCCGCCGCCGGTCGGTTCTGATTAAAAAAGATGTCAAACCAGGCGATGAGATTGAGTAAACGCCAGAGGCCGGGTGTGGCAGCCAGCGCGGCATCCGGTTGCTCGCTGATCTGTTTGAGCATACAAGGTTGCACATACGCGGCTACTTGTTCGGCCACGCCTTTGGCCTGCAAGCGTTGGCGAATATAGGCTGCGCCTTGGGTCAGCCAGCGGATCTCCGGCGTCGGAAAGCCGAGTTTGGTGCGTCGCCAACAGATCTCCGGCGGTAACAGATGGCTCATCGAACGGCGCAAGATCCATTTGCTCCAACCATTGTGAATGCGATAGTTGAGCGGCAGCGCAAAGACCATATCAATCAACCGATAGTCCAGATAGGGTAGTCGACTTTCCAATGAAAAGGCCATCGAGATCCGATCTTCGTAGCGCAGCAATTTGGGCAAATTTGTGGAGGTCAGATCCCGATGCAAGACGCCAACCAGACCACTATCATCGACTTCCTGTGGGCGCCAGCGCCGCTCCCAATTCCGTTCCATAAAGCCTGGTTGCAACTGCCACGCTTGCAGCCCAGAACCGCCGCCGCCAGGGATTGCCAGCGGTGGCCGAACGCGATTGACCAATTGTTGCACGCGCCAGGGCAGTCGATGAACGGCATCTTCCATCAACATATCCATGGCCGGCGCTCCGCCAATGCGGGAAATATCCAACATGGCGCGCATGGTGGGAAAGGCCCCGCGCTGCTGATAAAGCTGGTTGAGATAGGGTGGGTAATAGGCATAGTAGCCGGCAAAAATTTCGTCCCCCCCTTGCCCATCCAACAAGACCGTCACATGATTGCGTCGGGCCAGTCGCATCACATTCCACTGGGCATATTGGCTGGTCGAGTTGACCGGCTCATCAAGAAACCAGACAAAGGAGTCAAATTCCTGCCAGAGCGCAGCGCCATCTGGGTAGATCACATGTTCTTCGGCGCCGGTTTTTTCAATGATCAAGCGACTGTATCTGTGTTCATCAAGATCCGATTCGTGGTTGCGCGCCGTAAAGGTCTTCTGATGGGCGCCGACCAATGCCGGCGGAATCACCTTTTCTTCAAGCAACAGGTGGTTTGCCAACAGCGTCACTGTGGACGAATCCAAACCGCCGCTTAAGGCCGTCCCTACCGGCACATCGCTGCGCAGGCGAATCCGCACTGCATCTTCGAGCAGCGCAGCAAATTCCTGATAAATGCGCCGCTGTTCAACCGCCGACGGCTTTTCGATGCTGGGGTTGATCCGGATTTCCCACCAGGCTTCAGTACGTAGTTGTTTGTCGTTCATGTCCAGCAACAGAAAATGACCGGGTTGCAAGGTGCTAATGCCCTGAAAAAAGGTATGCTCTGTATGATCCGAGACGCCAATGGTCAAATAGTCGAAAATCATTTGATCATCCGGTTGGCGTTGCAGCGCTGGGTGTTGGATCAAACTCTTCAATTCAGAAGCAAAGATAAAGGTTTGTCCATCCCAATGATAGTAGAATGGTTTGATGCCAAAGCGATCACGCGCACAGAAAAGTCGTTTGCGATGGCTATCCCAGAGTGCAAAGGCGAACATGCCATTCAAGTGACGTAAACAATCGACCCCCCATTCGGCATAAGCTGCCAGCAAGACCTCGGTATCGCTGTCGCTGCGAAAGTGATGGCCGTGTGAGCAGAGTTCCTGCCGGATCTCGCGATAATTGAAAATCTCACCATTGTAGGTCACCCACAGTTTGCCGTCTGCATAGGGCATAGGCATGTGACCGGCCGGCGATAGATCGAGAATCGCCAAGCGTCGGCTGGCGATAACCAGATCATAGTGTTCGGTTGGCACATCGCGCAGATCAAGCATCGTCGGCGCCGCCGCACTCGCTTTGGCTGTCTCCTGTCCAAAGGCCGCCTGCCACTGCTGATTTTGGCTATTGATAAACAAATAACCTTCATCATCCGGCCCACGATGGCGTTGCACCTGATTCATCGTGGCAATGGCTGCCAGCCTGCTTTTTTCGTCATAGATACCGCTAATTCCACACATTACATCCTCAGTTTGGTGCTAGTTAATTAATCTACCTACCGTGCTGCTAAGGTAAGTGCGAACTTCCGCAAGGCTGGGAACGGTGAAAGGCAAGAACGCACCAAGGTAGCCCAGGCGCCGCGGTTACGCAAATAGCCTGGGTCTTTGAGAAAGGCTTGGAAAATACTTTGCCGCGCATGGCGATAGGCGCCGGTTTTAACCTGGTTGAGGGCCTGGTTGAGCCAGTAGCAACCTTCCAGCCAGCGAATCTCCGCCGGTGACGCCACCACGCGCATGGCGCGGGTTACATCACGAATCACCCGTTGCGCGCCATCAAAGCCCCTTTCCATGCTGTAATTCATCAGTTGATCGACAAGCAACCGCAAGAGCGCCGGCTGCACCCGCATCTCCTGGGCTGCGGCGCGCATCAGATGCATCTGCCCTTGCGCTGTGCGGCCCCAAAGACACTCGCGCAAGCCGGCGCGCAAATCGGCCTGCCCAATGGTCCAGGTTGTCGCTTGCGTAACCCAGTTCCATTCTGTTGGCAACTGATCCATCACGCGCCGAATCGCCAGTGCATGATCGCCGCCGTCTTGAATACTGCGGTCAATCAAGAACTCTAGAAATGACGCCCCATTATCAGCCATGAGCGCCGGATTAAGCATCACTGCTTTGCACAATGCCGTCTGTGCGTGTTGGGTCAAGCCGGCAATAAAGCCTTCATACGACCAGACCAAATAGGTGTTAGCAAAGGCTTGATTGCGCAAGGCCAAAATTTCCGGCGGACAGGCTGGGTCGCTAAAGAGGGTATGTAACGCCCGTTCGGCTGCGCTCAACCGGGCCGGCACATTGCGAATCACGCGGTTTGGGTAGTAGCGTCGGTAGTTTAAGGGCTGATCGATGCCGACAAAGCGACAACCCGCCAGCCCCAGCCGGCAATTAATATCCAGATCCTCGCTCATGGCGACATAACTCTCATCGAAAAGATTGACCCGAAAGGCCCACTCACGTCGGATCACCATGTCGCTGGGGGCAAAGGGAAAGCCGCAGACCATATCCGCAAAAGTGGCCGTGATGACTGGCCGCCAGAGAGTCAGGATCTCGCCGGCCTGGTTAATCTCATAGCGCGCATTGTAGCTGACGCCAATGGTCGGGTCGGCGTCGAGGAGGGCAACGTGCGCCGCCAACTTGTCCAGATGAAAGAGATCGTCAGCGTCGAGCAACATAAAGATTTCACCCTTGGCAGCACGCAGACCCGTGTTACGCGCTGCCGGCAACCCCCGGTTCTGCTCATGAACGATCAGGCGAATGCGCGGGTCGTTGTATTGGGCAACAATGGCGTTGGTCTGATCCGGCGAAGCATCGTTGACGACAATCAACTCCCAGTCCGTATAGCGCTGATGCAACACGCTTTCAATGGCAGCGCCCAGATACTCAGCCTGATTATAGGCGGGAATAATGACACTGACTTTGGGTTGCGGTGTAGTAGACATAGGCTTTATAGCTCACGCATGGTTGATGAATAAGCGACCGCTGGTTTGCCGTCAAAGTGCAACGGATAGTTACCGGCCAGCGACCAAGGGGCAACCGCCACCGGCGGCAGCGTTGAAATCAAGAGCAATAACCCCGCCAGCCGGTGATAGCTCAGCGGGAAAATGTCAAAGGTTGGCAGGACAAAGATGAGAAAGGCGCTGAGGGCCACCAGCCACAGGCGTTCCCTTTTCGTCTGGCTTGCCAGCGCCCAGATCACCAGTGGCAAGGCCAGCAGATAGTGATGCTCCCAAACCACTGGCGAGATCAACAGGCCAAGCGCAATGGCGTCCATACTGTGGCCCAGATCGATCAGGGGACGCTGTGCTGCTGTCGGCGCGTCGACTCGCCCGGATAAGTCCACGGCCCGCCGTTCCCGTTGGAAAAAGCGCCAGAGATAAGCCAACCCACATAGACCAATGATGACCAGGACAATCCGCCCGACAAGCCCTTCGTTCACGTTGTACGACCTATCGCCCGCCAGCCATTGCAGATGGCCGCTGGTGTTGTAGACCAGGCTATGCAGACTGTTATCCCGAAAGAAGGTGCCTTGGGGAAACGAATCGGCAAAGGCCAAGAAGGCTTGCCAAAGCTGCCAATCGCGGCCGCCATTAGTTTGCAACAAAACCAGCCCAACCATACCGACGCCGGTTGCCACCAGGGCGCGCCACTGGCGCGTTAGTGTCCACGGCGCCAAGAGAATGAGCGGGTAGAGCTTAATGTGACCGCCCAACGCCACAGCCAACCCACTCAGCATAGGGGCGCGGGGCAGCCATAGTAGCGCCAGCAGGATCAGATTGAGTACCCAAAGATTCACTTGATTGTGTTTCAAGGTTGCCAACAGTGGGTTGTTGAACAAAAACAAACTGGCAACTAATACCCCGGCGCGCTGTGCTTCCAGCCCCAACCGGCGGGCCAACCCGTAGCAGAGCGCAAAGGCCACTATCAACTGAAAAAATTGCATAGCCTCGTACAGATAAAAGACCAGATCCCACAGTTGATCCACCTGTGCGGCCCCGTCGGCCAGCATGAGTGTCGCACCATAAGCGCCGGCTTGATAGAGCCAGGCCAACGCTTGCGCCGGTGTGGGGAAGTAGATGTAGCAATCACCGTAGGGGTTCAGTCCCTGAACAATGGCCTGTGCGGCCTGTTCATAACAGGCATAATCCCAGGAGCGCGCCGCATGTTGGCGCAGCACCGCCAGGTAATGAAAGAAGACCAGCAGCGCCAACAGGAGCGGCAGTTGCCTTTGCCAACCATCGCGCGCCCGGTACAGCGTATAGACGCCAACCGCGGTTAAGCTGATAGCGGCGCAAAAGACAAAGAGTTGGAGCAACGGAATCGGGTGATAGACGGCATCCATCAGACGGATAAAGGGAAAATGGAGCCGCGTCAAACCAATCGGCGCCAGCAAGGTCGCCAGGGCCAGGCTGCTATAAATAAGGAGGGCGCGACGGTTGCCCAGCGCTGCTTCAATTGGTGGCATGTTGTGTGGCTCCGTCAAGCGCATTGGGTTCAAGCAACCAGACTACTTGGGTTTCATCGGCGAACAATTGCGTGCCGATGCCTTCGGTGTATAGCCATTGATAGAGCGGAATGTCAGGGGTAAAATGGATGGCGACCGGGCGCTGCAACGTCAACAACGTCGCCAATGCCGCCCGCATTTCGGTTACGGATGTTGTTGTATAGAGCGTTTGCACAAGGGTCAGGCGATCTTCATAAAGCTGTGACGGATAGCCGCGCCAGGTCAATAGATTGAAGCGGTTATCGACGCTATAGCCGGTCGTTGCTGTGCCATCGACGTCACTTGGAGCATAGAGCGAACGCCCGGCAAACGCGCTAATGTGGATCGCACTCTTGTTGACCACCAGAATAGTATCTTCTGGTGTCAATATACGGACAGCGTTCGTCCAATCGGCATTGGCGTCTGTCGGCTCAAGTCCCACCCAAAAGCGATCTTCGCGTAAGGCCGGCGCATAAAGCAGATTCTCTGGAATTTGCGCGCCAACTCGCAACATCAAGGTCTGGTGAAGGATAAACAAGCCAATCACCGTGGTAAAGGTCAGCCCCCATTGCACAGCGGGGCGCCGGTACAACACCCAGTCGATCCCATCAGCGGCCAGCGGGGCCAACACAATGGTGGCGGCCAACATATACTTGTATTCCAGCTTGTCCAGATCGGCCACCACATAGAGCGCCATTGTCCCCAGCCCAGCGGCTGCCAGGAGCAACACTGGGGCGTTCCGCTTGATCAGTGCGCCCCCTAGGGGTAAGAGCGCCGGCGCAAAGAGCAAGAGCGCACTGACCAGATGATAAAGCTTGGGCTGCATTGCTTCGATGGTTGACAGATGAATGGCGCTAGTACTGCGGTCTTGTGTTATTAGCGCCAGGAAGGCAAAGGCGAGAAAGACGCTGGCGCCCACCCCGGCGGCGATCCATGACAATGTATGCCAAGGGTAGATCGCCGTCTTCGGATCAAGCCGGGTCACTAATAGCAGCCAGAGGGCGCCGGCCAGTAGACAACCCACCGGCAACAGAATTGGGTAGATTAACCCCAGTCCCGTCAGGACAATGGCAAGGGGCGCAGCCAATTGGCGGACCGGCTGCTGCACCGCCACCACACTGAGCAAGGCAACGCCCAACAAGAGGGCAAAGGCAAAGGGCATTGTCTCAAACCCTACATATTTGCTCAAGAGCGGTGTATAACGAATATCGCCTAGGTATTCGCTGCGCCAATGCCAATCCCCTTCCAGCGTCCAGGCCAAGGCGCCCAGCACATTGGTCCCTAAACAGGTCAAACCCACGCTCATAAGCGCCGCCGGTCGTCCCAGTCGGAAGCCGCTGACCGCAACTGCATAGGCCAGCAGAAACGTAAAGAACAGCCAGATCAGATTGCTGACGGCATAGATAATCGTCGGCGGCAGATTGCTGCTCCACCCTAATACACTCCAATAAGCGTGACCCACCCAGCCATAGGCCAGGGTCAACCCGGCCAGTTCCGGCTCTTCGGGTAAAAGCGTATTGCGGGTTAGGGCATAAGTAATATCCGTATGCCAGAGCGCGTGCCAGGCAAAGGGGCGCAAATTTTGCACCAGTTGCCAGGGGATCAAGAGGTAGAGCGCTAGGATGCCGAAGCATAAGCCGCCGCCAATCAGCGCGCCTTTGCGGCTGCCTTTACTGTTGTTTTGTTCTTGATCAACCGCACGCCCAATCAAAACCAACACCGGCAAATTACCGATCAAGAGCAGGGTGGGAATAAAGGCAAAAGGGATGCTGACGGCTTTCATCGCCACCATCTGAGCTGCCAAGATCACCGGTGAGAGCGCACCACTGAGCGCCAACCGCGCCGGCCACCGCAACGCATCGAGCCGAAAACCATAGGCCACCCATGCCCCCGGCAAAAGCGTAAAAATGATGAACATGGGAACTGCCAATAGTTGCGTTGCGATGCCCTGCATTGCCATACTCTGCATGAATCTCTCAAACTCCTTAGGGTCCACAAAAATACAACTTGGGATACTGCTCTTTGCGAGTCCGTGACTCGCAACTGGCTTGGGTGAGTCCGTGACTCGCAACTGGCTTGGGCGAGTCACGGACTCGCAAAGAGCAAAACTGATTCTTTTATGGACCCTTACTCTGTTGCTTTCTTACTCTACCGACTTTTGTCGCATTTGGGTGTTACAATTCCCTGTCAAACGTTGGGGAGGAGGGTGGCAAGTAGCAGGTGGCAAGTAGCAGGTTGAGTCGCACTATAGATGATTTTGATCCAGCTATGGACGTTCTGAAAAAAGCGTGCCCGATGAATTTTCAACCAAATCCGGTAAGCGTAGGGACAATCCCTGGCGGCTGTCCATTGACATGGAGCTAAGGCTTCTCAGGGAAACTCGGCGATTCGTCTGTCACCATGAAAAGGTCTCTCGGTCATAATACCCAAGAGACCTTTTCATGGTGACAGACTACGCTTCCCACGCCTGGGAAAACGCTTAGCTTCATACCTATGGGGCAATCCCTTGCATCTGCCCAGGCAGGACAGATGCAAGGGATTGCCCCTACAGGCGAAACATTCTTTGAACACCTATCGTCTCAAACAGGGATTTTTTGAAAGGCGATGGTAGCGTTGAGATCGATCAGCCCCTGGGCGCCGGCGCTCGCTTGCACCCAAAAGCTCATGGCCCGTTCCAGGCGGTCGTAGTAGTGGCTAAAATCATTGGCGATTACATCGACGCCCAGCTCAAATTCGCCTTCCAAGAGAGGTAATTCCAGATCATAGGCGACTCGGCAGCGCTCGCCGGCGCGGAAATTGGGGGTTTCCATCTGGCGCCAACGGGTGGTCGTGTCGTAGACAATGCGGCCATCAACCGTGCGGATGGTAAAGGAGAAGATCGGCTGCTGGACATCTTTATGGAAACAGACATCAACCGCCACCCGCACCCGTTCGCCAGAGCGGACGACGGTGATCGGCTCATTCGCTTGGTTATAAAGCGTCACCAGGCCGATTTCAGCATCAAAGGTCATCACCCGTTCGGCCAGCCCACCTTCTTGCGGCGCCTCCGCTTGACTTGAGCGCGCCGCTTGTCGCACCGCATCCGAATAGGCGATCACAGCCGCGCCAGCGCTGCCCTGGAAGATATTCTTACCGCGATACATCACCAAGCCGCGATCACAGACGCGGCGCACTGCCTCCATGTTGTGGGAAACAAAGATCAAGGCCGTGCCCCGCTCCCGCCGCAAGCTTTCCATGTGAGCGTAACACTTTTGTTGGAAGGCATAGTCACCCACGGCCAGCACTTCATCAACCAAAAGTACATCCGGGTCAACATGGGCAGCAATCGAAAAGCCCAAACGGGCATACATGCCGGAAGAGTAGCGCTTCACCGGCGTATCTAGAAAGGCGCTAATGCCCGCAAAGTCCACAATCTGATCATAGCGCCGCTGGATCTCCGCCTTTTGCATCCCCAAGATCGTGCCGTTAAGAAAGATATTCTCCCGTCCGGTGAGATCCGGGTGAAAGCCGGCGCCTAGTTCGATCAACGCAGAGAAACGCCCATTGATCGCAATGTTGCCTTCGGTCGGATGGGTCACGCCGGCCAGCAACTTGAGAATGGTCGTTTTGCCGGCGCCATTCGGTCCGATCACTCCCAGCGCTTCCCCTGGTTCCAGGGTAAAGCTCACCTGATCAACGGCTGTATGATACCCATCATTGGCTTGCCCATTGCCGCTTTGTAGCGCTTCCCGCAGGCTGGGCAGCCACTGGCCGATCCGGTAACGCTTGGTAATCTGACTAAAAGTAATCGAAGGCGCCATAAGCTCTCTTACACCACTCTGTTATACCACATCGGCAAATTGAAATTCGACCCGTTTAAAGAAGCGGTAGCCCAGCACGAGGACCACCGCCGCCAGCCCCAGCGATACAAGCAGGTAATTGCCGGGTGCTTGTTGACGGAGCAGAATATCGCGATACGATTCGATAATTCCGGTCATGGGGTTGAGAAAGTAATAGGGGCGCACCCACGCCGGCACTGCCTGCACCGGGTAGATAATTGGCGTTGCATAGAGCCAGACCTGAATGATCAGCGCAATCAGATGTTTGACATCGCGGTAGAAGACATTGAGCGCCGCCCCCATAAAGCCCAGCCCTAGCGCCAACGCCAATTGTACAGCCAGCACCGCCGGCAAGTAGAGCAACAACAGCGGATCCACCGCCACGCCAAAGTAGAGGATCAGCGCTACCAGAATCACGCTGGCAATGCCAAAATCAAGCAAACGGGCCAGCAGCGCGGCCATGGGTAGAATCTCACGCGGAAAGTAGATCTTGCTGACCAGGTTCATGTTGATGACCAAAGACTCCACCATATCACTCAATGCGGTGGTGAAAAAGGTCCAAGGCGCAAGGGCTGCATAAGAAAAGATAATGTAGGGAATACCGCCTGTGTCTACCGGCACAAAATAGGTGAAGACGATGCTAAAGATCAGCGTTGCTACCGTCGGCTGCACAATTGCCCACAAGCCACCCAACAGCGACTGTTTATAGCGGGCGCGAATGGTGCGGATAACCCAAGCATAGAGCAGGGGGCGGTGCGATAGAAAGGTTGCTTGTGATGATGTCATGAAATGCTTACCTGCATGATGATTAATACCGCCGTCGATGCTGGCGGCGATTTAAGCCGTACATAATAAGTAACAGAAAGATACCGGCTGGAATCAACCCGGCTAGCAGAGGGGCGGCTGGGTTGTTCAATGTGCGGATTGCGGTTGTGCGGGTGGGTTCCTCAGCGGCTAACATGAGTGGTGACAGCGTTGGCGTTGTTGTGGGTAGCAGTTGCCTGGTCACTTTGGCCGGCAGTGCGGTTGGGGTTAAGGTCGGTAGCGGTACGGCGGCTGCCATTGGCGTATCAAGTTCGGTGTAGGAGTACCAGGCGCCATTGTTCCCGTTGCCGGGATCGGTGCGCCAGACCACCATCAACAAATTACCCTGCACTACAATGGCGTTGGCTGCTGAAGGGTCAAAACCCTTGTCCCCATCCACATCCTGTACGAGCGGGCCAGAGACAATGTAATGTACACCGCCCCAGGAGCGAACCTCTTCGTGCCATTCGCTGTACCACATGCCGTGGCGCTGTTGCGCAACGACCCCCTGTGTCCGCTGACCGAAGAAGAC
Source organism: Caldilineaceae bacterium (assembly GCA_026645575.1). The sequence goes on from JAPKMW010000001.1 coordinate 157,490, forward strand.
GCGCAACTGCCCCCCGCTATCGGCGATAAAGGCCGCCGGCCCGTTGCCACCCACATGCTCAGGAAACGGGCGCACTGCTTCGCTCCAGGTGCGCCCGCCGTTGTCCGAACGTTTTACCAGACGTACAACCCCCATCTCCGGGATGCCGTTGTCATACATCAGGAAGATCTCGCCTTTGAACTCCAACAGAGAAATACTCTGGACGCCTAGAATGCCCCCGTCGGCCCCTTCGGCAAAGCGTTGAGGTTCGTTCCAGCGCCCGGTTGTAAAATCAAAGGTGGTGAAATAGCCGGCCGACCCCCACGCCCGTCGATTCAGCACATTCCAAACGGCATACAACCGCCCTGATTCGCCATAGAGCATCCGCAGCGAGTAGGGCCACAGGGTCTCGCTGTAGGTGCCATAGATCATCTCCGGTAAGCTCCAGGTGACGCCGCTATCGGTTGAAATCAAACTGTAGATGCCGGTGCCGTCGAGATTGCCATCATAGAGAACATACAAATTGTCATCAAGATCGCCGGCGATCCAAACGGCAATGGGGGGGCGGGCGCCCGTGGCAATGGCGACTGGCGGCGACCAGGCCGTCGAGTCTGCTGCCCGCAACGCCGGCGCGCTAGAATAGTAGATGTTGGCGCTCACATCATGGCCGCCAAAGAAGACAAGATGGAAGTTCCCTTTGCTATCAAGGAAGACCGTAGGTGCATGGGCTTCGTCGTGGAGCGGTGAGATCAAAATATCGATCGGCTTGCTCCACCCCGTGTCTCGCTGCCAGGTGTTGTACATAATCACCCGGGAAAAGGTGCCGGCAATCTTTTGCGAACTAAAGGCGTGAACGACGCCGGAACTATCGGTCAGCAAAAAGGGGGTATTGACCGCCGGATCAGAATAGGGGATCTGCGCCGGCGTCGTCCATTGTAACGTTCCTTCCGCCTGCGCAACCAACGGCGTCAGCGCGCTGCCAAAGGTGAGGAGCAGCAAACCGAGCCGACCAAGCCAGAAGGCCCAACGTTTTCTAACCATAAAACCGCTTCTGCCCATTAAGCGCCCCTCTCAACACTGGGCTGAAATGCCACAATGGCGTCAACTACCTGCTCCAGATCGGCCAATGTCATACCCGTATAGAAGGGCAAACGCACTAACCGGTCGCTGATCGCTTCCGTTACGGGGCAATGACCGGGACGCCCGCCAAATTCCTGGCCCATCTGCGATGTATGGAGCGGTAGATAATGGAAAACGCTCTGAATGCCTTGTGCTTTGAGATAATTGATAAAGGCGGTGCGCACATCAAGTGACGGCATCAGCAAATAGAAAAGGTGATATGCCTGGTCACAGTGAGCCGGTACAAAGGGCAATTGCACCCCATGTTGTTCCGCCCAGGGGCGCAACCATTGGGCGTAACTTTCCCAGAGCAGTTGCCGCTTGCATTGGATCTGCTGGCGCTCTTCCAACTGGGCATACAAGTAGGCAGCCAGAAGGTCGGCGGGCAGATAGCTGGAGCCGACATCGACCCAGGTGTATTTGTCCACCTGCCCCCGGAAAAAACGACTGCGATTGGTGCCTTTTTCACGAATGATCTCGGCGGCTTCGCTATACTCTTCCGCGTTGATGAGCAGCGCGCCTCCTTCGCCGCAGGTGAAATTCTTGGTTTCGTGGAAGCTTTGCGTTGCCATGACGCCAAAGGTGCCTAAATAGCGCCCCTTGTAGCGGGCGTAGAGACCGTGGGCGTTGTCCTCCACCACCGCAATGCCATGTTTTTCCGCAAGCGTATCAATTGTATCCATCTCGCAGCCGACGCCACCGTAATGTACTGGCACAATCGCCTTGGTGCGCGGGGTAATTAGCGCTTCCAGTTTGCTTTCATCCAAGTTGAGCGTATCGGGCCGAATGTCGCTAAAGACTGGGCGTGCGCCGCGTAGGACAAAGGCGTTAATCGTACTGACAAAGGTAAAAGAGGGCACAATCACTTCGTCGCCCGGTTGGAGCTTCAACAGGAGCGCCGCCATCTCCAGCGCATGGGTGCAAGAGGTGGTGAGCAACGCCTTGCGCACACCCAGTGTTTCTTCCAGCAGTTGATGACACTTTTTGGTAAAGAGACCATCGCCCGAAATGCGTCCACTCTGAATGGATTGGGCAATGTACGCCATTTCGTTGCCCACTTCGGTCGGCCGGTTAAAGGGAATGGTCTGTTTTGCCGAGGCTTGCCTCCCCAATTTGTAAAGGACTTCCCCTCGCGCTGCCGGCTGATCGCGCTGTATCACATAGCCATTACTGTGTCCATTGGCGCTGTGTCCACTGCCGCTATGACCGTTCGCGCTGTGACCGTTCGCGCTGTGACCGTTCGCGCTGTGACCATTGGCGTTATAGCCGTTTGTGTAGATTGGCGCGCTTTCCTGTGAGCTATCGCCATGATTCCGTTGGGTGATCCCCTCTGTCATCTCTACCTCTTATCCTTCTTCCCTAGAACTGACGCTATACCGACCGATCAGAACACAATGTTGTGCGTTCTTATCATAAGGGCATCTGGCCGATTAAGATGTGTCATTTTGCTTGCAAAAAAATGGTGTTGCGACCCGTTGTTTGACGTAGATGCACTTTCCAGACCCATACGCATGAAGCTAGGAAACTGCATCTGCTTTCCCGGTTCATTTTCGCCGTTCTATCAAGCAAAGTACATCTTTAGAACGAATTTCTTTACGGCGCTTCCGCCCGCGCAATCACTTCGACCTCGGCTAAACTTGCCACGGTCTCGCCGTTGAAAGCACCGCTGACCGCCGTGAATTCGACACGCACAGCGCGGCTGGTTACATCGCTAAAAGCCACATCAGCGCCGCTGTCCGTGAGTGCGTTCGTGTTGGCCGTGGCAATTTCCTGGGTCGCTTCGGCGTCGCGATATAACCGAACCGTGGCCGCATCGACCTGGATCGTTCCCATTGCATCTGCTCTGGGGTTATAAAGCCGCACCGTGCGGACTGTCACCGGCACGGGGAAGACCAATTGCACCCATTGTCCGTTTGGGGGTTGTGCGGGATCGCTACGCCAATACGCGGTAATGCGCCCCTTCTGCACCTGCCGGTCGATCAACCCTTCCAAGTTGTCGCTCATTGTCGGATGCACGGAAGAGGCTGATAAGGTTGCGCCCGGCGCTAGATTGGTCCACGCGGCGTCGGCGGGATTTTCAGGGACTGCCAACGCGCTATGGCCGGCATGACACCCGACACAGTTGCCCATCTCCCCAGGGCGTCCAAAGTTCATCCCCAGTACATGCGCCACCCCCGGTGTGTTTTCCGAAGCGCGCCCGGTTACCGGCACCTGATAGTCCGGCTGGGCTGTGCGGATCTGTTCAAAGAGCGGCACATTCGCCGGCAACTGGGCGACGACGGAACCATCGGGCCGGATAGGCAGCTCTTGCAGCAAGATCGGCCAATCCACCCAGTCGAGCGATCCTGGCTGCTCCCGCTGGTAATCGGTATAAAAACGAATGGTGGCCGCCTGTCCAACGGGGATGCCATTGATCACCTCGCTGTCAACCGGCCCGTTGAAATAGACATTGAGTGCGTTAAAGGTAAAGGTGCCATCAAGATCAACCGGGCCGGCGGCGGTGGGGGGGAGAGGGTTGGCTGTTGTTGTCACCGTGTCGGGGATGATCGGCGGCACGGGGCGTTCCGTTACCAATCGCGCCCGTAGTTCGGTCATGTGCGGTTGGTCAAAGAGCAAGGTTCGTCCACTGCCGTCGGCATTGATGACATACAGTCCATAGTCTTGATTAATATCAGGCGCCCAGGAGATCAGCAGACGCCCGTCTGGTAACACCGCCGGTTCGCTGGCGTATTCACTTTGGGTCACGCCAAAGGAGGGGGGATCGGGGTTGATCTCTGGGTATTGTCCATCGGCTGTCACGCCGATCACCGGCGTGTACCCGTTGGCGCCCCGTTCATAGCGCCGGATGCCGCCAAAGCCGCCGGCTTCGGTCATGTTACGCATGGGAAAATAGTTGGCGTACAAAATGCCGTCTGGTGTAAAGGCGCCGCCGTAAGCATGGTTGCCATCTTCTCCCGCCAGAAAGACGCCGGAGCCGCCGGCAAAGAGATGTAAGCCGGTGCCGTCCGGGTTGATTGCGCCTAGTAGCCAGGAATTGCGATTGACATTGGCTGTGCCGCCGGGGATCGGATCATCGTTGGTGGCATCGGTCTCGGCCAGCAAGCCAAGGTGTTGTCGGTAGCCGGCCTGACCGGATGCGCTTTGTGTTTCGAGATTGTTCAACGGCACGCGCGAATTTCGCCACCAGCGGGAATAAACGATTTGCCCTGTAACCGGATCGACCAATGGCCGGTCAGCGCTGTTGCGTTCGGTGGTGATGCGGTGCAGATCGCTGCCGTCGGGGTTCACGACAAAGAGATTGGTCGTACGGGCGCCGCCATACTGCCCAAACGACGGATAACGTGTCGAGGCAAAGACAATACGCCCATCGGGTAGCCACGCCGGATCGGTGTCATCATAGTGGACGAAGAGTTTTGCCAGCGCGCCAAATTGGCCGAAATCTTCCTCGGTCTGGTCGGTAAAGGTGAGTTGGCGCAACCCGCTGCCATCGGTATTGATCACAAAAAGCCGCCACGCCCCTGGGTTCTGCATGGCGCCCGGCGGGTGGTCGCCCTGGGGCAGACCGGCAAAGAGAATCTGCGTCCCGTCATAGCTCACATCAGGGGCGTTAACGTCGATCAGGTTGTAAGAGGTATCAGTCGGGTTGCTGCCATCGATCAACGTGCGCACGGCGCCGTCCGGCTGGAGGAGCAACAGATAGCCAGGGGCAGCCATTTCAAAGCGACTATAGGGGCCGACGCCGGGCATTCCTTTTGGTTTGTCCCAGTAGACCGTCCCTTTCGCCGGGATCTGGCGCGCCACAAAGACCACCGGCGCCGGCAACAAATTCGTCTCGCCCTTCGCCGCCGCCAAATTCAATGGCGCGGTCACAACCGCTGGATTGACCCGTCTGCTCTCCTCTTCTCCCGCGGGTGTTGCTGTGGGCGCTGCGCTGCTCTCATCACCAATCGTCGCCTCTTCGGCTAACGATGTTGGTGTCACCACTTCAGCCATTGGCAATCCGGCCGCTGGCTGGGTGGTAGGCACCAAGATCGGCCCAGTTTCATCCTCCACAATTGGGGTTGTCGTCGGCTCAACAACCGTAGACGATTGCTCCATCGCGTCGGGTCTGTTCTCTACACCGATGGTCGGCGTCGCCGCATCCATTGTGGATGGCGCTGTTGCCGATTCATCACTGGTCGCTGTGGCATTGATCGTCGTGACGGGCGCGGGGTGTCGCGGCTGCGTCGTGAGCCAGCGATCCACCAACAGACCCGCGGCGGTCACCAACAGGATCACCCCGATAATAATAGGTACTACCCAAGGGCGGCGGTTGCGTCGTCGGCGTCGTCTTTGTTGTTGCATGACATTTCCTTCCACCTTACTGGGGTTGTTGTGCGCTGCGTGCCACAAGTAAAATGCCAACACAGATCACAGCAATCCCCAGCCAGCGCATGGTTGGCACCGTTTCACCCAATAGCAGACGCGAGGTCAGGGTAATTAGTACAAAGTTGAGCGCCAGCAACGGGTAAGCATAGCTCAATTCCAGCCGCGCCAACACGGCAATCCAGGCGACAGCCCCAATGCCATAGAGGGCCAGCCCCAATAGCACCCACGGCGATTGAAAGATCATGCCTACTAAGGAGAATAGTCCACTGCTCTGTTGCACCGCGCCGGGCTGACTGACGCCGATCTTGATCGTTGTTTGCCCAGCGACCCCGGTTGTAATGGAAAGGGCGATAAGCCACCAATACTGCATCATCTGTTTCACCTTACTGCTCCACTGTTGCTACGACTCTCTTCGCTGCCCTGGCAAGTTGCAGCGATTCACGAAACTTCCCTGCTTCGGCATACCACTGAATGCGCAGCGTCAGCTGACCTTGACTGAGATCTAGCCCTTGCCACATCTGCTCGGCGGCTGCCACTTTGCCTTGCCGCGCATACACTTCACCCAGTAACTGACGTGTCGCCCGTTGATCAGGGGCAAGTCGATAGGCGATCTCTAAGTGCCGTTCGGCGCCGGCCACATCGTTTTGCGAAAGCAAAATCTGGCCCAACCGACGCTGCGCCGCAACATTATCCGGTGCTTGCGCTAACACCTGACGATAGCGCGCCTTGATCGTTGCAAAGTCAGCCGGCAACGCTTGGCGCACGGCATCTTGCAGCGGCCAGGCCGGCCACTGGTAGCGACTGAGTTCCGTGCGTGTCTGCTGAATAGCCACCACGTTGACCATCCAGAGCGCCGGTAGGCCCAGGAAACCGGCTAGCAGCAGAATCGCCATCGCCGGCAAGAGCGATCCAGCCAGCAACAAGCTAACTGCTTGTGGTTGTACTGCTCGACGGGCAACCATTGCCAGGATCGCCTGGGGGAGAAAAAGGAGCGGCGCCAGCGCACTGCTATAAAGTTCGGCATCGAACCAGCCATAAACCAACAAGGCGAGCAGCCCCATTGTTGCGCCCAAGACAAGCGGATCACCGGTGACGTGCCAGCGGCTCAACCAGAGCAACCCTGCTGTCCCGGTAGCAAAGGTCAGGAGCGCCGGCGAGCCTTGTTCCAGCACCATTTGCAGATAGAGATTGTGACCATGCGCCAGAAAGGGGACATGGAGCAGATAGACATAACTGGAAAGCACCATTGCTGTGCTTTGTAAGCCGCTCCCCGTAAACCAGTAGTCCGGCGTCAACATGGCTGCGTTCTGCCACACCATGAGCCGACTCCCCACCGTACCGCCAAGGCGATCCCACCCCAACCAGCGCACCACGGTGCTGAGAAGCGCAGGCTTAATCACGAAAGTGATCACCGCCAAACCCAACAACAGTGCGCCGCTGAGAACTGGCCACAAGCCGCGCCACCGGCTTGGCGCGGTAGCCGCAAAACCAGTCATGACCGCAGCGACGACTAACCCAATCCAGGCGCTGCGGGAGAAGGTCAGCAGGAGAGCGAATAGTGCAACCAGCAATGCAATGGCTGCGGTGAGCGTCGGGCCAACGCGACCCCGTTGCCAATGTACCCAGCAACTGGCACCGCCTAAGGGCAACAACACCATCAAGGCCCCGGCCACCGCATTCTCATGCAAGCGCATCGGCATCAACCAAGGTATCAGCCCCCCCGTTGGTTGCTTCTGTTGCACCCACGTTGTCACTGCGGCTAATGGTTGAAAGTCAGTCGCGATAGCGCTCCGCCAATCGTGGGTCAATAGAAAGAAGAGACCAATGGCGCCGGCCAACAAACTACTGCCGGTGGCAAGGTGCAGCGCCCGCGCTTCCGCTTTTGTCCGAACAAAAGCAGGGAACAACATCAGAAACAACATCCCGCCACTCAGCAGACCAAACCGTGGTAGCGCCAGCCAACGATCATAGGCCGCCCACAAACCGATCCCCAGAGACAGAAAATAGATTCCCCCTGCCCCAACGACTGCGCCCGTCACTAGCGCTCGCCCTCTTCTCATCTTTCTTGACCACTACCCAATAACCAATAACCATTTCTCGGCTAACTGCGGGCAAATTGCAGCATCTGCCAGCCGACATTGATCGCGCTCTTGGCGCCTTCCCAACTGTTCAACCCTTTGAGGAAGGTCCACATTGGCCCTGGGCGCAGCGACCATTCACGGGTTGCGCGTTTTTGCCAATAGCCCAACTGCTCGGCGGTCAGATTTTCATAGTCCAACACGGTCGATTTGTCCATGTCCACCTCTTCCCATTTCGTGCCGGGGCGGAACCAGTTGTTTTCCACCACTTCATAGAAGAAAGGTGTGCCTGGGTAGGGGGCGGCGACATGGAAGAGGGCAATGTCAAGCGGTAGTTCTTTCGCGTAGGCAATCGTCTCTAAAATCGATTCCTCCGTCTCGCCTGGCAAACCGATGATAAAGTAGCCCCAATTTTTGATGCTGGCGGCTTTCGACCATTTCAGCGCCTTAAAGGCTTGTTCCTTCTTGTAGCCTTTGCGCGCCATCTTTAGCACCTGTTCGTTGGCGCTTTCAATGCCCCAGGAGATGAGCCAGCAGCCGGCCTTCCCCATGAGGGTCAACATTTCCTCATCGACATAATCCACGCGGCTGTTGCATGTCCACTTGATCTTGATGTTGCGACGGATCAACTCTTCACAGAAAGTGATGACATGTTCGCGGTTGACCGTAAAGAGGTCGGCGTACATGTGAATGTTATAGATACCCAGCTTGTTGAGATATTCGATCTCATCACACATATTTTCCGCCGAACGCACGCGCACACTGTTCTGATAGCTCACATGCTTGATGCAATATTTGCAGCCGGCGGGACAGCCACGGCTGGTGACAATAAAGGTGAAAGCGCCCTTCATCATCGGCATCCGCTGTTTGTCCAGCGGCAGCATCTCGTGGTGGGGAATGGGCAGGTCATCCAGGCTGGGGATAAAGGGGCGATCCGGGTTGATGATAATCTCGCCGCCTTCGTTGCGCCACGCCAATCCCAGGATCGTGGCATAAGGGGTCTTCTCCGGGGCGACCGGGAATTGATCGCTCACCAGATCGACGCCAATGCGGCGGGTTTGCAACTGGCTGGTCTCGGCCACAATTTTGGCAACCTTGGGGTTGCTGGGGCGCTTGCCTTCCAGGCGGTCAAGCAATTCACGAATCGTCGCCTCTGGTTCGCCGCGCAACACAAAGTCGAGCGCTGGGAAGGGACGCATTGTCTCCAGCGTCATGGGCGTGACATGGGTGCCAAAGGCCATGGTCTTGGCGCCTAGCGCTTTGGCCAGGAAAACGCCATACATATCATTTTTCAACGTCGGCGCCGTCACCTGGGTCAAATAATATTTGGGGCGCTTCTCCTCCAAAAGTTTTTCAAATTCGGGCCAGCCCATGCGCAAAGCGTTGGCATCAATGATCTCGACCGTATATTCCGGCTTCAGAATCGCCGCCAGTTGGGCCAAGCTAACCTGTGGCCAGATCATATTTTCGCGACTACGCCGCCCGACGCGATGCTGGCTGCGAATCCAGATCCCGCCGTCGGGTGTGGGTGGATTAACCAGCAAGACATCCACCGTACCGGCGGGGCGAGTAGACGAGGTCAACGTTTGTACGCTGGCGCCGGCATCGGGAAATTGCGAAGGGCGCAGCGGCGGAATGCGGCGAGTGCCGAGATTGTTTTGAATATCCGGGGACAACTCGACGTTGATCGGCTTCTTGGCGATGACAGGGGCGACGCCGTTGCTGTCACTGCCACTAGCGCTCTCTTCCACCACTTTGGCCGCCTGCATAGTGGTGCGTTTGGCGGCTTGTTCTTGTAATTGTTTCACGCGCGCCCGTTGGGTGAGTTGCGTTGGCTGGTTGTTCGTTTCCGTCATTGTTTCCTACTCCACGAGGTGATTTGCTCCACGGGGTCACTGTTCTATCGCGTATGTCCTGAGCAGGTAGTAAAGACTTTAGTCTTTGGCTACAAGGAAGACTAAAGTCTTTACTACCAACCCCTATGATGAAGGTGCATCTACTTATATGAACCGGCGGTGTCTGTTCGCTGCAAACGATTTCTCCGGACCGGATGCGCGCACAGGGGCCGTGTACATATCAACTCAATTATGCCTGGGGCTGAACAACGGGACGGGCGCGCCCCTCGTTCACCTTTTCCCGTAGGGGTAGCCACTCTTTGCCGCGCAGGTCGTCGGCCACCAAATCTTCCCGCAGACGCAGCGTATCCAGCACCTGCATTTGCACCCAGGCAATCGCCAGTTGAATGCCGACTAGCGCCAGGCAGGCGCTGGCAAGGTAATAGAGCCAAAGCCGGGAAACCGCCCACCCTTGCAACCCAAGCAACAGCGAGACGCCGGCTACGACAATACCACCCAGGAAGAGTATAATCCCGGCCCAGCCAAAGTGACGCGCCTTGCCCTGGCGAAAGATTGGGCGGCCCAGAATGCCCTGTTGCACCGGCGCTTTATGAAAGAGGGCGACAAAGTAATTGAAACTCATGCCTAATGTCACTAAACTGACGCCGGCGACTGCTAACACCAGCGCCAAGAAGAGCGCAAACGCACCCAACGGGCTGACCTGGGTGACGCCATGCGTTCGCGCCCAGACCAAGCCGGCGCCGATCAAGACTGCAATGCCCAATGCGCTCAATCCCATTAAACCCAGCGGCCGCACCGGATTATAGTTGAGCGCCGTCCACACAATCGATTGGGCAAAGCGCATGCCATCTTTCACCACACTCAGCTTGGAGCGCCCCACCCGTTCGCTATAAGGAATCGGCGTCTCAACCATATTGATCTGTTCATGCAAAGCGCGTGTACTCATCACCGGCGTGAGATTCAAACCATCCGGTAGCGGATAAAGACGGGGCAACAAACTCTTCTTGAAGATGCGCATCCCGCTGGCCGAATCGGTAATCCGGCGGGCGCTGATCAGGCTGACCAGGCGGGCAAAGATCAGATTACCCAGGCGTCGTACTGCTGGCATATGACTTTCCGCACCGGCCATGCGCGAACCAATCACCAACTCGGCGTTGTGTTGACAGGCCGTTTGATATAACTGGGGGTAATATTCGGGTGGGTAGGTGCCGTCGGCATCCATAAAGCCAATCCACTCGCCCCGCGCCGCCGCAAAACCAGTCTTGAGCGCTGCGCCATAGCCGCCATTTTTGGCATGGCGAATCAAGCGCGCCTCTGGTTGCGCCGCCACCAATTCCGGCGTGCGATCCTTGGAGCCATCGTCCACCACAATCAACTCTAAATCGTCGATCCCAACTGCTGCTAACTGGGGGCGTACTGCTAAAACGCGCGTCATAATCTCCTGAATGCCATCTTCTTCATTGTACGCCGGGATTACGACTGATAAGGTTGTCATAGTGCTTTGCTCCGGTTTGAATTGCTGCATGATTCGTGCTGCGTGTTGCGTGATTCATGAACCATGTAGCACGTTTCATGAATCACGGACTACAAAAATATTTCTTTGTTCTGTGGCGGCGGATCGCCTTCACGAATTTCTTTGAGTATACGGGCGGGAATCCCGCCGACAACGGTGTGTGGCGGGACATCCTTGGTGACGACCGCCCCAGCAGCGACCACCGCGCCCTTGCCGATGCGGACGCCATCGGTGATAATGGCGCCGGCGCCGATCCAGACATCATCTTCGATCACGATGCCCTCGGCGGTGATGCCCTGTTCCAACATGGGGCGGTTAGGATCATGAAAGATGTGATTGACCGCCAGCATCTGTACCGAGGGGGCCGTATAGACGCGGTCGCCGATGGTGATGCCGCCCTGGCCGCGTAGGACATTCAGTTCACCGATCAAGCTATCGCGCCCGATGCGGATAAAGGCATGGGGGAGGTTACGAAAGTTGTAGACATGCAACACGGCGCCGTGCATGATAAAACTGTTTTCGCCGATGGTGATGCCTTGCGGACAGGCGTGAAGGTAGACGCCCTGGTCGAGATAGGCGTTGCGTCCTAATCGAATCTGGTCGGCAAAACGCAGGCGCACCCCATTTTCAATGGCCGCTACGCCATCCATCTGCAAGATGAGACGATAAAGAAGGGCACGCACCCCGATACCGATAATGGTTGGCAGCCAACCAACGAGCAAAAAGAGAAACTGCTCTAAACCGTAGCGCGGCAAGCTGCTGGCCTGGCGTGATATGTAAAGTTGCAGACCGGCTAATAGACCGGCTGTCCCTTTGGTGGTTGGCGCCAGATCTGGCCGCGTCGTTGGCGCTGCTACTTTTGCTGGATCTGAAATCATGCCGGTTAGCGACAATTTGTCTTTCCAATCGTTCATGGTTCTACGCTCTTGGCGCTACTCCTTTTGCCGTACTTATCCTAGCGAAAAAGTGGGAATGAAGGTGTTACATATTGCTGACAGATCAGCTTATCCGAGGGTAAACGATATATGATTTATCGGCAAACTTGGGAAAACCTTACGTACAATTGACTTTGGGACTGGATTACATGACTACGCAACTACACGATTAAGCGACTATGGACTAATGACTATCACAAAATCGTTACGCCAAAATTACAGTTTGCACACTTGGGCAAAATTGGTTACAATGCTCTCCCAGGATGCCCCCATACATCACCGCTGGGGACTCCCTCTCCAAAGAATGACCGAATCAACCAAAGGTAATCTAGGGTTCATGTATGATTTCATATCTGACCCATAGCACTCAATTTCAATTCAAAAGGAGGATGCTTTGAGTAAATTCCGAAGTTATCAACGTTCTGCGCTGTTGCGCTGGCTGTCACCAGTAATGGTGGCGGCTTTTGTGCTGACAGCCTGTGTGGCGCCGGCGGCCGGACCAGCCTCGGCGGCCCCTGCCGCCGAGGCAGCGGCGACAGCAGCGCCAGCGGAAGAAGCGGCCGCTCCCGCTGATGCTATGACCACGATCTATGGGGAGCAGCTCCCTGAGGACGCCTTGCCCTATGATCAGCAAGTTTCATATGGCTCCTGCCCCAATAACACCAGCGCCTCGACCTTTGACTTCCAAGTTGCTGTCTACAACCGCTATTGTCTCTCCGACTTGTTCAGCGACCCACTGACGGAACTTGATAAGGATTTCAACGTGGTGCCGGCTGCCGCCGAAAGCTGGGAAGTTTCCGAAGATGGCTTGACCTGGAGTTTCAAGTTGCGCCCTGACCAGGTGTGGTCTGATGGCACGCCGTTGACCGCCCACGACTATGTCGCTACCTTCCAATACCTGGCTGACCCGGAACACGCCTGGGACTTTGCCTGGTTCTATAACGGCGTTATCAAGAACTGGGAAGAAGTGATCGCCGGTGAATTGCCCAAAGAAGAGTTGGGTGTCGCCGCCGCCGATGATCTGACCTTCCAGATCACCACCCAGAAGCCCTTCCCGCCCATGCCCGGCATGATGAAATTCGGCTGGACGCTTCAGAAGAAAGCAATGGAAGAACATGGCCCGCTCTATAATAGTGATCCGGCGACCCATGTTTCCTCTGGTCCCTTTACCCTGGAAACCTTTGAGCCAGGCAAAACCATCTCAGTGGTAGCGAATCCGACTTATAAAGGCTATCGCCCACCGCGCAGACAACGCTTGGTTGCGATTTACATGGATGCCGGTACTGAATTTGCTGCTTTCCAAAAGGGTGAAATTGATGCTGTTGGTTACGAATCGCTTAGCCCAGCCGATCTGGAGCTGGTGCTGCAAGATCCGACGCTGAAGGAAAACTATCTCCGTCACTTTGGCGACTTCCGCACCGACTATCTGCTCTTTGACACCTTCAATCCGCCTTTTGATAATATTGATGTACGCAAAGCCTTTGCCCATTCCGTGGATCGTGAATCCATTGTCACGAACATTTACGGTGAAGTCAAGGCGATGCCGGCGTATGCGATGTTAATGCCCGGCTTCCCCTCCTCTTCGACCAAAGGCGAACTGAACGAGTATCAGAAATACGATTGTGACCTGGCCAAGGAACACCTGACCACCGCCGGCTATCCCAATGGTGAGGGTTTCCCCAAGTTGGAGATGTGGCTCCGCAATGAAGGAGCCGCCCTCCAGGCGGTCTTCCAAGCGGTGGCTGCCTCGATCTCCCAATGTCTCAATGTGGAAATTGAGGTATCTAATAAGGATCGCAAAGTTTATACCGATGCGATGAATGCCAAACCGACCCAACTGCAACTCGGCGCTGTCTCCTATGGCATGGACTATCTCGACCCCACGAACATGTTGGGTATCTGGGTCTTTGGTGGTCGCCATTCCTGGAAGAATGATGAATTTGATCGCTTGATCAACGAGGCGACCCCGTTGGTGAGTGACCCAGCCTTGCGCGACCAAATGTTCCGCGATGCTGAAAAGATCCTGGTGGATGATGTTGGCGGCGTCTTCCTGGTCCATCGCTGGCAAGGCACCCTTTTCCAACCGTGGGTGCAGGGCGACTGCCTTCGTGAGCCTGATTCCATTGGCATCAAGGGGGAGCACTGGGGTAATGATTCGTGTGTTAGCAATCAGTACATTTCGACCGCCAAACAACAGTAGGTTAGCGTGAACTGACGAGCGAAGTAGGCGCCATTTTTACTTGAAAAGGGCGCCTACTTCCTTGGACTTTTGCATTTGAATTATTGAGAAACTTATGACACGTTACATTTTAGGCCGTCTCGCCGCCTTGGTTTTTGTCCTCTTTGCTGTCTCCGTAATCAATTTTACCATTATGCACGCCGTGCCGGGCGGCCCCTTTGATGAGGAAAAACAACCGTTGACCGGCGCGGCCAAAGAAAATATTTTGCGCAAATATGGGCTGGATAAACCGGCTTGGCAGCAATATCTCAATTATATGAAAAATGCGGTGCGTCTTGATTTTGGCATCTCCTTTCAGCAGCCGACCATGACGGTCATTGAATTGATCAAGTCACGCTGGCCATTGACCATGCAAGTGGGCATCATGACCTTACTGGTGGTCTTTGGCCTGGGCATTCCCTTAGGCATTACCGCCGCCTATTACCAAAATTCCTGGATTGATAATACTTTAACTTTCTTTGCTATGTTGGGCATTACCATGCCCAGTTTTGTCCTCGCCTATGTCCTGCTCATGACGCTCTCGGTCACTTTGGATTGGCTACCCATGCGTGGCTGGGGTGATTCGACTTGTTTGCTCAATAACCCGGCGTGGAAAACCGGCTTTTTTTGTTCGGATTGGATCATGCCGGTACTGGCCTATTCGTTGGCGCCCATGGCGGTCATTGCCCGCTTTACCCGCGCCAGCGTGGTCGAGGCCATTCGTTCTGATTATGTGCGCACGGCCCGCGCCAAAGGGTTGGGCGACCGACTGCTGATGACGCGCCATGTCTTTCGCAATGCCCTGATTCCGGTTGTCACTGTCGGCGGCCCGATGATCCCGGACTTGATGACCGGCAGCATCTTTATTGAATCGACCTTTTCGATCAATGGCTTGGGGCGCTACTTTGTCACCAGCGCCTTTAATCGTGACTATCCAATGTTGATGGCGATTGCCTTCCTGATTGCCGGGCTGTGGGGCCTGATGAATTTACTAACCGATGTGGTCTACACCTGGATTGATCCGCGTGTGCGGCTGGGCGCCGAAGGGGGCAAGTAGTGGCAGAAGCAAGTCGTGAACTACGGGTTGCCCTCAAGCCCGTTGATCAAATTAGGAAGAACCAAAAACATCGCACCCTTTGGCGTGATGCCATGCACCGTTTTTCGCACAACCGCCTGGCCGTCTTCGGTCTCTTCGTGGTTGTCTTCTTCTTGTTACTCGCCGTCTTTGCCGATGTGATTGCGCCCTATGCCTATGATTATGCCGATTTTACCCGTGTGCGTCTCTTCCCTTTTGAACATCCAGACCATCCGTTAGGCACCGATGAGGTTGGTCGCGACTTTTTGAGCCGCCTGATTTATGGCGCTCGCACTTCCATGACGGTTGGCATTATTATTCAGATAGTGGCCTTGGTGATTGGCGTGCCCATGGGGGGAATGGCGGGTTATTTAGGGGGGAAGATCGATTTTGTTGTGGTGCGTTTGATCGAAATTATGACGGCTTTTCCCGGTCTGCTCTTCACGATTTTGATCGTCGCAGCTTTTGGCGGCGGTTTTTGGCAAGTCATCTTTGCGCTCAGTATTACCAGTTGGGTGGGGACGGCGCGCTTAGTGCGTGGTCAAGTGCTTTCGATTCGCGAAAAGGAGTACATTGAGTCTGCCCGCGCCATTGGCGCCGGTCAAAATGATGTTGTTTTTCGCCACATCTTACCCAACATCCTATCACCCCTCCTGGTGGCGATTACCTTTGGCATTCCCGGCGCCATGTTTGGGGAAGCCGGCCTTAGTTTTCTGGGGCTTGGCATCAACGACCCGATTGCCAGTTGGGGCAAGATGGTGGGCATGAGCGGCGCCTACGCTAAAGTCTATTGGCATCTGGCGCTCTTCCCGACACTGGCCATTGCTTTCTCCATGCTGGGTTTCTCCTTTGTTGGCGATGGTTTACGCGATGCACTCGATCCGAAAGTAACGAAGTAATGATGGAGTTGCTCTTATTCATATTTTTGTCAGAGGATGATGAAATTATATGTCAAGCCGCCTAACTCATTTTCCACAACGCCGCCTGCTTCTGCTCTGTCTCACGCTGTTTTTGTTGGTTGCTGCCTGTGGCCGGAACCGCGAAGGTGCGGGGGATAGTTCGCAGTCGCCCAGCGCTGATCGCTTGGCGGCGCCAACCATGCCCGCTGGTCAATTTACCGCTGTTGGTGAACAGAGTGTTTTGACTGGTACGGCCAGTTTAACGGAAACTGTGCAAACCACCCAAAGCGCACAAACGACCCAAACCACCAATACTGCTGCCCCTGATCTTTCCCGTGGCGAAGCGGCCTACACCAAAAACAAATGTGGCGACTGTCATGGCGCCAAGGGTGAAGGGGTCGCTGATAAAGGCAACGCCATCGCTGGCATGACCTTGTCCCTTGAAGAGTTCGACGCTCTGTTGCGCACTGGCGGCGGGCTAGGCAACACCCACATCTTTGGCCGCTCCGCCGTCAGCCCCAGCGGCATGGAAGCGCTTTATGCATATGTGCAATCCCTCGGACAATAGCATTTATTTGTGATTTTAGATTTTGGATTTTCGATTGTAAGCACAGAATGGTATATAATCTAAAATCTAAAATCTAAAATCCAAAATCTAAAATCCTTTGATGCCAAACACCGCAGATTTTCCACAACAAATCGGCCCCTATCGCATTGAAGCTGTCGTCGGGCAGGGCGTTAGCGCCACCGTGTACCGGGCGTTTGATACGCTCTATGATCGCGTGGTCGCCCTGAAAGTGTTGCCGCCCCATCTGGCCGAAGACACCAATTATGTGCGCCGCTTTATCACCGCCGGACGCGAGGCTGCGCGTTTGCGTCATCTCCACATTGTCCAGGTCTTTGATGCCGGTCAGATGGCGGGCGTCACCTACATTGCCCAAGAGTATGTGGAAGGCGGCACCCTGGCCGAACGGCTGAACACCCGCCCTCAGCCCTTTACCCTCTTTGAAGCGGAACAAGTCGTGGCGCAGCTGGCCCAGGCGCTCGACTATGCCCACCAGCAGGGGGAGGTTCATGGCAACCTCAACCCCAACAACCTGCTCTTTACATTGGATGGTCGCGTTAAAGTGGCCGATTTTTGTCTGACCCAACTGCTGCCGGCGGCGGATCCCTTCTACTTCCCGGCCCGCGTCTCGACCTTTATGGCGCCGGAACAGGCCCGCGGCGAACAGCGCATTGACCAGCGTGCTGACATCTACAGCCTGGGTATTCTCACCTATCTGATGCTGACCGCCCGGCCCCCGTTCCATGCCGATAATCCATTAGCCTTAGCCCGCAAGATCATTGATGATGAAGCGCCCGTCGAAACCATCGCACCTGGACGAATGGTGCCGCGCGTCGTTCATGCCCTACAACGGGTGCTGGCAAAACAACCGCTGATGCGCTATCAACAGGCTGGCAGCTTTGCCCAAGCTTTTTTGCATGGTGAGCCACCACCGCCACCCATTGTCGAGGAACCGGTGTCATCGGCCACGCTGTTACCACCCTCAACGCCGGCTACACCTCCCTTGGCGACAGCGGAAGTAACGCCGGTGACACTCGTACCACCGACGCCGGCTTACACCTATGCCCATGCCCGCCGGCAACCACGGGAACCGCAGGTGACGCCGCGCTTTGTTTCATTTCCCCTCCTCGCGACCATCACGTTGCTGGTGTCAGCCCTCACGTTGACGCGCCTGGCGTGGACAAACTGGGCGCAACCCATCTTAGACAGCGTGCGCACTCCAGCGATTGGCGCCCCGTTGCAAACCGCCCAAGGCTTAACCCCGCCTTTCCCTCCAACGTTGTTGACCCTTGCCGGCAGCCAACCGTTGACCGAAATCGCCTTGGGCACCGCCGCCAATACAATGGTAGTCGCCATGAGCAGCGCCGAACAAAATGGCGCACTGGCTGCTTTGGTCGGCACACAAGATGCACCGCCAACGGTGCGGGTCTTACCGTCATCCACTTCCACCGATACACCGGAACCCCCCACGCCAACGGCTACGTTGCCACCCCCAACGGATACGCCAGCGCCTACACCTTCCGACACACCAACAACGGCGCCATCGCCGACTGATACGCCCACTGAACCCCCAACGGCGACGCCCACCCAAACGCCGACGGAAACGCCAACTGAATTGTCACCCACAGCGCCACCCGCAGTGACAGCGGTGGGTGAACTGGGGGGACGGATTGCCTACACGCGCTGGGATGCCGCCCGTGATCGTTATGATTTAGTCTTTTATTCCCTGGCGACTGGCGAAAGCTGGCCGATTGTGCGCAACCGCCGCCAACCAGACTTTAGTCCGCAGAACAACCTGGCCGCCAACGGCGATAGTGGGGCAATCGATAATGTGGTGTTAATGGGCCCGAACGGCGAAGATCCGGTGCCGATCAGCGCCTATGCGGAAGATGCCCATCCGCACTGGGCGCCCACAGGCAAAATGTTAGTTTTCGACTCAACTCGCGTCGGCGATGGTCGGCGGCGGCTCTACTTGCACAACGACACCGACTATGCCCAACCCATCGGCCCGATGATGTTTGAAGCGTGGGAACTCTTTGGCGCCTACCCGGTCTTCTTGCTGGACAGCCGCATTGCCTATAACGGCTGCGATGTTTGGGAGAACGCCAGCAATTGCGGTATCTTCCTGGTCGGCACCGACGGCAGCAAACCGACCTCCGTCACCCGTTGGCCGGGCGACATTCCAACCGACAACCTGGGCTATGAGATCCTCGCCATGTCCAACCGCAACGGCAACTGGGACATCTATCGCATCAACCCCAATAGCGGCGCCGCCATCCAACTGACCGACAGCGCCGGCCAAGACGGTCTGGCCACTGCCTCGCCCGATGGCGACTACATCGCCTTTGTCACCAATCGCGACGGCCGATGGTCGGTCTACGCCATGCGCACCGACGGCAGCGACCAACGCAAACTTTTCGACCTTGATGCCAGTTACGGCAGCGGCAGCCGTGACTGGCTGGAAGAGCGGATTTCGTGGGGACGGTGAAACTGACAAGGTGACAAGGTGAAGCTGTGACTGGGAAACTAGACGGCTATGTCCTCCTGTCCTCCTGTCCTCCTGTCACCCAGTCACGGCTGCACCCACCGTGTCTCCCGCGCGCTCTGGCGGGCGGCGTCGAGATAGCGTTGGACGGCAAGACCGTCGTAAAAACTGGCCGGTTCTTGGGGCAAGGTTTCCCCGGCGGGGAGCGCTTCGGCCAGCCGTTTGGCAAGGTAGTAGCTGGCAATGATAAAGGGCGATTTGCCCTGAAGATCGGCGATTTCGGCGGGTGGGAAGCCGGTTTCGATGGGTTGCCATTGGCCTTGGTGCAAGGCATCGCCCTGGGCGCCCCAGAGGCGATCCTGGTTATCCAGGCGGAGGGCGCCTTTGGTGCCGATGGCGGTAATCGTCATGCCGTAGCCGCCCGGAGTTATACTGCTCACGGTGATCGTCCCTTGGGCATGGTTGGCAAAACGGAGCAAGAGGTGGGCGTGATCATCCGCCGTCACCGGTTGGGTGATACCAGTGGCTGGATCTTGGCGGCGTGTATGGCCGATTTGCAATTGCGCGGTCAGATTATCAATGCGCCCGACTAGCCAGCGTGCCAGGTCGAGCAGATGACTGCCGACGGCCCCCAACATCCCGCCGCCCCGCTCTGCATCAGCCAACCAGCCCCACGGTAGATCAGCCTTCAGTCGTTCGCTCCCCAGTCGATCCAGGTGAAGCGCAATTAGTTCGCCTGTATAGCCTTCGCGCAGGAGGCGGCGTAGATGAATCCGCTGGGGATGAAAGCGCAGTTCATGGTCGATAATGGCAAGCTGATTGGGGGCCGCTTGCGCAGCGGCCAACATCGCTTCGGCTTCGCTCACATTGCGCGCCATCGGTTTTTCACAGATCACATGTTTGCCGGCCTGCAATGCGGCAATCGCCATCTCGGCATGAAGATGGGGCGGCGTGACAATGCTCACGACATCGACTGTCGGCGCGGCGATTAGTTCACGCCAATCCGTATAAACCTCTGGGATGGTCAATTGCTGCGCCACTCGTTGTGCGTTGGCTGGGTTGCCGGAACTGATTGCCTGGGCGACCAACCCACCCCGCCGAAACATGGGAATCTGTACCCGTTCTGTCCAACCGGCGCCAATAAAGCCAACCCGGATCTCTTTTTGTGTAGACATGTTGTCTCCCTTCTAACACACAGCGCGACTACAAGGGCGCGCTCTATGTGTAATAAGCTAGGCTAATCCACAAAATTGATTATCCCGTAGGGGGCGACCGCAAGGGTACGCCCTCTACGGGATGGATATTTTATTGCTTGGAATAACCCCAAGACACGACCGCGGCGCCCAGTGGATTCCCGGGACAGGAACGGATGTCTGCACCGTCCAAAATGGATATCAACACAAGGTCTGTTATTTTTGAATGAACCTCTCTGTTTTGTCGGTTTTCGCTCTGTCGCCAGTCAATCCGTTCCTACCTTCATCTGTTGTCGTGTGGTGCGCCCTTAGGGTTCTGACTCGTGCAATTGTTGATAGACGCTTTCCAGGCGGGGAATGATGGCCTCCCAACTGTAGTGTTGTTTGACAAAGTGGTTGGCGTTGACGCCCAACTGCTTGCTCAACCACCCGGCGTTGTTGGCGTCTTCGAGGAGCCGTAGCACAGCAGCAGCAAAGGTGACGGGGGTGTCGGCCAGCAACAACTCCTGACCATCGCTTACCCCCAGCCCTTCGACCCCAAGCGTCGTGCTGACGATTGCTTTGTGATGCAACATGGCGTCTAGCACCTTGAACCGTGTACCGCCGCCCACGCGCAGAGGGACAACATAGACTGTCGCCGCTGCGAAATAGGGAACCACTGATTCGACCGCGCCCGTGATCTCAATGGCTGGGGTATCGCGTAGGCGATCCAGCCGGGGATGCGGGTTCATGCCAACAATCTGAAAGCGTACTTCAGGCGCTTTCAGTAGAATCGATGGCAACACCTCATCGGCAAACCATAACACAGCGTCCACGTTGGGGCGATAGTCCATTTTGCCGGTGAAGAGGAGCGTGGGAGTGGCGGGTGGCGGGTGGTGGGTGGCGGGCGTTGAGTTGGCCTGATCGATGTTAATGCCATTGGCAATCATGGCAATGGTGGTGTCAGGAGCCAAGCGTTGAAGCGCTGCTTGATCGACCGGGCTAACGGCCAGGACAGCGTCGGCGCGTTGACAGATCTGGCGTTCATAGCGGCGTAGCTTTTGCCATTGGATCAGACTGTAAGCGGCCGCCGGCCAGCGTTTGGGGTGGCGCAGATCTGTCAACGCATTGCGTTGTTGGAGCAGATATTCGCAATTATGATCATCAAAGATGAGGTATGGCCGCTGCGTCCCCGCCGATTGGTGAGCGAGCGCATGAAAGCCATATTGCGCCATCTCGATTCCTTCAACTTGGACAAGATCATAACCATCGGCCAACCAGCTTTGCACAAGTGTGTGCATCGCCGGACTTTCCAGCCGGAGCGCCATGTCGGGGAAGGGGCTGCGCAGCGTATCGATGGCCCGTTGCTGGGCCGAACGCACCGGCTGCGGCAAATAGGCAATGCGGCGACAGGCGTGGTAGAGTGGACTGTTATGATCCGGCTCTTGCTCTGGGGTGACAAAGGTCAGCAAATCAATGATATGCCGTTCTGCCAAATGACGGATCAGGCCATCGTTACGGATGGTCGTACCTTGACGGGGCGGGTAGGGCAGTTGTGGTGTAAGAAAGAGAATTTTCACGACGATGGGTCGCTATGATCATTTACTAGGAAAGAGTCGTCTGTTTGTTTGACGATTGATTCGGCGTCGCACCTGGTAGCGTGTGAACAGCCGCCGGCGCACTGATGGCTTTGCGGTAGACATCCAACGTGCTACGCGCCGCCGTTTCCCAACTAAAACATTGGGCCCGTTTTAAGCCCTTTTCGCGTAGTTCAGCATGGAGAGTATCATCGCTGAGCAGACGGTGCATGGCGACTGCAATCTCCTCGCTGTCGGCGGGGTTGACCAGTAGCGCAGCATCTCCCACTACTTCGGGCAGGCTACTCGTGTTGCTGACAATCGTCGGCGTACCGCAGGCCATTGCTTCCAACGGCGGCAGCCCAAAGCCTTCATAATGAGCGGGGTGAACATGACAGCGCGCGCCGGCATAGAGTTGATGCAGATCCTCATCGCTGACCCGGCCCAGGAAAAAAGTACGGTCTTGCAAATTGAGTTTTTTTACTAGCGCAATGGTTTCTTCGTATAACCAACCGTGGCTACCGGCGAGAACCAGGGCCACTTCGCCAGGGTTATACTTTTCGCACAGGTAGTGATAAGCCTGAAGCAACCCATCCACATTTTTCCGTGGTTCGATTGTACTTACAAATAAGATATATTTGTTCGGAATCTTAAATTTGGCACACACTGCCTGTCGCGCCGGTTCAATCGCCAGCGGGGCAAAGGAGGGATTGGCCGCTTCATAGATGACACTGATCTTCTTTTCCGGCGTTCCCAGGATGCCGATGAGATCCTTTTTGGTGCTTTCACTGGGGACAATCACATGGCGGGCATGGCGCACAGCGCGGTCAATTTGGCCGTAATAGGCGGCGCTGTCTTTGGTCAAAAAATTGGGCCAGTGAAAGAACGCCAGATCATGCACGGTTATCACTGCTGGAATGGGGGAGTAGAGCGGTGCAATAAAATCGGTGCTGTGAATCAGATCCAGCGATTGCCAGAAGAGTTCAACCGGTAGGAGAAACTGTTCAAGGCGATGATGCACCGGCGCATAAAGCGTGCTGCGGCGAAAGTTTTTTTGATCGATCAGCGGCTCGCGATGTCGGCGATGTTGAAAAACGACAAATTCGTCGTGTTGATTTAGTTGGGCGAGAGCACGTAGAAGATACCAGGTATAGCGACTAATCCCAGCCGGCTGATGGTATGTCAAACGTGCATCAATGCCGATGCGCATAGGCGGTTTTGGTGGCTCTCTGAGAGGTCTGCTTGTATGAACGTTCATCCCGCGGTGGTGATCCGGTCGATACAATGGCGCCCCTACAACTTCTAATCAGTCACATACCATCATTTTACCGTTCCCTTAGGAATCGGTCAAACCGGTGAATCGATTAACGGCGCCATTTTTACGTCAAGCTTACATGGCCGAGGGTGGTCAGGGAAGGACAGGGAGACAAATAAGACGCGTTGGTACAAAGCTGAAAATGGTGGGTCGGTTTGAGGGGAATGGCGAAGGGTGGTATACTAGCCAAAGGTAGTATGCTCTACGTTGTTTTCTGATCATTGCGCTGAACAGGGTATACATAAATAAAGGAGGGGCGGCACGCCCTCGTGCCGATAGCGCACGCCTACGTGCGTTTTTTAAGAATTAGACGATTAGAACACTAGGTAAATGCGGCTAAGTAGATGCGGCTAAGTAGATGCGGCTAGGTAAATAAGGTGGGGGTCCGATGGATATTGCACAGTTAGCACAGATGGTAAATTGGTTGGATGAAGAACATCGGCGTGACCGCGCTGAGATTGCACGCTTACAACAACGGATTGAAGCCCAATCGGCTGATGTGATTGAACAAGCGCGCCGGATTCAGGAATTGGAAGCGCGGCTGGCAGCAACGCAAGGTCATTTGGGCCGCTTTAATCAGATCGAACAGTCGATCAACAATGCCAAAGTCGAGCTTGCGGCCCTGGTCGAACGGGCCGAGGAAGTTCGTTCGCAGACGCAGCGCGAATTAGAGCGGTCGCGCCTAAGCGACCGCGAAGTCCTGAGCCGTGAAATCAGCGAAGTGCGTCGCGAACTGCCCCGCATCTCGCGCGTTGAAGAAGCGATTGAGTTACGCGCCGTGGAAGACCAACGCCTTTCTGAGTTGATCATGGGGGTGCGTAACCAGATCGGTGGTCTGGCGAAAGAGATCGAAGAGCGCACCCGCCAAATCCCCTTCCTGGCCGAACAGCGCACCAGTGACACCAAACGTATTGCGCAATTGCAACAGGAAACCGTCGAACTTTTCAAACGCACCGAAGCGGTTGCCGGTCGTCTGCCCCTCTTTGAGGAAGGCATCCGCAAGAATCAGGCCGAATATGAAAAATTACCGCCAATGGTCGAGGCGCTGCGTAATCGCCAGGTCGAGTTTATGGAACGCACCCGTGCCATGGTCGTCGATCGCGAACAGGTGTTGACCCGCTGGCAGGAAACAATCGAAGAGCAGAAGACTATTGTCGCCCAAGCCTATGAACGGGTGCAAAGCTTTGCCCAGCAGGTTGATGTGAGTCGCCGGGCCGTTAATGAAATGCAAGAATTTAAGGATCTGATTTTGCGAGAACAGGCCCAAGTGCAAGAGTTGCAACGGCTGGCCGAAGAGCGCATCCGCCGCGAGATGGACGAATTCCGCGAAGATTTTGAGAAGAAGCGCCGCAAAGGCGAATTACGCCAGGAACATCTCTGGTCGGAACAGGACAAATACAACCGCGAAGTCGTCGAACGTTTCCCCCCGATTCACCACGACATCAAAGTGATCGAAACGCTGGTGCAAGAGGTCTGGAAACTACAAGAATCGTACGGCAACTACTTTGTCGGCGTCGCCCAAGCGTGGCTCGAAGGCACGGAAAAGGCGATCCGCGGCCGTGATGAACAGATGCGCCACCAGCAAGAAGAATGGCAACGCCAACGCCGCAACGCCGAACTCTATGCCAGCCAGAATGCCCAACGGCGCACTAGTGGCATCATGGTGGGCGAAGCGCCCGATTATGGTGGGTCGAATGGGTCGGCGCGCGGGTAGCTAACACATTGCTTCATTTGAGCAAAAGCCGGGTGTTCATCACCCGGCTTTTCTGTTATAATGAGTATAATGAGGTAGTAAGATTCAACCCGAAATTCGTGTGGGCGCCTATTGTGAAACAACCTTTTGACGATACAACCAAAGCCTATTACCAGCAGTACTTTACAAAGCTAGCGATCCCAGCCATTACCCAATATGAAGTCTTCGCCCGCAGCCGGGCGATTGATCTCATAGTCACCTGTACGCCGGCTGATCTAGGTAAATTGGCAGAAACGGTCTTTGCCCATTTCCGTACGGTCAATGCGCTAGAGTTCAAAGGGTATCATGACCCCTTGACGGCCGTCGATTTTAATGTCATTATGATGCGAGCATGGGGTGTTGGTGCGGTTGAGAAAGAGAAACCTGAGGAAGATAACGAAGCCGCCGAGCTTCCCGCTGAATTGCCGACGCGCGCCATCGCCGAAATGCCCGATCAACGCACCGTGACAATTGTTTGTGTAACACGGCCCACGAAAGTGTTGGATGATCTACAAGCCCACTTTCGTTTTGTACCAACGGCGGAACCTGGCATCTACTGTAACCATGAGCATCAACTGCCGGTGTGGATTATTCACCCGACGGAGCTGACGTTGAAACCAGCGAATTATCCTTTGCTCCCTTTGGCTCGCGGTGCAAAACTGGCTGATTTTATTGAGTTATGTATTCAGCAGGGTTTAGTGGATTACCTGCGTTTGACGCTTGACGTCGGTTTGTTGAACGATCCCAGCGTAGTATGGCGAAAGATTATGGAGGCAATGCAAATGCAGCTACAAATCGATGAGGAAACCTGGCCCTACATTGATGAGTTTTTCCGTTCCGTGCCGGAAGCGTTACAAAAAGTATCGACTGTGCAAGAGGCGCTAGAAGAAAGCGAACAACGTGGCGAACAACGTGGCGAACAACGTGGCAAACAGCAGAGTATCCTACAGGTCTTGGAACACAAGTTTGGTCCGCTACCGGCTAACGTCATCCAAGCGATTGAGGCAACGCACGACATTGAGCAGTTAACGCATTGGCTTGATCAAGCGCTCGATAGTGTTTCCTTAACTGATTTTGATTCCCGCCCGTCATAGGTCAATTATTCCCATGCGTGTAATCGGCACCGCCGGCCATGTGGACCACGGCAAATCGACCCTGGTGCGCGCCTTATCCGGCATTGATCCTGATCGTTTACAAGAAGAAAAGAAGCGGGGCATGACCATCGATCTGGGCTTTGCCTGGATTGAGTTGCCCATGCGCGGCGTCAATGGCGCAACCGTTGCTGAACCCGTCGGCATCATTGATGTACCGGGTCATATCGATTTTATCAAAAACATGTTGGCCGGCGTCGGCGGTATTGACGCCGCCATGCTCATCATCGCCGCCGATGAAGGAGTGATGCCCCAAACGCGGGAACATCTGGCGATTCTCGACCTGCTGGCCGTGCCGGCGGGGTTGGTCGTGCTGACCAAAGTTGATCTCATTGACGACCCCGAATGGTTGGAATTGGTGCAACTCGACATTGCCGACCTCTTGCAGCAGACTCACCTCGCCAATGCGCCGATTGTTCCTGTCAGCGCCACCACCGGGAAGGGCTTGATCGACCTACGCAGCACCCTGGCGCGCACCCTCGGCCAACTGGCGCCGCGTCGCAATCGCGCCCGCCCCCGTTTGCCGGTGGATCGGGTTTTTAGCCTAAGCGGCTTTGGCACCGTGGCAACGGGAACATTGAGCGACGGTCATTTTGCCGTGGGTGACGCCGTGGAAATTTTGCCCACCGGCCACCAGGCGCGTATTCGGGGGATGCAAACCCATAAGCAACAACTGGAACAGAGTCAACCCGGCAGCCGGCTGGCGATCAACCTCAGCGGCGTTGACACCGACCAGGTGCGGCGCGGCGATGTTGTCGCCAAACCAGGCACGATCCAGACGACCATGCTCATTGACGTCCAATTTCGCCTCTTAGCCGACGCTGCACGTCCCCTCGTCCATAATCAGGCCGTTGATTTCTTTACCGGCGCCGCCGAAATTCCGGCGACGGTGCGGCTGTTAGGAGTGGAAGCCTTGGAACCGGGGCAAACCGGCTGGCTTCAGTTACGCCTGGAACGCCCTGCCGTCGTCGTCTCTGGCGACCGTTATATTTTGCGCCAGCCTTCGCCCAGCGCTACCTTGGGCGGCGGCATTGTTCTCAGCCCCCACCCACGTCGGCGCTGGCGACGTTTTGATCCAACTATTCTTGCTCGCTTACAAACGCTGGCCAAAGGCTCCCCCGATGAAATTCTGCTCCAAACGCTCAGTCGCCACCCTTTCCTGACCGCCAAAGCCTTGTTAGCGCAGAGTGAATTGGATCTAACCGTGGCGCAGGATGCTTTAAACGAGTTGATGAATAGTGGCGCAGTGACGCAGTTAGCCCAAGGTGCAGAACCAGCCCTGTTGACGATTGATGTATGGGAACGCGTTCAACAACAATTGCGCGACCTGCTCGACCGCTTCCATCAACAGATGCCCCTCCGCCGGGGCATGGCGCGTGGTGAGTTGCGCAGTCGTTTACAAAGCGCGCTACCCGGCAGCGAGCTACCGCTACGGCTGTTCAATGCCATTGTGGAGCGGATGCAACAAGAAGGAGCGGTGGCCGGTGATGAAAGCTTACTCTGGCGCGCCGGCTTTAGCGTTCAATTTACCCTGCATCAACAACAGTTGGTGGACTATGTGCTGGCTGGCTTTGCCGCTGCGCCTTACAGCCCACCTAATGAAGCCGATGTGCTGCGCCAGTTAGGCAATGAGAATGAACTATTAGAAGCCATGTTGGAGCAAGGCTTGCTGGTGCGCATCAGCGGCAACGTCCTCTTCCGCCGTGACGACTTCACCGTCATCATCGACCGCGTGCGCACCACCACCCAACAACAAGGTTCCATCACCCTCGCCCAAGTGCGCGACCTCTTCGACACCAGCCGCAAATACGCTCAAGCTATTTTGGAAGAGATGGACGCCCGCCGCATCACCAAGCGGGAGGGGGATGTGCGGGTGCTACGGTAACGATGGCAGGGTGACAAGGTGAACTAGACGACTATGTCACCCTGTCACCACTAGCGCTGCGCCAACGGCACATACTCCCGCGTCCGCTGTCCGAGATAGATCTGACGCGGACGGGCAATGCGTTGTTCGGGGTCTTGCACCAGTTCATTCCACTGGGCCAGCCAGCCGGGAGCGCGACCCAGGGCAAAGAGGACGGTGAACATATCAGGCGGGAAGCCCATTGCCTGGTAGATAATGCCGCTGTAGAAGTCAACGTTGGGGTAGAGGTTGCGCTTGATAAAGTATTCGTCGCTCAGCGCCACCTTTTCCAGTTCAAGGGCAATATCAAGGAGTGGATTGCTGCCGGTCACGGCAAAGACCTCATCGGCCAGCTTCTTGATGATCTTGGCGCGCGGGTCATAGCTTTTGTAAACGCGGTGGCCAAAGCCCATCAAGCGGAACTCGCCCTTCTTCACCCGCTCCACATAGATCGGCACTTGTTTGGCGTCGCCGATCTCCTCTAGCATCTTGATAACGGCTTCGTTGGCGCCGCCATGGCGGGGACCAAAGAGCGCCGCCGTGGCGCCGGCCATGGCGCTATAAGGATCCGCATTGGCCGAGCCAATGCCGCGCATCACCGAGGTGGAGCAATTTTGTTCATGATCGGCGTGGAGAATAAAGAGAACATCGAGCGCTCGGGCCAGCACTGGGTTGACTTCGTAGTTGCTCTGATTCATATAGTCGA
Organism: Caldilineaceae bacterium; assembly: GCA_026645575.1. The sequence goes on from JAPKMW010000001.1 coordinate 186,136, forward strand.
GCATATAGAGGAAGTTGGCCGTGTAGCCCAAATCGCTATTCGGGTAGTTGTAGGGGCGACCAATGCGGTGGCGATAGGCAAAGGCGGCGACGGTGGGCAATTTGCCCAGAATGCGCAGGATCTGCTTGTCACGCGTCGCCTGGTCTTCCACATTCTTGGCCTCTTTGTGCAAGGTGGACATAAAGGCCAGCCCGCTAATGAGCATCCCCATGGGGTGGGCGTCGTAACGGAACGACTTCATCAGATCGGTCAGATTCTCATGAACAAAGGTGTGGTGACAGATTTTGTACTCCCACGCCTTGGCGGTGGCTTGGTCGGGCAACTCGCCATAGACCAGCAGATAAGCGACCTCGAGAAAGTTGCTCTGTTCGGCCAGTTGCTCAATCGGGTAGCCGCGATATTCAAGGATGCCCTTATCGCCGTCAATATAGGTAATACTGCTTTTGCAGGCAGCGGTGTTGCCATAGCCGGGGTCATAGACCATCATGCCAAAGTCATCGGCGTTGACCTTGATCTGGCGCAGCGCCAGGGCATTGATCGTTTCATTTTCAATCGGCACCTCGTAGCTCTTGCCAGTGCGATTATCGGTAATCGTTAACGTGTTACCGCTCATGAATAAAAGCTCCTTCATTGTGGCGCATAATGGTAGGGGCGTCCCCTTGCGGGCGCCCGCAAGGGGACGCCCCTACCATTATGCGCCTTTTACTTGGTTCATCAATTAGCAAATTTTATTTCAAAAGCAGGTACGCTGCACCCGGACGGGTACAGTGTACCTGCTTGCTTTTACCGTTGCGTCCAATAATTCGCATAACGACCGGCCAAATTAGCCGGCATCCGCCCAATCAAATGGGTGCCGTCAGCGGTGTGTTCTTCTTGTTCTACAAAGCCATGTTCATGGAAGAAGGAGACCAGTTCACCATGCTTGTAGGGGATCAAAACATCCACCGGCGCCATCTGGTTGTAGAGTACCTGATCGATGGTAGTGCGCAGATCATCCAGCCCGGCGCCGGTGAGGGCGCTGACAACCACGGCATTGGGATAGGCAGCCAGGGCATCCTTGATGCGCTCCTGTTGTTCCGCGTCGGTCAGATCGATCCGATCCGCTTTGTTAAGCGCTGTGATCACCAACTTGTCGCCTGCTCCCAACTCTTCCAGCACCTCTTCTACCGCGCCCACCTGTTCATCCATGTTGGCATGGGAAAGATCGACCACATGGAGCAGCACATTGGCTTCCGTCACCTCTTCCAATGTCGCGCGGAAAGAGGCGACCAACATCGTCGGCAGCTTTTGGATAAAACCGACCGTATCGGTCAGCAGGATGGTCTGGCCGCTGGGCAATTCAGTGCGGCGCGTCGTCGGATCCAGGGTGGCAAACAGTTGATCCGCCGAGAGGACATCGGCATCACTCAATGTATTGAGCAACGTGCTTTTGCCGGCATTCGTATAGCCAACCAGGGCGACCACCGGCGACCCGGAGGCGCGTCGTTGTTGCCGATGTAAGTTGCGTTGCTGGCGGATCTCTTCCAGTTGCTTTTTCAAAAAGGCAATGCGTCGGCTGATCTCACGACGGTCCACTTCCAACTGCGTTTCACCAGGCCCACGCACACCGACACCGCCGCTGGCGCCGCCGGCGCGACCACCGCTCTGGCGCGCTAAGTGCGTCCAGGCGCGAGTCAGGCGGGGTAACCGGTATTCATACTGCGCCAATTCGACTTGGACGGCGCCTTCGCGGGTGCGGGCATGACGGGCAAAGATGTCGAGAATCAGTGCGGTGCGGTCAATCACTTTGATGTTCTCGCCCAGCACTTTTTCCAGGTCGCGCTGCTGGCGCGGCGACAACTCTTCGTCAAAGATCACCACGCTGGCGCCGGTTTCCAAGACATAGCTATGTAACTCTTCCAACTTACCGGAGCCGATAAAGGTTGCTGGATTGGGTGTCTCCATGCGCTGAGTGACTTTGCCGATGACGATGACGCCGGCGGTCTTGGCCAAGAGCGCTAGTTCGGCTAACGAATCTTCCAGGCTAAGTAAACTGGGGTAGCCCGACAGTTCGACGCCGACCAGAATGGCGCGTTCAGCCGGCGGCTGGGTCGCCATTAGCCCGTCCTGGTCACGGAGCAAGGCGCGGCGTCGCCCTGGTTCACCCTCTTGACCGGACGGCTGAAGGTCATTGACAGCATAGACGTTGGTTCTGGCTTGAAAGGATTCTGGATTGGACATATTTGGTTTTGCTCTGCCTACTTTCTGGTTTCGTGAGTCATGATTTGTGTTGCGTGCTGCGTGTACAATTCAAAAGTCTGGCGGTTGGGCGATGGATCACAAATCATAGGAACAAGCGAGCGCCTTTGGTGGGGAACTCACAAACATTTGCCGTAACTACTCAGTCTAGTTGCTCTCAGCCAGTCCATGACTGGCGCCAGTCATGGACTGGCTGAGAGCGGGCTGAGTAGTTACCATTTGCCCTTCATTGTACATGATAATTTCAATCTTGTACACCTCAGTTGCAACCGATGTGATACAATGGGGTAAGCAAGGGAAACAGGGAGACAGGGAGACAGAGCTGTATCGACAATTCTCTGTTTCGCCTGTCTACCTGTCCAACAAAGGAGCAATATAATGAGTGATCTACTGGCTTGGATTGATGAAGAACGGGAGCAGTTGGCGCAGGCCGGCTTGTTGTTTACCATCCGCACGATTGAATCGGCGATGGATGGTTGGGTAACCATTGATGGGCGACGCTTGCTCAATTTCTGTGCGAATAATTATTTAGGGCTGGCGAATCATCCGCGCTTGCGGGAGGCGGCCAAGGCGGCGATTGATCACTATGGCATTGGGCCGAGCGCAGTGCGGGTGATTGCTGGCACGATGGCCTTGCATGTTGAATTGGAAGAGCGGTTGGCGGCTTTCAAACAGGCCGAAGCGTGCATCACCTTCCAGAGCGGCTTTATGGCCAATGTTGCTGTCGTGCCGGCGTTGGTTGGCAAGGATGATCTGATCTTTTCTGATGAATTGAATCACGCCAGCATTATTGACGCCTGTCGCCTGAGCCGCGCCGAAGTGGTGCGCTATGCCCACAATGATATTGATGACCTGCGTCGCAAGATTGCCCAGAGCAAACAAGGGGGACGACGGCTGATCATCACCGATGGCGTCTTTAGCATGGATGGCGATATTGCGCCGCTGCCCGATATTGTCGCCGTGGCTGAAGAACAGGGCCTGCTGGTTATGGTCGATGACGCGCACGGCGAGGGTGTGCTGGGCAAAGGCGGGCGCGGCATTGTTGATCACTTTGATCTGCATGGTCGCGTTCATGTGGAAGTGGGAACCTTGAGCAAGGCTTTTGGTGTTGTCGGTGGTCTGGTGGCGGGAAACCGGCGTATTGTCGAGTGGTTGCGCCAGCGGGCGCGCCCCTTCCTCTTTTCCAGCGCCATGACCGCACCTGATGTCGCCGCTTGTATCGAAGCGACCAAAGTGCTGGCCGAATCAACCGAACTGGTGGATCGCCTCTGGCAAAACGCCAGGGTGATGCAAGGCGCGCTGCGCCAGATGGGCTTTGACATCGGCCATAGCCAGACGCCGATCACGCCCATCATGCTGGGTGAAGCGCCCTTGGCCCAACAATTCAGTCGCCGCCTCTTTGCCGAAGGCATCTTTGCCATTGCCATCGGCTTCCCCGCCGTGCCGATGGGCAAAGCGCGCATTCGCGTCATGAACTCTGCTGCCCATAGTCAAAGTGATCTAGAACAAGCATTGACGATCTTCGAGCGGGTGGGGCGGGAATTAAAGGTGATCAATCATTAATGGAAAACGTAACTACTCAGCTCCTAGCCAGTCCGTGACTGGCGATGGGCCGCCAGTCGCGGACTGGCTAGGAGCGGGCTGAGTAGTTACTGGAAAACAATTGATTTAGGACTTACGCAAGACGACGGCTCACGAGACCTCCGGGAGGTGGGTAAACACAATTTCCACTAGCCAAACTTGTTGCGCCCACCTCCCGGAGGTCTCGTTGTGCGTAAGTCCTGTAATTGTATCGCTAATCACCATCATCATCGTTTGAGGAGTTTGTGTGAAGCCATTTCTGAAGTGGGCCGGCGGGAAGTTGCGGATTGTGGCGCGCATTAAGGCGCTCCTCCCGCCGGGCAAACGGTTGTTAGAACCCTTTGTCGGCTCCGGCGCCCTGTTTTTGAACACCGACTACGCGGCATACTTACTGGCCGATGCCAATGCCGATCTGATTAACCTATACCAGCAACTGCAACAGGGCGGGCAAGCCTTTATTGCCCACTGTGCTACTTTCTTTACGCCGACCAATAACGATGAGGTCACTTTCTATACGTTACGTCGCCAATTCAACGGTACGCGCGATCCGCTGGAAAAAGCCGCTCTCTTTCTCTACCTGAATAAACATTGTTATAACGGCCTCTGCCGCTACAATGCTCGTGGCGAATTCAACGTACCCTTTGGCCGCTACAAACAGCCCTATTTCCCGGCGGCGGAAATGCTCTCGTTTCAGCAAAAGGCGCAAACCGCCACCTTTCAGGTGCAAGATTTTGTGACAACAATGGCTGATGCGCAAGCCGGCGATGTGGTCTATTGCGACCCGCCCTATGCGCCCCTCTCCGCCACCGCCAACTTTACCAGCTATCGCGCCGAAGGTTTTGGCGCCGACGAACAACAAAGATTGGCGGAGATGGCGGACTTGCTTCGCCATCGCGGGATCACCGTGATCATTTCCAACCACGACACCCCCTTTACACGCGCCCTCTACGCTACCGCTGACGAACAGCAATACTTTGGCGTGCAACGCCACATTAGCTGCGACGGCGCCAATCGTACCAAGGCCGCTGAGGTGCTGGCAATTTACCGTGCGATTACTGCCTGGAGTCGAAATAAGTACTGTTGAACCTTACAGCCTAGTATCCATTTGTTTGGAAATTATCAGAAAGTCATAAGATTTATCAGCTAAGTGTAAGCTATTTTCTACGCTATTTGTTGTATACTTTATGGCAGGGTTTCGTAGGATTGACGTAATGCTATACGTTTCACTTGTACGGTAAATCCTGCGATCATCCCAACAAAGCCACCATCAGCGCACACATACCAAATACGAATCGTATTAATATCGTTGGGTAGTTGTAGAAATACCGTCGTTTTGGCAGATAACTGTAAGCTATTTTTTGCGTCATTTGTAGTATAGTTGTTGTGTGGTTATTTTAGGATATACCTGTATAAATTGCTGATCGCCTTCGCGTTGTTCCTTACACCGCTTGTTTGCTCTCCCATCATTGCCGCCCTTCACCATACAGGAATACCAACGACTTTCAGTATCCAACGGTAACTACTAAGCCTGCTCCGAGTCGGTCCGTGACCGGCGATTGGGACGCCGGTCACGGACCGACTCGAAACTGAGTAGTTATGAATAAAAAAGCGGTATAGGGAGTTATCGCCTCCCTATACCGCCTGTAACAAAGCAACCCGGCTAACCTTCTCAATAACTTTGCGGTGACAGAGAAGGGAATGCCTGTGACATAAAAGCGGGAAACCCGCCTTCTGGGGCGCCTTGTCGCGTCTACTATACATCTTTCTGACGAGACTGTCAATGGGTCGTTTGTTTTACTCACACTTTACGGCTGCGTCTACTTGGCGTAGAGCAAACGTAGCCCATTGACCGTTGCCACAAGGATTGCCCCACACTCATTGGATGTAACGAAGGCAAGCGCCCTCGGTCGCTGCACCGACGCGCGGCTCTCCTTCGCTCATCATATTCGTTTCTGCTCAACCCACGGCTGGCCGTGCGCCCGTGTCGCGCCTTCGATCATCAGGATGACGCCCACGACGCCTGGTAGTAACCGAGAGGAGGTAATCCAACCACCAGTGCCATGACGCTTCAACCAGATCCAAAACGTTTCTGTTTGCTGCTTCGCTCAAGTGAGGCAGACGCCGATTGTAAATGTTCAACCCCTACCTTTTTGGAGGCAAATTATGAGTTTACAAACAATTGCCACTGCCTGTGGACGCCATTTGTCCTTACGCGGCTTCTGGTCAGCAGCATCAGTGATCCTGCTTCTGCTGTTGGTCATGGCAACCCCACAGATCGCCTTTGCGCAACCGGATCCCCCGGATCCGGAGAACGCCAATCCCCGGTCAGCGACTACGACGGAAGATACAACTGTGTCTATCGATACAGGTGTTGAGTTTGATCCTCGCTATCAGGTTGTTGTGGTGGTGCCCGGCCCTGCTCATGGCACCGTTAGCCAAGGCGGCACGTTGGTCCCCCCTACCAACTTCATCATTAATTACACACCAGGTGCTAACCAAGTGGCGCCGGTCAGCTTTTCGTACCAAATTTGTACCGTTCTCGTCGTGCCTACCCGTTGTGGTCAGAGCGCTTTGGTGACAGTTGGCATTACGCCGGTCAACGATCCGCCGCAGACGCTACTGGATATGGCTACGGTGGTCTATGGACAGTCAGTGCTGATTCCTGTTCTAAGCAATGACAATGGCGGCGCCAACGAAAGTGATACTGCTACGCTCGTTAGCGTTGGTAGCCCCGGCGCCGGCAACGGTACGACAGCGGTCGAAGGCAATCAGGTTCGCTACACCGCGCCCGCCCTTCCCAATCTGTGCAATCCCACAACCGTGAACTTCACCTATCAAGCCCAGGATAGCAGTGGCAATCAGGCAACCGGCCAGGTTAGTGTCAAAGTTAATTGCCCTGGCATGCCCACGCTTAAATTGAGTGAACCCTATGGCTACAGCGGCCATACTTTCAAGATCGATGTCATTCTGGACAGTGCTGATGTCAACATCTCCGCGGTGGACTTTACCCTCAACTATTACCAATGTCTCACCGATGTGGATGTGCCGACCAATAATCAGTTAGCAGATGATGTGACAACGACCCTGCCGGCGGGTAGTTTCTACTTCCAGCCTGCCGATACAGATGCCCCGCCTGCTCCCGGTGCGCTACGCATGATTGCGGCTTCGACCACCAGCCCGGCGGCGATTCTGGCCGGTCCTGGCGCTAGTGCCACCCGAACCATCGCCACTGTGCAATTCCGCGCAACAGCCTTACCGGGCAATGTCATCTGTCCATCAGTTATGTTCGACTTTACCTTTGTCGATCAGCTTAACAACCCCATCACGGGGTTCACCAGCACCGCCGGTACGCCAACGACCGGTAATGGCACCCCCAAGATCATCACATTAGATGCCACCAAGCTGAACAACAAGCCGACCAATCTGATGTTGAGCAGTAACAAAGTAAATGAGAATTCGCCCTGGAATACCTTTATCGGTAAATTCTCGGCTACCGACCTAGATGCAGGCGACACCTTGAGCTATGGTTTTTACCTGCCATATGGCAACAGCAATGGCAGCTTCTTGATCCGCCCGTTAGCCTTCAACAATGATGAGCTGGCGACCGGCGCCGTCGGTTTAGCTTCAGGTTTCTACTCGATCACCGTCGGCGCCATGGACAACTTTGGTGGTCTCATCACCAAGACGTTCACCATCGAAGTGGTGGATGTCAATGCTGCGCCGAACGCCATTGATGATGGCAACCCCGTCGCGATTCCCGCCCCCGGCGTCACGAATATCAATGTGTTACTGAATGATAACGACAATGGTGACTTCCCAGCCGATCCAGCCTGCACCAATTGCAGTGTGGTCTCGGTGACGAATGGCAGCAAGGGTATTGTCATCAACCAAGGGACGAACGTGCGTTATATTCCGACGGATGCCAAGTACACTGGCAATGATGTTTTCAGTTATGTGATGACTGACAACGACGCGCCAAATGCACTGACTGACCAGGCTAAAGTGACAGTGACTGTGTCGGCGGAAGTCTACCCGGCTGATCATCCAGTAGTTGCTTTGCGCGGTACAGAAGTGAAACTGGGCGACTGTAACGGCAGTGGCGCATTGGAAGCCGGCGACCTGACCTCTACTGGTCTCGAAATCTTCGATGGCGACGGCAACCTCTGGTACGACATCTACAAAGGAACGCGCACCACCTTCAGCCCGCGTGGCTGTAACTCCAACCAGGATAATTTGCTGGATGCCGGTGACATTATCTGCACGGCCAAGAAGATCTTTAACTCTGCCTTTGTCTGTGGCTCCACCCTGTTGGCGGCCAATGCCAATGCGGCGAATCTGACGGTTGGCACGGTGAGTGCAACGCCTGGTGCGACGGTGCAAGTGCCTGTCCAACTCAGCACGGCCGGCCATTCCGTGGCGGCAGCGGCCTTTGCCGTTGACTTCAACGGTGATGAATTGAGCTTTGATGCCACCGACGCCAATAATGACGGTCTGCCTGATGCCGTAAGCTTGCAGGCGCCGGATGGTCTGTTGGCAATCGCCACCTATAATGCCGATGAAAGCCGCATCGAAATTGTGATCTCCGGCTTGATCCCGCCCTTCCCGCTGTTGAGCGATGGCGCTGTGGCCACCGTCAATCTGGCGGTCAAGGAAGGCGTCAACGTGACCGAATCGAAAGTTACGTTGGTCAACAGCTCCCTCGGCAACGATGAAGGGCAGTCGTTGCCATTGGAAGTGACCGACGGCGCTATCCAAATTGGTGCGCAACCGGCGAATCGCGTTCTGTTGCCGCTGATTCGGATGCAGTAGTTCGCGGCGGTGATTTTCTAGCAAGGTAGGCCGTTCGCTGCCCAAGGTGGGCTGTACCCGCAATCTGTGTAAAGTTGATGCTGTGCCAAAAGCGCAAGTCCTTTTATACAATTTGCGGGTATACCCTACCCCTGTCCCGGGTAATAGCGAACTGCCTACGCTGATTGATAAGGGGAATCCCCATGCGTTTCAGAACGATCTTTGTGCATTTTGTTTTATATGGCGCCTTGTTATTTTTGCTTGCCGTCACTGCCCAAGCGGCTACCCGTAATCCTGCCTATTCGCTGGTACGATTGTTTGCTGCTGGTCCTTCCCTGGCGATTGATTTTAGCGCGACGGCATCACCAGGGGCAACCATAACCGTTCCCGTTGTCTTTAATAGTAATGGCAATAACGTCGGCGCAATAAGTTTAGCCATCGAGTATGATCAACGTTGTTTACAATATGTTTCCTCTACCTATCAACCTGGTTTTGAACCATTCTTTACTTCGGATACTTCTTCCGGCGCCATTGGTGAGTTAAATCGAGCTTTCCTTGCTTTAACTGGCCTGCCGGCGACGCTGGATCCCCTAGTTGAATTTCAATTTTTGGTGAGGAGCGATGCAAACACTTGCCCACCGGGGACGACAACATCGCTCCGCTTTGCCCCTGATCAACTCCCTACCTTTGGCGCCATTGACGGCTCACCGCTCACTAGCGGCGCCATAACCAACGGCTCGATAACGGTTGACGTGACGCCAACAGCGACACCGACCGTTCCAACGGCCACGCCAACAGTGCCAACGGCCACGCCAACGGTTCCAACGGCCACGCCAACGGTTCCAACGGCCACGCCAACGGTTCCAACAGCCACATCGACCGTGCCAACGGCGACATCGACCGTACCAACAGCCACATCGACCGTGCCAACGGCGACATCGACCGTACCAACAGCCACATCGACCGTGCCAACAGCCACATCGACCGTGCCAACAGCCACATCGACCGTGCCAACGGCGACACCGACGGCGCCAACCGCCACATCAACGGCAACGCCAACAGTGTCAGCAACCCCTTCCATTACGCCGACCGGCACCTTGCCCACGGCCACGCCCACGAACACGGCAACACCCACCCCGTTGGTGGCAACTGTGACGCCCACTTCCACACCTACCGCCACGCCAACATTGATCGGAACGACCCCTGCCTCCATCGTTCAAACCTTTGTTGCCGAACTTATTAATGATGATCCGCCAATGGTGCGGTTAATATGGCAAACCTCGCTTGAGGTCGATAGCGCTGGCTTCTACATCTACCGTAAACGCGGTGACGGTAGCAGTGACTTCATCCCATTGACCGGCTTGATTCCTGCTGAGGGGGCGCCAGGCGTCTACGAATATCGTGATGAGGATGTCGAGGTCGGGTCCGAGTATAGCTATCTGTTGGTCGAAAAGAAAGCCGACGGCACGCTCGTCACCTACCCTGCGTTGATTCAACGGATCGTAATCGTTAGCGGAACCGCCAACCATGCACTCTGGTTGCCATTGGTTGTACGACCAGAAGAATAAAAGTCTTATCTGTTATACAGATGGAGCCAAGCGGTTCGGTTCCATCTGTAGCGTTCTTAGAAAAGAGCAACTTGGGACACCTATGCGCTTTACTGTTCACCCGCTACCGCTTTTCCGTGGCTCAACCGAAATAGAGGGGCGCTCGCTCCCAGCTTCCGGGCAGGTCTGGCCCGCTGCCCTCGTCATCGGCTATTCTCTGCCCGGAAGCTGGGCCGGTTCCCCCTTTGGCTTTTCTCTGCTCTCTTTTCTCTTGTTCGTCCTGGCCTTGCTGGTGATCGACTTGGCGCCTGCTGCGGCAGTACCATTGCCCCAAGGGCAGGCGGCTGGGCCGATCCATCCCTTGCGCACATCATCAGTAACCGTCAACCAGGACGGCCCCCTTTTGGCAATCGTTTCCCCCGCGCCCGTGACGACCGGACAAGTGATCACCATTGCCATCCATTTTCAAAACAATGGTTTCAACATCGTGGCCACCTCCTTTGCGCTTGATCTGGATCAAAGCTGTCTAGCCTTTGACCCGACCGATCAAAACAAAGATGGCCGACCGGACGCTATTAAGTTTCATACCCCGGCCGGTTTCAGCGCTACGGCAGCGGTCAATGACGAGGATCGTGACAGTGAAATAGACTTTTTGCTGGCTGACTATTTCCCGCCCTTTACCACGTTGCCCGACCGGGCGCCATTAATCGAAATTGGCCTGCGCACTATCTGTCAACCCGCGACCGACGCCACCATAGGTGCGCCTGTCCGCTTTGCTGCCGACCCGGCGCCCAGTTTTGGCAGCAGCAACGGTGCGTCGATACCGGGGATGGCGATCGACGGCGCCGTGACGATTCAGGGGTCGGTTGTCACCGCCACCCCTATCGCAACCCCTACTGCCACGGCTAGGGTAACACCAGCCGGCCCGGCCACCAGCACGCCGACGACGCAGGCGACTTCCGTTCCGACAAGCGGGCCGACCATTACCCCAATGCCCACGTTGTTGCCCACCACCTTCCCGACCACGGTACTGGATCATTTTGCCGCAACGACAACGGCAGGCGGCATCCAACTGGGATGGCAAACCCGTTTTGAGGCGGCGACCGCAGGTTTTTATTTGTATCGGAAACGGGTTGATCTTCAGAGTAGTAGCTTTGACTTTCAACTTATCACCCCCCTGTTGCCTGGTCAGGGTAGCGCAGGCGGTCTCTATCAGGTGCAGGATGTGGAAGTGGAGCCGGCGGCGCGCTATCTCTACCTGCTTGTAGAAGAGAAAGCCGATGGCGCACACCTGGCCTATGTGGACTTCATGGTGTCAGTGACGCTGACCGAGCCACAGCGCCATCAAGCCTGGTTGCCGCTGATCAGACGCTAGACGCATTACTATTTTCATTTTTAGCAAATTTGTGAGGAATAATCCATGATCCCCAACACACTTCGTATACCCACAGCCCGCACAGAAAGTAACGCATTCCCGCTCTACAAAGTGTACCTTTCCGGCGCGCGTTGGTATCGTTCTCAACCCAACCGGCCAGCGCGTCAACGGCGACACCCATGGGTTTGCGCGTTACGGACACTGTTGGGGCTGCTGGCATTTCTCCTGCTAGCGGGCCTGCCCGCTGCCGTCCGCGCCCAGGCCACCTCCGCCACCAATCCCGATCTGACCGGGCGTTGCGGCCTGGATATTGTGCTGGCCGTGGATGAGTCAGGTTCGTTTCAGGGCTTTGAAGCGCCGATCCGCTATGGTGTGCGCGGCCTGTTGGATCTGTTGGCCGACACCGGCGCACGCGTCGCTCTGGTTGAATTTAACCTGGATGCGCGCGCCCCGCTGGGGGAAACTTACCTGCCGGTGACTGCCGGGACGGGTGGCACACTGGACGCCGGCGGCGCCTTTGATCTCTATCTCAACAATAATTATCAACCGCAGGGCAATACCAACTGGGAAGCGGCCTTCCTCAAAATTGAGGAGATCAACCGCACACAAGGCGCCGCCCCCTTGGTCATCTTCCTGACCGATGGCGACCCCAATGCCTATATCAGTCAATTCGGCAATGTTAGCGCCGGCGACGGCGCCACTTCGCTCGCCGAGGCCATCCCTGCGGTCAATCTGGTAAAGGCGCAAGGTTCCCATATTTTTGCGGTGGGCATCGGCGCACAACCGGCGGATGAAGCCAAGTTAATCGCTGTCTCCGGCCCGGACCGCTTGCCTGGCGCCACCTTGCGCAGCGGCCAGGCCGACTATGTAATGACCACCCTGAGCGGTCTGGAAACGACCTTGCGCCGGATCGCCTTTGAGCTATGCGCCGCTTCGTTAAGTGTGATCAAGCGGGAAAATCTGGGCGACGGTCAAGGCTACCAACTCAAAGCGGGGCAACTCTTTACCGCTACCGTCGCCATTACCGAAAATGGTCAACCGGCTGACGCCTATGAATGGCTTGCGCCAGTGGCAGGCGCAGCCAGTACTGTCGGTTTGAGCCAACCATTGCTCACCAACAGTAATGGTGTAGCGCGCTGGCAATGGGCGCCCGGCTCTACCCAATCGCCCCAGCCCTGGGCGGCCAGCCTCACCCTAGCAGAAAGCCCCTCGCCAAACCTGACGGTGGTGGCCGCGACTTGCACCCGCAAAAGCCTGGACGCCAACGGCAACTTTTCGGTCAGTACGCTCTCGATTTTGCCCCTACCCGCCCCATTGACCGTGACACCAAACGATCTGATCACCTGCGACATCCGCAATGCCGGCCTGGGGGTGACGGTGCGGAAAAAAGCATCACCGCTGGTTGTGCCGGAGAGCGGCGGCGATGTTCTCTTCACCTTTGAGGTGACAAACCAAAGCGCAACTAATGTGCGCTTGAGCGCGCTCAACGACACGGTCTTTGGCAACCTGCACAACCAAGGGACCTGTGTGGCCGGCGGCTTTAATGTGATCGGCGCCGGCGAGACTTATAGCTGCACCCTCACCAAACGGCTGGCCGGCAACGCTGGCGCGCCGCATCAGAATACCGTCACCGCCACGGTCGTCGATCCCAACCAAAATAGCGTCACGGCGCAGGCGTCCGCCACTGTAACCTTTAGTGACGCCCAGCCGGCGGTCACACTCACTCGCAGCGCTGCCCCGGAGACCCTCAACGAGCCGGGCGGCGCCGTACTCTACACCGTGGAGTTGACCAATCAGAATGCTGGCGAAGCGGCCACGCTGACAACGTTAACGGATACCCCCTATGGCGATGTGACGACCGTCGGCGGCGCCATTCAGCAGACCACCTGCGTACTGCCCAGACCATTGGCGCCGGCAGGCCAATCGGGGGCCACCTACCGTTGTACCTTTACCGTCCAACTCACCGGCGTCCCTGGCCCTTATACCGACACCCTCACCGCAACACTCCAAGATGACGACGGCAACAGTCTGACGCTGACCAAAGAGCAACTGGTGACGATTGTCAACACCCCGCCCGCCGCCACCCTGAATGTGACGCCGTCGCCGGCTGTCTTTCCCGAACCAGGCGGCCCGGTGACTTTCGCCGTGGTTGTTGCCAATACCAGCGCTGCCGAGGGGCTAACCCTGAGCGAATTGACTGATAGCCGCTATGGCAACCTGACGACAACCGGCGGCGCCATCAGCAGCACCACCTGTCAACTGCCGCAGACGTTGGCGCCTGCTGGTCAACCCAACGCCCGCTATGAATGCACCTTCACCACCAACATAACCGGCAACCCCGGCCTCTACCCGAATACCGTCCAGGCGACGGTGGGTGACGATGATGGCGGCGTTCTCCAACTGGCGCGTGAAAGCGGGGTCGAGATCACCGATCTGCCGGCGTCCCTGGTTGTTACCAAGCGCGCCGCCCGCACGAGTCTCCCCGAACCGGGGGGAAACATGACCTTTACCGTCACTGTCGCCAACACCAGCCAGATCGACCATGTACGCATTGACCAGGTGGTCGATGACCAGTTTGGCGTGATCAATGGGAATTGTCAGCCGGCGCTGCCCGCCGATCTGGCGCCACAGCAACAGATCCGCTGCGTCTTTGTGGCGCCGATTACCGGCGTGGTGGGGCAACGCCATATCAACGAAGTTACCGCCTCCGGCGTCGATGATGATGGCAAGCCTATTGCCGATCGTGACCAGGAAATTGTCGAGATCACCGACCTGCCGGCGCGCCTCGACATTATCCAGGTCGCCGACCCCGCTAACCTGCCGGAGCCGGGGGGTGATGTTACTTTTACCGCCCTGATTGCCAATCTTAGTGCCGTCGATCACATTCGGATTGACCAGGTCGAGACCAACGCCATCAACGAAGATCCCTTCCAGCGTAGCGCCGCGCTGGCGGTTAGCTGTACGCCGGCCTTGCCGACAACGATCAAGCCTGGAGAGCAGCTACCTTGTCGCTTTACCAAATTTTTCACCGGCCCCATTGGCGCCCGCCACACCAGCCGCGTCACTGTCACCGGCGCTGACGATGACGGTTTGCCGGTGCAACAGAGCGGCTATGAGACGATTGAGATTGTCGATGTTCCCGCCATCTTGCGTGTGACCCAAAGCGCCAACCCGGTGAGCGTTCCCGAAAGCGGGGGCCTGGTGGAACTGACCGTCCAGGTGCAAAATGGCAGCAGTGTAGATAGCATTACCCTGCAAAGCTTGACGAATAATCAATTTGGCGATCTGGCGGCGGGCTGTGCCACGCCGTTGCCGCTGACCCTGGCGCCGGGCGCAACCCTGACCTGTCGCGCCGACAAGCTGATCCAAGGGGACGCCAATACGTCGATCAGCCTGCACACCACCGCTGCCGGTATGGATGACGATAATCATCCGGTGCGCGATGAAGACACGCTGACCATCGGCGTCACCGATACACCTTCCGCCATCAAGGTTGTCCAGACCACATCGCCAACGAGTTTGCAAGAGCCGGGGGGCGTCATGCGTTTTACCGTGGTGGTTGAAAATAGCAGCGCCGTCGATAGTGTGACCATCCAACGGGTGCAGGATAGTCGCTTTGGCGACATCGGCAGTAGTTGTGTGCCGGCGCTCCCCGCCACCCTTGCCCCACGGAGCCAAGTCGTCTGCCAATTCAGCCGCACGTTGACGGGTGAAGCCGGCACAACCTTTGCCTCAACCGTTAGCGCGTCCGGTGTGGACGATGATGGTCAAGCCGTGACCGATTTCGATTTGAGTCATTTGGATGTGATGGATGTGCCACCCCAAGTAACGCTGGCGGTGACGGCGGCGCCTAATCGGGTCTTGGAAACCGGCGGCCCGGTGACGACAACGGTGGTGTTAGTCAACAACGGGCCGGAAGCGTTGACCCTGGAGCGGCTCTTTGATAGCGCGGGCAACGATCTGCATAGGCGCGGCGACTGTCGCGTCCCGCAAACGTTGGCCCCCGGTGGCGTCTATCAGTGCGTCTTTACCGCCAATGTGGTCGGCGCCGCCTCGACTAGTTACCAACTGGTGGTAACTGCAGAAGTGAGCGACAATGACGGCAACCGTGTCCAAAGTGCCGACGAAGCGGAAATTTTCCTGTTGGCGGTTGCGCCTGATCTGGTGTTGACCAAACGGGACCTGCTGTTGGTGGATCAGTTCACCCATGAACAGGATCGGGGCAAGCCCTCCCCCGGCGACACGCTTGGCTATGAGATTACGGTGCGCAACCGGGGCAACGGCCCGGCGACTAATATCGTCCTCACTGACATTCCCGATACAAGCACCACGTTGGTGGTCGGCTCCGTACAGAGCAGCAAGGGCGCGGTCATCGTCGGCAATCAGGCTAATCAACAGTTGGTGATGGTTGATGTGGGCGAGATCGCAGCCGGCGAACAAGTAACCATCAGCTTTGCTGTGATCATTCGCGAAGGCGCCGGCGCCACCCTGCTGCGCAACCAGGCCACCATCAGCCAGGGCATTACCGGCGCTGCCGTGGCCGGTTCCGATGACCCGGATACCCCCTTCTTCGGCGACCCGACCGACACCATTGTTTTTATCCCGCCGACTGCGCTACTGCCGGGCGAAGAACCGCAACGCCGACTCTTCTTGCCTTTGATCAAGCAGTGAGTTTAGTAATCGTCCAGAAATAACTTCCCGCTCTGTGCGAGTCCATGACTCGCCCCCGACCGGGGCGAGTCATGGACTCGCACAGAGCAGTTTGGGGAATTATTGTGGGTAGGGGCTTCGTTGTTACCAACGGATAAGGATTAGCAAAGAACCCTACTCCGCCTGAATCAGTTGGCAACCAACGAGCGCTGGTTGCATGGTGATGGTTGGTTTGGCCTGGAAGGTGACGATGTAGACATGCCCCACATCGACGCCGCCAAAGTCCTGGCCGACGGCGGTGAGCATATAATCTATGCCACCATCACCGTTGACATCACCCACGCTCAACGCATCGACGCCGAGGGCATCTTGCTCAATCGTCCCCGTGACAGTATGGAGAACGCTGCCGTCCTTGCCGGAATGAATATAGACCTTGCCTCCGTTAGTCGTGGCCGCGCTTGATTGCCAGGCGGCCAGACTCACATCGGCGTGTCCATCCCCATTGATGTCAGGAATGCCGCGGCCCGGCCCCAACCCGTCGCCATCGGCTTCGGCTTCAAAGATGTGGAGCGGGGAACCATCGACGCCAGAGTAGATGTAGGCGCGACCAGTGCCGGTGGCCTCACCCCGCACCGCGGCATAATCTCCAACAAAGATGTCCGGCGTGCCATCCGCATTGACATCGCCGGCGCCGGCGGCAAAGAAGGTGCCAAAAGTGCCGCCGCTGGCCGCTTCTTCGACCGGTTGCAAGGTGTAGAGAGCTGCGCCATCAACCCCGGAGTAGACATACGCTTCGCCCAGCCCATTGTCACCCGCCCCAGGCGCCGCCGCCACCTGGTCAGGAACCCCATCACCATTGACATCGCCCACCTGGCCCAGACCGCTGCCCAACAACCCCTGCGGCGTATCGCCCAACTGCTCCCAGAGGACGCTGCCGTCGCTGCCGGAGAGCAGATAGACACGCCCGGTGTCGGTGATTGTTTCGCTCACGTCGGCACGATTGGCCCCCACCAGTAGATCGGGGATGCCATCGCTGTTGACATCGCCGGCGCCGGCCACACTAGCACCAAAGTTTTCGCGCACTTCTGACGGTGTGGTCAAGTCATGTAAGATGCTGTGATCGGCGCCAGAGTAGACGACAATGCGATTGGCTGGCCCGGCCCCGCCGACAATATAGTCGGGCGTGCCATCCTGGTTGACATCGCCGGCGCGGTTGAGGCTATAACCAAAGCGGTTGCCCTCTATGCCTTCGGCTTCATGTAATAACGTGCCACTTTGGCCGGAATAGACATAGATCTTGCCCGTGGCTTGGTCACCGCCATAGAAGGGGGCAGAGGTGGCAAAATCCGGGCTGCCGTCGCCATCCAAATCACCCAAATTGGCGCCAACCCACCCGAAACCATCCCCAATGTTCTCCCCATGCAATTCATAGAGGATCACCACATCGCTTTCGCTAAAAGGGCCGGCCGCGACCACAGGGACGCCCACCAGCAATAAAGAACCAAACAGGCTTAACCAACCGATCCGCAGCCAGCGACTGCGCCATCCTTGTTTCCGCATACTTTCCTCCCACTTGTGTTGATAAGGTTTGAACCAGCAGAAGTGTAACCGGCAATGCGCTGGGCCGACTATCAAATTCTTGCGGAGATTGGGGACGACTCAAGTCTGTATTACGGTAAAATGTTTGCCCGCAGCCTGGTTGGCGTGAGGCCAAAGGTCTGGCGAAAGGCGCTGGTGAAATGGCTGTGGCTATTATACCCCAAGTTGAGCGCTAGATCGGTCAGATTGGTAGCGGCGCCGGTCACGCTTTCCAGGGCAGTGCAGAGGCGGAGTTGACTTATATATTGGTGGATGGTGCAACCAGTATGGGCGCGAAAGATGCGACAAAGTTCATACGGCGAAAGGTAGACCTTACCCGCCAGTTCCTTCAGCAATAGCTTTTCCTGAAAGCGAGTCGCCAACTCGGCCTGAATGGCCTGCACGACTGCCTGTTGTTGCTGCGTGGTGGTTGGCCGGGCGCGCCGCTGTTGTTTGCGCCGCTGTTGATAAACATGGGCCAGCAGCATGGCCAGGGTGAAGAGCATCGTTTCTTCTACATAGAGGATGTCCGGTTGGGATGTGTGGCGGATATGCTCAACAACCTGCCGCTGGCGCAAGTAGATCTGGGGCAAGCCGGGTGCATGAGTAAAGGTAAAGGGACGCTCCGGTTGATCGGCCACCTGCGGTTCATACTCTTGGAGCGCGCTGACGAGCAGATCAGGCGCAAAGGCAAACCATTCACAGCGATCCCCTTCCGCCGACAGTGAGGCGCGTTCATACTGTTGGTATAAGTTGTAAAACATGATCTGGTTCGGATCCGCCACAATCGTCCGCCGGTTCGGATACCGAATGTAGACGCTTGTGCGCGGAAAGACGATCAAGTGGCCACTGACAATCGGGCCAGTGTCATGAAACTGGGGATGTTGCACCGGACAGCAGAAGTGTCCGATTTTTAAGAGAGAAGTGGCAAAAAGCACGGTTGAGGGTGATTGCATCGCACGCTCCGCTTACAACGACCAAAGCCGACACTATGTCAACTGCATCAGGTTGTCAACTGCATCAGGTTGTCAACTGCATCAGGTCGTCAACTGCATCAGGTTCCGCTACTATCCTAGTTGAAAGATCGTAACTACACTGCTCTTTGCCAGTCACGGACTGGCAAAGAGCAGTGTAGTTACGAAAGATCTAGGAAAAGACGTTACTGCGCCAGTCACGGCTGGCGAGGAGCGAGCTTGGATTGTATTGATCTACCAGGTAATGGATTTTTGTGCAGCCCTCTTCTAGACTATACTCTCTAAGCAGAAAATTTATTTGTAGGCATGGGACGTCGTCGCGTTGGCGTCCGGCCTGTGCTGTATGATCATCAATGAAGATAATCAAGAGGAAGGTATGTCTGCCATTCATCTCGTCACCGAAGTGCCCGGCCCCAAAAGCCGGGAAATCGTCGTCCGCCGGGAAGCTGCCACGCCACGCGGCGCGGCCAAGTTGACGCCCTTGGCATTGGCCCATGCCCAAGGGGTAACTGTCACCGATGTCGACGGCAATAGGCTGCTCGATTTTGCCGGTGGCATTGGCATGTTGGCCGTGGGGCATAACCATCCGGCGGTGGTCAAGGCTATTAAAGCGCAGGCAGACGCGTTAGTGCATCCTTGCGCCATTGTCGCCACCTATGAACCCTATGTTGAAGTGGCGGAACTGCTCAACCAGGTGACGCCCGGCAGCCATGCCAAAAAGAGCGTGCTGCTCAACAGCGGCGCTGAAGCGGTGGAGACCGCAGTGAAGATCGCCCGCGCTGCCACCGGGCGTTCGGCCATCATTGTCTTTGAAGGCGCCTATCATGGCCGCACCAACCTGACGCTGGCCATGACCAGCAAATTCGCCCTCTTCAAAAAGGGCTTTGGCCCCTTTGCGCCGGAGATCTACCGGCTGCACTTCCCCAATCTCTACCGGCGCCCGGCGGAGATGAGCGAGGAAGGCTTTGTCCAATATGCCATTGAGCAACTGGAAAATGCCCTGATTGCCCAGGTTGACCCTGGCAATGTTGCGGCGATTGTGATTGAGCCGGTACAGGGTGAGGGCGGCTTTGTACCGACGCCGCCTCGCTTTCTGCAACGCATCCGTGAGCTTTGCACTCAGCATGGCATGATGATGATCGCCGATGAGATCCAATGCGGCTTTGGACGCACCGGCAAACTCTTTGCCGTCGAGCATTATGGTGTCGTCCCCGATCTCATGACCACCGGCAAATCGTTGGCCGCCGGCACACCCCTGGCCGCCGTCACCGGTCGCGCCGAAGTGATGGATGGCCCCCACCCCGGCGGTCTGGGGGGCACTTATAGCGGCAGTCCCTTGGCCTGCGCCGCCGCCGCCCAGGCGATCCGCTTGATCCGCGAACCGGCCTTCCTTGAACGGGCCATCGCTGTCGGTCAACGCTTCCGCCGCCACCTGGAACAGATTCAGCGTGACTGTCCGTTGGTGGGTGACGTGCGCGGGCTGGGGCCGATGTTGGCGATGGAGTTTGTCCAGGATCAAGAGGCCAAGACGCCGACGCCGGTGGACTTTGTCGGTCGTATCACCACCGAAACGCTCAAACGGGGGTTGATCACCATTCGCGCCGGCTTGTATAGCAACTGTCTGCGCTTCCTGCCGCCGTTAACGCTCACCGATGCCGAGATTGATGAAGGCATGGCAATTGTGGCTGAAGCAGTTCACATTGCGACCAAGGCATTTCGACCCTAGTAGGACAGTGGGACAGTAAGACAGTACAACTGTGCCACTGTCCCACTGATTCACTGTCTTACTGACTCACTAACTATCATGGCTGTTTTCCAATCTGACCAACAACTTTATGACGTTCTACAAGCAGTCTTTCATGCCGTCGCCGCCGATTCGGCCAATGTTGCCCCGTTTACCCAAAGCAATCTGGTCATTCGGATGAAAACCGAAGCGCCGGCAGCGGAGGTGTTGCTCGATGGACGCCAGCCACCACTAGAGGTCTTCTTTGGTGAACGACCAGGGAAGGCGAATATTGAAATTACGATGCCGGCGGATCTGCTTCATGCCATTTGGAGCGACCAGGAAAGCACCAGCGCAGCCTTCTTTAGCGGCAAGATCAAAACCAAAGGCAATTTACTCAAAGCCATGTCGTTGATCGATCTCTTCCGTGCCTGTGAGCAGGTCTACCCGGCGATTGCCAAGGCGCATGGGGTGGCAATCGTCTAGCGGTTTGGCATAGGGTGTCGCCGGAAAAATCCTTGCTATTGCGTAGGCTGCTACTGTTTACCAGTGGTATGCGCGCCCACTTTCGCCGCTTTTGTTGGTCTACTCTACACGCTAGCAATTAGGAATGACAAAGTGACGCTCTACAGGTGCTTTAGTACCTTTGACACCCTCTAGAACACACGTTATAATTCGGCTAAACAGTGATTATGCAAAGACTCATTGCGCAATCGCATTGTACAATTATGAGGGTTACGAGAATAAATTAACAACGTTCATTATTGTACAATTACTGTGGCGAAGGATTGGATTGGGAGTGGATAAACGATGAGTGTAATTGACGAGGTCAAACAGCGTCTGGACGCTGTCGAACTCATCGGACGCTATGTCGAGTTGCGCAAAGCCGGCACCATCTACAAAGGACTTTGTCCCTTTCATAGCGAACGCACCCCTAGCTTTGTCGTCTACCCAGATCGGGGGACGTGGCACTGTTTTGGCTCGTGCGGCACCGGCGGCGACATCTTTAATTTTGTCATGCGCCGGGAAAATCTGGAATTTCGTGAAGCGCTGGAACTCTTAGCACGTCAAGCCGGCGTGACGCTGGAAGCGGAACAAGATCAGACGCAAGGTCAGCGCAACCGATTCTATGAATTGAACGAGGCCGCCGCCACCTACTTCCAGGGCGTCTTACAACACCATGCCGGCGCCGCCGCCGGGCGTGCTTATCTGGAACGGCGCGGCATCAACAGCGAAACTATAACCAATTTCCGGCTAGGTTTTGCGCTGGAACATTGGTCGGCCTTGCGTGATTTTTTGCTAGAAAAAGGCTGGTCGCTGGATGAGTTACTGGCTGCCGGCCTGGTCAAGCGTCATGAGGAGCGCAACAGCATCTACGATGCCTTTCGCGCACGGGTAATGATTCCCATTCGCGACCGGCAGAGTCGGGTGATTGGCTTTGGCGGTCGGCTTTTGGGGGATGGTCAGCCAAAATATTTGAACACCGCCGAGACGCCGGTCTTTCATAAGTCCCAGGTGGTCTTTGGTCTAGATCTGGCGCGTGAGGCCATTCGACGGGAAGACAAAGTGGTCATCGTCGAAGGTTATATGGATGTCATTGCCGCGCACCAACATGGCTTTGCCAATGTGGTTGCCTGTATGGGCACCGCTTTAACAAGTGAACAGCTTCAGCAGCTCCATCGCTTCACCAACAACTTTATTCTGGCGTTGGATGCTGATGCCGCCGGTCAACAGGCTACCATTCGCGGGTTGAACCAGGCGCGTCAATCCTTGTTGCGGGTGCAAAAACCCACGGTAACGCCGACCGGCCAAGTACGGTTGACCGAGCGTCTGAGCGCTAACTTAGCCATCGTTTCCATGCCCGCTGGTCTGGACCCAGATGATGTCATCCGGCGGAATCCCCAGGAATGGCAAGTATTGGTGACCCAGGCGCAGCCATTGGTGGATTTCTATTTTCGCCTGATCACCGATCAATTTGACCTGACCAGTGCCCAGGGCAAAGGGCTAGCCGTTGCTGAGCTTGCCCCGTTGATTGCCGAACTCGATGATCGTATTGAGCGGGAGCATTATGAACAGCGACTCAGCCGAATCGTACAGATTGATGAAAAGCTGATTCAGGCGCGTGTAGATGCAGCAACGAAGACCAGTCAACTGCCAACAGAGCCAAATAAACGGCGTTTTACTAATAAAACAAATGCTTATCGTCACCGACAACCAATTGATGTTGCTACTGGGCCGCAATTCAGCGTTGAGGAGAGTAGAAGTACCTTCGAACAGCGACTAATCGGTACTACACAATTAGTTGTTTCGGCGGAGGATCGACTAGTTGCGAGTTTATTGTATGAACCCAAGTTACTTATCGGTTTGGTATCCATAATGGAACGTTTAGAGCTAATCCCGATACGTTCAGAAGATTTTCAGTCTATACAAAACCGAGAAATCTTCAGTGCGATTAAGCATTATATAGCCGGTAATGAACTGTGGGATTTAGAACTGTTTCAAGAAAGATTATCACCACATATTCATGGTCACCTTGCTAATTTGACAACGTATACTGCACAGTTGCCTGAGCGTAGTATGAGTGATTTGCAAGCTGACCTCTTATTGGCGCTTATTCGCATTCGCATCGAGCAAATTGGTGAGCATTGTAAACATATTAAATTTATCGAAGATGATGCATTCAGACAAGGGGATACGGTTGGGGCTAAACAGTTTGCAGAGATCAAAAATAGACATTTGCGGGAATTAGCACACCTACAGACTTCAAAGCATCGACCTAGACAGGCCGTGTAAGAGGCGGTAGTGTTCTGTCAACGAGATAGTGATCGGTCTGTATTCTTATGCGAATACAGGTTTTGTCCCGTAGGGACGGTTGAGTTTAGAAGAGAAAGAAAACATTATTTGTTCCTAAACTCAATCGTCCCTACGGGACAAAACCATAGCCATACGTGACCCATCCACTCGTCAAGGCTTCGTTGACAAAAAATAGACTATTGCATAATTGCTTGATGAACGATTGCTGTTAGCGATCCGCAGGGGCGGACAATAGGAAAGACTCATGACTAGAAGACGACGGACAAACGATAGACCTTCTTCACCAGACGAACCGGTGGCCCCTCTCGCCCGGACGACACCCGCCGTCGAAAGTGAGCTGGATGAATACATCAACCTGGGTGAAAAACCGCCTGAGGAAGATCTGTTCGATGACATTCCTGATGCAGAAGCGGCCGAAGAGGAAGATGACGCTGCACCCATTCCGCGGATTGCGCGCGATACCAAGCTTGAAGAAGAGATCGAGCGCGAAAAGTATGTGCCGATTGAAAAGCTGGTGGCCGATGTCCCTGAAATCAGCCAGAGCCTTGATCCGGTGCGCATCTACTTGCGTGAGATTGGGCGTCATCCGCTGTTGACCGGCGAAGAGGAAGAAGCGTTGGCCCAGGAGATCAAACAAGGGCTGGACCCGCTCGCACGCGTCGAGTCGGTGATCGAGCCAATGGCGGCCCATGTCGCACTCTCGACGCGCATTACCCGCGCCTTGGACGAGATCGACAAAATCGGCGACCCAGCCGAATTGGAAGAGCTGGAAGATCGGCTCATCCGCGCCAAACGCGCCCATAACCGCTTGACCCAAAGCAATTTGCGTCTAGTGGTCAGCGTGGCAAAACGCTACATTGGGCGCGGTCTCAACTTCCTCGACCTGATCCAAGAGGGTAATGTCGGCCTGATTCGTGCCGTCGATAAGTTTGATCATACCCTTGGCTTTAAATTCAGCACCTATGCCACCTGGTGGATTCGCCAGGCGATCAGTCGCGCCATTGCCGATCAGGCGCGCACCATTCGCATTCCGGTTCACATGGTGGAGACGATCAATCGCCAGAGCCGGATTCAGCGCAAATTGCAACAGGATCTCGGACGTGAGCCAACCTTTGAAGAGATCGCGCTGGAGATGGATTTTCTGGAAGAGGATGATATCAATCGCGTGCGTCGCTCTATGCGTGCCGATACTCAACTCGACCTGGAGACTGAGCGCCGGCTGGAACGGGCCGCGGCCAAAGTACAACGCATCAAACGGCTTAGCCAGGAACCGATCAGCTTGAACACGCCGGTCGGCACGGAAGAGAACAGTTCGCTGGGTGACTTTATCGAAGATGAGAGTATGCCAGCGCCCGAAGGCATGGCCAGCCGCCGCTTGCTCCAGGAGCACATGAGTGAAATTCTCGACGGCTTGAGTGAGCGCGAGCGTAAAGTCTTGGTTATGCGCTTTGGCCTGGAAGATGGCATCACCCGCACCCTGGAAGATGTCGGTCGCGAATTCAACGTCACCCGCGAACGGGTCCGTCAGATTGAAGCCAAAGCGCTGCGCAAATTACGCCACCCCTTGCGCAGCCGCAAATTGCGGGATTATCTGGGGTAGCTGGTTGGTGCGGTGGTTGCGCGTGTCGAAACCACCGCACCAATAAAGTAATGAATCAACAACCTAATTCAAATTTGACAGCTTCTCCTGTCTGTAGTAAACTTAGGGACGTTGCTGATGACGTTCCTCGGTAGCTCAATCGGCAGAGCATTCGGCTGTTAACCGAAATGTTGTTGGTTCGAGTCCAGCCCGGGGAGCCAAATTTAGAAAAGTCTCTTTGAGCAATTCTCAAAGAGACTTTTTTATTTCCTCGATCTATCGGTTGCCGCCCAAATCAGTTGTAGTGTTGAGTGTATATCGGCGTATATCGTTTGACCTGCCAATCGATCGGGATGCAAAATTGCCGCAATGGTAACCTAGGCCTGTTTCCGCGTTGGAGGAAGATTAATGCAATGTGACTTGCTGAAATAAGATGAAGTTTCCCTAATGATTGCTGTTTGTCAATTGGTAAGGGTGAATTTAAGTGTTTTGTAATAAATGACAATGAACGGTAAGCAAAGTGTAAGCGTTCGATTCGCCTACATCCTTTATACTATACCTTACCGATTACAATACGATCATTGCCTTTGTCTATCATTACGGAGAGCATTTTATGACGCAGCATGACTTTGCCACTCATCTATATCAACCGTTTCAGCTTCAACTTAATCCGTTGCTGACCATGTCATTGGCCCTAGCTTCGGTGCAGGATGCCACACAGTTGCGCAATGAGCCGAAGCCGCAAGAGCGTACAAAGGCTTTTTCCGTCATCTTTCAGGGGCCACAGCATCCGGTTCTGCCCACTCGCACCTACCAACTCTCACACCCGCGTCTCGGTAAGCTTGATCTCCTCCTTGTGCCCCACGAGCGGCGGCAAACCGGCATGTGTTACAAAGCCATTGTTCCTGAATTATCGAACTAATCGCTATCCCCTATCCCAAATCGTGATGCAACCTCGCCTTAGCGCCAAATCCCGCGAATTAGCTGGGGTAAAGCTTGTAGGGCCGGTTGTAAGAAGACAAACGCTAGTAAGAGTAAACCAATGCGCTGCTCGACGGCCAACAATTGATCCTTTGCCCAATCTAGCAGATAAAAACGCGCCGTATACTCCTGACTGAGACTATTGGCCCATAGCCAAAACAAGACCATGCCGGCTGGGATCAAGGCGCCCAGCAAAAGCGGCGGTAACCAGGTATCGGGCAAAATGCCCACTGGCGCTGGCTGCCAGAGGCGCTGCGCCCAGACCGCCGCCAGCCAAAGGGTGGCGACATGCAGCGCTTGATCCAGCAGAAAGTAGGCAATCCCTTTGGCGCCGGGGTAGAGCAGTTTGATAGCGTCGATGAGAAAGTGAACGGCGCCAACGCCAAGCAGCAAAGTCAAGTAGCGGTTTGGTTGATCCAGCAGAAGCGCCATCACTGCGATATGAACCAGCACATGGAGAAACACCCCCAGCCAATATTTTTCTTTTAGCCTGGCCAGGGCGTTGGTCTGTAAGGGGAAATCGGCAAACAAGTGGGCAATAAGCAATGTGAGCAACAAATTCATCGGTTATCCTCGCCGCGTTCAATGTCGTGTTCAATTATAGATATTACCACTATCAACGTTTTGTATACGCTATTTTTGCTCTATTTGTTGTAGGCTATAACCGAATTTACGCAAGATTGCTGACGTGATTGCCATTTTCCGTAGACCGCAATGGTATGCTCCAAGCCGCCCCCGTGGGTTCCCGGCGCCAGTGACCGGGAACCCACGGGGGCGGCTTGAGCGCGTTACAGTCTGCTGATTTTGTCCGATGCAGGCGACGAACACTGCTCTGGACAGTACATCATGCTAGGCAAGAACAGTGGTTACAGCGATGGTGGGCTACTTCTTGTCGTGTACTGTGGTGTGTGCGCGGATAAAGGCGCCTGTGCGCCAGCCGGCTTACTTGGTCGATTCCCAGCAATCTTCTGCCAGTGACAATTCGGATAACCGTAGTGCCGTGCGCCCAATGCCGTCGAGGTCGATGCGGTAGCGACGCCAGGGGACAAAGAAGTAGGTGTAACCGCGCAGACAGACCTGGCTGCCGACGCGATTGACCGTCTCCAGGTTGGCCTCCCCTTCGGGTTGCAACATCTTCACATCTTCCACCGCCAATCGTTGAATCCACAAGCCGGTGATGCGATAGGTAAACTCAGCGGCGCGACCCGCATTGGTGGTCAGCCGTAACTCCTCCCCGGTGATGGCCGGCTGGGGTGGGGTGAGAACACGGGGCAAGATGGCCCATGGCAAAATGGCAAAACCCAACACAAAGAGCAGCCGCGCCTGGCGCGACCGTTGCTCCCATTGCAGCGCTAGTGCCAGCAACCGCCAGAGTAAAAACGCGACCAGCCAGAGCGTCCAAAGGAATAAGGTGTTGAGGGCAAAGTCCACGGCAGCAATTTGAGTGGCGCCGCTTACTTCAATTTGGGCAATCGGTCGCGGATAGCCGCGCCAGCCGGGGCAACCGGTCGGACAGCCGGCAAAATGCACCGGCACCACAAAGAGGTAGTAGCTGCCGATGCTCAACAACAGTGCCAGCAACAACGCACCCACTGTCACGCGAAACCACTGCTGTGTCTGCTGCCGCCACCAGATAATCAGCAAAATAATAAAGGAAAGACTGACAAACGCAAAGACGCCATCGCGCCAGGTGGCGAAGTAGCTCCAGTCGTTTGTCCAAATCGGTTGATTCATAAGCGCTTTTGTGGGTATCCATTCAGTAGCAGATGACAAGGTGACAGGGTGACAAGGTGATATAGTCGCCTAGTTGCACCCTGTCACCTTGTCACTATTCCAGGCTCGACTGCCAGCAGACCAACACCCGGCTCAACCCTGCTGGCAGACCGAAGATCGGTTCTGGGGCGCTACGGCGATCCCAGCGGACGAGTTCTAGAATAGGAGTGTCAGTCGCGCCGGTAGTCGCCTCGGCAGGGCGGCTGCGGTTTTCGACCACCATCAGGTAGGAGTGGTCGGCGCGACAGGGGGCCACGGTGCGTAAAGCCTGACGGCCCGGTAGGAGAAAGTTATTGGCGACAGCCGCGCCGGTGGTGTCAGCGGCGGGCAGTTGCAGGTCGATAAAGCCAAAGCGTTCCAGATCCAGGTTGTTCCCCAAGGCAAAGCGGCTGCGCACCGCCAGTACCCGATCCCTATCCGCCCAAAGCAGATCGGGGGCCAGAAACTCTGTATCGGCGGTGGTGGCATAGAGCGAACGTGGCGCTGGACGCAAGGAGCCGATTGCCGTTATCAGCGGAACCATCTGGACACTATTGGCCGGTTGGAGCGCACCGGCGGTGAGACTGGGCTGGCGGGCATCATAGTGTAAGTAGGCCAAGGTCGTAAAATCGGGGCTGATACGCAACGGCGCACGATAGCTGTCGGCGGGGAGCAACAATTGGGGGGGCGTTTGTAGGGTTGCCGCGCCGGTGTCAGCGTTGCTTAGGGTGAATTGATAGACTCCCTGTTGCGGTACATTGGCGCGACCATCTTCCGTATCGATCCAAAAGGTGATCTGCTCTCCTGCTGCGTCGGCCCCCTGTGGTTGCACAGCCAGCAAAAGCGGCGCCAACCCGTTGCGGGCGCCCACCGCAGAATTAACAGCAGAATTAACCGCCGTGAAGAAGCGGCTGTCGCTCTGCAACTGTAGCGTTGCCTGTTGGCTCTGGGGGTTGAAATGCCAGAGTTGCCACTGGTCGAGCGGCGTCTGGGGCGTTTCAATCCACCAGAGACCGCCATACGCATCGCCGGTGACGCCGCTGAAGCGATAGAAGGGCTGAGCAAAGACGCGCAAAGCCGAGCCATCGGTGCGCACCCAGAGAAAGCTGTTGCGCCCAGTGCTGGTGGTCGGCGCCATCAGCCGCAGCCCGGCCAGGGTGTCGCCGGTGAGCCACTCGGCGGTATATTCATCGGCCCAAAGCGGCTGCACCGTCCCTGTCTTTTCCAGTAGATAGATGCCGGGCGCATCGTCACTGCCCAACAACGCCATAAAATTGTTGTTGGCGACAGCGTCGGCCAAGGCTGGAAAGGTCGGCGCGCTGACCCGTTCCAGGGCCGGCGCGCCGGCAATGCGCACACGAGTCGCTTCCCACCGGGTGGCATTGGTGGCCGCCGGCTGGCCTGTCACATAGAGTTGGACGCCGCTCCAGAGAAACTCGGCCGGCGCCGTCACCCAGCCTTGCTCCGGCGCACCTAGTAGACCGCCCCATAGTTCAATAGTGGCATTGTCAATGCGCAGGGCGCGTTCGGCGCCCTCAGCCGTCAACACCGTCAGCGGCTGAAGCGGGTTGACCGGTAGGAGATCGCCGCCAACGGTCAGCACGACTTCATCGCCCTGTGGCGGTGGCGCGGACGTAATAATGTTTTGGCTGGTCGGATTGTTGACTACTGGTGTGGAGAGTGGTGTGGCCGTTGGCAAAGCCACCGCCGGCGCCGCAGTTGGCGATGGACCGGGCGTCGGCGGGATCAGCGGCGTGCCGTCGGCGCGATGGCGGGGCAGCAGCGCCGGATCGCCGTTAAGAATGACCAGATCCCGGAACATCCAACCGATCACGCCGTTGACCCGAATCAGCAGCCAATCGCCTGCCTCGGTAATGGCAAAGACATCAACGGTCAGGCCATTTTCCACCGACGTAATCACAATCGAATCGGTGGTATTGGGCGAGCCGCGCAACCGCCCCGGCTCGGTGACAAAGGTGACGCCGGTGAGAGGTGGCGCCTGGTCGGGTGGAATGTCAGGAATGGGCAGTGGCGTGGGCGTTGGGGTGGGCGTTTCGGTGGCCGTCGGCGTGTGGCTAGGGGTTGGCGTTGGCGTCACAGTTGGCGTTTCACTGGCGGTGGGGGTCGGCGAGGGCAGTGGTGTTGCTGTGGCCGTAGCCGTCGGCGTGGCCGTTCCTGGTGGGGTAAGCGACGGCACCAGAATGGCATCTGCACTCTGGGGTGCATTGGTGGCAGCGGCAATGACATCACTGATGTTGGCGGCGGCGGCGACGGCAACCGGCGCGGGCGTTACCAGCGTGCCGCGGGCGACCGGTGTGCGGTTGCCGGTCGCCCCGGCCAAGGCCGGCGCTGGTGTCACCAGATCAGTGGCAAAGGGCGCCACTTCGGTAAGGCCGACCAGCCGATAGCCGACCGTTTCATCGGCTTCAAAGCTGAGATCAAAGGTGCGGTTACGGTTGGCATTGTCAAAGAGGCGCATCTGCAAGGAAGTTGCGTCGCCCGTTAACGGCTCGCCATTCTCATCGAGGTAGAGCGCCAGCCAGGCTGCCGGTGTAGTCAGCCCCAGGTCGCCCATCTGTTGGATCAGATCGACGCGCCCACTGTAAGCCGTGGCCTCATTGACGTTGCCCTGTTGTAAGAGGCTCAACAGGCGGGCAAAGCTGGATAAGGGGGTGGGCCGCAGCGTGGCTGTCGCCAGGCGGTAGCCGGTGACGCGCCCATCGCTATTGATCGGCTCCCAACTGGTTTCGGCCCACTGTCGGGCAAAGGGCGCCTGCTCAATCAGCGGCGAAGGCGCATCGACCCGTTGGCGCAATGCGCCCTGGGCGGCAAGTGGGGCGACAATGTTCAGGCTGGGCAGGAGAGCGTCCTCCCGTTCGACTAGTTCGATGGCGCTATCCTGCGCCTGTAAGGCCCAAAGCGGGTCGCGATCACTGCGCCAACTCAGTTGGAAATCAGCCGCCGGGTTGAGTTGGTTGAAGAGATAGAGCATGAGCGTGGTGCTGTTGCCGGGCCGTTCGATTAAGAGCAGATGGCCGCGACCCTGCCCATCAAAACGCAACTGGGCTTGCTGGATGCCGGCAAAGAGATTCTTATCATCCCTGGCGCCGGAGGGTAGCTTGAACTGGCTGAGTAAGAGTTGGCTGCGGATGGCATTGCTGCCGGTATGATCGCGCCAGAAGAGCGCCGGCAGCACTTTGCCATCGGGCGTGCGGGGCATGGCGAGCGCCGCCCACGGTTCATCGGCCAGCGCAAAATAGCTCACCGGCACGAAGTAGAGTTGCTGGGTCAACGCTGCCTGGCGCACAGTCTCGGCGGCGCGCTCCGGGGTGAAGTCCAGGGCTGAAAGCGCGTTCAGCCAGGTAGTAGCCTGGTTGACAAAGCGGGTCGCCCATTCATCGGCGGAAGCGGCGGTGGGCGTGATGGTCGGCGTGGGGGTGGGGGTGGGGGTCGGCGTCACGGTGGGGGTGGGCGTTTCGGTCACGGTGGGTGTCGGTGTGGGGGTGGCGGTGGCGGCAGCCGTGGGGGTATAGGTCGGCACGGCGATGGCGACTTGCTGCGCTTCCAGCGTCGCCTGCGCTTGGGTAAAGATGCGCTGCGCCCGTTGGTAACCGGCGTTATAGGCGATGACCAGGAGTAGAAGGAAGGTCAATAGGATAAAAAAAGGAAAACGGGAAAAGGATGGCTGTTGCATGGAGTCTAGTTATTCACCACAATGGTCACCTGGCAGGGCGGCGGCCAGTTTCCGGTCTGATCGACGACAGTGAGTTGGAGCGTCCAGGCGCCATTGCCCAAGGTGTTGGTGTTGATGGTGGCTAAAAAGCCGTTGACGACCGGATTTTTGTCGCCGGCCAGATAACTGAAGTTACCGGCGCCGGCTGGGGCGTATTCGACTTTATAATACTGAAAGCTCTCATGGCTGGCGGTGCCGACCATGCTGACGCTGCCGCTTACGGTTTCATTCGTGCCGGGGCGTAGAATCACGGCGCGCTGATCTGGGCAGGTGGGCGCCTGCACAATTGGCGCCGGGGTGGCAGTGGGCGGAATCGGTGTCGGCGCGACTGCTTCCGCCGTTGGCGTCTCCGCCACGGTGATCACGGTGGT
This sequence comes from Caldilineaceae bacterium, assembly GCA_026645575.1. The sequence goes on from JAPKMW010000001.1 coordinate 217,820, forward strand.
TTGCGCCAGCGCCACCGGCGTTGACTCGGCTGGGGTGCCAATCAACGTTGCGCTTGACGGGGTATAGGTTGGGGTTGGCGGGAAATTCTGCCGCGTGTCAAAGAGGATAGTATTGGTCGGCTGAGATGAGGCCAAGGCTTTGACCAGGGTGGTGCTGGTAAAATAGGTGACGCCCATCACCAGCAACAAGACAAGCGCGGTGGAAAAGATATTCCCTAGCTCGCGCACCGCCTTCTCCCGTTCCAGGGAAAAGACCGCCTGTCGCCGTTCAGCGCGCACTAGCCAAGTACGATATAACTGATAAAGAGCAATTACGCCACAGGCAAAGTAGATCCAGGCGGCGTAATCGGCAATATTTTGAATGATGATATTCATTGTTTATTTACAGCATGGTTGGTTCAACAAATAAGCCCAGCCGGTAACGCCAACCATCCCTATAGTCTACCCCAGCCGCACTGAATCACCAAACTAGATAGCAAACTTTGTGCAGCGGCATCGTAGGGGCAAGATAGCTCTTGCCCCTACGATGCCGCTGCACAAAGTTGGTAGCCAATTGGACAGGGACGCTACTCTTTTATATGATGAAACGAACGGCACACCAAGGCCCAATAACCATAGGCGTACTCAGTAGAACGCAACGCTATCGAGCCTGACTTAGGACTCTGGACTTAGGACTGTGGACTACTGATAGTGAAAGAATGTGCCAACTACCGGCAAATCATATAGCAAACATAAGGAGAACGCATGAAGGTCGATGCTGTGTTCCGTTCCAGACGGAGCAATGTGATGGCGACGCGTGGGATGGTGGCGACAAGCCAACCGTTGGCGGCGCAGGCGGGGTTGACAATCTTACAGGCCGGCGGCAACGCGGCGGATGCGGCGATTGCCACAGCGGCCATGCTCAATGTGGTGGAGCCAATTTCAACCGGGATTGGCGGCGACTGCTTTGCCCTCTATTGGGATGCCAAGCGCAAACAGGTGACGGCGCTCAACGGATCGGGACGGGCAGCGGGGGCGGCTTCGATTGCCGAATTGCAGCAGGCCGGTTATACGCAAATGCCAACTTACACCGGCCACGCTGTCAGCATCCCCGGTACGGTAGCCGGTTGGAGCGATCTGTTGGAACGGCATGGCCGCATGACGCTGGCCGATGTTTTACAGCCAGCGATCTGGACAGCCGAACATGGCTATCCGGTTACGGAGATCATTGCCAACGGGTGGGCGCAGGGGGTGAAGAAGCTGCGCCGCGAACCTGATTGGGTGAGCGGTGATCTGGACAACGGACCGGTGCAGCCAAGCGGCCATGAGTTGCTAATCGAGGGCCGCGCCCCCCGCGCCGGTGAAATCATGCGTATTCCGACACTGGGGGCGACCATGCGCGGCATTGCCGCTGAAGGCAAGGCGTACATCTATCGTGGCGGCTTTGCCCAAAAATTGAGCGCCCACGTCCAACGCTATGGCGGCTGGATTACCCCTGAAGATATGGCAAACCATATCAGCACCTGGGATGAACCCATTCACGCCGATTATCGCGATGTCACCCTCTATGAATGTCCGCCCAATGGGCAAGGGCTGGCGGCGATTATTGCCGTCAATCTGGCTAACGGTTTTGACCTGGCGAGCCTGAGTGCAGTCGAGCGGGTGCATCTGATGATCGAATGTATGCGCCTGGGCTTTGCCGACGCCCAACAGTGGGTCTGTGACCCCTACGTGACCAAGATCCCGCTGGCGGAGCTGGTCAGCACCAGTTATGCCGACCGCCAACGTCGCCTGATCAACCCCAAACAGGCCGCTGCGACTGTGCCATATGGCGAGCCATTACAGGGGTCCGACACCGTTTACCTGAGCGTGGTGGATGGCGAGGGTAATGGTTGCAGTTTTATCAACAGCCTCTATATGGGCACCGGCACGGGGTTGGTTGTCCCCGGCACCGGCGTCAGTCTCCAAAACCGGGCGGCCACCTTCCGCTTAGATCCGGCGCATCCCAATGCATTGGCGCCCAACAAGCGCCCCTATCAAACCATTATCCCCGCCATGACGGTGCGGGCCGGCGAACTGCACGCCGTCTATGGGGTGATGGGGGGCTATATGCAGCCGCAGGGACACTTCCAGGTCTTGAGCAATCTGGTCGACCTGGACATGGCGCCACAACAAGCGCTCGATATGCCCCGTTGGCAACTGGCGGCTTCCGGCGCCGGCATGGGCGCTCAGGAACCGGGGGGACTAGTCTACATCGAAGAGGGCTGGGACTATGCCTTGCTGGCTGAATTGGCGCGGCGCGGCCATCGGTTGGCGCCGGTCGATGGCTTTGGGCGGGTCAGCTTTGGCGGCGGCCAGGTGATCATGCGCAACCCCGAAACCGGTGTGATCATCGGCGGCAGTGAACCACGCAAAGATGGGGCGGCCGTGGGTTGGTAATGAAAGTGTAAATTTACTGTAAGCAATTGTTAACCAATTTTGGTATACACTTGTCCTGCTCACGCTTTGGCATGTTCATTGTTACACCGGCCATGAGTGATGCACGACAGAGATTGGTGGGAGCTATTACGTGCTGCGTGATTCGTGTTGCATGTATGAATCACGCAGCACGCAGCCATGACCACTCCACCACAGTGCAGTTGTGCGCCATTCAGTGGTTAGCAGTATGATATTCTTGGAATATTCATGCTATACTCATCTCTTGTCAGGCGTGTATATTCCGAAGTGATTGTCATGCGGCAAAACAAAGGAGCGAGATGCAATGGTGCAATTGCTAGACTTTGTCGAAGTGCGCAATGGTCAAACCGAAGCAGGCGCACACTCCAAAGCACAACCCGATCGGCAGGGTGATCGATTAGGTGATCGGCTGACACAATTTATCAGCAAAATGAAAAGAGCAGAAGTACCGGATCTGATGATTCAGGTCTTCAGCCATTATTATGACCAATTGGTAAAGGGGGCAACCGGCTATATCGAGGGAAAAGAAGCAAACCCAGTGCAACAGTTACCCCACTTTGAACAATTAACGGCAGCCCATGCTGCTGCCGGGCAAGCGGTTCTGGATAAGACCATTGTACTCAAACTCAATGGCGGCTTAGGCACCAGCATGGGGATCCACGGCCCCAAATCCCTCTTACCCGCCAAAGCGCACTGGCGCTTCCTCGACATTATTGTAGAACAGACGCTCCATCTACGAAAGCAGTGGCAAGCCCGCCTCCCGCTTGTGTTGATGAACAGTTTTAGTACGGATGAGGAATCGTTAGCGGCGCTGGCGGCGTATCCGCAGTTGCAACAAAGCCTGCCCTTTAGCTTTTTGCAGCATAAAGAGCCAAAGATCTTAAAATCAACGCTGCAACCGGTAAGCTGGTCGGCGGACCCGGAGAAGGAGTGGTGTCCCCCCGGACATGGCGACATCTACGCCGCCTTGATGACCAGTGGTACGTTGGCTCAGATGATCGAGGGCGGTTTCCAATATGCCTTTGTTAGTAATTCGGATAATCTGGGCGCAATGCTGGATCTACGCATTCTCGGTTATATGGCGACGGCCCAACTGCCCTTTCTGATGGAGGTGGCCGACCGTACACCGGCGGATCGCAAGGGGGGCCACTTGGCGCAACGACCCGACGGACAACTGATCCTGCGTGAACTGGCCCAATGCCCGCCTCAGGAAGTCGAGGCGTTTCAGGACATTCACCGGTATCGCTACTTTAATACTAACAACCTGTGGGTGCACTTACCCACCCTTTATCAACTCTTACGCTCCCGTCAAGGCGTACTGGGTTTGCCGCTCATTCTCAATGAGAAGCCGGTCGATCCAACCGAATTGGCTTCCCCGCGTGTCTACCAATTGGAGACGGCGATGGGTTCGGCCATTGCCTGTTTTGCCGGCGCCCAAGCGTTGGTCGTGCCGCGCAGCCGCTTTGTTCCGGTAAAAAAGAATAATGACCTGCTGTTGCTCTGGTCCGATGTCTACGATCTGGATGAGTCATTCCATCTCGTCATGACGCCGGCGCGTACAGCGCCGCCATTGATCTTCTTGGATGAGCGCTACTATCAATTCATTGACGACATGCGTGAACGCTTTCCGCACGGCGCGCCGTCATTGCTCAATTGTACTGAGTTGCGGGTAGAGGGCAATGTCTATTTTGGCCGTAATGTTACCCTACATGGCAAGGTGCATATTGTCAATGACAGCCAAACGCCACTTTGGATTGAAGACGGCGCCTGTTTGGTGGATCAAGTGGTGCAAGGGTGAAAGCTTTGTCCCGTAGGGACGGTTGAGTTTAGGAGTAGGGTGTCTTGATGCTCATCGCTAAACTCAGCCGTCCCTACGGGACCGGCGGCCCCATCAAACGTTACGGCCTGGCAATCGGAAAGTAAAAGTGGTAAGGCGTCGGTACTGCGGGAGTGGGCAACGGTGCAGTTGGAATCGGCGTTGGTGTGAGTGTTGGCGTGGGGGTTGGTGATGGCGTTCCCGGCATCGTGACAAAGAGGGCGGTGGGCGGCCCCCAGTTGCCGGCGCTATCTTGCCCTTCGATAAAAAGTAAGCGTTGCCCCAACGGCCAGGCGCCGACATCAATGACCAGCGTGACTTTTTCGATCGGGGCGTTAAAGAGACCGTCGTCGGCGGTCATGGTGTAAACTTGGGTTCCGGTAATCCAAGTTGGTGTGTCAATGGTCAAGCGGGCGGCGCTGATCGGTTGACTCGGTTCAATGCCCCACCCATTGCTGTTATACCGTGTGTCGTCGAGGGTGGCTTGCACCAGCAGCGTTGTGCCGGTGAAGGTCGCTGCGGGCTGCAAGACATCGGGGCCAGAGGGCAGTTGGTAGGGGCGGCGGGCGACCTTAGCGGCATAGTAGAGCGCTGGCATATTTTTGGGTAGAATATTTCCTTCAAAAAAGTTGCAACTCTCAAAAAAATTCTGCCCCAGCTCAAAGGTATAGCTAGCTACCCCAAGTGTCCCATAGGTGAAATCATCGGTCGTGCCGGAGGTGCCATAGAGACAGTTCGGCCCCGTACAGACTTGATAGCCGTTGTAATAACCAAACTTGCGCCCAAGGGTTTGGAGCGCACTGTTGTTAGGTGATGGCGCTGTGGTAAAACCCCAAGGAAAGAGAACCAATTCGCTGTAACTGTGCAGCGAAATAAAGACTCCGGACGTGTCCACCGGTGCTGCGTCGCTATCGTCTGGTCCCCGCTGATCAGGAAAGATGCTTTTGGCATAATTCTCGATGGTTTGCGTTTCCGGTTCTGATGCTGCGCTTGGACCGCGGTAGGTCAAGTCGCAGGCATTGCCGCTGCTGCCGCCGGTGTTCCATTGGAAGCTGCTGTTGCGATTGAGGTCAGTTCCCCACGAAAAGGCGAAGTTGCAACCGTTGGCGTTATTGGTATTCTTGCGCCAAAGTTGACCTGCTTCCGCCAGCTTACGCCCATCAGGGTTGGCTTGGGGAATGATATGAATTTCATGGTAATCAAGCAACCAGGTAACATTCGGGTCGTGATTGTAGTTGGCGATTAATTCCTCGGCAAACCGCGTTGCTAATTCGGCCGTGGTGTACTCGCGCGCATGAATGGCGCCCATCAATAGAAATTTAGGCTTAGTACCAGGGCGCGCACGGTTCGTCAGCACCAGCGCATGGATATCATAACCGGCAGCATTCCCCGGCGTCACCTTTTCCCAAGAGTCGCCGATGTCGTTCCAGGTTGCCAGAGCAGGATGGGCGCTAGCCAACGCTGCCAGAGAACTATAAGTCTCTTCAACCGTGCGATAGCAGGCATAGCCGGGAATGCCGCCCTGTTGTGCGCCGGCGACCACCCGCGATTGCAGCAACTGCATCGTTGCTGCACTGTCAACCGTCACTTGATAACCACGTGCATGCAAATCAATCCTCTCGGCATCGGAAAGGTAGGCCACCACATAGCGCTCCTGCTGTGTGGCGCCATGATGGACTTGCCAAATATCATAACGTGCCGCCAAGGCGTTGAGATCGCTTTGGTGGCGAAAGCTAATGCGGGCAACCACCATCTTCTGGGCTTGGGGCGGGGTTGGCGTGCTACGCAGGGCGGGTTGTGTTGCCGGCGGGGTGATGGTTTGGGCCAATAGCGGCGCCGATCCATAAGTGACTAGCCAGCAGGTCACCAACAGAAAATGTACCCACTGTGGGCGAAAATCCTGGGCGCGAAAATACCGGTAGGTGAAAACTAATTTTATCATGAATAATTCTAGAGTTCGGCCAGATCTTCAGGTGTGATAATCTGCAAATCTTGGACAAAGCGAAAGCTACGGACTTTGCGCGTCAGCAATGGGACGCCGTCGGCTATACAAATGCCGGCGACAAAGGCATCGTTTAAGCCAATAGTTGACTCGTTGGCGCGATGCTCTTTCATAATGCGCGCCGTATGGCGCGCTGCCTCATCGGTAAAGGCGAGTGTATTCACCGCCAGGTAAACCTGGTAGAGCAGTTGGGTCTGTCGTGTGGTCAGGGTGCTAACGGATTCAAGTTCAAAGAGGGTAATGGCGGTGATGTAGGCGTCAAAGCGTAGCACCGCATTGATAAACGCAGTGGGGCGACCCTGTAAATATTCAACAACAATATCAGTATCTATACAGATTCTGGAATCTGCCATGTACTCCACAACTCCTGACGCAACTGTTGAAACGCTTCCACATCTTGGGCTGACCAACTGCCGGCCATCGCCTCCAACCCAAGTCGCATCTGTTCGATTTCATCGGGCAGGCGGGGGATCGGCGCTATTTTAATTTTGCTGCGGATTAACACATGTAATGTATCGCCGGGACGAAAACCCAGCGTTTGTTCAATTGTGTCCTTGGGGATAACCAAATCGGAGCCGTTGTACTTTATCTCAAACACAGACTTTTCTCCTCGTCTTGCCAGCGCTGTTCCCTTGCGCGAATGGCGCTGTGTTCAGCCACACGTCCCTGAGATTTACGCAACTTGAAGTTTACGTATAAGGTACGGCTGTGAGTTGTGGGTTTCTCATGTCGGTCTTTGTGCATGGCACTGGTCTGTTCCAGACTATCTATCACTATACTGCTCTATCACTATACTGCCTGAAACGCTTCTCGTCAAGTGTGAAAAAACTTACGCTTTGTCGAAGAAGCGCTATTACATTATTCAGTAGAGCGCAATGTAGCCGAGATGACAATAGACCGACTTTGGACTATACGACTACTGTTTTCTTAACGAAGTCCTGAGGAGTGTACACGTTCCGTGTGTACGAGGGCGTGTACACTCCTCGCCCATCAATACTTATTTGACAAAACACTACGCAATTGCGGATTACTGTTATGCTACTGCGCTTAGCCCGCCCTGTCAAACTGCTTATTGAATGATCAAAGAATTGACGCACTTTTTTCGTAGAAGATCTATAACGATTCAGCCCGCTCTTGGCTACATCCTCCCGAGGGTGTAATCAGAAGCGGGCTGAATCATTTGATAACCAAAAATGCGTGCCAACAAAGCAACTTTTCGGACGCGGATTTTTGCGGAATTAGGGGGATCAGAATCAACAAAAATCCGCGTAGTTCCGCGTGAATCGGCGTCCTAATGCTTGTTGGTTAGAGGCGAAGCTTCGTTTGACAGTTACAAGATCTTTACAAACAAGGAATTTCATAAAAAAATTGTAAAGCGCCTTGGCTGTTAACATGAAAAATTGCTATTTTTTATAAGCTTACGAACCTTCATTTTAATTCAGTCATAAGCCCTATTGCAGCTACTCCCAATATAGTACGAGAAATAAAAAAGAATGTGATAACGTAATAGATGCGTAAGGTTTACTTCGAGCCGCGGGTCTTGTCCGTTTTCCAAATCATCTTGTAGAAAGAGTCACCAAATGCAAATGAATGTGAGAAAGTCTGGTAAACAAGTAACAGCAAGGGGAATGCTGGCCAACAAACAAAAGGTCAAGATGACGCTACTTGGCTTCGTTGCAATCATTGTTCTCTTTTTTATCTTGAATCTGTTTGGGCTAGAGATGGGTCAACAGGCGCTTACCGTCAAGGCTGCTAATCTTGATGCCGAACAACACTTGATGGGCTTGTCAACGGTGCCAACGGTGCCAACGGTGCCAACGGTGCCGACCGTGCCGACCGTGCCGACCGTGCCGACCGTGCCGACCGTGCCGACCGTGCCGACCGTAGTAACAGAAACGCCGACCGTAACGCCAACTCAGACAAAACCAACGGCTACCAGTACGGAAGCGACGGCAACGCCAACAGCAACCGGTACACAGGAAGTGGAAACGTCAACACCCACACCGACGGCAACAGCCACGGAAATGATCGAAACACCAACGCCAACCGCAACGGAGACCGACACTGCCCCGACTGCCACACCCACAGAAACACCAACGGCAACGGCTACCAAAACTGCAACACCAACGGGGACAGTGGTTACGGTGACACCGACCAAGACCCTGACGCCGACGCCGACGGGAACGACGCAAATTGTGATGAAGAAGTATTATGTCAGCAGTTCAAGCAACGGCAAAATCAGTAGCATTGGCGCTAATTCTATCCGTACCAGTGAGACTGGCAACGCTAAAAGCTTTGAGTTTGATGACGAGGATATTTTGGTCTACGACATTGCCACGGATGTCTGGAGTATGCTCTTCGACGGCTCTGATGTCGGGCTGGGCAAGACGGATGTTGATGCGTTCCATATCAATTCCGATGGCTCGATTTTGATGAGCTTTGTCCACCCGGTTAATTTCCCGGCCCCGCTGGGCAAGGTTGATGATTCAGATCTGGTGAAGTTCATTCCTACCCAATTGGGGGATAACACCGCCGGCGCCTTTGAGTTTTACTTTGATGGTTCCGATGTTGGTCTGGAGACAGGGAGTGAGGACATCGACGCGATCAGCTTTACGGCCGATGGTCGTCTCGTGGTCAGCACCTATGGTAAAGTCAACGTCCCTGGCGTGGAGGCGAAAGATGAAGATCTCCTGGCTTTTACTGCAACAAGTTTCGGCGTGAACACTCAAGGCGCTTGGGCGCTCTACTTCGATGGCTCCGATGTTGCACTGACCGAAGGCAGCGAAGATGTGGATAGCCTGCACATCGATCCGCTGACAGGTGATCTCTACCTGGCGACGCGCGGTAACTACATCGCGACAAGCACTAATACCATCAGTGGCGACTACAACGACGTCTTCCGTTGCGTTCCGCAAGCCTTAGGGGATACCACCACCTGCACCTTCTCGGCTGTTTTCAATGGTGATGCGATTCGCTTCTTCAAGCGTATTGATACGGCGCAAATTGGTTGGGGAGCGGCTGCGCTCGATCGCCTACTGGCTGTCCAAGGTACTGGCGCACCAACCGACATTGCTCCCTACGATGTCGATCCGGATGACCTTGACCGCAGCGACACCGAAATTGATTTGTATGATGAAGCGCAAGAACTGGAGAATGGCAAAATGTATGTTGCGCTCGTCCATGTCAACCCTTCGACGCGCACCAATCCCTATGAGCCATTCGGCAGGGTAAAGTAGGATCAGATCTGATGAGCGTTGTTGATTTATTTTCGTAACGAGGAGCCAGGCACGCCCCGTGCCGATCCATTCCCACTTACTGAAGTAAAATTTTCTAACGCTCATAAAATACCGACTGTTGGTTGTCGCTGTTAAGCAGTGAGACAAAACCCCCAGGCCATAGCCTGGGGGTTTTGTCTTGCACAATTGGAAAGCGCCCAAAGTTGCACTATAATAACCACGGTTGTGAATTCCTATCGAACCCCATTGCAAAACCAAGAGAGGAAGCTGCTTATGTCACGCACCGGACGCGCTGTTGTTGCCCACGGGCAAAGCTTTGAAGTTCGTGAATATCCTATCCCTGATCCGCCGCCGGGCGCCCTATTGTTGCGCCAGGAATTGGCCGGCATCTGCGGTACCGATCTACACATGTGGCAAAACGGGATTCCCGGCGAGATGGTGTTGGGCCACGAAAATGTCGGTGTAATTGCGGCGCTGGGCAAAGGGGTCACGACCGATTATGTCGGCAACCCGCTGCGGGAAGGCGACCGGCTGATCTTTGCCCCTGGCACGCCCCATGGCGCCTATGGCTTTTACACTAAGCCGGATGTCGCCCCGCACTTTCGCGGCGGTTTTGCCGATTATATCCTGCTCGATTACCCGGATACCTGCTATATGAAGACCAGTTTGCCGCCAGAAGTTGCCGTCCTGACCGAACCCTTTACCATTGGCGTCCATGCCGTGATGCGTGGGCGGATTGGCCTTGGCGATACAGTGGTGGTGCAAGGCTCCGGCGCCATTGGTCTGGTGACCTTGATCTGCGCCCGTATGAGCGGCGCCGCCAAGATCATTATGGTAGGCGGCCCGGCCCGCCGCTTGGAACTCGCCAAGCGCATGGGCGCCGATGTGACCATCAACATTGACGAAGTGCGCGCCCCCGAAGAACGCATTCAGTTGGTGTTGGACGAGACGCCACGCAAGGCCGGCGCCGATGTTGTCTTTGAATGCGCCGGTTTCCTCCCCGCAACACCCGAAGGGCTTCGCTATGTCAAACGGAACGGCGTCTTTGTCGAGGTTGGGCACTTTGTGGATATGGGCTCGATTGAACTCAACATCAACCAATTGATGATGCGGCGCAACCTGCGCATGGAAGCGATTTGGGGCAGCCAATATGAACACTTTGTGCGCGGCCTGCCCTTGTTGGAGCGCAACGAATTCCCCTTTGCCGACATGGTGAGCCATGCCCTCCCCCTAGAACGCGTTCACGATGGCTTTGCCGCCCTTAATGGCACCTACCGGTTGGGCGACGAAACTGCCATTAAGATTGTTGTGCGCGCCGCCGAAGAATAAATGAGGTAACATCAGCCCGCTCCTAGCCAGTCACGGACTGGCTAGGAGCGGAGTAGTTACTTACTAAAATCCGAAACCGCGCCACCAATCTTTGCGCGAGCGTGGATCGAGAAAGGCGCCCCGATCCCGAATGGCGAGACGCACTTCCTGGCTGCGGGCGACGCCAAGGTGTTGTTCATGACGCAACGCCGGTAATTCTCGGCGGCCATTGCGATCAGCCGCGTGGTAGCGTTGCACCAACATAGGATCAACGCAAATTTCTTCAAGATGCACCACATAGCCGTGCGCTACTGAACCATCGCGTGTGTAGCCCAGCGTGAGCCGATTCGCTTCGGCATAGAGCGCCACCGCGACGTACTCTTCCCCATTGCTGTCACGGTAGATGTCGGCTTGGCGGGCAGGTACACGCAAGGGGGCGCCTGTTTCAGTTTGAAGGCCCAGCAAGGTGGCCTCCGGCGCCGACAAGGGCGTTTGGCGACAACCATGCGCGCCACAGCCCCAATCCCAGTCATGGACTTGATAGAGCGCCGCGAAGTGAATGGGCTGACGGTTGACAAAAAGTGACGCTAGTTGGGGCGCATCGCCATCAACCGGCCCGTTGATGTCAGTAAACGAAGGTGGTAGCGCCACGGCCACATACCCCCGTTGCGCCAGATTGAGATCGGCATGAATAGGCGCCGGGTGGCTCAGGTCAACATCCGTCATCGGGATCAGCGTGTAGCTTTGTGTTGAAACCACTGGACAGCCATCGAGCGAACCGCTGCTGGGCGTATGATCTACGTTCTGCTCCGCTACTGGCGCCGGGGTGATGAATACCGGCGTTGGCAGCGCTTCTTGGCCCAGCGCTGTTGTCGGCGCATCAGACTCGCCCAGTGGCTGGCTTGAACGGGGACGGCCAAAGTTGACGGTCCAATAATTTTTCCACGGCGTGTTTGCCAGCGTCACATAGCCGACGCCCAATTCAGTGAAAGCCGGTGAGAGGAGAATGGCGCGGTGTTCGGCATGATTCAGCCACCATTCGACCATGTCGGCTGGTTCAGTGAAGCCCCAACCGATCACCTCGGCCCAGCCTTGCCAGGCGTAGCCGTTGGCTGCCATTCGCTCGCCGCCGCTGGAGCCATCAGTGCCTTGATGGGTCGGCAGCGTCTGCTTGCCCATATCCAGCGTGTGTCGATAGGCCGCTTGGGTGAGGGCCGGGACAAGGGTTAGCGGCGCCAACCCCATCTGTGCCCGTTGACGGTTGATCAAATCGACGACGGTCAGTGCAAAAGTTGGTTGCGTCGAACCCATAATCGTTTGCTCGACGCTAGCCGTATTGGTTACTGCATCAGGTGGCACGGCGCCTGCGGACTGATCCACCAACGGAATGCTACTCGCCGTTGGCGCTGGGGACGGCGCTACCAACGTGGATGGATTGAATGATATGAGGGGCGCGCGTATTGGCGTTGGCATTGCCACAACGGGCTTGACGGCTGTGGGTAGTGGCAAGTGTGGCGCACGATCCGGCGACTCTACGGGTTTGGCAGTTGCGTGAAGCAGAGGGAAGAGGGGCGACAATGCGCTGAGTGCAATGGTAGAGACCAGACCAATGAGGAGGAATGGTATCAACCAGCGATTCATAAAATTCTCCTTACGTTTGAACTGCGTAAACAGAGCAGTATATCATCGGGAGTGCGTATACCGTCTCTGTCAAAGGCGGTAGCTCTGTTGTTGTGGCTACCAAAATAGTGACTGCGGCGGTGTACGAAGTAAGGAGCAACGGTACGGCTTGGCTTCAGCCTATCATTCTCGGCGGTGCGCTTGCTTCCCTCTTGAACGTCTGTTGCCTGATGCTTACAGAACGTAGCATAAATTGTGTGTATTCATTAAACTTTCGTATGCAAAATAGTTGATTTGTGTACGACGATTGTAGTAGTTTGTCGCGAAGGAATCACGGTAGATTACCGATAATAAAAGAGAAGAAGACAAGAAGAAGGGAAGGGGCCATGAGTGGTGAGGGGCGATTGGCGCCGGATTTGATTTTGCATCATGGGCGGATTTATCGATCGGCGCGTGCCGCGGAGGCAGTGGAGGCGGTGGCAGTGAAGGATGGGCGCATTGTAACGGTCGGAGGCAATGCCGCGCTGCTGGCGTTGGCCGATGCACAGACCACTCTGCTCGATTTGCAGGGGCGGACGGCAATTCCCGGCCTCTTTGACAGCCACAATCATCTGTTACAGGTGGGAGTTAAGCTGACACGCATTCGCTTGGATGAATGTCGTTCGCCGGCCGAGATGATGGAATTAGTGCGGGCGCGCGCCCAGGTAACGCCGCCGGGGCAATGGATTATCGGCGAGGGGTGGAGCGAACATAACTTTGCCGACAACCGCCTGCCGACCCGTTTCGACCTCGATCCGGCGACCGATCAGCATCCCGTGATTTTGATGCGTTTCTTTAATATGGATGTGGTCAATAGTGTTGCCTTACGTCTGGCCGGTCTCCACAAACAAACCCCAGACCCGGAAGGGGGACGGATTGAACGAGACGCCAGTGGTGAGCCGACCGGGATTCTGCGTGCCAGCGCCAAGTTGCTGGTGCGTAGTCTATTGCCGCGCCCCACTTTGGCGGAGCTAAAAACGGCGCTGCAACTGGGTTGTCAGGAGATGAACCGCTTTGGCATCACCAGCGTCATCGACCCTGGCCTCTACCCCTATGAGATGCACGCCTATCAATCGTTTTATGCCGATGGTGGTTTAACCGTGCGTATGAACCTCATGCCTAGTTGGCATGGCTTCCGCGAAGATGAAAGCGAAGCTGAACTTGATCAGCGCGCTACGGCGCTTGGCATCTACAGCGGTCTTGGCGATGAGTGGCTGCGTATTGGCGGCTTGAAGATGGCGATTGATGGCGGCACCAGTTCGCATACGGCCTATATGTACGAACCCTTTGAAGGAGAACGCGTGGTCGGCAATTTCAACCGGCTGAACCCCGATCAATTGCGCCGCTACTTGCGCACGGCCCAGGAGCATGGCTGGGATGTTGGCATTCACACCTGTGGCGATCGGGCCATGGACATGGTAGTTGATGCCTTTGCCGACGTAATGCGGGAGATGAAGCCGCGCGATGCCCGCCATAATGTCATCCACGCTTACTTCCCCAGCGCGCGCGCCCTACGACAGATGGGGGAATACCAGATCGGCGCCGTGATTCAGCCCACTTTCCTCTATTGGGAAGGGGATATGATCTTCCGTGATGTTGGACGGGTGCGCGCAGCTAATTACAAACCGGCGCGCAAATTTCTGCATCATGGTATCCCCCTAGCCGCCAATTCCGATATTCCCAGCACAGTCTCGCCCAATCCCTTTGTGGCGCTCTATGCTTTAGTAACGCGCTTGAACAACCTTGGCAACCCGATTGCGCCCGACCAAGCATTAACCCGTGAAGAAGCCTTGCACGCCTATACGCAAGGTGGAACCTGGCTGACCCGTGAAGAAACGATCAAAGGAACCCTTGCTGCTGGGAAGGTCGCTGATCTGGTTGTCCTCGATCGGGACTACTTCCAGGTCAATAGTGCTGAGATTAAAGAAATTCAAGCGTTGCTGACCATTGTGGGTGGCAAGGTGGTGTGGCGTGCGAACGAGTTTCTCTTCGTGCGCGCCTAAAAGCAACTCCTGATCTGCTCTTTGCGAGTCCGTGACTCGCACCGATACAGGGCGAGTCACGGACTCGCAAAGAGCGGAAGTTACTTTTCTCTCTCTTTGCTACCGTAAAACCATCGGCAAAAAGAGCATTCGGTTGGGGGCGCCAAACGCATAGTCAGCGGCTACTGTAACAGCAACGACCAGGCGGTTGATCGCCGGGTCATGCTGGATACGCACAACATGACCCGCTGACCAAGAACCGTCGATGGGTTGTAATTCAACCAAGGTCATCTCGGTTTCACTCAATGCTGCCATTTCGTCGTCGGTATAGAGAATCGTCATGGTCACTGGTTGCTGGAAGGCCAAGGCTGTGACCGGCAGATTTTCCTGCTGGGCATGGAGGCTAAAGGTTCGTCCCCCAACACGGATGACTCCCGCCGGTTGTGTTGGTAAGTAGCTTTCACTATAAATCAACTCGGTTGGCACTGTCACCGCACCGGCGGGAATTTCTACGATGGTCTTTGTCGCGTTGGTTCCCGTCATCGTAATGGTAGCCGCTTGATCAGGCAACAGCATGGTGTGGATTGGCGGCATGGACGTTGGTGTTGGCATTAGTGTTGGTGTTGGCGTCGGTGTTGGTGTTGGTGTTGGTGTTGACGTTGGTGTTGGCACATTCGGCAGTTGACCATTCATTTGCTCTGTTAACCAGCTTGCATAGATGGAAACGCGGGTATAGACACCGTAGAAACCGGGACGAGCGCATCCATAGCCAAAACTGACAATGCCGGCCAATTTCCAGCTTTTGTCGCTACTCTGTACCGCCAACGGGCCGCCGCTATCGCCTTGACAAGAGTCTTTGCCGCCTTCGTCATAGCCGGCGCAGAGCATTCCCATGGTTATCTGTCCATAGGCGGCCTGGCACTTCTCCTGGGCGACAATCGGCGCCATCACTTCCTGGAGTTCGGCGGCAGTGGAACCACCCTCTGCTGTCGTACCCCACCCCGTCACGAAACCGGGCGCACCGGGAACAACGAGGGCATCAAATGTTGGGCTGACCAACGGTTCGATGGTCGCAACCCCAGGGCCGAGGACGGCCGGCGTGGCCAGTTGGAGTAAAGCAATATCATGATCATTCCAAGGCGCTTTATACTCCGGGTGTGGGATGACTTGAATCACCCCAATCTTTTGTTCGGTTCCCTCAATGCTGGTGCGATTATGCTCACCCAACGTCACCATGACATCAGCAGGGGCAAAGACAACATTTTGCTTGTTGACAACACAGTGCGCAGCGGTGACAACCCATTGTTCGTGAATGAGACTGCCGCCACACATGTAAGGGCCGCCGCGCACAAAGGCTTGCCACGGCCATTCGCCCGGATCAGCCGGCTGCCCGCCGACAATGTCAATTGTCCGTGAAAGATCTGGGAGCGGCGTAAAGGGAAGGGGATCGGCGCCTTGCGCAGCGTTCTGTTTGCTCATGAACCCCAGAAGAGCGCCCAGAAAAGCGATTAGAAAGAGAATGAAGGCTTGTTTACCTTGTTTGGGGAAAGTGATAAAAAGCTTCTTTTGCTGTAACTGTTCAACCAATCCGCTCTTAGCCAGTCCGTGACTGGCGCCAGTCACGGACTGGCTAAGAGCGGATTGGCTAGTTACCTTTTGCTGTAAGGACCACGAAAATTCATTTTGCAATTTGGGATATTGCGGTTGTTTGACTAAGGTCATTATCTGACTCCAACTGACTGCGAAATCTACCTTGCCTCTATGTCAGTCATTATGCCAGTAAAATTCCCTAGAATACCTTTCAACTTATTGTCAACCAAACAGGGTTTATTTTGCCAATCCTGCCGCCCTTGTATCGGCTATTTCACGTAGGCTACTTCATGAAGGCGGCGCTCCAGATAGAGACGTTCGATCTGGTTGCCGACACACGCAAGGGCGGCTTCATAAGCATCAGTGGCGGCTTGCCATTGGCCGGAGCGGCGCAGCAGATCAGCGCGGGCCGCATGGAAGAGGTGGTAATCGGCTAATTCACCTGTGTTGCCCAGTTGGTCGAGGAGCGCCAGACCGTGGGCTGGCCCTTGCGCCATGGCAATGGCCACCGCCCGGTTAAGTTCCACAATGGGGGAGGCCAGGTAGCGGGTCAAGGCGCCATAGAGGGCCGCAATTTGCGGCCAATCCGTGGCTTCTGGCGTAGACGCTTGGGCATGAAGGGCGCTAATGGCGGCTTGAATTTGGTAGGGGCCAGGCTGTTGTAAGAGCAATACCTGGTCGAGCAAGGCTATGCCTTCGGTGATCTCATCCTGTCGCCACTGTGTTCGGTCTTGTTCTTCCAACGTGAGTAAGGCGCCATCGGCATCCAATCGCGCATCCCGACGGGCATAATGGAGGAGCATAAGCGCCAATAAGCCTTGTGCTTCGGCGGTTGCTGCCTCTCTGCTTTTCTGTGGTGATAGCGTTGGGGATTGGAGCAACATGACGAGCAAGCGACTTAGACGGATGGCTTCGTTGCACAGATCATGGCGCAAGAGGGCGTCACCGGCGGATGCGCTATAGCCTTCGTTGAAAATCAGATAGAGGGTGGTGAGAACCGCATCGACCCGCTCGGTCAGCATCTGTGCTGGCGGCGCGCCAAAGGGAATGCCGGCATCGCGAATTTTGCGTTTAGCGCGTACCAGCCGTTGCGCCATTGTTGGGACAGGGGTCAGAAAAGCGTGCGCGATTTCTTCGGTGGTCAAGCCGCCCAAAGTGCGTAAGGTCAACGCAATTTGGGCATCGTAGGCCAGCGCTGGGTGACAGCAGGTGAAGATGAGTTTCAACCGTTCATCGGGGTATTCTTCCGGCTCGATCACCATGGCTGTGTCAACTGGCTGCTGTTGATAATCATCTGGGAGGGCCGCCAGTTTACGGGCATAGGTTTGTTGACGACGGAGGCGATCAATCAAGCGATGGCGGGCGGTCGTCGTGATCCAGGCCGCCGGGTTGTCGGGGATGCCTTCGTCGCGCCACCGTTCCAGCGCAATGGTAAAGGCGTCCTGCATCGCCTCTTCGGCCAGTTCAAAATCTTTGCAGACGCCGATCAGGGTTGCCAGCACCCGCCCGGAGGCGGCGCGAAAGGTCTGCTCGACAGTGGTGAGGATGCGCTCCGGCAGCATCTTGCTACTTTGCGTGCGTCCCGTTCTGAACGCCGAGTAGTTCTCTGAGCGCTTGCAAACAAGCTTCAGCCGTGGGAGCGTCAAGCAGTACATCGGTCACCATATTGCGTTGTGTTGGAGTGACCGCTTGCAGGAGTAAGACTAACGCAATTGGCACTGAAGTAAAGCGATGTTCGAGAATTTTAAGCGCTGTTGCCTGCCACTGCTGTGCTGTTTCAGCTTCCGCCTGTCGGCGTGCGGCTTCCGCTTCGGCTTCCGCCTGTCGGCGTGCGGCTTCCGCTTCGGCTTCCGCCTGTCGGCGTGCGGCTTCCGCTTCGGCTTCACGGCGTGTCGCTTCGGCTTCACGGCGTGTCGCTTCTGTTTCTGCCAACAACGCACGGCGGTTGGCTGCCATCACCAGTGCATCCATCTGGAGCGTGATTTTTTCGCGCTCTTTTTGCACTTCTTCGGCCAACTGTTTGCCGTAGGCTCGATCAAATAATTTGGCGATGACGGGATTATCTAAATCCATTGGATCCTCCTTGAATAATGCCCAGAGCAAGTCTGCGTTGAATAGCTTTGACGATCCCACGCACGCCGTCCGGTGTGTCCACGGCCCAGGCGCCGCTCTTCCCTAGTAGTCCTTCAGCAAATGTGAATTGTTGCCCTAATTCTTTGTTAAGGCAATCAAGGGCGCGTTGCATAACGTTTTCATGGGACTCAATCATGATGGTTATCCCCAGTCAACCACGCCTGAATTTGCTGGTAATGGCGCTCTTCGTCCTCAATCTCGTACTGCAGAAACACCTCTAGGGTGACGTTTGTCCCACTGGGCGAGCGAACGCCGTAATCCTTGTCAATGTCTTCTGCCGGGAGGTTCTCTATAAATGCTAGCAAGGTAGCGTGTGACTGATGGATCGTAGCAAGTAGCGTACGGAATTCCTCGTGCTTGTATTTCTGGACCAGTTGGGCATTGTACGTCACCCAGCCGGAATCCCACTGCTCGAAGACACGCGGGCGGTGGCCGGCCTGGATATCGGTGGCCGCTTCAATGTTCGTAAAATCCCAGCCGACTAAATGAGCCAGCAACTCTTTGATCGACCAGATGCCGAGGAATACCTCGTCCTGTTTGTCCGGTGGCAAGTTCACCACTGCGTCGAGAATGTGCTGCCGCGCTTCCGTTAAACCGGTGATGATCGCTTGCTTTCGACTCATCTTCTGCTCCTTCCCATATGCGTGATTCCGGTAGACAAACGAGGGCAGCCCAACGGTCTGCTGTCTCCGATCCGGCGCCCACTGAAATCATTCGTTTCCCATGCGGCCGGTTTGCGTTGGTGTCCATTCAGGGTGTGGCGTACTGGCGCAGAAAATCCAAGAGAAGCTTGCTAAAGAACGCTGGATTATCCATATGCGCCGCATGTCCTGCTTCGGGAATCGTCGCGTAACGGCTGTTGGGTTCACGGGCCGCCCAAGCCGATGATTCGCGTGGAAAGACACCACCATTAGCGCGATCTTGCGCACCGTGGGTTAGCAGGAAGGGTTTCGGGATGACGTAGGTAGGGCTAAAGCCGGCATCAAGCCACAGGCTGGCGAGACCAGCCATAATGATGGTGATGAAGTCCGCTTTCGGTATAGTGGCCATCGCTTGTGCCGCATACGCTTTGACTGCAGGCGATAGGCTCAAGTCGGCCAGGGTTCGTTGGTGGAAAGTCGCAAGCGACATGCGTGACAGCAGGAAAGGAAAGAGCTGGTAGAGCAGGCGAAAGAAGGGCGAGGACTTTTTCGCCAGATTCGTACAACCGATGATGACCAAACAACGCACGTGATCCGGATAGCGGCGCGTAAATTCCTGGACAACATAGCCGCCGAACGAGTGACCCACCAATACAACCTGCTCGGCGGCTACCTGATCGAGAATGGCTAACAAATCATCCGCAAGCACGCCAATAGTAAACTCGGCGCCAATCGGCTTTGATTCCCCATGCCCGCGTAAATCTAAAGTCAGTACGCGGTACCCGGCCTCGACCAGCGGCGGCAGTTGCACATCAAAGGATCGATGATCGAGCGTGGCGCCATGTACAAACACAATCAGCGGGCCAGTTAGTGGCCCAGCAATCCAGTAATGTAAATTAGTCTCCAACCTTGTTAGCGAGTGATTCTCAACCATGAGCTTACTTTTTTGCTGATCAATTGACGCCGATGGTCAAACGAGTAAAGCGGTGAAATGTGCGATTAACAAAACCAAGTTATGTGACAATCTTCACAACGATATTGCACTTTGTCGCTGGCTGTTGCCACGACCTCTTCAAAGTCGAAGCGCTTGATCCCGGTCGCGTCATAACATTCGGGGCAATAACGACTTTTTAGCTCATCCCGTTTGAGCGTTAAATGACAGTGCCGACAGCGGATGCGGTCTTTGGGTGGCGTAATCAGCACTAAATTGCGGTGTTTACAAGTATCCATACGCTGAACCCTTCTGAAGCAGATAACTTTTATTGTATCACCGTTACCACCCGAAAGCCCAAACTCCGTCCGCGGTTGTTGGGCAGGTCGCGATCGCGATAGGTGCAACTCGTAAAAACATGACTCAAATAATAAGCCCCGCCCCGCAAGACGCGATAGATCGTCGCCGGTGCGCTCTGCGCCTCGCGCCCATCGCCGGCGCGGTAGGGGTAGCCAAAGGCTGGATGCCACGAGTCAACTCCCCACAGACTGCACGTCCATTCATAGACATTGCCGGCCATATCAAAACAGCCATGGTGACTAACCCCATCGGCAAAGAGGCCGACGCTGCTGGTCGTCCCCACACCGGCCAGGTAGTTGTTGAGCCGGGTGGTGTTGATGTCATCGCCCCACGGGAAGAGCGTGCCTTGGTTGCCAATGGCCGCTTTTTCCCATTCGGCTTCGGTGGGCAGGCGAACCGGGCGCCCTTCCACGCCGCTGCGCCACTGACAGTATGCCTGGGCGTCATACCAACTGACAAAGACGACAGGGTGGTTGCGCAGTTCCGGCGGCGGCGTTGGACCGCGCCAATGTTCTGGCGGTGGATGACCGGTCGCCTGGACAAAGCGAGCATATTGGCTATTGGTAATTAGGTATTTGCTGATCTGGAAACTGGCCACGTCGAGTTCGTGTTGCGGGGCAGCGGCTTGTAGGTAGGCAGTGGCATCGGCCTCGTCGATGGCAAGCTTGACCAGCGCCGGTATGCCCATTTCGGCAACCAGCGCCATCTGGCTTGGCCCGTTGCCCATGCGAAAGCTGCCGGCCGGCACGGTGACTAGTTCATCAAAGGCGCGCGGATCACCCAGAATGCTTAATACGTTGCCGGCTTCGGCGCGCAACCGCGGCTCTAATAGACCGTGGGTAACGAGCGTCGTCAAATGGCTACGCAGCCGTTCGATCAGGGCGCGTCCTTGGTGTAACGGCTTGGCCTGCACCACGCCCACCTCAATCAACGCTTTACCCGCCAGCCAAATCTTCTGCCAGGCCAACTCATCCGCAAGGGCCGGCGCCTGGTCGGGGCAGAGTTCGCCAATCAGGAGCAGCGGCCGCTCGATGGCATCGGTGCAATGGACGAGGTAGCCAATTGCCAGCAGGATCACCTCGTGCCAGGTCTGCTGTTTTTCGGCCAAGATGAGGGCTTGTTGAACAAAATCGCGTTGGGCGCTGAGATGACAGGCCGCCAGATACTCCTGAAAGGTGCGGTGAGGGAAGCCAAAGAGTTTGGGGCTTTTTTCCACCAGCAGGCCGGCGCGAAGTTGGATGATCTGCACCAGCCGCTCGGCCCAATCAAGGCTGCGGTTGGGGTGTAGCTCGCGTAGGGTGGTCAGCAATTCGCTTTCGGTGATGTCGGCGGTCAACTCACGATCAGCGCCGCTGTGAGCCTGCCCATGAATCTGGAACGCCAACTCCCACAAAGTCTGCTTCATCAGCGCATCAGTCAAACGCACAGAGCGCAACAGTTGACGCCAGGTCGTCTCGCTGCCGTCGGGGTTTTTCAACTTGATTGCCTCCCAACGCCAGAGCAGCAATTCGACCACCGCTTCAAAGAGCAGGGCGCGCGCATCGGGCAGTTGCCCTTTGTGATTGTGGACGAGCGCCATCACCGTGAGCAAGAGCGGATTGCGCGCCAGCCGTAACAGATCAGGGCGAAAGACCGCCTGTTGCAATTTTTCGCTCAGGCTCTCGGCCCCATTGACCACTTGCATGGTCGCCAACAACGTATACCAATCGGCGATAAAGTGACGAATCTGCGCATCGCCAAGCTCAGCCAATTCAAAGACTGGCCAGGTTTGGTCATCTAGTTGCCAGTGGCTGGTGCGATAACTCAGCACACGGCAAGTGACCAACATCGGTGTTTCGGGAAAGGCGTCGGCTAGATCAGCGATCATCTCCTTGAGTTGACGCCGAAGCGGCTCATCGTCGGGGATTTCATCCAGCCCGTCGAGCAGGAGGATCGCCTGTCCCCGCCGCAAACGATCCTTCAGCACAAAGTAGAACTCATCCAAAATCCGCTGATGGAGCCAGCTTTGCAAATAATCGAGGAGGAGGCGACTGTTGCGTTGGGTGATCTGTTCGGTTTGGATCCAGACGGCGACTTCGCGCAGCGAAACGGGAATCGGCAACAGGATTTGCCACGCTTCCGGCCAAGCTGGTAGATGGTGCTGCAACCAACCAGCGTCCGGGTTCAGATGATGGCTGGCGAGACAGTAGGCCAGGTAGTTGACAAAGGTTGATTTGCCACTGCCCGGCGCTCCCAGCAAAACAATCCGTGTCGAACGAATCAACGCTTGCAACACTGGCAGCGGTTGGAGCCGTTTGCGGTTTTTCTGGTCCACTACTTCACTTTTGGCTGTCGTGTCCAGGTCAATATAGACATCCAATAGGCCAATGCGTTGTTTGCTGTTCAGCGTTGGGCTGTGGTTTTCAAAGGTCATGCCTTGCAGCGGCAGATATTCATATTGATGAAGAATACGATTGAGGTAGCCGGTGCGGTGGGCGGCGTCAAAGGCGCGCAACTGGCGCGCGTCGATCTCCAATTCCAGGCGGGCCAACGGCGGCGCCTGCAATTCAGTTTTGCGTTGCCCAAAGATCAAGGTGCGTTCTTCGGCGTTGAGTGCGCGTTGGTCGGCCAGCGCCAACCATTCATCGGCTTCCTCCGCCGTTTCAATACAGCGCAGGTGAACCAAGCCATAGATCAGCGCCAGATGTCGGCTGCGCGGTCGGGGACAACGGTGGCCCTGCTCGAAGCGGCTGAGTTCATAATTTTGTAAAGTGATATTATCGCCTAGCGGCGATGTGGACTCGGACAATGCCGGTGGTAGGCGAATAAAGGAAAGGGCATCGGCCAGTTCCCCTTGTCGATAGCCGCCCCGTTGGCGAAAAATGAGGAGCTTTTCGCCCCATGCCTGCCGTGTCTGTTCTTTCACAAAATCCTCTTTGCCACTTATGGCAAAATTTTGGCAAAAAAAATTTGCCGTCTTTGTCAGTGCTTTTACAAGCAACTCATGTCAGAATACCAGATTATATAGCAGGTTGGGGGAAAGCTCAATTGCTTAATTTGCGTAGAGGGGTACGGGAAGCCGCAATGCGGCGTACAGAGGCGCCGTCCGGTCAATTTTTGTGGTGATGAAGCGCCAAAGGCCAAAAACGCTTGACAAACGGTTACAAAACGCTCGCATCGGTAAGATAGGAGCAAGGGTATAACATGACATTCTTCTAAGATTGGAGGCGCCATGTAAATTTCTTTTCGTCTTTCCATCGCTCACCTTCATCCTATCATCACAATCAGAGCAAAAGTAAATCCTGATTTTCGTAAACTTATCAAGTGAGGCAACCTATGATTGCATTTCGCAAGCTGTATGCGCACTATCGTTGGGCCGGCGCTGCCGTTCTCTTCCTTCTGTTGTTAGCCGGTGCGGTTGTCACCGTCAATGCCCAAGGCCAGACCTGTCGTGATATTAACCAAATCACCGTTTGCGGCGATCAATTGACCGAGTTGACCAGTAATGGTGGCGGCTTTAAGCTGGTCGGTAACGTCAAAATTGGCCCCAAAGGAAGCGCACCAGTCGTCCAAATCCGCAATACGGGCAGCATTTTCGACGGCACGATTCTCTCTGAGAATATCACTCAACCTTCCTATTTCCACTTTAACCAAGTTGACGCCAACACCGGCACAGCGGATTTTATCATTGGCGAGGCATTCTTCATTAATGACCCAACTGGCCTGGGGTTGGTGCGCACCTTTGTCTTTGATCATCCACCGGCGGGCGGCGAAGTAACCGCCGGGCGGTTGTTTGTCGATACCACGGGCGGACGGATCTTTTTGCCGGCGGAAGGTGCTGTGCCGATCTTCACCCAGCGTGGTGTCAAGCGTAACCAGGCGTACCAGTTGGCCTTTATCACTCGCTTGGGCGCCGAGACCTTCTTCAAAGATGGCGGCAGCGTTGATGAGTTGACCAAGGTCAATGGCGAATTTAATCTCTTCACCAAGAAGTTCAGTGCTACCGTACCCATTCGCCTCAAACTGGGTGATGCCGCCGAAAACCCCAATCTGGAGATTACTATGCGCGCCGAGTGGAGCGACAACGGCGCACTGACCACCGCCACCATCGACGGCTTTAAGACGCGTCTTGCCGGTCTGTTGATGGAAGCGTCCGGTATTGTGGTAAAGGGCAAACAGGGCAGCGCGCCGGCTGAGTTTGAGGCCGCGACGGTGAAGGTGTTAAAAGCGGACAATCCCAATGTTCCCAACCTTGACACCACAGACGCCAGCCTGATCTTTGCCTTTACCAAGCTTAAATACAAGAGTGGCGAATTTAGCATCGGCGGCGTCGAAGTGCCGATTAAAGATTGGGAGTTTGGCAAAGCCTTTAAGACCATCAACCAGACGCTGGGCCTCATTACTGAAAATGGCGTGCAGGCGATCCAGATCAAATCGACCATGCAATTTGGCAGCGGCAGCGACGCCGATAAATTGCCGGTGATCCTCAAAATCGGACGCGCCCAAGACGCCGGGGGCCAATTCAAACCGGTCTTCCAAGCTGGATTGACCAACTTTAGTCCCAAACTGGGCGCCATGAAATTCAAGCTGCAAAATGCCACCTTTGTCGGTGACGCAGCCCAGGATTTCTGGGGCATCAAGGCGACCAATGTGGATCTCCAGTGGCCGCCCCATTTGGGTGGACAGACAGCCGCCGGTGTGGGCGACTTCCAACTAGGCATGGGCAACAACCGGCAAGTCAAGTTCAAATTAGGCAACGGCACGGTCGGGCTGCCCACCTTTGAAAACAATGTCTTCCGCGCCAATTTACAAGCCACCGTCGCTATCGTGCAAGAGACCATTGTGATGACCGGAACCGGCACCTTTGCGATTAAATTGCCGGGCAACCAGAACAGCGCCGGCGTGGTCGGCCAGGCAATCTTGCGCTACAACCGTGACGTGACGGTGGACCCGCCGCCGGTGGTCGCAGCGGCCAGCCCCAACCGCATCTGCTTTAACCCGATCGGCACACCGACCACCTGTCCCAACCCTAGCAACCCGCCGCCCCCACCACCCACCGGTCTACAGCCGTTGGAACTCAAATTGGCCGGCTTTGAACTGAAGGTTGCTGGTTTCAAGTTTAATGTGGTCAACCCGCGTGGCTTGGCCGACGGTGGTTTTGCCGTTGATTCAGCGGCGTTGTCCTTGCCAACAGGGCTAAGTGTCCAGAGTAACCCCAGCGGTGGTTTGGCGGTGCAAGGGCTGGTGGTCAAGGGCAATGGCGATATTACCATTCAGGGTGGTGGCTTTGAATTGCCGCCGGTCGCGGTGGGTAATGTACAGTTGGTGGCGTTGCGCGGTAACTTTGTCAAGTTGAGCAACGGCAACTATGAATTCCAGGCCGGCGGTAAACTCCCGCTGCCCGGCGCCGAGACCAATGGCGGCATTACCCTCAATGTGGTCATCCGCACCACGAACACGGGCAGCTTTGCCGGCATGGGCGTCAACGTGGAAGTCTTCTCGCCGCCCTTACCGCCGATTCCGTTGGGGGGGACAGGTTTTAACCTGACCCGTGTCCAGGGTTCCTTTGACCTGAACAATGGTACTTCCACCATTAGCTTAGGGGTTACGGCAGCCAGCCAATTTGCGATTCCGCTTGGCTCGCTTGGTTCGCTGCCCATCGCCACCACCGATGGCAACATCACGGCGCAGTTCAACCCCTTTAAGTTTTCGGGTAATGTCTCGCTCAAAGTGCTGATCTTCCAGGTTGCCAACGCCGCCATCAACATCGGCGCCGGCCAGGGTTTTGATGGCGGCCAAGGCATGAACGCCGTTGTCAATGTCAACGCCGTCGTGGTCAAAGGTGAACTCCGGGTTCGCACGGGCAAAGGAACTGCTACGGACCCCAATAAGCGCCGCTTTGCCGCTTCAGCCCAGTGGGATTTGGGCATTACAAAGAACCAGTTTGGCACTGGCTTGCCGCCGGTCAACCTGGGTGGCATCGTTATCACGCTCAGTGGTGGCGTCTTTAAGGATAATAATTTCAGCCCGGCGCGTGAAACCATTGGGGTGAAAGGCACCTACGATGGGATTATTCTCAACTTTGGCGTCTTTGTCGATCTGCAAGCGCAGATTGGCTCCGGCGGCTTTTTCAAAGTGCGCAATCTGGACAAGTATGTGATCATCCCAGCGGCGGCGGTGCGTGCGGCGGCAGCCACTGGCGAACAGGGCTTTGGCAGTCGTCTCCTTAGCGCCGAGGAAGTGCAAGCGTTGGGGCTGGTTGTCGCGGCGGATGCCGATGGCGTCTTGCGGGTCTTGCAGGATACGATTCCGATCCAGTTGGACAAGCAAACCACGCTCGTCGCCGGCATCTCCTATCCCACGGGCAATCCTACCCTGCGGCTGCGCTTCCCCAACGGGACGGAGCTTACCCAGGCTACAGTCGATAATGTGACCACTGGTTTCCTCACTGCCACCGATGAAACGGGGACGAACGCCTACTTTGTCGTGCGTGGCGCGGCGCCCGGCCAATATCAACTGCTGATCGACAATGCCCCGGCTGACTATGAAGATGTTTCTTACACACTGAACGAAGCGCCCAAAGTGCAGATCACTGGCGTCACCTGTGGCGGCGCAGATGTGCCGAATGTCACCGTGACCTGCGCCAACGCCGTCACTGCCGCGGATCTCACGGCCACGGCGGCCAGCGGCGCGACGATCACCTGGAACGCTACGGATATGGACAGCCCGAATGCCCAGGTGAATGTTGGTTACGCCGTAGACACCGGCAACCCGATCAGCATCACGCTGGCCGATGTGACGATTCTGGCCGAAAATCTGGCGTTAGGCGATGGCACCTATACCGAAAACCTGACCCAAATCGGTTCTGGTAAGTACCGCATGGTCGTCGTCGCTGATGATGACGAGAATGGCGCGGTGCTGGCGGTGAGCGATGTCGTGATCACCATTGATGACAAGGCCGCGCCGGCCATTCCCACCGGTCTGAGCGCTGTGCCGCAAGCCGGTGAGTTGCTGGTGCGCTGGACGCAAAACAGTGAACGTGACCTGGGTGGCTATGAGATCGGCTTTGGCCTGGTCAATGATACCAGCCAATTTGTCTACACCCGTACCATGGGGCCAAAAGAGGTGATGACCGGCACCAACAACATTGTCGATGCCAAGCTTTGGGGCCTTGATGACAACACGACCATCTTCTACGGTCTGCGCGCCTATGACACCAGCGGCAACGTCTCCGACTGGACGCCGTTGCAGAGTGGCACGCCCTGGGCCGTCGCTCCGAACACCTGGACGCCGACCCCAGGCAGTCAGGGCCGTAGTACCATCGAGATCGGCTTTGCCGTGCCGATGAAGATCGAGACACTGGAAACGGCTTTGACGGTCAAAGATAGCGGCGGCAATGTCGTCCCCGGCACTACCTATTTGCTGGTGGACTTTGCTAGCAGCAAAACCGTAGGCGTCGGCTTCCAACCGAGCGTGCCCTTGAAGGGCGCCGTCACGGCCACGCTCAAGGGCGGCGACGGCGGTGCCCAAGCCGAAGATGGTCGCACCATGGGCGCCGACTACACCTGGAGCTTTACCTTGCAGCCGACGGAGGTGTTCCTGCCGTTGGTTGCACGATAAGTATCGGCCAACGTTGGGATAAGCGGTAGCTAGGATTGTATGCACGGATAGGAAGGAACATTGCTCTTACAAAAACAGAGTTCCTTCCTATCCGTGTATACTTTTTAGGGTGCTAAGACAGCGTAATACTCGTTGTGTTCTAGCCAAGCCAGGTCAAAGTCGCCATGCGGCACGACAATGGGCGCATTGGGAAAACCGGGATCGTTGATGTAGACAGATTGAGTATCCATGCCAACAACGACAACGGCGTGGGAGGTATCTTCAGACCAGTACCGTAACTCTTTGGTTTCGACAGGTGCGAGAACCGGCCAACCATTTTGCAGAAAGGTATAAAGTTGGGACAGATTACCACGCTGGTAAACAACGGTAATTCTCATCGCTTCCAATTTGGTAATGTTGGAGAAGGGCGTACCCATTTCTACATTGGTTTGCAACACCTTCAGTAAGCGGCGGTAGTTAGGGGTTGAACCCAAGTATTGTAAGGCCATATACGCACAAGTTGCCAAACAATCACTTTGATAGCGCTGTTGAATGTGCGCAACTGGCAACAAAACATGCTGAAACGATGGCATAGATTACGATGACTGTTTGGTGGTGGGTTGAATTAAATTGCGCGGATCGCCGCTAGGACGCCCTGGCTGATGGGTAGGCTGCACATGCGTTGCCAAATACTCCGGTGGCAATTCCTTGACTTTGAAAGGCGGCAGAGTTTTGCTCAACTTTTTTGCCTGGCAAAACATGGTTTCGATGTTAACTGAATCTTTGTCGATGAGACCGCTCTTTGCATCAACTTCCACGCTGCCGACAACGCCAACATGACCCACATGAGGCGCGGTATAGATCACCGGCACTTGCCAGCGGGTCGTTTCCCCGACGATCAAGGTGGGTTCACCGCCGGTGAACATCATCGTGACATCCAGACAGAGCCAACTGTTGACGCGGCGTTGCGCCTCTCTGGCTGAAATCGTCAAATTGACTGGTTGGTGAATTTCTACCAAGCCAGTTTCCGCAATGTGATAGTTTTCGAGAATAATGGTCATGCCCCTGTTCCCTCTGGCTGAATCAACGCGCCAGTTTGATTGTATCATGCAGTGGTGATGATAACAAAAACGGCAATTTAGCCGCCTCCTTTTAGCCCCAGCGTCTGCATCTCCAACGCAATGGTTTCGCGCAATCCTTCCGCCAGGGGGCGTGGGGTAAAGCCCAAGAGCCGCCGTGCTTTGTCATTCTTGCCGATATAGGTGACGCCAGCGCTGACCCGCAGATACTCGGCGGTGTAGCTGGGTGGAAGGCTTACAAACGGCTCGATCACCCCCATGAGGGCAGCCATGCTTTTCAGGAGCGCCGGTGGGGCGGTCAGCTTGGGCGCCGGCACGCCGCTGATCTGGGCGGTCATCTGCATCCCTTCGATCAGCGTATGGATTGGCCCACAGATAAAGTAATTTTCGCCGGGGACGCCTTTCGCCATGGCGGCAATATGGGCATCGGCCACGTCGTCCACATGCGCCCAGAAATAGGCGGTTTGCTGGGGCAGCATGGGCAGTTGGCGTTGCAAGAATTGAACAATGGCATCGTGGCTAGGGCCAGCGTCACCAGGGCCGTAGATCAACCCCGGCTGGACAATGACCAACGGCAAGCCTTGGGCGATGAAGCTTTCGGCCACCTTGTGGGCGTCGGCCTTGGTCTGGTCATAGACGCTGAGATGACGCCCGGTGAAGTGATAACGTTCGTCCACTTCGACGCCGTGGGTATCGCTGTTGACGGCCAAGGTGCTGGTGTAGACGCCCTTGGAAATACGCAATTCCTGCATCAATGCCAAGACATTGCGCGTGCCCTCAACATTGACCCGTTGTCCTTCGGCTTTATCCGGCGTACCGATTTTGTACCAACCGGCAACGTGGAAAACGCCATCGACGTCGGTCATCGGCGCGTCCATACTCGCTTTATCAGTGATGTCGCCTTGATAAAGCTGTACGCCCAACCGCTCTAACTTGCCGGCTTTGCTTGGATTGCGCACAAGCGCCCGCACCTCATGGCCGGCACTGCGCAACTTTTGTGCCAACACACCCCCCACAAAGCCGGTTGCCCCGGTTAGAAAGTATTTCATGGTTACCCTCACAATCACAAACCAGGTTTCTGCCAGAAACCTGGTTTGTCGTACAACAACGTTGTGACCTGCTGCCTGTGGTCATTTACGCCAGATTCACCACCTGTCCACTACGCGCCGATTCGAGGGCGGCGCGCAGCACGGCAATGTTTGCCATGCCCCGTTCACCGGAAATGATGGGTGTCTCGCCACGCAAGACACAGTCCGAAACATGCTCAATCTGCGGCACATAGACATTAACCTGCGGCAGATCAAAGTCCGTCACCTCTTTGCCCCGTTGTAGGTGGAGATCGCCCTTGTAATCGCGGCCCCACCAGGCGTTGCTCCAAATGCGTCCTTCGGTGCCCTGAATTTCCAGCGTATTTTGCAGACAATTGAAATGCGATTGAATAAATCCATGCGCACCACTGGCAAAGCGGGCGAGAATGCTGGCCGTGTCTTCGGTGTTGAAGTTGTGGGTGCGCTTGTCCGCCCACGCCGCCACTTGGGTGATCGGCCCCAAGAGCCGGGTAATGCCATCGACGGCGTGAACACCCATGTCATAGAGGATGCCGCCGCCCAGGTCGGGGCTATCGGTCTGCCGCCAGCCATTGGCAGTGGGGCCAGTGGGATAGGAGGCCGTGATCGAGGCGCTGATGACGGTGCCGATGGCATTTTCAGCCAGCAATTGGCGCGCTTTGACAATGGGGCTGCCAAACTCCATACAATGGGCCACGGCCAAGACCACGTTGTTGGCGCGGGCCGCGTCGATCATCGCCTGGCACTCGGCCAGCGACGGGGCCATCGGCTTTTCACAGATGACATGCAAGCCCTGCTCGGCGGCGGCAATGGCAAAGGGCGCATGTTGCGTGTTGGGCAAACAGAGAAAGACGCCATCGACCACGCTTTTGTCAATGGCGGCGATAGAGGTAAAGACATGGGGCGCGCTCAACTTGGCTGCAGCGGCTTTGCCCCGTTCGGCGTCGCGACTGACGACCGCCGTCAATTCGGCATTGCTGCCCAGTTGAATCCCCCGCGCCAGCCAATCCAGCGCAAATCCACTCGTGCCGACGATGGCCCAGCGTACTTTAGTCATGTTGTTGCTCCAGAAGCTTTGGTTATTTGTTTAATTTCGTTGCTTACGGGGTGGGAGCCGGTTTGGCTAAAAACTGCTCGACCTCAGCGACCGAAAGGGTGAGCAGTTGTGCAATCGTTTCCAGGGAAAAGCCCTTTGCCGCCATATTCTGCACAATTTGACCGAGTGTCTTCTTTCTACCAAGATCAAACCCTTCCTGGCGAATGGTTTCACGTTCACGTTCAAGCGCTTTAATCAACATACTCTTTACCTCCTCACGAGTCAGCTCCTGTTCCTCAATTTGGGCAAAATCGTTGCTTTGTAATCGCCCATGTGCCGCCAACTGGCGGAACCAGTTGATGAAGAGCATGAGCGCCTGCCGGTCCGGCTCCGTATCATATAAACTCAACAGCTTTTCCAATAGCAACGGTAAATCATAGTGCGCTTCGGCTAGAAAAAGCGTGGCGATGATGTTATCAATCTTTGCCAACCACTCCTTGCCATAAGCATTCTCGGCAATCACCAAATGCTCGAAGTGGAGACCGTATTGCCCTAGATTAACTTCCGTCTCAATCAACTGATCGATGTTCGCAGGCGCCGTCCACTTGTCCTCGCCATTGTACAATACCAGGGAAAAGAGCGCCGGTAACATCAGCTCGCGCTCCCCTTTATGGGCCAGGACAAAATCCATGTAAAAATTACATTTGTACTGCAATGTACGCAGGATCATAAAGCGTTGGACAGTGGACTGAAATTCGATCAACAACGCAAGGTAGATCACCGTATCACTGTCCAAGAGCGGCACTTTGTAGATAATATCCGCTTCCGTTTCCTTGTAATGTTCGCTGACAAAGCTCTTATCCAGCCGTTCTGCGCGATCAAAGTCCAGCCTTGACACCCACTCCTCTTCCACAAAGGTCTGGATCAACTGGCGAAAGATCGTTTTGTTGCTGAAGAGGCGTTTATAACCGCTATCATGCACCGTCGTACTCATCCTCGCTCATCCTCGCTCAGGCTCCCATTGCTTTGTACCGGATTATAATGTGGCGCCATTATAGCACAAACTACACTTGGAAACAATCGGGTCGTTTGTTATACTACTGACAGGCTAACATCAATTACCAGCGAGCGATCACTCATGAAAATTACTGCGCTCTATCCTTTCGGTTGTTGGAGTCCCGTCACCGACTGGACCTATGTCAAAGTGGAAACCGACGAGCCGGGGCTAGTGGGCTGGGGTGAATGTTCCCTGCCGACCAAAACGTATGGCGTACAAGGCGCGATCAAAGACCTGGAAAAGCTAATCCTCGGTGCTGACCCGCTGGACACCGAATGGTGTTGGCAGCGCATATATCGCCACAGCTACTGGCGCGGCGGGCCGATCCAAACGGCGGCGCTTTCTGGCATCGACATGGCGCTCTGGGACATTCGGGGTAAAACCGCCGGCCTGCCGCTCTATCGACTCTTTGGCGGCCCGGTGCGCAATCGGGTGCGGCTCTACGCCAACCTGGGGCTTTCGACGAATCCTGCTGTCTTTCGCGAGCGGGCGCGCCAGGCGTTAGCGCTGGGTTATCAGGTGGTCAAAATTTATCCGCTGCCGGCGGTGAGCGCGATTGAAGGAATGCAGACGATTCGTCAGGTGGTGGCTTGTTGTGAGGCGGTGCGCGAGGAAATTGGGACTGGTTGCGATTTTGCCCTCGATTTTCATGGCCGCCCCAGCCCTGCTCTGGCCGTGCAACTGGAAGCGGCGGTGCGGCACACCTACCCGCTCTGGATCGAAGAGCCGGTTTTGCCAGAGATCGAACATGGCTTGCAACGTTGCGCCGAAAAATTCCAAATTCCCATTGCCACCGGCGAACGGCTCTTTACCCGCTGGGGCTTTCGCAATCTACTGGAGCAAGAACTGGCCTCGATCATCCAGCCCGATGTCGCCAATGCGGGCGGCATCACCGAAATGCTCAAGATCGCGTCGCTGGCGGAACTCTATGGCGTCGCCTTCAACCCGCACAACCCGAATGGGCCGCTGCAATCGCTGGCCAGTGTCCATCTGGCGGCCCACGCCCAAGCCTTTACCCACCTCGAACATCGCCACGAACACCATGACTTTATGCGCCAGATCTGTACCGCCTTGCCCACCGTGGAAGCCGATGGTTGTTGCGGCTTGCCGACCGGCGTTGGCCTGGGTGCGGAAATGAACGAAGACGCTCTACGCGCCCATCCCGCCCAACCCTGGATTCCTGAAGCGTTTCGCGCTGATGGCAGCATTGCTGATTGGTGATTTGGTGCGGGCTATAGCAAAAATTGAACGCAGATTGCGCAGATTAGGCAGATTTTTGTTCGGTTTATCCGCGCAAATCAGCTTCATCCGCACAATCCGCGTTTGATTTTTTATGCTGCTGGGGTTTACCGACTGCCTATCAGTACGCGCCACATGATGCGCGGCTGCATGATGCTGGGCGGCGGTTTGAGCAGGTTCACCACCTTCAGGAAGGCGAGGGAAACCACTTCATCGCGCTGCGCAACGTGATGTAACTTGGCAAGATACCAGTTAACGAACTTGGTCATGGCTGTGCGTGGCCCTTCGATTTCC
The DNA here is from genome assembly GCA_026645575.1 of Caldilineaceae bacterium. The sequence goes on from JAPKMW010000001.1 coordinate 251,264, forward strand.
GGGAAGCGCAGGTCGTTACCCACGGCTGTACTCCACGGAATATCGATAATCTTGCTGGCTTGTTTGAAGAAACGCTGGGCCAGGCGTGCGTCACCTTCTTGCAAGCACTCGCCCAGGGCAACGGCTTCGAGCGCTGCGACCGACATTCCCTGGGCGTAGATGGGGTTGAAGCTACACAAGGCGTCACCCATGACCAGATAACCCGCAGGAAAGCGGGTCAGCCGTTCGTAGCGGCGGCGCAGGTTGGATGGAATTTTGTAGACAACCGGCGCACTGATCGGCTCGGCATCCTGAATGCGCGCATAAAGCGCCGGCGTCGCCAACCCCTTGGCGTAGTTGAGCAGTCCGGCATGATCTGGGGGCGCCTGCTCACCCAAATAGCCGGCGACGGTGAGCATCCAACGACCGCCCTCCTGGGTGAGAAGAACGCCGCCCCGGCGATTTTCGGGCGTTGCCGCCACAATCAGGGCGACGGGGGCGGACGTTTGTTCGAGTTGCCGTCGAAATTCGCACGAAGTGTACGTAACATCAATTTTGACCACTTCTTCCTGTGGAGCTTCATAGCCCAGCGCTTTGAGCCAGACCGGCGTGCGTGACCCGCGTCCACTTGTGTCAACCACCAGATCGGCAGTCATGTTCTCTTCAGCGCTGCCCGCCCGTCGTCGAATGAGCCGCACACCAGTGACGCGCGTGTTGTCAGCAGTCGCCAGCAGCCCTAACACATCACAGCTATCGATGACCGTGACATTGGGTAGCGCTAACACACGTGTGCGAATGGCGGCTTCCAACAGCGGGCGGCTGACATTGATGGCGTTGTTGCCACTGAGCGCCGGTTGATGAGCGCCGCCTTCATGATACCAGCGGGCATTTTGGCTCACGTCACCATAGTCGGCGCCCTGGCTGACCAGATAGTCGATCAGGCCAGGGAAGTAATTTTCCATAATCGCCAAGCCACGGACGAGAACGGCGTGGGCGTGGCGGCCCTGGGGTACGCCTTTGCGTTGTTCACTCCCGGCTGGAAGCAGATCGCGCTCCAAGAGCGTTACTTGCTCATAGTGATCGGCCAGCGCACGTGCGGCCAACAGCCCAGCCATACTGGCGCCGATCACCAGCGCCGTCTTGCCTGTCCAAGTTCTCGGTTGAGTCATCTCTATCACTCCTCTCTGCTGCTTTGGCGGCGAGTGAGCCGATCACTCGTCGCCTCCTGTTTGCGATACAGAGAGGAGTGTAGGCTGATTGGGTGCTAACTTTCCAGCCAATGTGGTGCTAACTTTTTATCAAAAAGGTAACGACTAACCCTGCTCGTAGCCGGTCCGTGACCGGCGCATGGGACGCCGGTCACGGACCGGCTACGAGCAGGGTCATTTTTTCTTAACTTTTCGCCGACTCAGCGCCGTACACTTCCTGTTGCCAGAGCCAGCTTGTGATCTGCTCGACCGCCTTGCTCAATTGGTAGCGATAGGTGCTAAAGGGGAGATCAAGCAGTTCGGCGGCCAGTTCTTGGGTGGGCGCCGGTTCAAAGTAGGTATGCCAGAGGACTTTGTGGAGCTTCTGTGTTTTGGGGCTGGCGGTCAGGAGAGTGGCCCCCTCGCGCAAGCGGGCTTGGAGCAAGGCCGCTGTCGGCTCCTGATCGGTGCGGTCGCGCAGGCAGCGTGAGTGCAGGAGCGGGCTTTGGGCCAACCGATCGGGGCGGCGTACATCTTTCAGCGCCTGGCGCACGGCCTCGGCAAACTCCGGTTCTGATAAGGCCATCGGTTGCGGGGTGTGGGGCAGCGTCTCCAGCGCGACAATCTCCTCCAGTAGTTCGCGTTCGCCCATTAGATTCAACCAATCCAGCACTGGTTCCGCCCGCCAGTTGTGGACAAAGACGTCAAAGGGCTGACCATCCAGCGTGAAGGCGGCGTCGGGTGCTGCGGGCATCCGTAGATAGTTGAACATGGTGGCGTAACCACCGCTTTGGGTTTGGGCGATCAACGAGTAGGCAAGATTGGGCGTATTAAAGAAGAGCCGTAAGCTGACCATGGCCGCCATATTGAAGATAGACGGCGACTGTTGATAGCGCTCGGTATCCATCCAATTGCGGAAAAAGAGGATCACATCGTCTTGGCGCGGCGGTGCAATGGTTTGAACATGGGCAATGGCGGCACGCATGGCTGGATCAGCCGTAAAATCTTCGTCTGTGATCCGGCTAATGTCCACCACATGACAGAAGCCGGCAATGGCGCTCCCGGCGGCGCGGAAGACGAAGAAACCATGAGGCTGGCGCGCATACCAATGGCGCATAGCCGCGAGCGCTGCATCGCCCTGATGGCGGCGAATCATCTGCTCAAGGATCGGCAGGTCCGCCGGTTGCGCCCCCTCAATATAGAGCTGGCCGAAGGATTGCCACTCATAGAAAGGGCGCATAAAGGGATTGTTGCGGTGTAAAAAGAGCAGCGCAAAGATGGCATACTGCTGCGCCGGACCATGACTTGCCATAATCTGCCGGATAATGTAATCGCGCACCTGAAAATGGAGTTCGCGAAAGCGTTTCAGGTTGCGCCACCGCAGGTCTGCCTCCAGCACCTCGCGCCCCAGGTCATGGGGAAAGAGGCCGAAAGGCCCTTGCTCGATAAAGGAGAGATCCCGTAACCACTGAAATGCGGCGTGCGCATCTTCCTCGCCCAGGCAGTGAACCAGCAGACTTTCGTCAGTGGTGAATGCGTGGGCGCAAACCTCAATCGCTTGGCGGAAACGTGGATTGGGCACCTCCGCCACAAAGCGTTCCAAGAGGGCGCGCACAATGTCGGGGTCGCGTTGCAACGCATACGCACGCAGCGCGCTGTTCTGTCCAAAGAGATCAGCCGCCAATGACAGCGCCAACGGATGGCCGTAGGTTACCTCCAGGACGCTGCTAATCTCCTCCGCCGGCACCCCTTGACCGCGCAGATAGGCTGCACTTTCGTCGGGGCGCAAGTTGCGCAGCGAAATGATGCGGGTCAAGGCGCCCCAATCGCCGCCGGCGCGCCAGGCGGCCGGCGGCGGCTGACGACCGGCGATAATTACCAGGGCGTGTTCCGGCAATTGGGGCAGGAATGTATCGCGCAGCCAACTGTCCAGTGGCGCTAGCAACTCATAGGTGTCGATGAAGAGGACGAGATTCGGCGTGGCGGCAATGGCATCCAGCGGCGATTGGGGCGGCAGCTTCAGCACCGTCTGCAATCCGGTCAGGAACCCGGCCGGCGACGGATCGAGATGGCGACCATCCAGAAAAAGAGTAGTACGTTCGGCCTCTTGGGCCAGGCGGGCGAATTCGCGCAGCAGTGTTGTCTTGCCCATGCCGCCGGGGCCGTAGATGTGGAGTACGGCAAAGTCAGGCAAGTCGCCACTGAGCGCAACACGGAAGAGTTCCAATTCGGCATTGCGCCCAACAAAGCGACTACGCTGTGCCAGCGCCAAACGGTGTTCCATGCGTCCTGTCATTGTGCCTCCTTGTAAAACCTGTAATGCCGGTAAAGTATAGTCGAAGGAACGGCACTTGTAAACTGGCAATCGATAGACGGGAGCAATTACCTAAATTCCTCCGCTCCCAAACTGGCGTGACGCGCTTTTTCGATGGCCTGGGCGCGATTGACGACTTGCAGCTTATTGAAAATGTTCGACACATGATTGCGAATGGTCTTCTCGCCGATGCCAAGCTGTTGGGCGATCGTCGGGTTGGTGTAGTGGCGCGCCATCAAGGCCAGGATTTCCCGTTCCCGTTCGCTCAGTTCCGGCAAGGGGTCGGCGGCGGTCGGCGGCTGCGCTTTGGCAAAGAAATGGGCAATGCGCGTGGCAATGGCCGGGCCAAAGAGAACATGACCATGCGCAACCGCACGAATGGCCTGTAACAATTCCAGATGATTGGCCCCTTTGAGAACATAGCCCCGTGCGCCGGCCCGCATGGCGGCAAAGAGCGAGGCGTCATCCTCTAACATCGTCACCATGATAATGCCGGCGCTGGGCTGCTGTCGGAGCAGGCGACGGGTCGCTTCAATGCCGTTCATGTCGGGCATGTTGATGTCCATGAGGATCACATCGGGACGGCTTTCGGCAATGGCTTGCACTGCTTCGGCGCCGGTGGCCGCTTCACCGACACAGAGAATATCATTGGTAGCCGCCAGCAAGGCGCGAATTCCTTCACGAAAGAGGGCATGGTCATCGGCGATAAAGAGGCGGATCGGTGGCTGGTTCATGGTGTTCCTCAACGATTCTTCAGAAGTTGCTCAAGGTAGCAAGGGTAGGTCAAGACGGACGACCACGCCCCCCTCCGACGCAGTGGCAATGGTGCAGACGCCACCCACTTCAGTGGCCCGTTCCTGCATTGATTGCAGACCAACGCCGCTACGGATAGTGGCCGGCAACCCGACGCCATCATCCTGGATGATGATCTGCAAGGCGTTGTTCATCGTGAAGACGATGGTGCAATGGCGCGCCTGGGCATGACGAATCACATTGTTGAGCGCCTCCTGAACAATGCGAAAGGCCGCCACTTCAATCGCCGCCGGGATCTCCGGCAGCGTCTCCGGCGCATCCACGGTGATCGGGAGAACCGTGGTTGCCCCCACATTGGCGACATGCTCGCGGATCGCCTCGACTAGGCCAAACTCATCCAACGTCGGCGGGCGCAGGGCATAGACCAGCCGGCGCACTTCGGTTACGGTCTTTTCACTCTGGTTCATCACTTCGTCGAGCAGCCGTTCGGCTACATCGGGCTTGTCGCGTAGCAGTTGCCGCGCTGCCGCCAACTTTAGCCCCTGACCGGCCAGCACCGGGCCTAAGCCATCATGCAAGTCACGGCGCAAGCGGCGGCGTTCTTCTTCTCGCGCCGACACTGTGCGCACGCGCGCTTCCTGCACTTCATCAGTTAGTTGGATCGTGCGCGCTGTCGTGGCGGCCAGTTGGGCAATGGTGTTCAGTAAGGCTAGATCCGCTGGTGAAAAATGTTCACCAGGCGCCCGCGGGGCAACAACCAATTGCCCGATCACCTGGTGCTGATAACTCATGGCGATCACTTCCACCTCCTGTGGACGCTCACCAACGCTCGCCGCCGTGACACCTATCCCATCAGCCCGTTGGAGTTCAATCGCCACAAAAGGCAATTTTAGCGCTTGGGCCACGGTTGCTGCCAGCGTCGGCAAGACCGCACTGGGCGAAAGCGTTGTTTCCAGCCCACTCGCCAGCCTGGTGATCACGCCGGCCGGATCATCGCGCTCGCCATAAATATAGCGATCCACCGTGCGTTGAATCCGCGCTCGTAACGGTTGGAAGAGAACGGCGACGACGCCGGTGGCAATGACCGTTGTGATCGTCTGTTGATTCTTGCGCTGGAAAAAACGATTGCACAGCGCCACCAACGCACCATAGAGTGCGATGGTAAGCCCGGTTAGTGGAAGATAGACCAGGGTGCGTTTGATCCACTGGTCAATATCATAGAGGCGATATTTCATAATGGCAATGCCCAAGGCCACAGGTACGGCAATTAGAATCGTGCGATAGAGTAAAAAAAGGGTATCAGCGAGCGATGGCGACAAGGTAATCTGCAACAAAAACGGCAAGTTGGCGCCAACCCAGGAGGCGCCGGCAAGTCCCATCACATAGGTCATCCACTTGATCTGCTGGCGTTCTTCTTGGGTTACACCGCGCCAACGCCCAACTGGTGAAAGGGCGGAGATGAGACAAAGCGCCGCCAACCGCCACAGATCATTCACCCGCAACGAGACAAGGGACGCCACCAGTAGCCCAAGCAGCCCAAGCAAATGGCGCGCTTCCTGGCCGGTTTGCCGCCAGAGGGCAACGAGCAGCGGCAACACGACGAGGACAGGCAGTGGTCGCAGGAAGCGGGCGTAGCGGGCGCTGGTGGGCAGGCCAAAGGGATTGGGAATTGACGGCCAACCCAGTAAGCCGTTTTCCAGTGGGATCGGGGCAAAGGCGTAACTCGGTAAGGCCACCACATGGGACGCCACCACATGCCAGAAATAGGGGCGCCACCAGGCGGAGGGTAAGCGTCCGTTGGGAAAAAAGAGGGGGAAAAAGACAAAGAAAAGACTAATGCGCGGCGCCCAAAGCCAATGTTGCAGCCACCCCGCGACCTTATGCAGCGGCAGGCGTCGCGTTGGCGCAATAAAGAAGCCGTGGATGGCATAGAGCGTGCAGAAGCTCTCCAGGTGATTGAGCAACCCCATGAGTAACATCAGCCAGCCGATCCGATTGCCCTGTCGCCGGCGCAGCACAAGCAACCCCGCCGTGGCGAAGCTGGTGAGGGTCGCCAATTGCAGGATGCGCACCCAGTAGTCACGGCGTAGATCTCCCTGTTTTTCTCCACGTTGCAGCCGCAAGCGATAGACGGGACCATGCAACGGCAGTTGGACGAGCGCCAGCGCCGTCAACAACAGCCAGAGAAAAAAGGCGATGGGTCGAGTATAGGTCGCCCAAAACCGTTGGAAACGAAGACGATAGGATATTCGTTGCGCCATCCATAGAGTATAACACAAAACGAGGGGGATTCGGCAAGGGCAGCGTACGCCACCGCTAGGGCTTATGGCAGAAGTGCTCATCGCCTCACCCAATCAACCCGTTTGATAACCGTTCAATCATGATTGAACGGTTATCAAACGGGTTGATTGGGGGGCTTCACCGTTGGATGAGCGGTAAATAGAGTCGCTGCTTGCCTGGGATAGTTCCCACTTGCTTCGGCGGCAGTAAGCGCCAGGTGAAGCCGACGGGTGCGCTATCGACCTGGCCGTCGTTGACGATCAACTCAAAGTGCAGATCCGTAACTGCCGCGACGGGTGTCACGGGGAAAGGCGCCAGGCGTTGGTTTGGATTCGCCAACACCACCGGCGGCCCGCCAACCTGTCGCCAGCGGTAGTTTAAGCGATCCAGATCAGGATCATAGCTCAACCCGCCATCAAGATAGAGCGTTATCGGCTTGGTTACATGCAATTGGACATTCGGCCCGCCGCTAGCCACGGGTGGTTGATTGGCTGGGCTGGGCGGGTCGCCAAAGTAGGCCGCAACCCAGGTAGCCGGGGTGGAATGGGCGGCGGTAGGCGGCCAATTGTAAGTGTCGTGCAACAGATCGGTGATTTCGTGTTTGACCATCAGCCGCGCTGCATGTTGCCAACCGCCGAGTAAGCCGTCATCAATGCGCATTTCCGCACTCCACCCCGTTGCCGTCGGATAGACCGCACTGGCAAAACCAGGCTTGGGGTTGGGATTGGTCGTCATGACATTGAAAAAGGCCATGGTCTGGACGGCAATGCCATTCTGATCGACAAAGAAGCCAATATCGCCGGGGGTGGCCTGACCGCCGCTGTTGTCTGCATCCACTTGTAGCCCAACCCAATGCGCTCCTTCACTGCTAACGCTCTGGTCAGTAAAGCAGACATAAAGCGACCCCTCGGCCCGAATCATCTGGACGGCGGGTCGCCGGTTGCTCAGACGGGCGGCGCGACTTTGGGGCAGGGCGATGGTGAGGCTGCCCTCATAGGCGTTTTCGGCGCACATGCCATCCAGACCGGGCGTGAGGCGGCTGGTCGGAATGACCAGCGGTTGCACGGCAAAATTGATGCTACTGGCGCCCGTCAACCCTGTGCTGTCGGTGGCGCTCAAGGTCAGTGTATAGTCGCCGGGGATCAGGTCGCGCAGGGTGATCAAGCTGCCACTCAACGTTTGCGAGATGGGGCCACGCAGCGTCCATTGCAATTGGTCAGATCCCAAGCTGCCTTCGTCGGCGTCAAGCGCCAAACCGTAGACTTGGTGATTGCTGCCATAAGCGAGCCGCTGCCCATTGACCAGATTGTCGATTCGCGGACGGGGTGGATGGGGGGTAATGGCAAAGGGCGCACTAGTCGCTAGGCCGGTGAGGAAGCCATCGCTGACCAGCAGCCGCAGCCGCGCCCGCTGGCTGGCTGGTAGGTTGCGCGTTCCCAGGCGGGTTTCATTGCCTTGCAAACCCTGTCCCAATGCGCGCCAGGTCGCCCCATCATCACTACTGTAGAGCAGCGTGACGGTGAGCGGATCGCCGTCGGCGTCGGTGGCGGCCCAGGCCAGCGTAATGCGTTCGGCGCGCTCGTCTAGCGTGAATTCAGTCAGGGTCACTTGGGGTGCATTGGCGCTGAAGCCCTGCTCGGCCAGCACCTGGTTATTGGCGACCAATTGCACGCGCTGGGCTTGGGGTGGGAACGGGACATATTGCATAAAGGTGAGTGGCTCCACCAAGTCGCTATGGCCGGAGGATTCGCTGGAAATGACCGCCGTGGCCTGAATCGTCGCCCCGGCGGCGTCAAGCAGGCGAATCTGATAGGGCGAATCAGCGCGTTGTGCTGCCGTGGTGGCCGATTCAATGATCTGTTCCGCCGGAGCGGCCACGGTGGGAAGACGTTGCAGCCGGCGAAAGGCGCCGGTCGCGCCATTTTCGGCCAACCGCCCCTGCACCAACAACACCTCATCGGTTGCGGTTGCTTGCGCCGCGGCCACAAAAGGCGACAGCGGCCACAACCGCTGGTTGTGGAGGAGCCAATGCCAGCCTAATAGTGAGGGCCACTTGTTTCCGCCATAGGACATGAGATCCGAGTTGCTGATCGGTAGCCGCGCACTTAATCCGACAGTATCAAACCCCACATAAGTTGCCGGGTCGGCCAAGTCCGTTGGCCCCAGCGTGCAAGGGTCATAGGTGATGGGAACGCCCATGGGCGGGCCAAGCCCCAAACCGGGCCAATCGAACTTCTGCTCTTTCTTCGGCAGGTTACCACACTTGGTGTGACGGCGGCCAAAGTTGTGGATCAATTCATGGGCAATCGTGCCGCTGCTGCCGCTCACTGCCATGATCACATGGCCGGGGGTGCGGCCAAAGCCACTATACGGCCCCCACGGCGTATCGGGATGCACCACACCCAGCCAATGGGTATTGCCGGGGCAGGGCGCAGTCGAGATCGATGCCAAATATTCTAAGGCGTCGCGCCCGCCGCCGTCGCCCCAGTCGCCGTCATCGTACATATAGAAAGGGTCGCCGTCGTCGCTGAGGACAAAGAGATACTCCTCATAAGCATCGTCCAGCCAGGAATAGTGAAATTCATGCACCTTGATTGCCGAGACCGGCAGCAGCTTGTGGAGATGGGCCAGGACGCCCGGCATGTTGGGTGCAATGGCATCCGGCACGGGCGCTTCGGTCAACATGGGGATTGCCGCCAGGCAGGTCGTCTCTCGCTGGAAGACATCGACAGTGACGCTCACATCGTTGTTGAGGAAACCCAGTCCGCCCGCTTCGGCAACGGCGGCGTTGGGGTTCACCACCATCGTCAATTCGAGTTTGCTAGGGGTGAGCGCCCCGGCAAAGCCGCCTGTCTGATTTTGCACCCAACTGGTGGGCAGTTCAAAGAGAAAGGTGCGACTTGGCCCTGCCCGTTGGGTGGCGAGATCGGTTGTCCCATCGACCACTACATCCTTGACGGGCGCCAGGGGCGAACCTGGCAACACTTTGCCGTCCAGCAGGCCAGTCAACCGGGCCGTCACCTGAAAACCGGCTGCGCCAGTTGAATCAAGCGGCACGTTGGCATAGCCGCGCACCACCGTGCGGCTGCCAGCCACCAGCGGAAAATCATGGTGTAAATTTTGGATCGCCTGGTTGACCTCCAGATGGGTGGCGGCAATATCAACGGCTATGGGTGGCGCGTCGGTGGGGTAGCGGTAGATCTGGTTGCCGCGGGCAAAGAAGAGCCAGCGGTCGTCGCTGGCGAGCATGGTTCCGCCGTCCGCTTTCTCCAAAATGGGGCAAAAGAAGCTCAAGCAGGGGCCGGACTCACTGCCGACAAAGAGCCGACGCCGGTAGATGCGTGTGCCGGGTTGTAAGGTGCAACCATTGGCATCGCAATCATAGACCACGACGCTAATGTAGATGTTTTTGGGCGCGGGGGTGAGACCGTCGCTATCGGTGGCGACGCTGACGACATGGCTTTCACTGTGGATCGTCTGCAAGGTGTCCGGCCATAGCGCGGTCAGCTTGCCGCTTTCCGGTTCGATTTCCAACAGATCGCCATGCGGGAAAAATTCAGTCTGCGGCGGGCGATGAATGGCGGCAAAGATTTTGGCAATGCGTTGCTCATTCTTGTACTCAACCGTATGGATGGCAAAGTCGGCCACATACTCGGCCAGCTTGATCACCTGTTTGGCTGCTTCGGCATGGGGTTGGTAGCGGTAGAGATGCCCCTCGGCGGTGAGCCAGACAAAGGCGTCAACATTGCTCCTGCCGGCTGTGTAGGTCACGGCTTCGATTTTGACCACCGCCCCGACATTGTTATGGGTAAAGAGGAATTCCGCCGGGGCGCTGTCATCCGCCTTCAGGCGATAAAAGGTGTTGCGCTGCGTTTCGTCGCCAGGGGTGAGCGGGGTGGGGTCAAGAAAGATCCGGTCGGCCCACAGGAGACGATCCGCCTCATCGATCGCCAACACCGCACCGGTCGGCGTTTCATTGTTTAGCAGCGACAGGCGTGGCGCATGGCTCAAGGGGGTGGCCGCATCAGTTGGGCCGGCGCTGATCGCTTTGCGCTGCAATTGACGATCAGCAAAAAAGTAGAGCTGCTGACCAACGCGCAGCACATTGGCGGTGGGAGCGCTCTGCAAGAGCGCACAATTCCTCTTTTCGACGGTGTGAATGCCGCCATCCAGCCACCCTTTGATCTGCACAGTGGCGCCATCGTCGGTGAATTCACCGGAACCGGGGCAGACATTGGGGAGATGAGTTGTATCCCACCAGGTCAAGCCGGTGAGCAATGCGGCAAAGGGGCCGGCATTGGCCGGTTGATAGAGCTGATAGCCGCGCCCGCCACTCCCCTGCCAGGTCGCAATGGCTTCGGGGGTGGGCGGTGGTTGCGCCAGGGGTGCGGCTTGGGCGGTCGGCATGCCGCCAGGGCGCAGCAGCAGTAGACTCAGCAGCAAGAGCATACCCGCCGCCCCGATCAACCATCCTCTCCATCTTCGCATGTTGTTTCCTTCCTCCAAGGGGTCAAGTCTAGATGACATTACCTTCGCAACCGATTGCTGCTCCTCAGGATACCAAAGGTGCGGTCGGTTGTCATGAGACTTTGTCCCAAGCAGGGCGGGAAAAATGTCCCAACATGCGCTGATGAGGTACTGTTGGCTACAACCTGATCCCCTGCAAATTTTCCAGTGAAAGCAAGTTATGGACCAGATAATCCGGCGATTCGTCCCACGCTTCACCGGTGGCGATGCCGCGCAAGGCGGTGAGAATTTCAATCATACGCCGGCAGCGGATAAAAGGAATGATCAGCGCAAATTCCGCCTCCGTCACCGGCCCGCCTGCGGCGGCGTAAGCCTGTAAAAAGGCTTGAGCATCCTTCAAGACCAAAGCATGGGTGTCGTCATCATGGCAGAATTCCCAGATGGCATTGCTCAGATCGAAGAGCAACCAATCGGGGTGACAGCCATCCCAGTCGAGCAGGGCGGTGACTTCCCCATCGGCTACCAACAGATTACCGCCATGAAAGTCATCATGGAGCAAGCCAGTTGTGAGAGGACGATCTGAACGCGCCAGGTCGGCGATCCACTGCTGGAGGTAGCTGCGTTCTTCGGCGATTTGTGCGCGCCGTTCCGCGATGGCCGCGGCCCATTCACCGCAACTTTGCCAGAAGCGTTGACCGATGGGATCTGACGTTTCCGGTGACGTTGCAAGCATTGCTTGAATGGCTGGCCAGGCCATCGCGTGCCAATCCCATTCTCGCCAGGCCGCTACACCAGGGCGGGGCGACTGGTCGGGATAGTCCACACTGACGCGGTGAAAGTGCGCCAGAAAGCGCGCCGCCAGCAGATGCACCTGCTCGCCGTCGGCCATTTCGCCCGGCATCAAGGGCAAGAGGCAAATGATTCGTCCCTGATCGGTAAAATAGCTGCGACCATCCCGCGTCAGCAGCGGCGCCGGCACTTGCGGCAGGTGGGCGTGCAGGTAGTGTAACAGTCGATGTTCGTAAGCGATGCTCTCGACCGTGGTGGTTGGGTGGCTCAGGCTGACCACATAGGAAGCGCTTGCGCCATCCAACCACCATAGCCTCTTCCATTCGCCGCCGGTCAGGGGCTCGACTTGGATGATCGGTTCCAGGGCGTAATGCGCGTGAATGAGTGCAAGCAGGTGATGGGTTTTGTCTATAAAAGCCATCGGTCAATTAGCTCCTTCCTTCGTGCAAGCGCGCATGAAAACCAAAGTTCATGCCTTGTTCAAACACTTGCGCCACCCATTGGCGAAAGGCGTCGCGATCGGTGATATGATACTGAACGCCATTGCTGATAATTTTCAGTGGCGTCGTGGCGGACAAGTTATATAGCGCTTGCAGGTCGCGGACACATCCCTGGTAGGCCGCCGCGTGGTCATACCATTCAACACCTAACAGTTGGAATTGGAGCGCGTCATTGACATAGACCCGATGATTGACAGTTGGTTGTGGATGAGCCGCCGTAGCGCCAAGTGATAATTCCACCTCAATCTCCTCTCTCCAGCGAATAGAGCTTGCCGTCCTGACTGCTCACATAGGCGAAACCAGAACCGTCGGCGGTTGCCAATAGGAGATCACGCCGCCAGTCGCCATCGATCCAACGTTGTTGGAACCACCCTGCCGGTTGGTTGGCGAAAAGATCATAGTTGTACTGTGACTCGATCACGCCGACGGGTTGCCCATTGCTCTGAAGTTGGAGCGTGACCGGGCCATTGTCATTGCCATGCGGCGTCAACGTCATGGTCACGCGATAGACCCCGGCGTTGGCGACATAAATCGTTTGCGCCTGCCCCAACGTGACATCCAACCGCTGTGGCCTACCTTGCCAAAGCAGGTTGACGAGCAGCGCGGCCAAGCCCAGGCGCAATAAGGTGACAATCAGCATGGCAAACCTGTATCTGGATAACATTTCATTGTTACTGGCTCCTTGGCGTAAAAGCCGCTGCACGACCGATCTCTGGTTGCCATTGGGCCATTACCTCGGCCCAGGTGTAGGGGCCAATCGTTAGCGCGGCCTCCATCCGTTTGCCATACGGGATCATCTTGCCCACCAACCGTTCCCCTTCCCAACCGGCATTGTACAGCATGGTGCGGTCGGGGAGGGCATAGTGCCAGGCTTGCATGGTGTGGGCGTCAATGGCAACGAGGAGGAAGGGGGTGGCGATGAGCAGATAGGCGCCGCTCGCACTGAAGGTGGCGTCGCCATTGGTCGTGTCGAAGATCTGCTGCCCCGCCAGTGGACGACTAAGATGCAACGCCACATCTTCGGCGCCAGGTTGACGTTCGCCATAATTAAGGATCGTCACCCGCAAGTCAGCCGGGTGCGAATGGTGTTCAATGATAAAATCGGGCGACTTCGCTAGACCGGGTTGCGGCTGCCAGTCGATTTTGGGATCGAGCCAACGAGTGGTCACGGCTGGCGACAGTTCGGTTGGGGTGAGGTACATCGCATAGAGCCTCTCCAATTGTGTGAGCAGTTGCGTTAACAGCACCTGTTCATGGGTGTCGGCATACTCAAAGGGATGGTTCTGGGCCGCGGGTTGGACGCTCAACGGCTCACCTTGAGCAAACGCAATCTGGAGCGCATAGAGCGTTTTGGTAAAACCACGATGGGTGACATTTTGCGCCGTCAGCGTGATCTGGCGCAGATGGGCCGGATCATAGCGTACCGTGCGTAGGCTATGATGCACGCTGATCACCGTCTGATCAAAGGTGTAGCGCCAGACAAAGGTAACCAGCAGCCAGTAGAGCGCAAACCCGGCCATGCCCACCATGACTCCGGCAAAGAGCAACGCCATGACGCGGTTGGGAAATTCAACGTCGCGGATGGCGGCATGGCCAAGCCCCACCCCCATCGCGCCGATCAACAAGCCCAAAATATTTAGCAGGATCACTGGCTGGCGCGGTGCGTCTACTCGAATCGGCAATGTGAGGGCGCCCCTGGTGGGGTCAAGCGCAGGCACGCGCGTCAACAAGGCCGCCGCCAAGCTCGCCATTGTGTTGGGATCACCATGCAAGATGTGCGTTTGCTGTGGGGTGATCAGGTGAAGCCGTCCACGGTGGAGACGTATGGCCTGCAAGTCGTTAAAGGGAAAGGTGCAAAGTGGTCGCCCCGGCGTCAACACAGTTAGGCGATCGGGGTAGAGGCGAAAGCGTTGCGCCCAGTGTCGCCACTGCCACCACCAGTAGCCGGCCATACCCAACCAGATTGGCAACGTCCACAAGCCAATCAGCGCCCCCTCGACCCACCACGCCATAAACGCGATCAGCGCCAGCAGCAGCGTAAACAGTAAAGCAAAGAGCGCCAGCCCACGTAGGAAAACCGGCGCACGGTATTCAACTGACGCAGAAATGGAAGATTGTTCAGCCATTTTGTGATTATACCGCAGGCGACAAGAAACGGGGAAGTCATACGCCGGGCTTCTATCTTGCCTTTTGATGGCTTTTCAAAAGCTTTTTCAATGCTATTAGTGTACTTTTTCCTGGCGAATACAACAAACACTCCGTACCAAATCACGAAGTGGCGGTGGGTTATCGACCAAAGCCAGCAACCGCTCTGCCTCGGCCAAGTAGATCCGGTAGCCAGTCTGCCGGGCGCGATCGGCAAGTTGTGTGGCGGCGCGGCGAGAAGCTGCACTGTCCCCCTGCGCCAGCAGTGCCATCCCCTGAATTACGCCGCGCATCAGTTCAACTTCAAGACCACCACCCTTGGGCAAAGGCTCTTGCACCAGCGCTAAGGCATCGGCATAACGCCCCTGGGCGACATAGAGATAGCCCCAAAAGGTCAGCATACTCGCCAAGTAGGGTAGATCCAGGTTGAAGGTTTTTTCGGCCAACGCCTGGTGCAAATAAGCTTCGGCGGTGGACAGATTCCCGCGGAAGGTATGCACAACCGCCGCGGCATAATGGGCCAGTGAGCGCAACCAGGGGTTTTCCAACAATTGACTATCGGTCATGGCACGGGTGACACAGACCAGCGCTTTGTCCAGTTGGTCGCTCGAACTCAGGATCAAGGTCTCCACCAGGCGACAGGCGACCAGCCCCTCAAAATCGCCAATCAAGGTCTTGATCTCTTGCGCCCGTTGTGTCCGTTCCAGCGCTTGCGCCAATTCGTTCCGGTTGTAGCTCACCAGCGAGAGAAAATGGAGACATTGCGCCGCGCTATAGTCGTTGCCGCTTCCATAGGCCAGGGTCAGCGCTTGTTGACCAGCCGCCTCGGCACCGGCAAAATCCCCCAGATCGCGCTGGGCGCAACCGAGTAGCGCCCAGCCATCAATCTCGGCCTCGCGCAGGCGGGCGGCTCGGGCATGTTTCACGCTCTTGCGCAGATATTCACAGGCCAGCGTCGGCTCCCCTTCAAAGCGGGCCATGTAGCCCAGCGCCATGTTGGAATAGGCGCGTACCGTGTCGGCCAAGCTGGGGATCATAAGGGCCACCGGCTTGACCAACGTGAGCGCTTGTTCACAAAGATCACGTGCTTCGGGGAAGCGGACAAGCGCCAGCAGTGCTTTTAACCGCGCACTTTCCAATAGAATCCGCTGGCGAATGCCGGTCGGTGTGAGGTTCGTCCCCAACATGGCCACTCCTTGCTCACAAAGGGTGATTGCCTCTTCCAATTGGCCGCGGCGATAGAGGCTCATCGCCATCTTTTCCGCCAGCGCGGCACGCTCGGTATTGTGTGTCGTCAAGCTCATGGCTTCGTAGTAACTCGCCAGGGCATCATCGGCGCGCGTGGTGCCGGCCAGCAGATCTCCGCGCAAGACGAGCATCTGGTGCAGCCGTTGCTGAAGACTTTCCGTGCTATCGTCCCGCCCTGTTCCCTGCATCCGCAGCCGTTGACGCGCCAGGGCGATCACCTCTTCGACCACCCCCGCGGCGGATAATGAGCGCCCCGCCTGATAGAGACTGGCGTTCTGGTTGGTCAACAGATCACAGGCATTGTGTAGATCGCCAGCGCAGGCATAGTGATAGGCCGCTTCGACTAGATCGCCCTGGTAGCTGGCCCACTGGGCGGCGGCATGGCGCACGAGCCGTTGGCGCGCCGGTTCTGTCTGGAGCGTTTGCAACACCGTGGCGCGCAAGAGCGGATGGGGACGCGTCGCCGGGGCCAGGTCGATCAAGCGGCGGCGTTGCAATTCGTTGACCGCCTGGTGATGCTCATAGGCGGGCAAGGCTTGATGTAGGATCGCGCTCTGTCCCACCCCTTCCAGATCGACCGCCATGCGCCAGATCGCCAGAAAATCGAGCAACAACCGGGCCGACTCACCCAGCGTCTGCACCGTGGTTTCCACCAAATAGGTGGTGAGCGACGCCCCAATCTGTTCCAGGCGTAGCGGCTGTCTTCCTTCCCGATGGCTCACCGCCAGCCGGACTAACATCGGGTTGCCGGCGGTTTGGGTGAGCAGTTGATCCGCAAAGGCTTCTTCCTTGTCGCCGACTAATTTCTCGACCAATTCCTCAAGCTCAGGCGCTTCCAATCCTTCTAAGTTCAAATGGATCAACCCAGGCAGCGCCAATGCCTGACGAGTGGTAAAGAGCAACCGGCAGGTGGGAACCAGCGCTTGCAACCGTTGCAACATCTGGAGCGTAGCCGGCTGTCCTTGTAAATGATGAGCATCATCCAAGACCAAGAGTGGCGCCGTCAAATCACCCAAGCCCGCAACGACCAGCGCAAGCAGTTCTTGTAAATTGCCTGCCGGGTGTTCGGGCGAAGGATCGCGGAAGAAGGCAAGTGCCGTCGCCGGGGTTTGGCTGTGCGCGGCGACAAAGAGCGCGATCTGCCGTAACAATTGCTCCGGCTCCTCATTCAGCCCCGGACAGAGGGTGATCCAGCCAACCGGGTGGGTCTGCGCCACCTGACGAGCAAAGTGCGCCGCCAGCGAGCTTTTGCCCATGCCGGCCAGCCCACAGATCGCCACCCAGCGATCACGCGCCACCCAATGTTCCAGGCGCGCCAGCGGTTTTGTTCGCACAACGGCATAAGGCGGCGCCGGCGGAATCGCTTCGAGTCGCCCCATCTCCTGCTGTTGACGACTGATCAAGGTGGCGCTGACAACCGTGCTGCCGGTTGTTTCGGCGCTTTTGACGGTTGCTGTTGTGCGCACTTTGGCTTTTTGCGCGCCCGTTTTTGGCGGACTCACTGGCCCGCTCTCGGCCAAACGCAACAACAATTCACTAGCTTGCCGGTCCTCCGTCAGCCCCAACACCGGAATAAAGAGCGCCGGAACGGTGGCGGGGTCGGGTGTCCGTTGGTCATTTTCTAACATACAAAGATGCCCCGGACTATAGCCCACCGCCAGCGCCAGTTCTGCCTGCGTCAACCGCGCCTGCAAGCGCAGATGGCGCAAATAGGAGCCAAAGGTGTGCGTGGTGGTCACTTCATTCATAACGCAAAGCTTCCTCGTTTCTTTACTGCTCGTGCCGATTGTTTGTCCAGCATAGCATGTATCCATCGCGCTGATAACCAACCAAAGTTAGTCACACCGCCGCCGATGGGTAGGAATTGCTTGCCATAACTTCCCAAACTTTCGTGGGGGCGCAGGGACACTACAGCGGATTTGGGAAGCAACGGATTTGTCGCGCAGCATTCAAGTTTTGAGCTGATAAAACAGTTAATTATGGTTCAACGGGAATCCAGGGGGTTGACAATAAAATCTTCCGGGAAGGTCGTCTTTGTTGACAGGATCGTCCGGTCAAACCTTCCCGGAAGATGGCGGTCAACTCCCTGCGTTCCGATTGAGCCTTAATTATTAGGGGTTGATTTAGCGAAATAAGTTTTATCGACCCACCAATAAATCCGTTACTTCCTAAATCCGTTGTTGTGTTCCGTTGTTGTGTTTGTGAATTTTTGTGAAGTCCGGTTGCGAACTTTTGTGAAGACACGAAAGCGCCACTCTGCTATAACTAGTGCCACAGGAATTCATAGCGGCGGCGCCGCATAGAAACGGATGACAGGATGAAACGGTTGGTGCGGGAAATCATTACCTTGCTCAAGATCGAGCGCTGGTTGCTCGATGAGGGCGCCGACAATGCTATCGAAGCTAGCGGTGATCCCCGATGTGAATTGACCACCATCGAACAACTGCACCTGTTGCCCGACGGGCTGTCCGAAGCGGAATTGGCAACGTTCCTGGCAACCTGTCCGCCACCAGCCGGCACGCGCTTGCTGACGCAGCGGATTGTCCAGGTCAATCAGGAGGAGCGTAATCAAGCCGGGGAAGTGATCGATCATTCGTAACAAAAGCTAGGTAACACGGATAGGAAAAACACGGATTCCTTGACAATCTGTGTTCTTCCCTATCCGTGTTAACGAAAAGGTTTGCCTGATGGCAGAAATCAACCTGACGCAATAAAAAATTCACAACAAGGAGCAAAACAATGTACGACTACATCATCATCGGCGCCGGTTCGGCGGGCTGTGTATTGGCGAACCGCTTGAGTGCTGACCCACAAAACCGAGTGCTGTTGTTGGAAGCCGGCGGGGTGGACAAGCGCAAGGAGATCCACATTCCCGCCGCCTTTCCCAAGCTCTTCCAAGGGCCGGAAGATTGGAACTACACCGCAACCGGCGACCCGCAACGGGGCATTCCTGCTCAATACTGGCCGCGGGGCAAGATGCTGGGCGGTTCCAGTTCGATGAACGCCATGATGGCCGTGCGCGGTCATCGCAGCGACTATGATACTTGGCGTGACCTGGGCAATGCCGGCTGGGGCTATAACGACGTGTTGCCCTATTTCAAACAGTCAGAAAACTGGGAGCTGGGCGCATCGGCCTATCACGGCCAGGGCGGGCCGCTCAACGTGTCGGCGTTACGTTCACCCAATCCACTCACCCATGCCTTTGTCGATGCCGGGGAAGAGCTGGGTTTGAAGCGCAACCCAGACTACAACGGCGCAACGCAAGAGGGCATCAGCCTGAGCCAAGTCAACCAGAAAGGTGGACAACGGTGGAGCGCGGCGGATGGCTATCTCAAACCAGCGCTTTCCCGGCGCAATCTCACCGTACTCACCGGTGCGCAGACACAACGTCTTCTCTTTGATGGCCGACGGGCGGCGGGCGTTGCCTACCAGCGGAATGGTCGTGTCGAAACAGCGGTGGCCCAACGCGAGGTGTTGCTCTGTGGCGGCGCCGTCAACTCGCCCCAACTTTTGTTACTATCGGGCATTGGCGCGGCCAACTACCTGCGCGAAATGGAGATCCCGCTGGTGATGGATCTGCCGGGCGTGGGGCAAAACCTGCAAGATCACCCGATGATCGCCCTGACTTATGCTTGTCGCCAACCGGTGACGCTGGCCGGTGCGGAAACGCTGGGCAACCTGCTCAACTATCTGCTCTTTCACAAGGGGATGCTCACTTCCAACGTGGGCGAGGCGCTGGCTTTTGTCCACACGGGGACGCAACCCCACCCCAGCCCTCCCCAAACTGGGGAGGGAGTTTCCACCACGCCGGAGACAGTTCCTCCCCTTCCCAGGGGGAGGCTAGGAGGGGGTGAAGCGGGCGGGGGTGAAGCGCCCGATGTTGAGTTGATCTTTGCCCCCTCCTACTTTATGACCCACGGCGCGGCCAACCCCGCCGGTCATGGCTTTACGGTAGGTGTGGTCTTGCTGCGCCCGGAAAGCCGCGGCGCCATCACCCTGGCGTCGAGCCGACCGGAGGCGGCCCCGCTGATCCAACCGAACTACTTTAGCGCACACCACGATCTGGTGACGAGCGTCGCAGGGCTGAAGCTGGCGCGTCAACTGGTGCAGGGCAAAGCCTTCGCCGCTTATCGGGGCGACGAAGTGTGGCCGGGGTCGATTGTGAACAGTGACCTGGGCCTGGGCGACTTTATCCGCAGCAAGTTCCAGACCCTCTATCACCCCGTTGGCACCTGCAAGATGGGCAACGATGACCTGGCCGTGGTCGATGACCAGTTGCGTGTCTACGGCGTCGAAGGGCTGCGGGTGGTCGATGCCTCGGTCATGCCGACGATCATCGGTGGTCATCCTCACATGCCTACGGTGATGATTGCTGAAAAAGCCGCCGCCATGATCCTGGCAACGGATGACGCCTCCCATGTCAGTCGTAGCGACCGGGCCGCGATTTTGGAGCGGTAAGAATTCGCGAAAACGGAAAACAAGAAACAGAAAACAGAAAAAGGAAAACGAAACATGCGTGAATCAACTAACCCAACTTTTACCCCCAACCAACAGCGCATGATGGCGACCTTTCAGCGCCACATGCTGGCCGAGATGACCGGCGACCTAGCGACCACAATGGCGACCATGACCCCCGATCCCCATGTCTACCACGTCCCGGTGATGACCGGCGGCACAGGCTATGAGGGCGTGCGCCACTTCTACAGCAATCATCTGGTGGGCAAGTTTATGCCGCCGGACACGGAAGTCACGACCCTGGCGCGTATCCTTGACGAGCAGTACATGGTGGAAGAGGGCATTGCCCGTTTCACCCACAGCATGACAATGGACTGGCTCCTGCCCGGCATCCCGCCCACTGGCAAGACCATCGAACTGGCTGTGGTGGCGATTGTCAAGTTTGTGGACGGCCAGATCGCCCACGAGCACATCTACTGGGACCAAGCTTCCGTCCTCGTCCAGATCGGCCTGCTCGACCCCAGCGGACTGCCGGTCAAAGGCGCCGAAAGCGTGCAAGGACTACGCGCCTTAAGCCAAGCATAACACTCGTCCCCACGCTCTGTGTGGGGATGCCGACTGGACGCTCCGCCTCCCCCAACCGAGCCATAACAAGAAAGGATTGATTCATGTTTCTCCATACTACCAACCACATGCCAACCCGGCGTGTCGCCATTGTCGGCGCCGGCATTGCCGGGTTACACCTGGCGCTCTTCCTCCAAAAACAGGGCATCCCGGTCACACTCTATAGCGACCGCACGCCCGATCAACTGCGCCAGGGCCGGTTGCCCAACACGGTGGCGCTCATGGGGGCCACCCGCACCCGCCACCGGGACCTGGGCATTCACGACTGGGACGCCCCTGGCTATGACACCGTCGCCATGCACATCCATGTCGGCGGCGACCAGCCGTTGACCTTCACTGGCCGCCCCAGTGAACCGTTGCTCTTTATCGATATGCGGCTCTACCTGCCCCGGCTGCTCGACGCCTTCATTGCACGCGGCGGCGACGTGCTGATCCGTGATCTCCAGAGTGACGATCTGCCGGCAATCGCAGCACAGGGAGCGCTGGTCGTGGTGGCGACCGGGCGCAACGGCTTAACCCGTCGCTTCCCGCGCATCCCGGCGGCTTCCCCCTATACGCAGCCGCAACGCCAACTCATGGCCGGTCTCTTCCGGGGCATCCAGCCTTTGACGCCGCAAAGTATGTGTTTCCAGATTGCACCGGGGCAAGGCGAACTCTTCGAGAACCGCTTTCTCACCGCCGACGGCGTGGTGGGCGGCCTGCTCATCGAAGCGATCCCCGGCAGCGACCTGGCGCAACTGGCGACACTAGACTATAACGACCACCCGGCCCATTTTGAAGCGACGCTGTTGGACTGCTTACAGCGCTACGCCCCCTTAACCTATAGCCGCATCGACCGGCGTACCTTTGCCCTCCGCCATGAGCTGGATCTGTTACAGGGCGCCGTCACCCCCACGGTGCGCCGCGCCTATGCCCCGCTGGGCGACAACCGCTTTGCCCTGGCCCTGGGCGACACCCATGTGACCCACGACCCGATCACCGGGCAGGGGGCCAACGCCGCCGCGCAGTGCGCCTGGATCATGGGCGAGGCGATTGCCGAAGCTTTTGGCAACGGTGCAACTGGTGGCGCTCGTCTGGATGAAGACTTCTACCAGGAAGTCGAACGCCGCTTGTGGGCTTGGCTGGAACCGGTGACAGCGTGGAGCAATGCCATGCTCCAACCGCCGCCACCCCATGCGGTTGATCTGCTGGTGGCGGCCAGTCAAACTCCGGCCATTGCCGACGCCTTTGTCAGCAACTTCAACCAACCCGAACGCAATTGGTCGATCTTTTCGTCGCCCACGCGCATGGCCGGTTTCCTGGCCGAGTTCGGCTGGGCTGGGGAACGGGCGCTGGCGGCGTAGGTACGGTGCGGGGAAACACTACAACGGATTTAGGTGGGAGCGGATTTTTGGTTCTCTGACGAAACGTTATCGGTAGCGGGAAATCCGCTGCCTCCCAAATCCGCTGTAGTGTTCCCGTATGCTGCTCTTTTTCAACTCAATCAATGCAACAAGGAAAACTAACAATGTTTTACGAACAAACAACACAACCACTTTCCCCGGCGCCGCAACGGTGGCGTTGGGGCTGGCAATGGCTGGTGGCGTTGACGCTGGTGGCGCTGGCAACCATGAGCGCGCTCTATCTGGCGCGGGCACAAGGGCGTCAATGTCGCGACGTTGACCTGACCACAATCTGCTACGACACTGAAGTTTCGCTCGAAGATCTTTTTCGCGGGCGTCCTGTTTTCCGCTATGAAGGGAATATTACCATCGCCCGCAAAGGACAAGCACCCTATTTGAAAGTAGTGCCAGTGCCGAACGCAAGTGGCGCCAATGTCGCACTGATCGTCCATGCGCGTGATGGGCAGCCGCATGGCAGCACGCCCTTTCCACTTTCGATTCTAGGGGGTCTACAGCCGATTGGTGACACCCCTGGTGCGCTGCCGTTGGTCCGGACGATCTCTGTCTTCGAGGCAGGCTGTCCATCAGACGCCAACCAAATTTCGGGTCATTTCAAGCTGGATAGCAACAATGCCAAGATTATTTTGCCTGCGCCGCCCGAATATAATAACGGTAGCGCGACAAGGCTCTGTCCCTTTTTCAAAGACAAACCGATTGGCTTTGATCTGCAATTTCTCGAACGCTTTGGTCTCAACGGCTTTTTCAAGGATGAGAAGAAAGCCGAAAACCTGGCCGCGGCCACCTATGAGTTTGATCTGACGGCGCGCAAGTTCAACTTTGTGTTGCCAATCAATCTCAATGTGGGGGAGATCGACAACGTTGCCACCCAGATTCTCGTGCGCGCCACCGTGGATGACAAAGGCAAACTGAGCGCCAGCGTTGATGGCTTCAAACACTTCGATGGCGGCACGGGCTTGATCTGGGACATTTCGGGCATCACCCTCACCGGTCAAAATGGCAACGTACCCGCTAGCTTCGAGGCCGCTTCGGTCAAGGTGCTGGGCGCCGACAACCCCAACGTGCCTTCCTTCGATCCTAACGATTCGACGCTGGTCTTCGAGTTTAGCAAGCTTACATATGCCGACCGCAAGTTTTCTATTGGTGGCGCTGAAGTGGCGATCCGCGATCTAAAATTTGGCGGCGCCTTCAAGATGACGCAAAATCGGCTCGGCTTTATCGCCCAGACCATTGATGGCAAACCGGTGCAGTCGATCCAGATCCGCTCGAAATTGGTCTTTAACGATGCGCCCGATTCGGTCAAGCCCGAAGTTGTGATCCGGATTGGCAGCGTGCTGGTCAATGGTCAGCGCAAGCCGGTCTTCCAGGCTGGGTTGGGGGCGTTGACCACCGAAGTGGGCATCTTCAAAGCCAACTTGGTCAACGCCGTCTTTGTGGGCGATGCCGCCGAGAATTTCTGGGGCATTCGCGCCCAGTCGGCGGCACTGCAATGGCCCCCCTTTGCCGGTGGACGCACAGCAGCGGCGATCACCGATTTCAAGCTGGGCATAGACAACCGCAAGCAGTTGCAATTCGGCCTCGGTTCCGGTACCATCAACTTGCCGGAGATGGAAAACAGCCTCTTCAAGGGCAGCTTTGGCGGCACGGTCGCCAAGGATGAGACCAAAAATCAGCTCCTCTTTACCCTCAACGGCAACCTGAGCATCAAGCTGCCGGGTAACAGTGGCGCTGGTGTGGCCGCGGCCCTGATCATCCGGCATGGCGAAGGGGTGGCAACTAATGATCCCACCGGCGCCTTAGCCGCCGCCCGCGCCGCTGAACTGCGTGCCGCCAGCCCAAACAAGGTCTGCAAAAATGCGCTCGGTGTTGTCGTGCCTTGCCCCGGTGACGCCGCTCCCCCGAACCAGGATCGGCAATTTGAGCTAAAGCTGGTCGGTTTTGAAATTAAAGTGGCGGGCTTCAAATTTGGGGTAGTCAACCCGCGTGGGCTGGATGATGGCGGCTTTGCCGTTGACCAGGCAACGCTCTCCTTGCCCGTGGGCTTGAACTTTGCCAACAGCAGCAGCGCCGGCATCACCGTGCAAGGCTTGGTGATCGACGGCAAGGGCAAAGTCACCCTGACCGGCGGCGCCATTGAGTTGCCCACCCTTGCCATCGGCGATCTCCAATTTGTCGGCCTCAAAGGTGGCTTTTTGCAATTGCCCAATGGTAGCCACGAATTTAGTGCGGGCGGCAAATTCCCCATGCCCGGGTTGGACACAGGGATTTCGGTCGAAATTAAGCTGCGCGCCAATCTGCAAACGGGCGATTTCACCGGCGCCGGCGCCACGGTCTTCTTCCAGGCCAGCCCGACCAAGGGGATCAAAATTGGCAGCACCGGCATGGAGTTGACCGGGCTGGGCGGCACCTTTGATGTCAACAACGGCACTGTGACCATTGGTGTGCAGATGAAAGCCTCAACCCTGGCCTTTATCCCGGTGATCAACCTGCCGATGGTAACAGCCGAAGGCAGCACGCAAGCGCAATTCAACCCCTTTAAGCTCAGTGTCAACGCCTCGATCAAGATCTTGATCTTCCAGTTGGCCCAGGCCAGCGTCCAGATCGGCCACCAGGCGGGCTTTAACAACGGCGATGGCGTCAACTTTACGGCTGGGGTCAATGGCGTGTTGATGAATGGCACGGTTGAGTTCCGCGCCGGCAAGATCACGGTGAACAACACCGTCACCACGGGCGTGGTCACCGAAGCGCAGATCAAGTTGGGCATCAAAGAAAAGACCTTTGGCTTCCTGCCCCGCAAAGATCTGACCCTGGCCGGTGTCACTGCCACCGGCGGTCTGTTCAA
Source organism: Caldilineaceae bacterium (assembly GCA_026645575.1). The sequence goes on from JAPKMW010000001.1 coordinate 276,247, forward strand.
CGATAAGCGCCCCAGCCCGGATCGGCTGGCCGGCGGTGTCAAGGCGGTGGTCGAAGTGATCGGCATCGATTTTGGCGTTTTCCTCGACTTTAGCAAAAGTGGCGCCGGTTTTATCTCCTTCACCAATCTGGACCAGATTGTGCGGGTGGGTGCGCCGACCCTGGCTGCGGCTCGTGCGGCGGCCCAGGTGCAAGCTGCCGGGAGCATGGGCGCCGGCCTCACCGTGACCAGTGAGGAGGGGCAGACCCTTCAGTTTACCAGCCGCGCCCTGAATCCCACCGAGATCGCGGCGGCTGGTCTGGTTCTCAGCGCCGCCCAAATCGATGGCAGCGAAAGTGTGCTGGAAGAGAGCTTTACCCGCACGGTCACCGAAACGACCAAACTGGCGCTGGGCATCTTCTATCCCGCCGGTGCGCCCCAGTTACGCATGCGCCTGCCCGATGGCACGGTGATCGACGAAAGCGTCAATACGGCCACGGCCAAGTTCAAGCGCACGCCCTATGAAGATGGCAGCGCCGACGCCATGTTTGTCCTGACCCCGGCCACCCCTGGCGATTACACGGTGATCATCGACAACGCGCCGGCCGGCTATGAGGCCAACCTGCTCTATCTCGACCTCAAGCCGCAGGTGAACTTGACCAATGTCCAGTGCCAGGGTGCGCCGGTGGCTGGTGTAACCGTGAACTGCCCGAATGTCAATGGCAACCCCAGCAGTGTCAAGGTAGACTGGAACGCCAGCGATGTCGATACCCCCGGCGCCAGCGTCAGCGTTGGCTATGCCGTGGTGACGGAAACCGTGGCGGCAGCGGAAGTCAGCGAACTCAATCGCGATGCTGCCAACGCCAACGATTTTATCCCGTTGGCCGATGGCCTGGCCTTGGGCGCCGGCAGCTTTACCTGGAACTTTGACCAACTGCAAAGCGGCAAATACAAGATCGGCGTGCAGGTGGATGATGGCGTCAATGTCCCCGTGACAACCTATGCTGACCTGGTGATCACCGTGGTAGACAAGCGCGCTCCTGCCGTCCCCACCGGGCTGACCGCAATTCCGCAAGCAGGTGAACTGTTGATCAACTGGCAACAGAACAGCGAACAGGATCTGGCCGGTTATCTGATCGGCTTTGGGCTGGAAAATGACCCGAACAAGTTTGTCTACACCCGCAACATGGGGCCAAAGGAGATCATCACCGGCACCAGCAACATTGTCGATGCCAAGCTCTGGGGCTTGACCGACAACACCACCATCTTCTACGGCCTGCGCGCCTATGATATCAGCGGCAACGTCTCCGACTGGACGCCGTTGCAGGCAGCCAAGCCGTGGGCGCTCGGCCCCAGCGGCTGGAACCCGGTCCCCAGCGGTGAAGGCAGCGGCGCCGTCGAAATTGCCTTTGATACGCCGTTGAAGCAGGAAACCCTCGACGGCGCGCTGACAGTGGTCGATGCCAGTGGCAATCCGGTGGCCGGTGAACTCTACCTAATCAGCGATTTCGACAGCACGGAGGTGGTAGGCGTCGGCTTCCAACCGAGTGCGGCCCTCACCGGCGATTTCGCCGCCACCCTGAAAGGCGGCGCCGCTGGTGTACAGGCGGTCGATGGCCGGACGATGAATGAGAGTTATGCCTGGAGTTTCACGCTGAAGGCCGCGGGGAGTACGGTTTTCTTACCGCTGGTCACCCGGTAACAATGACAGGACTTCGCCGTCAGCCTCAGCCGAACGGTGAGGGGGTGACAGGGTGACAAGGTGAGAAGGAGGATCGCCTTGTCACCCCGTGACTTTCAAGGGTTAGGAGCAGAGAAAGGCAAAGTTTATACACTGCGTTCTGTTGGTAAACAGGTTTGCAAATGAACCTGGAACTCCTCGACAGTGGCGGCTTGTAGTGCGTGATTGGTTAAGGCGGTCAAGGCGTCAACCGATGCGACTTGCGTCAGTTGCTCGACCAGTGGCGCGACACTTGCTTCGCTCAACTGGAAACGATGTTGGAGTAACTGGAGCAAGGTCTGACGTTGACCCTCAACTCTGCCTTCGGCCACGCCGGCCGCTTTGCCTTCGGCCACGCCGACCGCTTTGCCTTGTTGAAAAATCTTTTTCCGTTCTTGTTCTAAGGCTGTTACCAACATGGTTTGTACCTCCTCTTTGGTCCGATAGACATGATCCAACTTCTCGTAGTCTTCGGGTGAGACTTTGCCATACAACGCCAATTGACGAAACCAGTTCAGAAAAAGCGAGACAGCCTGTTTATCGGGTTCATGTTCATAGAGATTCAACAATTCTTGTTCGAGGAGGGCGATGTCATAATGACCCTCCGCCAAAAACAGGGTGGAAACGATGTTGCGAATCGTTAATAACTGTTCTTTGCTGTACGCTTTCTCATTGAGCAGCAGACATTGGAACGCAATGGCATACGCCCCCAACGATGGCTCGGCGGCGATTAAGTCGCTGAGTTGCATCGACGCTGTCCATTTACGTTGTCCATTATACAACACAATAGGGAAAATGGCCGGCAACTTTTTGATGCGTTTGTAGTTCGCCGTGTAATCCATGTAGAAGCTGAGGATGTAGAACAACACCCGCAACACCATAAAACGATCCACTTTGGATTGAAATTCCAGCAAGATATAAATGTAGACCGTCTTCCGGCGCAATTTGATCTTGTAAATCAGATCACTTTCTGTGGCTTTGTAATGATCGGTCACAAACGATTTGTCGAGCGTCTCGCATTTGGAAAAGTCCAATTCCTTCACCCACGTCTCGGTGATAAAGGTCTCGATCAATTGCTGAAAGATTGTACGATTGGAAAATAACTTTTTGTAGCCCGCATCATGGATTTTCGGTTGTGTTGGCTTTACCGGTTTGCGTTTCATACTGAATTTTAATGGTTGTTGTGTCAGATATCTAGTCTCTCTGATGCGATTGTACTGGACAATCAGCGATCTGTAAAGTAGAACAGCGTCTTTTCAATCGACCTACCCCACTGATTTACGCTTTTACCTTCACGCGCAAGGGCGCTACCGGTGTGCAGGCGGTCGATGGATGAGAGTTACGTGTGGAGTTTCACGCTGAAGTCTGCAGGGAGTACGGTTTTCTTGCCGCTGGTTGCCCGGTAGCAATGACGGGGTGAGGGGTGACAAGGTGAGGATGGGGGATTATAGTTGCAAGCGTTTACTCACAGCTTTTGCGATCTCTAAAACTGGCTGAAAAACGCGTGGCTTTGAAGGGGGAACGGGCAGCACGTAATCAAGCGAAAGATTGCGTGTTGCCAGGAATTGTGTTGTTGTTTCGACCAGTGCAGCAAAGGCGCTACGATCTGCTCGATATTTTAAGCGGTACAGCAGTTCACCAATTTCAGTGCGCTTTGTTTCAAACTGAGGTCGCCCATATTCGTCGTACCCTAAAAATTCGCTCTCAGGGTGTAAAAATCGAGAACATACCCTGCCGCCAGTTACCAGGAATCCTTCGCGGATTGATCACTGCTGCCACAAGTCCAACTCCATTGCTTGACTGGTATGTTATGCAGGGATCATTATACCATTGTCATCAAAGCTAAACGACGGGGGAAGCCCCGCCGCAACTAACAGCTCGTAACAGTGATCGAAGTCGTTCTTCGTCATCTGCTCTTGTTCAAGGCATTCAAGCCCAAATTGAAAGGCGGCGATTTGTTCAGTGGTTATTCGTTCGCCATCGAGATGCAGAGCGGCTAGTTCCAACATTGCACAGAAATCACGCTGTGCAGGTTTACAGAGATACCAAAGCATTTTTAGATCGCTTTGTAAAATTTGTGGAAAAAGTTGCGCATCGTTGTTGATCACCCCATTCTCGGTGCGATCAAGGAGCAGGGCATACAAATTCATCAACCGCCGTTGGAAAGTGTTGTGCTGTTTGGGTAAAAGCAGTTGGATTTGAACTCGCGTGGACTCAGGCAAGGTCAACTGTTCAAGTGGTCGAAAAACCCCATGTTGATAGATAGCAGAAATTGTCGAATTCATGATTACTCTTTTGCACTACCGCAACCACCAGGCTACATCACGCAAACGGCAAGCGCACTTTTCCATCTTGCGTACCCCTAAAACTGCTCAGTGAATACCATACTGGATTGACCGTGTCAATGTCTATATGGATGACCAGCAACGGCATCGGTCGTTGCCGGCTTTGGCTGCCGATTGGTTTGTGGCAGCGTTGGCAGCGGTAGAAACCCATTTCGCTCACCCCGGCAAACCAACAAATCCAAAGCGCCGCGCCAACCCATTGAACATCGCCAAATCACTGGTGAGGACGCCGGCTTCCTGCAAATGGGCTGCTGCTTCCGCCGTAAAGCCCTGTTTTGCAAAATACCACCGTGTCACAGCGGCGTAGGGTTTGTGTTGGGCAGCTTTCTCCGCCTGTTCTAGAAATGCCTGGGCAGCTTCGGCGTTGACAGGATCTTGGGTATATTTGCTTTGCACCAGCCAGAGGCCCTCACCGGTCCCGTCCGGCAAGGTGTATTCTGCCAGCAGATCGATCTCAAAGACCCGCCCCGTCTCGACAACGCCGCTGCGCCGTTCGATCTTGGTAAAGTGGGGCAAGGTCACCGGCCCATCCGTCTGAAAATAAAGCTTACCGTCCACCGTGCGCCCATCAAAAGCGCTCATGATGGCATAGAGATAGCCTTCGGCAAAATGCCCGATCAGGTGGTTCATCTGGCCGCGCAGGCGGTTGTACTCGCGGCGCCAGTCCTTAATTGCCTCTTCGTGGAGCGCTTCTTCAATTTCTTGCCGGTAGTTATATTCAATATAGCGCCGCAACATGGGGTCGCTGAGACCTTGGAAGAGCGTCCAACCGATACGGTAGACCAGGTCGATCTGGTTTAACTTGACCAGCACATTGTTCACCTCTTCCAGCGAAACGCCGATCTGTTCGGCAATGCGTTTGGCATCAATGCGTTCACCCGGGTACTTTACGGCCCAGAACATTACCTTTTTGGTCAGTTGCGTGCCGTTCAGCAGATCTTTATACTTGATAAATTCTCGTGTATAGTGCTGCCAGAGCCGCCCCCCTTGATCGCTCAACTCATAAATCAGCACCTCTTCCAACGCATCCAGCGCCGGTAGCCGTTGAACAGCCGGGCAACGGCTGGTTAACAAACTTTCAATGCTGTAGGGATAACCACCGGTCAACTGCCAGACCGCTTCCGCAAGTTCCGCAGTGATGCCCTGGTTGTACTTCTCCCCTAGGCGGAAGACCAGTTCATAGCTATAGGGTTGCGTTAAGGGTTTGAGATGAAAATAGTTGAAGCGACCGGAGAGCAGCCCACCCAACGCTTCTTCTTCCAACAGCGTGACCGCCGAGCCGGAGACCAGCAACGGCGCCCAACGGGTATCAACCGCGCTTTGAAAACTGTCCGTGAGGTCATGGTGGACGTTTTGTACGGGGTCATGGACATTGGTCAATACCTGAAACTCATCGACGATGATCGCCGTCGGCATATTTTCCAGACGGGCGGTTCCTTTGGGAAACCCAATGACCCACTGGACTAAGCCATGGGGGATCGGTTCCGTGCGCACCGATTCATAGCGGTCAAAGAGAGCCAACGCCCGTGTATCATTGACCTGCTGGGCAAATTGCTGCAACCCGGCCACGTCAAGCCCCTGGGCAAAGAGGCTCGGTGTGCGATGATGAAAGGCCAGATAGCTGGTCATATAGCCAACAAAGTAGTCTCTGGCAAATTCATAGCTGCTGATTGGCTCTTTGCGGTCCAGATAGCGAGCAAAGGAGATGAAAACCGGCAACACCCGCTCCTGTTCCCAGTAGAGACGGTTAAAGAGCTTGACTAACAGGGCCGTTTTGCCGGTGCGCCGGCGGCCAATCAGCGCCCAACTGTTGCGCATGGGGTGCGGCACGTTGGCGCCCCATTGCCAAAAGAGGGCAAGCTCCTCCTGACGATCTACAAAGAGATCACCCACCAGGTCTTCGATTGGATCGAGCCGTCCTGTCAATGCTTGTTGCACTATACTTGCTCCCCCCTTGCGCTAAACCCTCGCAATTTAGCACTCATTCTACCATAGGTTGCGCCACGGGTCTATGATAGAATGACGATCGGGAGTATTTGAGTTTTAGGGCGAGTTTTTTTCAGAACCGCGCCCAATGGGCACCCGGTTAGCCAGGGGCTGCATCCTGGGCGCTCACGCTTGCTGTTCCGAAGGGTTGTTTCTCCCTAAAATGGAAATGCACCCATGACGATCCGATCCTGAAAAAGCGGCATCCGATCGATAGAAAACCAGAAAGCAAGGCGGCAGTGATGAGCGACTTATTCTTTCAATTCATGGGGTTGTTTTTGTTGGTAGCCGTGGTGGGTGGCGGCTATGGGCTATTGCGTCGTCGTCACCCTGGTCGGCTGACCGGCGCGCAACAGACCATTTTGCTGCTGACGCTGTTGACGCTGGCCGGCGGCTTCATTGGCGCCATTCCCTGGTGGCTAGATGTGAGTGTCAGCTTTGCCTGGGATCTGCCGCCGCTAGCGAGTCGCCTATTGGCCTCAGCGGGGTGGGCCTTTGCCCTGGCTTGTGGCCTGGCTCTGCGCCACCCAACCCGGCGTCACCTCCGGCTGATTATGGTGATGTTGGCGGTTTATCTGACCCCGCTGGCGCTGGCGATCCTGCTCTTTCACCTGGATCGCTTTGACCCGGCGGCGCCGATCACTTATGCCTTTTTCGCCATTGTGACAACCCTGCTGCTGCCGACGCTCTGGTTTTGCTGGCGACCTGTGGGTATTATCGCGGAAACGCCCGCCGACCAGCGACGACCCAAAGCGGTGGTGCAGGGCTGGCTGGGCTTGGTGGCGTTGCTCACTGGGCTATGGGGAGTGGCACTCTTTGTCACCCACCAGGGGCCGAGTCCACTGCTCTGGCTGTGGCCGCAAGACCTGCTTGCCAGCCGCCTGATCGCCGTGATGTTGCTCACTATCGCCGCGGCGTCGCTCTATAGCCTACGCCATGCCACCCTAACACGTACTACGCTGGCCATGACGCTACTCTATGGCGTTGGCGGTGCCGCTGCCGCGCTGTGGAATGCGCTGGCCGGGAAACCGATTCCGCTGGCCTATGTCATTGCCTTTGGCCTGTTGGCGCTAGGAGCGCTCCTCTGGCTGCTGGTCGGCGTTGCCCGTCGGTCGCCGCCGACAATTCCGCCTCAGTATAGGTTGCAGATCAACTAATTTCGCAAAAAGTAGACATAGCATTACTTGGGTTTCGCCCATCCAACATCGCTTTCATGCGTTGTTCGATCAGCGATACGCTTGCTGATTCACTCAAAATGTAAAATCGCTTCTCTCGCATAGCCGCAAAAACTATGTTCGCAATTTGTTCGGGTGAGAGTGCTTGCTGCTGCACCCGTTGCCAAAATTTTTGGCCGATCTCTGTATCATACAGGCCCTCTCCACGAGCGGTCGCTGTGTCTGATTTACTGGCTGGACGATTGCGCGCGGATTCGCCAATGCGGGTCTGCACACTGATCGGACATAAGACGGCAACATGAATTTGTGACTTGATCTGCTCAAGTTCCAAGTATAGGGTTTCTGATAGTGCAATAACCGCATGTTTTGTTGCCGCATAGATGCTCAGGCCAGGAATCGCCGTCAGTCCGGTAATTGATGCTGTATTCACAATGTGGCATTCAACCTTCTGTTCCAACATGATGGGTACAAAGGCGCGGATGCCATGAATGACCCCCCATAGGTTCACGCCTGACACCCAATCCCAATCAGCCAGCGTGCTTTTCCAAGACCAAGAGACAGCCACAACACCGGCATTATTAAACAACAGATGGACGGCGCCGAACCGTTCTACAGTTGCGTTGGCAAGTTGTTGCACACTCTCTGCCTTAGCGACATCGGTTACAACCGCCAGGACATCGGCGCCCGCCGCTTGTAATTCGCTTGATACTTCGTTCAGTGCTGCTTCTTCAATGTCCGCTAGAACGACTTTCATCCCTTCTTGTACACAACGTGCGGCTAACCCCTTGCCAATACCACTCGCCGCGCCTGTAATGACAGCAACTTTGCCTTTGAAGTTTTGCATTTGTGTCACAATTTCCTTTATCGCTTTCCATATTTGACGGTAGGGTTGATCATAGAGGATGATGTCACAAAAACTGCTTATTATGCAAAAATATGTACGATTTGAAGCTGAAACGACGATGGAAACATGACAAACGAAACTTTTAATCCAATGTTGCTTCTACTACTGATTCCCCTGATCCTGGTCGGCTTTGTGCTGATCTGGAGTGGAGTGGTCTGGTTGCTGGCTTGGTTGAGCGGCTGGCAGCGCCTGGCGCGTCACTATCGCTGTGCCAAAGCGCCGGACGGTTCGGTCTTTGGCACACTTTGGGCCATGTTGGGGCCGGTCAACCATCGTGGCACCTTGAAGATCGAACCAACGCCGGAAGGGTTATACCTCTCGACGATGGTCTTCTTTCGCATCGGCCATCCACCGTTGTTGATTCCGTGGCACGCCATCAAACGGCAAGACAGAGCGCAAATCAGCTTGGTCAAAATGGTGGCACTCGACCTGGGCGACCCCAAGATCACTACGCTGCGCCTGCCCGCTGCTATGGTGGATGAGGCGGTGCTGGCACACTATTTGCCGAAGTTGCCGTAACCCTGATTAATTGTCTAACAAAGCTTTGCTTCAAACCGACAGCTCTTTGGACGCGGATAAATCAGAAAAATCCGCGTAGTTCCGCGTCCATCCGCGTCCAAAAAAAGATACTCTGTTGGCCCAAATTTTGGATCACCCAATGATTTAGTGCAGGATCGTTCCTTCCGGCAGGGGTGACACATACTTGCGACCAGCCGTGCTGGCGGCAAATTCGTCTTGGGCAGCTTTGAGCAGTTCCGGTTTGGTCAGGAGATCAAACGCTGTCAGCGCCAGCGCTTTGGCGGCGTAGAGCATTCCCTTGAAGCCAATCTGCGAACCAGAAGAGGCGGTAATCTGCCAACTGTGGGGCGGGGTGCCAAAGGGCCAACAGGTGGTGGTCAGTTGGCTGGTTGGCGTGATCTGACTCACATCGCCCACCTCGGTCGAACCGGGCATGACGGTGACGGTGGGGGCGTGAGGCAGGACTTTGGTCCAAAGTGGATTGTCGAGGTCGGCTTTGGTGAGCTTGTCGGTGGTGGTCTTCTCTAAATTCGCATAGCTAAATTCGCGTGAGCCGGCGGGGAAGCTCTTTTGTAACTCGGCGGCGAAAGCAATCTCCTGTTCGGTGAAGTGCATCGGGCCAAGTTCCCTCATTTTTTCATACATCAAGTTGGAAATGACGGCATTGGGCAACACCTCGTAACAGCCGGTGACAAAGTCGATGTCATAGGTGGTGCCGCTCATCAAGGCCGCGCCTTTGGCAATGTCGAGGACGCGGGCGTAAATCTCATCGACCTGGTCGCGACGGGGGGCGCGGACAAAGTACCAGACCTGGGCGTAGGCTGGCACCACATTCGGCGCTTGACCGCCGCTGGTAATGACGCTGTGGATGCGCGCTTCCTGGATGATGTGTTCGCGCAGATAGTTGACGCCAACATCCATCAACATCACCCCATCCAGCGCGCTGCGACCCAAATGGGGCGCAGCCGCACCGTGGGCGGCCACGCCATGAAAGTTGACCTTGAAGGAATTCATGGCCAACGATGAGCCATGCCAGACAGTGTTGGCGTCACCGGGGTGCCAGGCCAGGGCCGCATCGAGATCGTCAAAAACGCCATCTTTCGCCATAAAAGTCTTGCCGACTAGCGTTTCTTCGGCAGGGCAACCGTAAAAGCGGATGGTGCCGGGAATCTGGTTGGCGATCATTGTCTCTTTCAACGCCAGTACTGCGCCCAATCCGGCAGTGCCAAAGAGATTGTGACCGCAGCCATGCCCCGGCCCGCCTTGGACAATGGCCTCCACTGTGGTCGCTACTTGCTGTGACAATCCCGGTAGCGCATCATATTCGCCCAGAATGCCGATGATCGGTCGGCCCGAACCCCAACTGGCGACGAAGGCAGTCGGCATTTGCCCAACGCCCCGCTCGATGGTAAAACCGGCTTCGGCCAGTTCGGTTGAGAGTAAGTTGGCAGCGTAGCTCTCCTGTAATCCGATTTCGGGATGATCCCAGATCGCTTTGGCAAGGTAGGCGAGTTTTTCGTCTTCCTGATCCAGGTAGTGTTGGATGGTTTCCTGTAACTGCATGGTTTTCCCTTCGTTTCTGGCTGATGCGTGTTGATGTGGATAACGCTTGTTATGATACACAGCGCAAGCAAAGTAGACAAATCATCAAGTGAAACCTGGGGCAAAACAGGGAGGATTGGTAGGCAGGATGACCGAAAAAACGTTTGTGCTCCCGGCGAGTCACGGACCCGCCGGGAGCAGGGTGGCCTGGCTAGATGCCGGAGCGAGTCACGGACTCGCCGGGAGCGGGTTGGTGCCAGGTGACAGGTTATTGCGGGAGTGGGGTTGCCCGTACCTCTTTGTTCTGGAGCAGCGCTTCCAGCTCGGCCCCTGGTAACGGTTTGGCGAAATAGTAGCCCTGGGCCAGATCACAACCCAGCCCTTGCAGGTGTGCCGTGATCTCGTTTGTCTCTACCCCTTCCGCCGTGACGGTGAGGCCGACGGTGTGCGCCATGGTGACAACCGCCTGGACAATGGCTGTATCTTCGGCATTTTGCCCTAAGCCGGAGACAAAGGAGCGATCGATCTTCAAGGTGTCCACCGGGAAGCGTTTCAGGTAACTCAAACTGGAATAGCCGGTACCAAAGTCATCAATCGCCAGCTTCACGCCGAGTGCCTTTAGGTCGTGGAGCCGGGTCAGCATCCCTTCGGCGTCACTCATCGCAACGCTTTCGGTGATCTCTAACTTCAAATTCATGGGATTGAGACCGGTTTTCTGCAATACTTCGGCAATTTCTGCTACCAGATTGGGCTGCTGAAGCTGCCGTGCGGACAGGTTTACACTTAGTTCCAAGCGAATATCATCTTCGCGTTCAGACTGCCATTGATAGACCTGCCGACATGCCTCTTCCAGCACCCACCGACCCATGGGGACAATTAACCCAGTCTCCTCGGCGGTATGAATAAATTGGGCCGGTGCAATCAACCCCAGGCGCGGGTGTTGCCAGCGGATCAGCGCTTCAATGCCAATTACTTTGCGGCTGTTCAGGGCAATGATCGGCTGGTAGAAGACCCGAAATTCCTCTTGTTCCACCGCGCGCCGCAATTCCTGTTCCAGCTCCAATCGTTCCAGCAAGCTGGTGCTGGTGCGGCCATCAAAGACATGGTAGCGTCCCTTACCTTCCCGTTTGGCCTGGTACATGGCGGCATCGGCATAACGCAACAGATCCGAAGTTGAATTGATGCCGGCATAATTGAGGGCGACACCAATACTGGCCGTGACGACAATTTCGTAGCCGTTAATGTTTTCGGTTACACGCAATTTTTGTAACATCTCTTCGGCAATGGCACGCGCCCCTGCTTCATCTGGCAGATCTTCCAAGAGAATCATAAATTCATCGCCACCGAAACGCGCCACCGTGTCTTGGGGGCGAATGGCCCGCTGCAATCGATTGGCAACAGCCACCAAGAGGCGGTCTCCCGCTTCATGGCCAAGGCTATCATTCACCACCTTGAAGAGATCGAGATCGACAAAGAGCAATGCCAATAGATCATTCGGTGTATGGCGCTCGGCGCGAATCAAGGCATGTTGCAAACGATTCATAAAAAGGGCGCGATTGGGGAGGCCCGTTAAGGGATCATGAAAAGCTTGATGTTGCAACTGTTGTTCAAAGACCTTGCGTTCGCTAATATCGCGCGAGGTGATCAATAAGCCTTGAATATTGGCATCGTGGAGCAGGTTGCTGCCAATCATTTCAAAGTGTAGCCACGAACCATCGCGATGTTGCATCAACATTTCGATGGTCTGCGTTTTATCGGGGGTATCGATCAGCGATTGCTGAAAGATCGTACTCGATGTCAGATCTTTCGGGTGAATGATCTGTTGGCTCAAGCTGGCGCCAATCAAGGCTTCCGGTGCATAACCCAGGAGCCGCTCGACCGCCGGGCTGACATAGCGGATAGTCCCGTTAGCATCGAGAATGATAATAATTTCCGAGCCATGTTGGACAAGCGAACGAAAGCGCGCTTCGCTGCGTTGGCGATGCAAATTTTCTGTTAGATCCAGACTTTCCAGCGCCAGCGCCACTTGATCGCTAAGCCCTTCAATGCCGCCTTTGACTTCGGGCATCAGCCGTTGTTTACTGGCCACGAGCAGGGCCGCAAACAACCGTTGTTGTACGCCGATCGGCGCGATCAAAACTTCTTCGCGATCCTGCTCAATACCAACCGCTTGCCAGAAAGTTGGATGTTTGCCATAGTCATAACTTTCAATATTTCCCTGCTTGAGCGCCAGCAAAATGTCAGCCGGCAGGGGCGGGAGGGCGCGAGGGGTAGATGGCGCCACCTCTTGTTGATCTTGATAGGATGCAACCAACGCACATTCATTGGGCAAACCCACGATGAGATGAATATCAACCGGGTTCTTTGCGGCTAAACCGGCAATCGCCTGAAACGCAGCCGAATAGATGCTTTCGCGTGAGGGTTTCGCTACAAAAGCGGCGGCAGCATTCTTCAACGCCTGTTCACGCGCAACGGCGCGCCCAAGTAGCGTCATCAAGCCACTCATGCGCACCACAACCAATAGGAAAAGGAGGGCTGAACCACCGGCCATGACCGGCAGGTTGATGGGAATATCGCGAATTGTTTGAATGATGAGCGTCGCCGGTGACAACAACAACATGCCGGCAAGGAGCGGAAGTCGTTGCCAGGTTACTTTGATTTCGGCTTGCGGGCTTGGTTCAACCATTTGCCGCATTGATGGATGAAGGGCCGCCGTCGCCAGCAGCGTGCCGCTGAGCAACCAAACCGCATCCAGCAAATGACCGCTGTAGTAACTGCCATCCAAAATCGCTTTGGCATAGATCACGTCCGCAATCATCCACAAACTAAGGCCAAAACTCAAAATATAATAGGCTGGTGCGCGTTTTCCGGGTGTAATCCACAAGCGGGCAACCATTGCCAACATCAGCACATCCATCAATGGGTAGGCAATCGAGACAGCGCGTTCCAGATAAGTCAAGGATGGATTATCGGCGTAAGGCTCCATAAGGTAGATCCAGGAGAGCAAGCCGGCGCCACAACCAATAATCAGGCTATCGATCCAACCGGAGAGATCCTGATGACGGGTGCGCGCTTGGTTCATTAAATGCAGTGCAATACTCCTCCCTACATACCCGCTTAGGTAAATCCAATCAATATAGGAAGGATAGGATAGTTCGATCTCTGCAATCCGGTAGGTATACCAAAGGCTATCAGCGACGACATTGATAAAAATGCCGGCTGCCAGCACATGCCAGGGGCTAAAGTAAGTGAGGCGGCTTTGGCGAATGCCAATGAGTAGAAAGGCGACTGTCGTCATCGTATAGAGGACATAGCTCACGCCTTTGATGTTTCCAACCGGTAGAAGCGAGTGGCCGTAGATGACCGTAACACCCACCATAAGAAAGAGCGCCCAGAGTGGAACTTTGGCGAGTTGTTGCTTTAATGCGATCTTCATCTGCTTTGGATACCGCAGCGTTGAAATTTGTATCTCCGTTGCCATCGCCCGACCTTTCTGATAATTGTTGCGATAAAAGCGATTAATCTGCTAAATACCATTTGAGAAGCTTACCGTTTATCGGTTGTTCTATTTGAAAGCTTAAAATTTCGTAGTGGCATTTCGTTATTGCAGTATAGAGAAAAAAGGCGCTTTGGATGCTGACAACATCCTTTCATCTATTAAATAAATTTGTCAAAACAAATTGTTCTTCGTAAACAAAAAATGCTTACGGCGAGTTAAGTCGTTATGGCAATTGCGGAAGCCGATGAGGAACAAATGCGTGAGGGTAAGATCCTGCTTTGCGACGATGTTCAAACCCCAAATTTAAGCGAAAATCTATACAACCGAGTTGAGTAAGAAGTGGTTGACCCAAATGAAAGTAAGTCATTATGAGCCTAATTGTTCGTCACATTATTATTGAATTGCATCACTGTCGCTATGATCAGCTAGATGATCCGCTCTTTTTGGAAGAGGTTCTCTTCGAATTGACGCATATGCTGAGTACCGAGGTGAAGGCCAAAGCCAGCTATCACTTTGAACCGCATGGTGTCACCTCGATCTTGATCGTTGGCGCCTCTCATATTTCGATTCATACCTGGCCTGAATATGAATACGCCAATATTGATCTGGTTGTCTGCACTACTAATTTCGCTATGAGCGACATCGTTGCTTTCCTCAAAGAGCGCTTTGCTACCGAGCATGTGGATTTTATGGAAGTGCAACGTAGCGCAACCAAGTAAGGCGCCTTTTGGCAAACGCTGATCAATATCTCATGTCAACGGCTTTGGTAGACCTGGCTGATCAATACTGGGGACGATTTTTGGGCTGTGGCAGCGACCTGGTTCGTCACGCCCCAGACCCCTATCTATTGACAACAATTGCAGAGCCAGGGGTATGGGCGTTGCGTCGTGGTTGTCGTTGGGTGGTTGCAACCCCGGAAGCCTCACACGCTACAGTCCAGGCCCACGTCACCGCTTGCTTCCAGCCTAACCAACTCCCTACGCTGGAACAGCTTCAACCCTTCTGCCAGATAATGCCGGCAGCATCGGTATATGGCCCCGCCATTATTTTCCTACATCAATCGCCGGATGCTCATCGGCCAAGCGATCCGTCCATACGCCCACTTACTTGTCATGATCAGCGCCAGGTAACAGCATTTGCTGCCGCTACCGGCCCCTTACCTTGGTCATTCGCACAGATGGATGATTGGCTGCGGATCTTTGGTTACTTTTGTGGGGAAGAACTGGTTGCGACGTGCGGTGTGCGTCTATGGGGTGATCTGTTGGCGGAAATTTATATTGACACGGCGCCGGCTTACCGGCGTCGCGGCTACGGCAAAGCCGTGACCGCCGCCGCGCTCCACTGGATCCAAACGGCCACCCCCTATCACGCTGAAAGCGTGGTCGAGCTATCCAATCAACCCTCGTTGCGGCTGATGTATAGCCTGGGCTTTACGCCTTATGGATATCTCGTCACTGTCTGTTAAAGGGACGATGAACCTCTCTCCGCTCCGCCGATTCGCACTCGGCGGCCCTCCACTTGCAGCGAAGCCTGCGCTGGGCACAAATTACAACTCCCGTTCGTCGAGAAATGCTTTTAGTTGCTCTACAGCCAACTTACGCATGGAGACCAACTGCTTTTCATTTGTCATCTCGGCAAAGGTTTTATCCCACCCATCGGGCATAAAGATCGGATCCCAGCCAAAGCCGCTGTTGCCGCGTGGGGCGCGCACAATCTGTCCCATTACGATACCGCGAAAAACATGACACGCACTGCCGTCAAAATAGCCGATACAGGTTTCAGCACTGGCGGCGGTTTGTTCATAGCTCTGCAACATTTGACAGATCCCTTCATTGCCCACCCGATCCAAAAACCAACGCACAAGCGCGCCTGGTAAGCCATTCCAGGCAACAAAAGCTAACCCCGTGTCCTCTACCAAAACCGGTCGACCCGCTAGGCGGTACGCTTCGCGCGCTTTGGCTTGGATCACCTCCTGGACATCAACCGCTTGGATTTCCGGTAGATCCAGCTTGATGCGCTGGACGGGCCGGCCGAGGAGCGTCTGTAGTTCACGTGCTTTGTGTTCGTTGCCAGTAGCAAGTAGAAGTTCCATTGTGCTTGTTATCCTAACTATCAAATGGCTCGTCGATTTAATGAGTCACATTCCCGTAAGGGCGTCCGCTTGCGGACGCCCTTACGGGAATGCCAAAATTTACCTAGTCAGACCACTGTTTAATTGAAAGCAGATTGATAATTTATTCTGGTTGAAGCTGGTATAAAGTGTATGATAACTTGTCCTGGTATTCCAAAATACCTGTGTACTGGTAGTGAGAGAACAGATACTAGGTGACCAGGCAAGCATGTTCAAGCCAGAAAACATTGGAAGAGAGAATGGAGAATCAAATGAAAAACAAGTTTTACCGAAGGATGATTGCCTTATTCCTGCTTCTTGCCTTGCTCCTGCCCGGTTGTACAAGCGGAACAGCGAATCGCTCATCTGGTACGCCGGCGTTGGATGCCAATCAGCCGGACGATACAGCAATACGCTATTGTCCGCCAACCCCCGGCATTAAACCTTGCGTTAGCTGGAACAGTTAAGCCGAATTACCGAAAAAGGTTGGCGCTTAACCTGAACACCAACCTTTTTCGGCCTTCCTCTACTGGTTCCGTCTATTGACAAATCAGCCAGTCTACACTTACTTGATGCCTCAAAAACTTTACTGCCCAGCTTTTTGAAAAAGAAGACAAAGTTGGTGCTGGCCCGCCAAAACTTGGCGCGTCCATCGTCATGTTCCCAGAAACGCAGGATCTCATCGGCCAGATCGCTTTCCCATTGGGTATTGACCGTTGCCACGACGGCTTGCATCGTGCTTAATTTCATCATGCCGGTTTGTTTCCCTGCTGAATCATCCCCAACCACTCGCTGTTGGGCTTACTTTATCACGTCCTATCCCGTGCGTCAATCATCAACCGGCGGTCTATGCAGGTATTGCATGATGAGTGGCAAAAAGTTCTGGCGGCTGGGTGCGGCCCCCACGCCCAATGCCTGCGCCCACTGGTCGAAGGTCAGCCCGACGTAGCTTTGCAAGTTGTTGGTGGTGGTCAAGCGGCTGTGGATCTCGGCAGCCAGGGCGGGACTGGCTTGTGCCGCCACCGCTTGCCAGCCTGTTAACGCCTGGTCGATCATGGCCTGGGTGAGGGTTACCTCAGCGCCGCGCCCGTTGACCAGCGCTGTTAACCCTGGCAGAAAGTTGTGCAAGGCACGATAGCTGTGCTGCAGCAGGGCCGGGTCGTTGACGACGATGCTCATGATCTCGTGGTCATGGCGGAGATAGGTATCGACAAAGGCATACCCCGTCGGGGTGGCGGCAAAGTAGTTGGTCAAGGCTTGCAAAACGGCCTCATCCCCCACCACCAACGCACCCCCCAGTTCGATTCCCGTTGCGCCGCGGACACTGGAACTGGCCTGGGTCAAAAGGGGATTGCAACCATTGATCCCGGCAAAGAGACAAAGACAGCCACCCTTCACCAGCGGAACCATATAGCCCTGCTGCTTGATTGTCTGCTGGACGGCGGCTTCGCTGGTGACGGTGCGCCAGGCATGGACAATATCCACCCGCCCCTCCCGGATCTGCTCGCGATAGGCTAGCCGTTCCCGATCTCCCAGCACAAAGCTCAGGTGGCCGCGTGGCGTAGTTCCCGGCGGCGTCACGGTGGTGCTGCTCCAGGTTGCCGGTAAAGGCAGGTGGGCGCTCAGAAAGTAGACGCCGTTGTCAGTTCCGATGTAGGCTAGGCGCGGGCGTTGCCAACTGCCAGTGGCGTGGTGCAGCGCCAACTCCTGCACCGGGCCGGCAACCGGCGCCGTATAGACCCCCTGCCCCTCGACCGTGTAGGTGATGACATGGCTGTCGCGCCGAGCATAGGCTAGGGTGGTGGTGTCGATCACGGCGGCGTCGTTGCGCTCCCGCACCAGACGGCTTTCAATCACCAGCGCCAGCGCCGTAGCTTGGTCAACCGCCGGCAGCCGTATCATCTCGCCCCAGCTATGCCCATCATGCGCCACCCGATAGGCGACGTCCGCCATTGTATAGACCACCACCACATTGCCATTGCCCGCCCGCGCCCCGCTAAAGGTGGTGATGGGTGTTGTGACCCCCAAAAGCGGGAGCGACAGGTGTTGCCACGTCGCGGCCGGCGCCGCGCGCCAACTCAAGCGCAACGACGCTGCCCCGTCATTGGCAAGGCTATAGAGCAAGCTGGAGTTATCACCGCTGGCGTCGGGGATCACCTCGATGCGTGGCCCCAGGTGAAGAGCGGGATGGAGTTCCGCCACCACTGTGGTTGACCAGACCCCGCTGCTCTGCACGGCCAGCCGCAATTGACGCGTCGTTGCGTCATAGTAGGCCAGGTGGGGCCGTTCCCGGCTGTCATACCAGAGCGGGGCTTGATAACCGGGCGCGCCGACCGGGAACGGGGTGGTTGCCCAGGCGCTGGCTTGCCAATCGCTCAGGAAAGTGGCCGGGCCGTTGCTGCTGCTAAAGCTGATCGCCGGCAGACCCGCGCGCAGCGCTAACTGTGGCCACGCATTGACGCCATCACTGTAGATCGTGCGTTGTTGCCAGGCCGCACCGGGGACACTATAGAAGAGATCGCCGTAGAAGCTATCGTTATAGGCCACATGCAACTGCCCGCTGCGGTCAACCGCCAGGGCATTGGCAAAGCCCTTATCCGACTGGCTGCTGCTGCCCCGTGGCGTGACACTCTCTGGGATGGGCTGGCTGCTCCACCCGGCGGCAGTGCGCTGATAGAGGCGGCGATCACGGGTGAGCGCATCGGCCAGGAGCAACAGCGGAGCGTCCTCGTTGTCGAGCGCCAGCGCCACCTGCCCCTCCGGCGTAATCGCTACCTGCTCCACCTGCCACTCGTCGTCCGTCTGCACGCCATAATACCACTGGTTGGCCTGGGTAAAGAGCAGATGAGCGCGGTTGCCCTGGTCAAAAGCCAGCCCATGCACCGCGCCAACCGCGCTTCCGCTTGGCACAGGGCTGCGTTGCCAAGCGTTCCCCGTCCAGCGCGCAAGTTGCACCGTCTGCGCTCCCTGGTCGTAATAGGCTGCCGCCGGTGCGCCCGCGGTTGTGAGAGCCAGCGCATAGCGTTGATCGCTTGGACCCAACCGCTGCTGTTGCCAGGCGCCGTCGGCGGAGCGGTGCAGGTGGGTCAACTGGCGTGTATCGTTTTCGATGATGGTTGCCAGCAGGTGCGGGCCATCGGGTGCGATCACCAGCGGTGTTGGTCGGTGGTCAAAGGTGAGCGGCGTCGGTACTTCGATCACTGCTGGTTGCCACTGTGTGCCATCCCAATGATCATAGCGCAGTTGACCTGCATTGGCGGCAACCAGGAAGGCGAGATGAGGGCGATCTTTGTCATCGAAGGCCAGCCCCGCCCCATAGGTGTCGGGCTGCCGTTGTTGATGAAGCTGGGCAGGCATAGGTTGCATCAACCGCTCCTGCCAGGCGATGCCATCCCAGGCCAGGTAATGCAACGTGTTGCCCGTTTCGTCATGCCGGCCATAGAGCAGATGGGGCCGGCTATAGTCATCCAGCGCCAGGGTGACATAAAAACCGGCATCGCCGCGCAGATCAAGGCTCTGCTGTTGCCAGGGGGTGGCGACGGGCGGCGCCGCCGGTTCATCTTGCACCAGAAAAAGGTCTTCCACACCGTTGGTGTCGCCCGTCACCAGATTGGTTGCCGCACTAAGAAACAGCACTGCCGCCCCGTCACCGCTGATCACCGGATCATAAGCCGCGCCATTGGGTGCGCTGCCAAAAGCGGGCCGGCTGATCTGCGTCAGTTGTTTGCTCAGGCGGTCATAGCGAAAGATGTCCTGTGCAAAGTTATTGGGTTGGTTAAGCAGATTTTCCGCCATTGACTGGAAGACTACATAGCGACCATCGGCACTGATCGCCGCCTGACGCGAGTCGCCATCCGCCTCGCCATCGCTGCCCAGGGAAATCCGCGCCAGCGTGGTGTAGCCGCCAGAAAAAGATTCGTCCAATACGCCATTGCCGTCGGCATCGCGATCATAGAGAAAAATATCCTGCTGGTTGTTGGTATCCCCATCGACCAAATTGCCGGCGGCTGAGGAAAAGGTGACAAAGCGCCCGTCAGGCGAAAAGCCAAAGCGATAATCCAACCCATCGCCGCTGTTACCATCCACTGGCGCATGGTTCCAACTGCGCGAGATGCGGAGCGTGCGTTGACGACTGCGTTGATAGACAAACACGTTCCAATGGAAGTCGGCTGTATCACCCAGGCCGTCCGGCCCAAGATTGGTGGACTGGGCGATAAAGGCGACTTCATGCCCGGTCGCACTGAGGATCGGCGCGGCGGACGCGCCATTGCTCTCCGCCCCATTCAGCCCCACCGAGACCCGTTCCGTGGTAATCCCACCCGTTTCGTCCAAGATCCCATTGCCATCGGCATCCCGGTCGTGGAGATAAATATCAGGCACACCATTGTTGTCGCCAACGATCAAGTTGTCAGCCGACGAGACGAAGGCGACAAAGCGCCCGGTGAGCGAGAGCGTCGGTTCGCCCGCCGGCCCGTTGCTCTGGGCGCCGTCGCTGCCCACTGAGACGCGCGCGGTGTGTCCGGTTTGCCGGTCAACGACAAAGATGTCCCGCTGACCGTTGGTGTCGCCGGGAACCAGATTGGTGGCGTCCGAAGCAAAGGCCAGATAGCGCCCATCGCCAGAAATGGCCGGTTGCTCCGAGGCGCCATCGGCCTCGACGCCATTCATGCCCACATTGATACGACTGGTGCGCACCCCGCCGCTTTCATCCAAGACCCCATTCCCGTCACGATCGCGGTCATGCAAAAAGATGTCGCTGACGTCATTGGTGTCGGCCGCAACCAGATTGGTCGCCAGGGAGGTAAAGAGAACCCACCGCCCATCATCGGAAATGGCCGGCTGGTAAGAAATCCCATTCGCTTGTTGCCCCCCGGTCGTCACCGAAATGCGGCGCGTCTCCCCTTGCGCCGCTACCCTCAGCTCCGTCCCCCAAAGCCACAAGGCCAGTAGCAAAATCAAAGAAATGCGTTTGTCCATCTGTTATTTTGTCATCCTCTGCTTTAGTTAAAAGAGAGTAAGAGATTGAGAGAGTAAGAGATTAGCAGATCAATCTCTTACTCTCCTAATCCCTACTCCTACCGCGTCACCAGCGGCAAGAAGCCCTGTTGATCCCGCACCGGCTGGTTGAGATCGCTATCCACCCAGAGATTGTCGTCGTAGCCCATCTCATCGGTGGGGACCTCGCCGTTGTCCTGGTAAAGCACGCCGGGCGTGGGCCACTGGCTGCTATCGGGCGTCGGCTCGACCGTGGCCGCGCTGACCGGTTGGCGGTTGCCAAAGGTGACAGTCGCGGTTTGGTTGGGCGCAATTGTCACAGCATAACACGGTTGTTGATAGTCAGCATGAACGGCGCCCGGCAGTGTGTTTTGCCAACCGGTCGGCAAGGTAACGCAGATCGTGTAGTCACCGGGGCGCAGATGGAGGAAGTTAATCTTGCCCAGATCATTCGTCAGTCCATTACCGGCGACGTCGCCCTGTGCGTCATAAACCGTCATCGTCCAACCGGCCAGCCACGGTTCGGCAGCCTGGCGACGACGGTCGCCGTTGCGGTCAGCGAAGTTGCGCGTGTAGATGCGTCCGCCCCGTTGGTTGGTAAAGGTGCAGGTGATGGCATCGCCATTGGCGACCGTCAAGACCACCTGACCGTTGGCGCTAACTTGTGCTTGGGCCGGCGGTGTACAGGCGACGTTGGCAAGAAACCACCCTGTTGGCAGGGTAGGCGTCACGGTGTAGACCCCGGCGGGACGGCTGACCGTGCGCGTGCGTTGCACCGTGTCGCCATCGGCGGGGTTGGCGTCATCCAGACTAAAATTGCCCAGGCCGCCGGTAAAGCGGAAATTCTGGATGCTATCCGGCACGGCATCAATGCCAATGGTGATCGTCGCCGCCTGCGGCGGCTGACCGGTGTTGGTCGGTGTCGGCGTGACGGTTGGGGTCGCCGTGGCCGTTGGTGTGGCCGTCGACGTGGCGGTTGGCAAAGCCGTTGCGGTATCGGTGGCCGTCGGCGTTGGTGTAGCGACGGCTGTATTGGTTGCAGTGGCGGTTGGCGTTGGGGTCGGCAACGTGCTGTTGCCACAACCGGCCCACCAACAGGGGTTGTTGCGAATGTAGTTCATCAACGCCAGATATTTGGGTGCGCTGCTCGCTGGTTGACCGGCATATTCCTTCGCCCCCCACGAGCCATATTGGCCGCTGGGCGGGTAGAGCGCGGTGAAGTGGACAAAGAGAGCGCCGCCCCGGTTGCGCCATTCGGTCATGTACTGGTCGTAAAGCTGTCCCATGCGCGGGTCACGGTTGGCTGCGATCAAGAGATTCTGCACCGCCATTGCCCGTGGACATTCAGGGTTACTGTCGGCGTTCCAGCGGTTGCAACTGGTGCCAGGGCCGGAGAGCGGGGTCAAATGTTGGCCCCCCTCATAGGTGATGTGGGCCAGACCAAATTGATCAGCGATTACCTGGTTATCATTCATCACCTGCACCGCCGCGGCAATCGCGCCGTTGGGATGGTTGGGGTCATTGAGCAGTTGGCCTGTGTTCAACTCCTGGAAGAGCGAATTGAGACCGCCGTCCGCCTCTTGCGTCCAGGCGTAGAGTTGTTCCAAATGACCGCCCTGGGCATTGGGGTTATCGTTGAGATAGCCGCCAAAGTAGGGGGCCGAGGCGACGGCGTACATCTGTGCCGCACAGTTGGCCGCGCCCGTTTCGGGAATGGCGCCATTCTGTTCGGCCACATAGAGCGGACAGGCCAGCGCTTCCTCCGCCGGGTAGCCCCACGGTCCGCCGGCCATGACACAGCGCACCCGATCCGCGTGCGCGCCCCACTCGGCTTTCCAGATGGCGCAAAGTTGGGCTGTGCGCATCCCAAACCAGTTCATGCGTTTGGTAAAGCCGGAGACGGGCGAACCGTCGGCGTGGAGCGCATTGGGCCAGCGCGCTTGCGCCCATTGCTCGATCTGCTGGTTGTAGATCACATAGGGCGGCGCATCGTTCCAGACCTCGTTGGCAAATTCGAGATAGAGGCTCAGATCGGGGTCGAGTTGGGCCAGCGCCAGCCGGGCAAATTCACGCATGTAGCTGTCATCGGCCCAGTAGCTCAGGTTGACCCACGGCTCGGCCTGGAGTTGGTTGCTCAGTTCGAAGAGCAGTTCCAACGGCGGGCTTTGTTGCCAGCCGCCGCTCCAGAGCGCATCGGTGAGCAAGCTGCGTTCGGCCCATGTTTCGGGCGTGGTGTCATAGAGAACGCCCTGGAAGGTCATAAACCGCAGGGCGCGATAGGGGCGCAACTCTTGCAGCAGCAGCGGGTGAAAACGTTGGGTCGGGTAGATCTGGGCAAAGCTTTGGAAGTTGCCGCCGCTACAGGCCGCGGCGTTGGGCGCATAGTGGAAGGGATCGTTGTTGCAGATGCCCCCCGGCGGGATAATGTGTAGGTTGCGCAGGTGGTTGGCCGGGTTGATGTTGCTGATGCTGACCCGCAACAGGCTGTCGGCTTGGGGCGCAATACGAATCAGATCACGCCCCGGACTCTGGCTCACCACGGTGACAAAGGGGGCAAAGCCATAGTCAAGCGTGCCTTCGCCTTCATACAAAACCAGCCAATCGCCGGCCGGCGCATGTTCGCTGCCGCCGTTAAAGAGGGCCATGCTGACCCGGTCAAAGCGGCGGTTAGGATTGTTGCCAAAGGAAACCACCCAACCGTTGGCGTCCAGCAGCAGTTGCGCCTGTTCGCCCGTATCCCATGCGCAGCCGTCACACTGGGTCAACCAGCCCTCGCCCCGGCGCGCCTGGTCGATGAGCCAGAACGCTTCATTCTGCGAAAGTTGGGGAACCAGACTACCCAACGGCGAGTTGACATTCGATTGCACCAGCGGCGTCGGGCTGGGCGTGGGGGTGGGGCCATCGGTCGGCTGGGTGGTGGGGGTTGGGGATTGGGTGACGGGTGGAGTGGTCGCCGTCCCCGTGGGGCTGGGGGTGACGGTGGGCAGATTTTCTACATAGACCAGGGCGATTTCGTCCAGGTAGAAGGTCGGTTGCGCGCCTTGCCCCGGCTCTTGCCAGATGACGCCGCTGATCTGGGGCGGGTTGCCCAGGCTGCTTAGGGGCAGTTCGACCAGCGTCCAACTGTTGGCCGGCGCGTTGATCCGGGCGTCGGCGGTTAGTTGGTTGCTGGCGCTGTCGGTCAGTACCACGCGGATCGGCTGGCCGCCGGTCGCACCGCCATGCAATTGGAAGCGCAACACGTTGTAGGGGCTGGTGTCGATGAGCGTATCGGCCTGGAGGCGCAAGCCTGCCCAACCATCGGTATAGGTGGCGGCCAATGAGGCGCTGCCGGTGTGAACGGGCGCAACGTTGGCAAAATCAACCGTGGTGTTCCACGACCAGTTGGCCCAACCGGCAGCCAGGCTGTCGGTGTAGAGGGGCAGCGTCGCCGCCGGTGCTTGGGCAAGCGCGGTGAGGGCCGCACTGAGCAAGGTGATCAACAACAGCAGAACGCCGGTCACTTTGCGCCAGGCGGCGCGGACGGGCGGGAAGCAATAGAAAGACATCATAAACTCCTTCACTTGGTTTGGTTGTTATTTCTTAGCCAACAATCCGGCTGCGGGCCAGCAGGCCAACGTGGCTGACGTGGCTGCGGGTGGCATAGGGGCGCTCGTTGAGAACCGGCGCGGGTTCGTCCACACGCACCGCCGTTCGGCCCTTGGTGAGCCAGGCACGGATAGTCGCCCAGCGTTGCCACAGACGGGATAAAGCGCCAAAGCGTCTCTTCGCTCCGTCCTGTTCCGCGACTTGGGGTTGTACTTGCCAATCGAGTTGCATCATCGTCTCTCTTTCTGAACCATCTTGTGTCACACCGATCGATTTTGATGTGTTTGCGTTGTGGATAGCATAGCAGGACGGTCAGCGTAGCGAAAGGTGCTTTGTCTCATGGAAAGGTGATTTTGTCTCATGGTGGGGGAGGTAGACAGGGTGACAGGGGGTAAGTTTTGGTAGCTTTTGGAAAGGGTGGCAATAAAAAAGTCGAGTGGCGACCACTCGACTTTTTTGCTACTGTTCTCACTGTTGTTTGACAACCGATTTACGCTCTTTGGAGAAATTGCTAGTTTTTATCCTCCTGAAAACATCACCGCCGCGTACAGCAGACCCCCGGCGGATCGACAATCAATTCATGCAGCGTCCAAGCTTGCTCCTGGCCGCCAATGGTCAGGGGCTGTTGCGCGAAATCAAAGGCTTCCACTGGCGCCTCCGGGTAGAGATAGGCGCCGTTGACGGCATGGGCGCCCAATTTCTCCTGGACATCGGACTTGAGGTGGAGGTCTTGCCCGTATGCAATGGTGGTCGGGTCATGGTGTTGAAAACGGGTTGCACCGTAGCGGCTCTCCTGGGTCACCCGCCAGTCAACGCCGATGGCGGCGTTCCAGGCCACGCTGGGGTGATCGACAATCGTATAGCCGCCGGGCTGGGAGAAGCGGGCCGTTGCCTCGACGTTGAACTGGGTCAGATCGGACCGGGTCTGTGGCGTGGGGCATTCGATCCAGAAGTGACCGTCAAAGTCCGCCACACCATTGCCGACGGCCACCCCGTTCCGGTTGTTGTACAACTGGCAATGAACTCGGTTATAACTCACTTTTGGCTCTGCCGATGCCCGGTAGATGATGCAACCGGTGGTGTAATCGCTGGCCGGTTGGTGGTTGAAGTTCAGCACCAAGATCCACATATCAGGCTGGCTGGGCATGAGCGCCTGCCCCTGATCGGTGAGACATTCGGGCGGGGCAATGGTTTGCGCCGCTGCCGGCTGGGGCAAGGTGGTCAACAACAGCGCGCCAAGCAACAAGAGGCGGCTGACCAGTTTCATCAATGGGAAAGCGGGGGAATGGTTGTTATTGTTCATCTAGGCTCACTCCTTTTCTGTTCAATATAACACTACAGCGGATGAAGGCGGGAACGGATAGCTATGCTCTCCAAGACGGCTGTGAAGACAAAGGCGTCCTTTTTGCACGAGCTGCTTTGGTTATTGCAGTTTTCGCCCCGTCGCCAGTCAATCCGTTCCCGCCCTCATCCGCTGTAGTGTCTTACCTGAATCCTTACTGCAAATTCGCAATTGTCTCGATAGGATTACGAATTCATTAACTTGTTGGATAACGTCATTATACCCCAAGGGCGGGGCGGGCGAGGTATCAAAAGTCTCACAATTTTGCGAATTTGTCTCACGGCGGGCCTAATGGCATACTAGCGATTACGGTATTGTCAGTTTTTCGCTAATTTTGCCCCGCGCTCGATTGGCCCCGGATAGACAAGCACAGGTGGTTGTGGTATGAAGAAAGCACAGATAACTGGAACCGACGATGAAAAGCCAACCTATCCGGATCAATTTATGGCAACCTTGCGCCAACTGCTGGAACATATCGATGATGCGCCCTGGCTGCAACGACAGGCCCCCTTTGCCGCGACCTATTTCAGCCGGGGACAGACCAACGGACGCGCTCCCCAACTGGCCTTAACTGGGCAGCCGGAACTGGATCACCTCTTGCGCGCCATCTGGCATGGCTGGGAAGGGCAACCGCTCGCGCCCCTGCAACGGCTCTTGTGGGAGGCCGTCTGCGCGCTGCCGCCACAAAAAGAGCCAAACTATCAGGTTGTGCTGCTGTTGACCTATTTTCAACCTGGCAAGCCCAAACAAAGCACGGTCATTCGCGCCCTTGCCATTAGCAAGGCCACCTACTATCGCCATTTGGAGGGAGCAATTGAGGCCCTGGCCGCCAGGCTCATGAACCAGTTGCAACCGGCGCTGCGGCTGGAAATGCCGGCGGTGCGCCCCTTGATTGGCCGCGACCCCTTGTTGGCAAACGCCTTCCAACTCTTGCAAAAAGGGGCAGTCGTGCAACTGATCGGCGGCAGCGGATTGGGCAAGACCAGCCTGGGCGCGCATTTGGCGCAGCGCTGGGGCGCGGCGCGCACCTTTTGGTACACCTTTCGCCCGGCGTTGAGCGATCAGATCGACCAACTGCTCTTTGCCCTGGCCTACTTTTTCCAACAACAGGGCGCCCCCACCCTCTGGCTGCACCTGACCAGTGACCCCCGCGGCATGAGTGTCGATAGCGCGCTGGCGACCATCCGCCAAAGCCTGGAGGCCCTGCGCGCCACCCCGCCTCTCTTCTGTTTTGATGAGGTTGATCTGCTCTTGCCATCCGATCCCCAGGCGGCGGATCGCTATGGCCCGCTGCGCACCCTGCTCGAAGCGCTGGCCGAAAGTCCCCGTGCCGGGGCGCCCCTGCTCTGTCTGGGGCAAAAGCTCCTGTTGGAGCCGGACCCGGAACATTGCCTCATCATGGTGCGGCTGACCGCTGAGGAAAGTCACCACCTGTTGCGCCAGGCAGGGCTTGATCTATCACCGGCGGCGCTGGCAACGGTCGTCACCTATACGCGCGGCAATCCCCTCTTGTTGCGTCTCTTTGCGATCTGGCAACGGCTGGCGGGCCGCGAAAGTGACGCCCTACACCAGATGACCGCCACCGTCTCCTTTGATTGGTTTTGGGTGCGTTTGCGGCAACACCTGGGCGCCAGAGAGGAAGAAGTCTTGGGCGCTTTGGCCGTCCATCAAGGCGCAACGCCGCGTGATCTCTGGCAAAAGCAGCAGAAAACTGTGGAAAAGCTGATCACCATGAACTTGGTGGACAGCCACGAGGATGACAGCATCTCGCTACACCCGACCATCCGCACGGCCATTGAACGCACCTTGTCGGCAGAGCAGCGACAAGCGCACCATCTGGCCGCGGCGCTGGCCTATGAACAGCGGGCCACCTTTACACGGGCAGCCTATCACTACATCCACGGCGGACGACCGGAAGTGGCGGTTTGGCTCTGGCATCGCCACCAGGAGCGTGAGTTGCAGCAAGGCCAGGCCGGCGCAGCGCTGGCGCTCTTTGCTCCGCTGGCCCAGCAGCCGCTGCCCCACCCCGCCGACCAAAGGGCGCTCCACCTACTACTGGCGGCCCTCTATAGTTTAAGCGGCCAAGCCCAGGATGGCCTTCAGGCGCTGGCGCAGGTCGCTTGGTCGCCCGGTCAAGCGACGACCGCCCTGGCCCATGAAGTGCGCGGCCATCTGTTGAGCCACCAAGGGGAGATTGAGCGCGCCCTAGCCGAGTATCGTCATAGCCTGGACCTAATCACCCACCTGCGCGCCGACCAGACCATTAACCTGCGCACGACCATGGGCCGCCACCAGTTGATCTACCTACGCGATCTGGATGGGGCGCGCCAGGCCGCGCAGACGGCGCAATTTGAAGTCGCCGTCCTCCACGGGGAGATCGAAAGCGCCAGCGGCAATTATCTGGCGGCGCTGCGTCACTATCAGGCCGCTGAACCGCTGGCCGCTACCCTCAACAACCCCTATACCTCGGCCAAATTCTATGAAGCGCTGGGCATTCTCCACGCCTATCACGCCCAGCTTGCCCCGGCGTTGACCAACTTGCAAAAAGCCGGTGACTACTACCAGGCTTATGGCAACGAGGTCTGCGCCATCGGCATGACCCAAACCAATCGCGCCTGGGCCTATCTCATGGCGCAGCGTTATGGCGATGTGCTGCCCCTGGCCGATGCCGCCCTGGCCTATTTCACCCGTCTGGGCGAACCTTATTGGATCGCCACCAATCAGACCAATCTAGCAGAGGCCCATTGCTATCTGGGCAATCTGGCGCAAGCGGAAGCCTATGCCGAAGCTGCATTGCGCCTGGAAGAAGGCAGCGTCCGCCCCTATTGTCTCTATATCCTGGGTCAGATTCGCCGCCGCCAGGGTCACTTTGCCCTCGCCGAACGCTTCTGCCGCGAAGCCATTGCCACCGCCGAAGCCAATCGCGACCCGTGGGCGCTGGGGCCGGCCTGGCGTGCGCTGGGCGAAACCTATCGCGATTGGGGCAAAGCCGATGTAGCCCGCACCGCCCTGCAAGAGACGCTCGCCATCTACCAGCGACTGGGCGTCGAAGCCGAAATCGCCTATTGTCAACACCTCCTGCGCAGCGTCTCGCCGTAAAGATTTATGAAGGTTACGTAAATAAACCGGTAGTCGTAGGGGCACGAGGTTGGCGGGAAGCTTCTCACTGGTACAACCCATAGATCCGCCCGCCAACCTCATGCCCGTACGACTACCGAAATAAATCAATAACCTTTCATTAGTCTTTATGACGGGAATGACCCGTCGCCATGAGACAAAGCCGGCGAATGCTGAGACAAAAGTGCTTCTGCCCACCCTCGCCGTCATGGTACAGTGATGGCAAGCGGCCATTCAGCCAAGCTTGCATTCTCAACGAACACAGCGGCGCTGAAGACGCAACCGTAACCATTCATCTATGTACCATTGCAAAAGGAGTCTCTATGTCACAGTTTTTACAAGCCAAACGTTGGATCGGGATTGCCCTCTTCACCCTGTTGCTGACAGGCGCAGCCCTGTTACCGGTCGCCGCCAAAGGTGGCGCCCCGTGCGAACTGGATGGCAGTTGGTATCCCGACGGCACGATCATTCACACGGGACCGTTGCTGCAAGTTTGTGATGACGGTCACTGGCGGGCGGTGGTCTTCCACCATTGGGAAATTGTCCAGCGGCTGGATGCCATGCTGTTGAAGAAGTTCATCCCGGTGCCGCCGATCCCCGATCCCAACCCGTGGTGCCTAAGCTGCCCGCCCGCACTGACGGTCAAGCTGGAAACTGACACCCTCCAACAGATTGAAGAGGAGATGACCTTGATCATGGCGGGGTTGAAGCGGATTGATCAGATTGTTCAGAGCGATCCAATGTTTCAGCGATAAGAGATAATCGGTCTGGTCGGTTTGCTTTAGAGAAGAGCGTGCGCTGCACGCTCTTCTTTTCCCTTTGGGGTTATGGCGCGTTATGATATAATGGTGGGCATGGTTATATGCCGCAACCGCGTGACACGAAGGCAAGGAGGGGATGAATGAGCGAAGCGATCCGAACAACCACGACCGTTGGGCCAGGGGACCAACCCGTTGAGCCGGATTGGTCGCTAGGGTGGCGCTATGAACTAGTGCGTGATGCGCGCGGCCAGGAGCGCTCGATCCGCGTCCCCCTCACCGCCGAAGAAGCGCGTCATCCCAAAGAAGGATACGTTATGCCGGAGCGAACCGAACATGAAACCATCGGCGATGATCTGGCCGATATGTTGCGCGGCCACTATGAAGCCGATCCCACCGTCGCCGTCTTTCGCGATCTGGTCTTTGAGTGGGATCACCCGGCGGTGAAATCCTATGCGCCCGATATTGCGGTGGTGCCTAATGTGCGCGACCGGGACGCCAACCGTGGGCAATTTGTCGTCGCCGACGAAGGGACGCGCCCGAGCCTTGTCATCGAGATCGTCTCGCGCAATTCCCGCGAAGAGGATCGGGTCAACAAGGTCAGAAACTATGCCTTGGTTGGCATCCGCGAATATGTCTATATTGACATCCGCATGAGACGCAATGAATTGGTGGGCGAATTAGTCGGCTTTCGCCTGCAAGACAATCAATACCTGCCGATTCTGCCCGATGAAGACGACGCGCTCTACCTGGAAAGCTTGAATGTGCGCATTGGGCTGGAAGGCAATCGCATCTGGTTGGAGGATGGACAGACTGGTGAGGATCTGCTTAATCACTTGCAAGTCCGCCGCGCCTGGCGCGCCGAACAGGAAGCCCGTCAAGCCGCTGAAGCTCGCGCACAAGCCGAGGAAGAAGCCCGTCAAGCTGCCGAAGCTCGCGCACAAGCCGAGGAAGAAGCCCGTCAAGCCGCCGAGGCGCGCGCTCAAGCCGAGGAAGCCGCACGCGTTGCCGCCCAAGTGCGTATTGCCGAATTAGAAGCGCAATTGCAGCGGCTACAGCAACGCTAAAGGACAGAGTATGGCCCCGGAGTTTGCCCCATCGGTTGTCATCTTTGATGCCCTGGATCATCAAGCTAACAACTTACAAGGTCGGGTCGAATATGTGGAAGCGCCGTCGCCCACGTTGCGCCTGCGCATTCGGTGGAATGCCGAGCGTCAGCCCGATGGCTACTTGCCGATTGGCAATGGCGTCGCCTATGTCTATGACAAAAGCAACCCGATCCTTGTGCCGGTGAGCGACGATGCCAAAGCAACGCCGGTCGGGGCGAATCGCTTCCAGTGGACAGAGGGGTTACAATTTGGGCAACCGTGGTTGATGTTTATCGCCATTCTGCCACCAGCCACCACCCTGGTTGATCCGGAGCCGCGACCCGTTGGCGCCAAATGTTTTGGGGAGCGGCTTGCGCTCTACTGGATGCTCAAAGGCGATGAGTTTGAGCGCACCAAAGTGGAATTTACGCTCAAAGCCCACAGCGGGGATGCCGAAGCCGCTTGTCTTCACCTAAACCGCACCTATTTGTCAAGCCAACCGGTGGCGCCCACCACGGTACTGGTGGAACCAACCACCCAAACCATCCTCTTCCTTGCCGCTGATCCCACCGATAGCGCCCGGCTACGTCTTGCTTACGAATTGCGCCAGATTCAGGAAAAGCTTCAACTAGCCCGTCAGCGCGATGCCTTTCGCCTGGAAACGCGGCTGGCTGTGCGCCCCGCCGATGTCAGTCAGGCGTTGTTGGATCTCCAGCCGCAGATCGTCCACTTTGCCGGGCATGGCCTGGAAGGGGGTCTCTTTTTTGAAAATGAGGCCGGCACCGCGCACATGGCCCCAACCGAAGCGCTGGCTGCGCTCTTTGCCCTGGTTGCGGATACGGTTGCGTGTGTGCTTCTGAACGCCTGCTATTCCGAAAGTCAGGCGAAAGCAATTGCCCAACATATTCCGTATGTCATCGGCATGAATAACGCGGTGGATGATCAGACGGCGACGGCGTTTGCCGTTGGCTTTTATCAAGCCTTAGGCGCCGGCAAATCGATTGTCGAGGCATATCACTTTGGCTGTGTCCAGATTCAGTTGCTGGGGCTGTCGCCGACGGTGATGCCGGTGCTTTTCAATAACCGCAGCCATTATTGACCATAGAGCGCAATTCGTGCCGCTTCCACCAGATAGCGCTGTGTCACCATGAGGCGTGGGATCGGACGGATATTCGGCGCAATCGTATGGAAGAGCCGTAAATCCATAAAGTAGACATCCCCCGCTTCACCCGTCATTTCAACAACTTGGAGTTCGACGTTGCCGACATGACCGGCTTTGCGCAGGAAATGGCGACGATCACCCGGTGTGTCGGCCATCAGTTCGGCAAAATAACGCTCTTTCTTCAATTGCTTGCGCAGATCACTCGAACTAATACGCACACCATTATTTTGCAAACGATGGGAGCCGGTCACGGCCAGCGTACCACCACCGCCGGACTCCACCGTTTCTAGAAAACCAAAGATCTGCACCCCCGGCACGCCGCCATCGGGTAGGCGCGGCAGATCCAAATGCCAGTCCTTGTGGGGAAGCGTCCAGGTGGTGGCATTGGGCAGCGTAAAGAGCAGCGTTGGATGTGCGCTCATTGGGAAGACTGGGCGGCCATCCACCAGGGCGCTGGCGGCGGCAGTTGTCTCCACACTGATGAGATCGATCATCGTTGGATGCCGCCAAAGTGGTTTGAGCAATGCCATCCCAGCCGTCGGCTCCGTGGATGGTGGGTATTGGTGGAGCGACCAGCCGCCATCGCGCCAGATGCCTTCCTGCGCTAGATGTTGGAAAATCACGTTGCGCGCATTGGCAAGTTTCGCCAGCGGGAGGAAGTTTTTTCGCTTGATCAAGCCCTGGACGGCAAAAGTTTCTCTTTCGCTTGGCGTAAACATAGACGGATGCTCTGCTGGAATTGCCAACTCTTTACGAAAAATAGCTATAAAAGCGCCTATCGTGAGAGTACACGATCATGTTCCTGTCACGCAAGCGCAGGGCGAAGCTGGATCACTTTGAACAAAATGTTAGGCGGCACTGGTCCCCAGCCAGATTAGGACAGCAACAACAGAAAGAGCGACCCATCCGGGGTGGCGACCCTTGGTGGCGATAAGAACTAGCAAGCCACTGCCAAGATAAGCAAAGAACATGATTAGAATTCTGTCGTTTTCCTCTAAGCACCCTTCCCCTTTGTGAAGCAAGGTGCTTACCCCGTTGCGACATAAGCAACAAAACTCTGTTTCCTTATACGTAGGGAAAATCGTTGATGCCACTGCATTGAAGCGGCTTGTGCGTGCTACTTAATCGGCAGCCGATCATACTTCTCTGGCTCAACATCAGGCACTTGCGCCAAAGCGGCAAGATAAGCGGCCTGATTCCCGCGCTCCGCTCGCGCAGACAAATACTTTTCGGTCAACAGTGCTGAAAGTTTTTCCGCAACGGCAACGACGATAAATTGATTGATCGATCCCCCTTCCTCATGCAGAACAGTTTTTACCCCTTGGTGTAAGGATTCGGGCAGACGTAAACTGAGTGTTGTCATTTTATTCTCCAAGCCGTAACAGAAATTCACCAGCATCTAAAACCCGCAGGTTGAACCGCTCCACACCGATGAAATCGCGCTTATTGTAGGTAATGATATAATCACAACCAGCTTTGACCGCTAACTCCAATACTAAATCATCTTTGGGATCACGTAAAAAAGGTCGCCAGAGAAAGTAAATTTTGTGATGCCGTGCGACTTTGCAGTGGAAATTTAAAACTGCATCGATCACTGTACTCGAAACGGGTACACCAGGGATACCGCGGTAAAGCACGTCTTCATATTCCAGCACGAGCGGTACAGAAAGATTAATTTCAAACCGTCCCATTCCTACTAATTGTAAAAGCCGAAACGCAGAACCACGCTTTGAACGCAGGCCAGCTACGAGTACATTTGTATCAATCACAAATTCCGGTGGTCGCATAATGGTATTATATGCGCCACTATCTTTTTGTTAAGCTTAATTATTTGTTAGAAAAATTTTGTCAACTTATACAGTGATAGTGTTGTTAGGAAGGCGTGGGTGATAAGCGCACACCTTCCTAACAATCACCGGCCAATTGTAAAACGTAAGGAATAATTATTGAGCGTCCCCGGCAACGGTTGACGCGCATCCAGCCGGTTTTCTGGCTGCAAGCGCACCTGCCGCTGATCGAGCAGCGCCGCCAGCATGGTACTTGTCAGCAGCAAGACCAGATTCCGACCGGGACACATGGCCGGCCCGCCGCTAAAGGGAATCAGCGGCCAATCTTGATCCGTGCGGTGGCGCATCCACAATTCCGGCGTGAAGCGGTTAGCATAGGGCAGGCGCTGGTCATCGCGATGGAAGAAGGGGGCGTAGATCATGACCCCCGTCTGTGCTGGCATAGTGCCGGTTTCCCACTGGGTTGGCACGGTGCTTTGGCGGAGCACCATCGGCGCGGTGGGCCAGAGGCGCAGGGCATCAAGGACGCAAGCGCGCAGATAGGGACGATCCGGCTGGTTGCTTTGGATCTCGTTACGGGCGTGCGCCAACTGGGTGGGATGGGCGGCCAACAGTGCCAACGTGCGGAAGGTCGCCATGCCGGCCGGATCAAAGGCAAAGAGCCATTGGGGAACTTGTTGGTCCGGGGCTGTCAGTGCTGTTGTATGGGTGGCCGCCATTACACCGGCCAGACTCCCGTTTTCGGCCCGCGCCAAATGGTTCTGCAAGCGTTGGTAAAAGTGATCGCGCAAGCCACGGCGTTGCGGCATGAGAAAGGCCCAGTTGGCATCGGCGCGCAGCCGGTTGATCAGATCCGTTAATTCGTAATCATTGCGTGCGGCGTCGCCGAAGACCACCCGTCGCACAACCCGGAACCAGGTGTCGGCAAAGTCCTCCCACACCAACAGTTGACGCTGGCGCGCCAGATCCAGGAGCAGGGCCGCCTCTTCGTTGACTACATCGACAAAGCGTGCGGTCAAGCGGTGCATGGTTTGGCCGGTATCCAGCACCTGTTCATTGAAGCGGCGGCGGTCAGCCCGTGCCACCCCATGTGAGACCAGTACTCCTTGCGGCTGAAAGTGAGCCAGCGCAGCCCGCTTTTCACTGCTGGCCGTGGCAAAGGGTTCGGGGGAGCCGTTGAGAACACGATGAACATGATGAGGGGCGAGGATCACCGCTTGCGAACGGATCGGAATGCGCAGTAGTAGCGGGCCAGGTTGGTACTTGTTGCGCAGATATTGCATATAGCGCACGGCGCGTTGATCCAAATCGAGCCATTCTGCCAGCGCCACCACGCTAGGGCGACGGATGATCACCCCTTTGGCAACGGTGGGGATAACGACGGTGCTAATGATGCCGAGCGTGTCCCGCAAACTCGCTTGCGGCAGGCTCGCCCGTTGGGTTTGGACATAGGGGACGTTGGTAACGGTCATTTGAGTCATCTAGTTTACTCTCCATCCAAGCGCCCGCCGTTTCCCCGGAAGAGAGCCGGAAACGTGGTGCGCACCGGGATGACTATGTCATTGACCGTTGACCAACTGCTGTAATCCATCACCCGAAAGTTGCCATTTGCCGCCCTATAACTTCACAAACTCCTCAATCTTCTGCAAGTCTGCCACGCCATCACCGTTGACCCCATTCTGGTGCTGCACCATGCGATCCCCCTCTAGTTTGAGGCTGATGACGCGGCTAATGCCATCGTTGCCCATCGTCACGCCATAGATGGCATTGGCTCCTTCCAGGGTGCGGCGGTTATGGGTGACGATGATAAATTGGGTGTTGTCACTCAGTGACTCGACTGTCAAGCGGAAGCGATCCACGTTGGCTTCATCGAGCGCGGCGTCCACCTCATCCAGCACACAGAAGGGGGTGGGGCTGACCCGTAGAATGCCGAAGATGAGGGCGCAGGCCGCCAGCGTCCGTTCACCGCCGGAGAGTAGGGCGAGTGTTTGGGGCCGTTTGCCGGGCGGGCGGGCGATGATCTCAATGCCGGTGTTGGTAATGTCGTCGGGTGTGGTCAGCACCAGTTGCGCTGTGCCGCCATTAAAGAGCAACTGGAAGAAGTGGACAAATTGCTCGGCCACTTTGGTAAAGGTCTCTTGCAGGGCGGCTTCCATCAGCCCATCCAACTCCTTCAGCACCTTGCGCATGTCGCCAATGGCGGCTTCAAGGTCGGTTGACTGGGTGCTTAAGAAGTCGTGACGGCTAGCGGCTTCCTCGTATTCACGCAACGCTTCCGGGTTGACATTCGAGATGCGATTGAGGCGGGCGCGCGTCTCCCGTACTTCGTCATCAAAACCGGCGGGCAGACTTGCCACCACCGGCAACTGTTCAACAATCGTATCCCACGGCAGTGGCGGCTGGTAGGCGAGACTTTCGCTCTCCTGGAAGACAACAAAGCCTAAGTCCTGTTCGATCTCATGTTGCAGTTGTTGACGGGCGTCCTCGCTGCGTTGTAACTGGAGACGAGCGTTGTTCCAACTGCTCTCATCCTTGCGCAGCGCGCTTTGCGTTTCACGTTCGGCGTTCTCTTTAACCGCCCGTTCTTCTTCCACGGTGGCGACAGCGCTTTCCAGCGGTTCGATCTGCCGGCGGAGCGCTTCAATCGCGTTACGCAAGCTCTCTTCTTGACCGGCCAACGTGTTGATCCGTTCGGCTAATGCCTGGGCTTCGGCGGTCAATTTTTGGCTGGTCTCGCTGCGATTCTGCTGCTGTTGCGTCAGCCGTTGTAAGGTGCGCTCTTGTGTTTCTAACAGTTGGCGTTGGTTGCGCAAATGACCTTGCGCCTCCGCTGCCGCTGCCCGCAGATCGGCCAATTGTTGCAACAGTTCACTAACGCCCGCCTGTTCAACCGCTGCTTCCGCCGCCGCCAGCGCTGTGACGGCATTGTTTTCCTCGGCTTGCCAGTGCGTGGCTTCTGCTTGTAAGGTTGCGACCTGGCTGCTCAATGTTTGTAATTCATCCGCCGTTTGTGTGCCACGCTCCTGCTGCCAGCGAACCGTTTGTGCGGCCCGATCCAGTTGCCGTTGCGCCTCTTCGCGGGCTTGCCGTTGCTGGCGTTCCTGGCGCGCCAACTCGGCCAGGGTGTGTTGGGCGGTGGTAATCGCTTCGTTGGCGGCACTCACCTGATTTTGTTGCGCAGTGCATTGTGTTTGCACTTTTTGCACAGCGCTTTCCGCCTGTTTTACCTGCTGGGGTAACTCCCGCAATTCCCGTTCACGCGCTAGGATCGACTCATCGCGCCGGTTGCTGTCATTGCCGCCAGTGACAGCGCCGCCGGGGCGGATAATTTCGCCATCGAGCGTGACTACCGTTGGCCGCTGTTGGTTGCGATAGTTGTCCAGCGCCCGCCGCGCCGCCGGCAGATCCTCGGCCACCCAGGTGCGGTTAAGTAATTGCAGAACGGCGTCTGCAATCTGCGGGTCATACTCGACTAGATCGGCAGCATTGCCCAGGATGCCCGGCGCTTTGGGCGCAGGAATGGCCGATAGGACACTCAGTCGGTCGAGGGGCAGAAAGGTGGCGCGACCGCGTCCGCTGCTCTTGAGAAAGTCGATGGCGCGTTGGGTATCCTGCCAAGTTGCAGTAATCACATTTTGTAGCGCGCCGCCAAAAGCCGTCTCCATTGCCTTGTCCAAGTGGGCCGGGACGCGGACGAGTGAGCCGACGACACCCAGAATCCCGGTCAACGGCCCGTCATTTCCCCGCTGCTCGCGACTGGCTTGCAACACAGCGCGTACACCACTGGCATAACCAGCGCCTTCCTCGTGGAGCCGCTTGAGCAAATCAAAGCGGGTTTGCAACCGATCCAGCGTGCGGGCGGCTCCTTGGCGCTCCCGTTCTGCTCCGGCCAATGCCTCTTGGGCCGCTTTGAGATCGGCCTGCGCCGTGGTCAGTTGTTGTTGGGTTTGACGGGCGGCCTCTTCGGTCTGTTGCAATGTCTGCGTCGCTACGGTTAGGGCCACCTGGCGGCTGGCTGCTTCGGCTTCAGCATTCTGTTGATTGCTCTGCTGTTCGGTCAAGCTCTTTTGGAGTGTCTGTTGGCGTTCGGTCAATTGCTGCAACCGGCTCTCAGCATTGACTCGCTGGCGCTGTACCCCTTGCAAGTTCTGGCGCGCACTGTCAAGCGTGCGTTGCAAGCCGGCGCGCTCCTGTTGCCGTTGGTCAACCACGCTTTGAATGGCGTTGACCGCCCCTTGCCGTTCTTGGAGCGTACTCTCCGCAATGACCAGGCTCTGTTGCACTTCGCTCCGGCGTTGCACTTGGACGCTTTGCTCGGTTTGGAGTGTAGTCAACTCCTGCGCCGCCTCGTCAAGCCGGGTCTGTAATTGATGAAGGCGTTCGCGGCCAACTGCTAACTCACGGCTGCTCTGCTCGGCTTCCTGATGGCGACCGCTGCTTTGTTGGTGGAGATCGGCCAACTTGTTGCGCAGAATGGCATGTTGATTGCGCAACGTTTCCAATTGTCCCTCCAACGTCTTGAGCGCAGCCTGCCGTTGATTGACAATCTGGTGCAACTCACCTTCCAAGCGGCGGTTCTGTTCCAGTTGCAAGATGGTAGTGCGCCAGCGAAAGCCATACCAATCGCGCAACATGCTGCGCAGGTCACTGGCAACGGCGGCATATTCCTGCGCTCGTTCGGCCTGCCGTTTCAAATACTTCAAGCGGGGCGTTAACTCGGCCAGAATGTCGTTGACACGGGTCAGGTTTTGCTGGGCCGCTTCCAGGCGATTGAGGGTGGTGGTGCGTTTGAACTGGTAGCCGGTGATGCCCGCCGCCTCCTCAAAAAGGCTGCGTCGCTCTTCCGGCGTGAGATTGAGAACCCGGTCGATCAGCCCTTGCCCGACGACGGCGTAGGTGCGGCGGCTCAAGCCTGTCTGCGCTAGCAGTTCGGTGATGTCTTGCAGCCGCACCCGTTTGCCGTTGAGCAGATATTCGTTGTCGCCATCGCGATAGGCGCGACGGGTGATTTCGATTTCGGTAAAGTCGAGCGGCAATTGACCGCGGCTGTTGTCTAGGGTCAAGACCACTTCGGCCATACCCAGCCGCGCTTTTTTGTCGCTGCCGGAGAAGATGACATCGCTGGTCTTTTTGGAGCGTAACATGCTATAGCTCTGTTCGCCCAGACACCAGCGAATGGAATCGACAATGTTGCTTTTGCCGCTGCCATTCGGCCCGACCACGGCAGTAATGCCGGCATCAAAGAGAAATTCGGTGCGCTTGGCAAAGGTTTTGAAGCCTTGAATGACGACGCGTTTGATGAACATGAGTAGTGATTCGTGATGAGTGCTGAGTGACTTGTGCTGAGTACCGTAGAGATTGAGAGATAAAAAGATTGAGAGATTATCGCAAAGCAATCTCTCAATTTATGACAAGCAAACGCCAAAGATTGGGTAAGAATAGTTCCAGAAGCAGACCAGCTAATAAAAGAGCGCCGGCTCTAACAATAAGTTGGCGACGTGTGCGCCAGTAATGAGCTGGTTGCCATATACCGGTGATGCCCGGTTCGCTAAGGAGGATGACCAGGCCCGCGTACCCGGCAATCCGTAGCAATGACCAACTTGGCAGCGCCAGAAACAAGCCGGCGGTGCTATTCAGCGCGACCAGCAAGATGCCCATATTGTAGGCCGCCAGGTTGACGCTTTTGACCAAAAACCAAAGGCCCAGCAGGCCGACGCTAACCAGGCTGCCGAGCAAAACGCCTGCCAATTCAAGCAGCCGGGAAAAGGGCGCTGCTGCAAAGCTATCGGGACGGATGGCGTCGGCGGCGCGGTAGAACCAGGCGACATAGGCCATGCGGTATTGAAAGCCATCATGAAAGGCGCGCTCCGCCCGTGCTTCCAGAAACCAGGTTAGACCAGTGACAACCGTAAACTGGATGCCTAGCCAGAGCGCCATGACCCAGATGGCCTCACAAATCAACCCCTGGCGCAGGGGAATGAGTAGAAAGATAAAGAGCGTCACGGTTTGCACAATGGGGAGAAAATTGGGCTGACCAATGACAGTTGGTAGGCTAGTGGTCAAGAAGGCGAAAAAGCCCACGGTGATATAGAAGATCGGGTCGCGGGCTAGGGAATAGGATGGTTGCATAGCGCTGTCCATACAAATGAACCAGATTAACTTGATACGCAAAGCTCAGGATTATACCATGTGCAACTGTGCGCTCACAAAAAAAGCGCTCATCCACGATGAGCGCTTTTTAGCGTTGGTGGGGTTTGCAACCGTACTTCGTTTTTGTAAGAAGTGCGATTACAAACCGTATCTGCCAACTACTGTGGCCGATTGGGATCGAGCAGCCATTCGACTAAGCTGTTGATCTCTTCTTCGGACATTTGGTCCTTGAAGTTACCAGGCATAATGCCGCCGACATACCCTGGATTGACAAAGGTGTTCGGGTTGACAATGCTGTTATACACATAGGTTGCCGCATCTTCACCAGGGACACGCTGGCCGGCGGTTTCCGGCAAATTACCGATGTGCGGACCCGGTTGACCGATATTGTCATCAGTCTGCGCCTGGGCCAACTGATGACAGCCAGAGCAGCCCATTGCCGTAAAGAGTTGTTGCGGCGGGCGTGGGCCAGTCGCAGCAGCTGGTGTCGGCGTGGGCGGCGGTTCACCCGGCATCACAGCAACGCCGTCAGCCGTGCAACTCTTAATACCCAGTGCATCCGGTGATTTGTCGCCTTCCTGCGCTTTGGTCGGCACCCCGCGGAAGCATTGGAAAGGATCGTCGGCTGCGCTTTGGGTCAGGGCATCTTCCTGCCAGTTCATGACAAAATTGGTGACATGTTGCACCTGATCATCGCGAAAGGGGCCGCCAAAGTGATTACTCCACGTCGGCATCATCTGTGCCCACTGTGTGCCTGCTTTGCTTGGGCGACCACCGGCAACGGTCAGTTCGACAAAGTCATAAAGTGAACCAGCCCAACCCACATCAACAATGCGTTGGGTAAAGAAATATTTGCTGTTCAGCGCCGGCGCGACGTTGGGCAGCCCTTTGCCATCGGCGCCATGACAGTTGGCGCAGTTGTTGTAAAAGAGTTCAGCACCCTTTTCAATGCTACGCCCGTTCCAGTTGCCTTCTTGCGCCAACATCCGTGGCTCTTCAATGCTAAATTGGAAAATGGTCAGCACAACCGAGAGCATGGCCCCGGCAACACCCAGGAAAATCTTTGCAAGGGGCGACCGAACATAGAGAATGTGATACCAAGGTTTACGCATGGGTCCTTTATTCCCCTTCACCTGACGGCGAAACAAAGCTGAAATCTTTCATGCCATACTGTTCCCAGTAGAGCGATTTTTCATGCAGCCAGAAGTTTCGATAAAATTTTTCCTCTTTCCCATCGGCGCTCAACCACTTGATCTCCCAGTAGATGCGCTTAAGTGCGGGCTGTTCTTGGGTGATGGTGACAATGCCGTAGGGTTTGTTGAAATCGGCAACCTGTGCTTCCCATTTCCGCACGCTCAGCTCGAATTCGTGCATCACTTCAGCAAAGTGTTCATCGTCTTCGGCATGAACGGCTTCAAAGGGAATCACCCCCTTATCTAACAGGGCTTGTGCGCCTTCATCACCAAGCCGCTTCTTCATCTCTGCCGTGGTCATCGTTGTATAAGCGCCAAGCGGCATGTGCTTGTAGCCAATTTCACGGACAAGCCCAGCGCCTTCTTCCGGCATCAACTCTTGCACCACTTCCACTGATGGCGCACCTTGTACGGCATACTGCGGCGTACCCATCCAGCTCCAAACAATCATCACGAAGCCGGCGACGACACCGCTGATGATGGCGACTTTGCGGTCGCGCACACGACGGCTGGGGTTGGGATCGAGGTAGGGAATGAGCATCAA
Source organism: Caldilineaceae bacterium (assembly GCA_026645575.1). The sequence goes on from JAPKMW010000001.1 coordinate 317,750, forward strand.
CAGCACTAACAGGATCCCCGGTAAAATCACGCCAGCGATCATCTTATCAGCAATCTTCAACAAGCCTTGCAGCCAATAGAAGTACCAAGGCGCAACCGTGTGCATTGGTGTTGATTGCGGGTTGGCAATCGATTCCAAGGGCGCCTGGAAGAAAAAGGTGACCAGCAAGAGCATAATGCCCGTAAAGACGACCAGGAAGCTGGCTTCGTCGATAAAGACATCGGGTAGGAAGTAAACACGGCGATCTGCCGGCACTTTGTTGGCGGTATCCTGGCCTACTTCTTCTTCGTTAGCCGGCAAGCTAATCCCGAAATGGACCACTTTATAATAGTGGACAAAGAAGAAGAGAATCAGAATCAGCGGCAGGAAGAGGACATGCAGCAGGTAGAAGCGCATCAACCCATTGGCGCCGATGTCCGGGGCACCGCGGGCCAGCAAGTTTACCGTTTCACCGACAACCTTGGGCGGCACCGCTTCGGCCATGGAAGTACCAATGGTCACAGCCCAGAAGGCGAGTTGATCCCAGGGCAATAAATAGCCGGAGAAGCTCAAGAAAAGGGTCACGACCAGTAGCACAACACCGGTAAACCAGGTAAATTGTCTTGGTGGCTTATAACTTCCCGTTAGGTAAGTACGCACCATATGCAATGTGACAATGGCTACCATCAACTCGGCGCCCAAGCGGTGGACATCGCGCATCACCTGCCCGAAAGGAACAGCACTTAACAACCGGATCATGTCCGTGTAGGCGCGTTCCGGTGAAGGCGCATACCAGATCATCAGGTAGATGCCGGTAATGGTCTCGACAATAAAGAGATAGGTAGAGAGTAGGCCAAGCCGGAAAGTGTGGGTAAAGCGGGTCACACTTTCATGATAATAGGTCGGCTTGATGTGCAATAAAAACGTTTCCGAGTGGGGTTTTAAGCGCGGGTTGGGACGGCCCGGCGCTTCGCCACGCAACATGCGGCGGAATTCGCCGGCGCTAATGCCGGCGGTGATGCGGGTAAAGGTATCATCCGCCAAATCTAGCGCCGTATTGAGCAAACTCTTATTTTTGACTTCAGGTTGGACAGCCATTCAGCTCTCTCTCCTTGGTACAGCAGTACTCTGCACAACAAGATTTCGTAAGACTTACTGGTTGATAAATAAACAGATAGCGGAGCAAGCAGGCGCGTTTGCCTTAAACTTAGGCCGCCTGAATGCGTACCGGTGAATCGATGGCCGGGTCGCCGTTTACCTTTTTACCCGTATCCACCACAACCTGCCCATTTTCGACGGTGAGTTCGAAGTAGTCGAGCGAACGGGGCGCTGGACCTTCAATAAAGAAGCCGTCATGGCTAAATTTGGAGCCGTGGCAGGGACACTCAAAGCGGAAATTTGATGGCTCCCATTTATACAAACAGCCTAAGTGGGTGCAAACCATGTAGATGGCTTTGGGTGAACCTTCTTCTGTGCTGACCAGCCAGAATTTGCCAGCCGTATAGCCGACAGGTTCTGCATCAGAAGGTGGTACTTCTGTTTCGCTCAGGAAGAATTTACCGCCGAACTCACCAGCTTTGAAGCGGGGGTACATAAAGAAGTAGCTGACCAACCCGGTTTCTACCGCAAGCAGCCCGACTGCCGCTCCCCAGGCATAGGTCAAAAATTCACGTCGCGTCATTTCGGCTGGTGTGAGTGCAGGCACGGCCGCTTCTTCCGCCTTGGGCTTGGGGGGGGCTGCTGGCTTGGGGGACGCCGGTTTGGGCGCCACCACGGGTTTAGGTGCTGCAACAACAGCAACACCATTGCCGTTGCTTTCCACTACAGCTTCCATCACTGGCGCCGCTACCTCTTCCGGTTCGGCTTCCATCACTGCCACCGGGGCGCTATGACCGCCGCCCTCTTCAGCGTGCGCTGCTTTGTTTCTGGCATAGGCTGCCAGCATTTTCTGTTTTAATTCTGCAATTCGCTGTTCTCGTTCAGCACCGGTTAATTCAAAAATTGTCGCCATTTCGGTCCGGTCTCCTTTGGCCTTGCTTCCGGTCTAACAAAAATTCGGTTTACAAATTTACAACGTTATTGCGCAACCGCTTTGCTTGCGCACAAATAGGCGCGTACAAAGACCGTCGGCAACGAAATCGTATGAGTGCTTTGTCAGGGTTACTTGTATAAACGTGATTGTAGCATAATGAAGTTGTTCGTGCAATAGTTCACAAGTACAACAGAAGGTTTAGCAAAGGTTACGGCTAAGAACTGCGGGGGGCTTCTTGCCGGCACAGACTGTGCTTGACTTCCTGCTAACGCTTGTCGGTAAGGTTACTGGTTTGTTACGGCGACTATAGCACACCTGTGCGCGTTTGTCAAAATTATCACAAATGAAGGGTGAAAGTTTGGGGATGAAGAGTCTGTAGTCCTAAGTCCAGAGTCGAATAGTCCAGAGTCCACAGTCCACAGTCCAGAGTCTAATGCCTTGTCTACGTAACCACGGACTCTGGACTCTGGACTTAGGACTCTAGACTATTCGACCGCCTGCGCCGTATTTGTCGTCTCTACCGTCGGCATGATGCCCGGCCCGGGAATGACGATAGTGGGAGCAGAGCCTTCGGGGGTGAAGATGATTTTATCGTTGCCGTTGAGGGCGGACGCGTTGGCTTGGGCGATCAGTTGTTGCAGATAACCGGGATTGCCGGCGATCAACTCGGCTTTGGCAATTTCTGGCGCCAGATCGGCTTTGGCCTGTTCGGCGGCGGCTTTGGCGCGGGCCGTTTGAATTTCCAGTTCCAGTTGAGCGGCGACGAGGGCGTTATTTTTCTCTGCCTCAATAATCGCGAGTTCGGCTTCGACGCGCGCCAGTTCGTTGGCTCGTTCGGCTTCGATTACTGCTTTTTGTGATTCGATCTTCTCCCGTTCAAACTCGGCCAGAATCTTCTGTTGGCGCGACTCTTCCTGCATCCGGCTCTGTTGGACGCGAATTTCACCTTCTTGGCGCGCCTGTTCGGCGGCAGCTTCGGCCTTGGCGCGTAGTTCATCTTGTTTGGCCTTTTCCGTTTGCAGGCGGCTTTGGACAATTTCATCCAGCCGCGCCTGGGCTTCGGGCAACAGGATCACATCGGGGACGGCGAGATTTTGCACATTCAAGCCATAATTTTTGGCCAGCTCATCCAACTCGGTGTCAATACAATCACGCAGTTGGTCGCGCGCCGCGCCGATCACGGCATCATCAAAAATGCGATCACCGACACACACTTTCATTGCCTGGCGGGCGCGATCGGCAATCGCCTGGCGGGCGACCTCATCGTTGAGATAGTGCTGGTTATATTGCGCCCAGAGCGTACGCAGCAATTCGCGATCAACCACGCCCGGACGGAAAACATCCCCCGTCACCACCAGCCCGATGCGCTGCTTGTCTTTGGTGATCAACTCTTCATCGGTCACCGTAAAGGGAATCGCTTCACTGGAAACCCGGCGAATTTCGACAAAGAGACCCACATCGCTATAGACCCCCGGCCCGACCACATCGGTGATGCGCCCGCTGCGGAATTTGACGCCGACCTCTTGCTCTCGCACCTGCTCAAAAAAGTAGAAGAACTGGCTGGAAAAGCTATAGAGAAAAAAGAGAAGAACCAGACCGATGACAATGACGAAGATGCTGAAGTTGCCGCCGCTTGCTTTGCGTAAATTTTGCATAAATACCCTTTCTTGTCTTAGTTGCTTATTTTTGTGTACAATTGACCCGTCGTAAGAATAAACGCTGGCCTGTTTGGATTTCCGCAAGACAACTTCGCTGTCAGTAAGATGTCAGCCTGGTAAAAAGCTGACATGTGGATCTTGCTGCCGGTCAACGCTGGTGTCCCAGAAGTTCGACTTCTATGCCGATACCATTGCGGAAGGGTGCAAAAAGCGTTGCGGCGCTATCAGCGATCTACGTCTTGCGTGACAAATTTGTCGCGCGTCCTACCCTAGCTTACAATGAACACATTGTCGATAGACGTTTGTCTTGATGTGGTGAGCGCTTTAGGCGATCCGCAGGGTTGTTATCTTACCACATCCCAACGAAAGCGAAGAAGATTCATGGCTCTCATTCGGTTGCCCGGTTTAATCGACGCCCACGTCCATCTACGTGAGCCGGGCTATGAACACAAGGAAGATTTTGCCACCGGTTCGGCCGCGGCGCTGGCTGGCGGCGTCACCGTGATGTTAGATATGCCCAACACCCAACCACCCACCGGCTCCCCCGAACTCTTTCGCGAAAAGGTGCAGCGGGCGGCAGCCAAGGCGCGCTGTGATATTGGCCTTTTTGTCGGCGCAACGACTACTATGCTCGACGCTTACCTCCCAGTGGCAGCAGCCGCTTGTGGACTGAAAATTTATGTCAGCGATACCTTTGGCAGCCTGCGCATTGAAGAGTTGGGGCTACTCCATCGCTTCTTTCGCACTTGGGCCGAACAAGGCGACAAGCTGGGCTACCGTTCCGCCGCCAACCCACACGGCATCGGCCCGATTGCCGTTCACGCAGAAGAGTTGATGTTGCCCGTCTGTCTCGCTCTGAGTCACCTCTACGCCACGCCGCTCCACATTGTCCATGTCACCCGGCGCAGCGAAATCGAACTGATTCGTCGCGCCAAGGAACAGGGCTACCCGGTCACTTGTGAAGTGACGCCCCATCATCTCTTCTTAACCACCGAAGATGCGGTGCGCCTGGGTACGTTGGGAGATATGCGTCCCCGCCTCGCTTCGCCCGATGATGTCGCCGCCATGTGGGAGCATCTGGCCGTTTTTGATATTTTCGCCACGGATCATGCCCCGCATACCCTGGCTGAAAAAGGGATCGGCGTCGCTACACAGGTCACCAACCCACCCCCCGGCGTTCCTGGCGTCGAGACAATGTTGCCGCTTCTGCTCACCGCCGTCCATGAAGGCCGCTTGACGGTTGATGACATTATTGCCCGCTGTGTCACCGGTCCCCAGCAGGTCTATGGCATTCCGGCCCAACCTGATACCTTTGTCGAGGTCGATGTTGACGCCCGTTATGAATTGCGCAATGAAGCAATGCAGACCAAAGTAGGCTGGACGCCTTTTGTAGGGAGAGAAGTCTTTGGTCGGGTGGAGCGGGTTGTTTTACGCGGGCAGACCGCTTTTGCTGATGGTAATGTTTTAGCGGCGCCGGCCACTGGTCGTGTGCTGTTTCAGAAGACAGGATAACTTATGACAATTGCACCATTGAGTAGTACCCCAGTCGGCAGCCGCGTCGGCGGCGCTATGCCGGCTGACCATGTCAATAACGGCTTTTACGGTCAGGATATTTTGAGCGTCAGCCAGTTTAGCCGTGACACGCTTGACTATATTTTTCAGGTGGCGCATGAGATGCAGGTGTTGGTCGAGCGTTTTGGCAGCGCCGATCTGCTGCAAGGTAAGATCCTTGCCAACCTCTTCTACGAACCCAGCACCCGCACCAGTTCGAGCTTTATGGCCGCCATGTTGCGCCTGGGCGGCCAGGTAATCCCCATTAATAATGTGCAATATAGTTCTGTAACCAAGGGCGAGAGCTTGCCCGACACGGTGCGTACGCTGGAAAGTTATGCCGATGTCATCGTGCTGCGTCATCCGGAGATGGGAGCAGCGGCGACGGCGGCGCGCTATGCCAGCAAGCCGATCATCAACGCTGGCGACGGCGTGGGGGAACATCCCACCCAGGCGCTGCTTGACCTCTTTACCATTGTCCAGGATCTGGAACGGCTGGACGGGCTGCGCGTGGCGATGGTCGGCGATCTCAAGTATGGGCGCACAGTGCATAGCTTGACCAAATTGCTAATCAATTACGATGTGGACTTTGTCTTTGTCAACCCCGACATTCTCCCCATGCCGGATGAGGTATTGCATGTCGTGCGCGACAAAGGGCGCCGCTATCAGGAGACTAAGGATGTCCAGGCCATCATTGGCGATGTTGATGTTCTCTATGTCACCCGTGTGCAAAAAGAGCGCTTTAGCGACATGGCCGAGTATGATCGGGTGAAGGATCAATATGTGGTCGACGAGGAATTGATGACTCATGCCAAAGCGCGCATGATCGTCATGCACCCGTTGCCCCGTGTCAACGAAATTAGCTACGCCATCGACAACGATCCGCGCGCCGCTTACTTCCGCCAGATGCGCAACGGTATGTTTATTCGTATGGCCTTGTTGGCGGCTGTGCTTGGCAAGGCGTAAACAATTATAAATTGACAATTGATAATTTATAATTGTTATTGGTTGGTAGGGTATATAGGTTGATGGCAATGATGAAGCAATGGATAATACGCGTTGGCGTTCTGTTGTTGATAGGGGCGGGCTTCTGGCTGGCGCAGCAACCGGCGTCGGCGCAAACAACCAATAACGACGCCGAGTTAGTCTATCTGGATGCCAATGGATTCATCCGCGTCTTCGACTCGACGACCGCGGCCAATAGCGCCAATGTTCAGTGGGTCAGCCCAGTGGGCGGCTGGGTGGATATTGCCGTGGGTGATTTTAATGGCGATGGCGATAGTGAAATTGCGGCGGTGAGAGGGACGACGGGCAGCGGTCTGCTGACGGTTTATGATCCGGTGATCGTCACCGGCGCTGTGGTGCCGAATCAACTCTACAACGGCATTCCCTGGCGGATTCTCTATCAAACGCCGCTGGACGGCACTCCGTACCTCGTCGCTACCGGTGATTTGGACCCTAATGTGGCCGGTGCTGAGATTCTCTATGTCACTCGCCTTAACACTGAGGATGCCGATGAGGCAAACGATGAAACGGCATTGATTACCCTCCATGCCAGCGCGCCGGATGGCTCGGCTTGGGCCGCGCTAGCACAACAAACAACCGGGCAAATCCCCCTCCAAATCACCGTTGGGAATCTTGATGGGGGGGGGCCTGATGAAATGGTCTTTGTTCATAAGTCAGGGACGTTGGAAATTTACCGCCTTACTGCTCCCACCTTCACCCGCATTGTCAACTGGGAAAGTAAATCGCAAGAGTGGCGTGCTACGGCCATTGCCCGCTTCTTCTCCTTTGGTTTGCCGGGATTGGTTACCAGCCGGGCTGCCTCGCCTGGCGCTGCTAGCTTTCGCGTGTTTGTTTATGATGAGCGTGAAAACGGCCTCTTCCGAGACGCCCACAGTGAGTTTTTTCTGCCGGCGCCTGAACGCCTTTTTGTTGGGGACATTACGGGGAATGGTGACGAAGAGGTCTTCTTCCTGCGCACTGTACCCGGCAATGTCACAACCATTCCCCGTTTAGCCATGCGCAACCGCGGGGCCGACAACCCACCCGCTTTTGAAGAAACGTTGGATACCGATAACGGCTATCAGAGCGGCGTCGCAGCGGATGTGGACGGCGATGGTCGCGCCGAAGTGATTGTCATGCGCAATAACAAGATCCGCATCTATACCCAACCGGAAAGTAACAAGACCTTTACCGAGACAACACCGCCTGTCGTCACCAATTCACGCACGATCGTGGCCGGCAACTTGGATCGCAACGGCTATCTGCGCACCCCCACCTTCAGCGTTACGCCGGCCAAACTGGAGGGAGATCTAGCCGCCGGCGAGCAGAGTGCCCAAGGGGTTCTTTCGCTAACAAATGCCGGTTTTGGCGGCGCCCTGCCCTTTACATTCCAGGTTGATGGCCAGCCTACCTGGTTACGGTTAAGCGTCGTTGCCGGCCAAACGCCCGCCACCTTTAACGCCGCGTTTGATGCGCGTCTCTTAGTTGCCGGCGTCTATAGCACGACGATCCATATCAACTCCAGCAATTCCCAAGTCAACAATGCGCCGCTGGCCCTGCCGGTCAAATTGACTGTGCGCGATGGTCTGGTGCCGCGCACCTTTGATCTGATCCTGACCCCGACAAACTGTGCCGCCGACGCTGCCGATCAGGTCATTGATCTCCCTATCGACGGCCCGCCCGGCATGACCTTTGTCGCCCGCATTCTAGCGGCTGCGACCGAAGCAGACGCCGAAGCGGCAACGGAACCGACGGCTGCTGCGGCTGGCCTGGATTGGCCGTCCGCCGTACCTTGGGTGGCCGCCCAATCCCCCAACAGCGCGCCCACCACCATGCAACTTACCTTCCGTCCCCAATTGGTCACCACCGGCTTTGTCAAAGCCACCCTCGAATTGACCGCCGTCGATAGCAAAGGCACACAGACACGCCGCATCCCTCTGGGGATACTTTGTACGCAGACAAGGCTTTACCTTCCCCTTGTCACACGCTGAAGCGCGCCGCCACAAAGACCCCACCGCTCCCGGCGAGTCCGTGACTCGCCCTGGGCCGCCAAAGACCCTGCCGCTCCTGGCGAGTCCGTGACTCGCCCTGGGCCACAGCGACTCACGGACTTGCCAAGCGCCGATCAGCGAAATGGTAACGCCGGCTCATCCTGTCCCTACTGAACGTCCACCACGCCAATGGTCAGCGCATCTTTGCTGCCGCGCCACCAAGGGCGATGTGCGGGGATGAGTGCTTGATCACTGGCACGCAGTACACGTAGCGTGAGGGTGTAGCGACCGGGGGGCGTTGTCGGGGCGAGGGGCAAAGTGCGCCAGTCGCGGACGGGGATGAGCGGAGGCCACGCGCCGCTGGGGTAGCCCCAGCCGCCCAGCGCCGTTGTCCATTGGCCAACCACCGCCCCCATTTCATCGGTCAAAGTAAGTTGCCCAAGATAAGTATCGCGATAACCGCTGGCCTGTGGTCGCCAGACCAGCTCAACGGCAAGGGGGGAACCAGGGGCGGGGCTGGGCGTTGTCAGCCGGGCGCGCACCAGATCAATGTAATCAAAGCTGGCCGTCACCGCAGGGATGATGGGCGCCTGAGTGGCTGGTACAATGGGCACGGTTCCTAAAGGGAGCGCTTGCTGTTGCGGCTCTGTGTCAGCCACGGCCACCGGGGTGCCGGTTTGTGCATCATACGCAATCAGCGCCAAGTTGTGCGCACCCGGTGGCGTTGCGACCGGGATGGGCAAGGCCATGATATAAGCATAATCCGTAGACCACGCCTGTACGGGGATCGTTGGCGTCTCATCAGCCTGTGCCAACGGCTGTCCATCGGCGGTTGAGAGACGGAGGCTAAAGCTGATAACCGGGGGGAGCGCCGCACGGTTGACCGGCGGTTGCCAGGTTAACTTGATGTAGAGGTATGAGCCGGCAGCAACGGTCGGCGTGATCAGCGCGGCCTCCTGCAAGCGCAGATCGCCAACAAAGCGATCCTGCTGAAGGGCGAGGGCCGTCCATCTCTGATCCGGCACGGCTTGACCGCTTTGATAGAGTTGAATACGGAGGTAATCGCGGCCTGGGATCGGCGTTTCGCTCAATAATGTATTATAGGTGTCAAACCAGGTGCGGATTACACCCTGCGGGTCATTAACGGTGTCATAGAGACGATAGTGCCAGAGCCGTTGGTATTGGCGCGCCAGCGCAAAGAGCGCCAGGTTGGCATCCGCTGCGCGCATGGCAAAAAAGTCGCTGGTCGGATCGCCCCACCCCAGGCTCGGCGCGCCATCAACGCTTCCTGTGCGCACCACCACCGGGTTGGTCGGGCTGGTTGCCCCTGGCGTTGCTGGTTGTTGCGCAAAGGTCGGGTAATCGGTCAAGCGGACAAACTGCCCAAGCGGCGGCGGCACGGCGGCATCGACACCGGCCAAGGTGGTCGGCCAGTAGGTTGTCAATACCGTGTAGACCCATCCGGCATTAACTAGGATGGCATCGCCTGGTCGCCAAGTTTGGGCCAGTTGCGCCACGGCGCTGCGGTGATCGTCATCTTGTACTGTGGGCGCAAACCAAAAGTTGTACAAGCTCCAGCCATGCACGACCAACAGGGCAATGGTCGCAACCGCGCCAAGCAGCCTTTGCCGCTTAAAACTAACGAGCAAAGCGGCCGCCAGCAACAGAAGCAGGGGCGACCCATAGGTGAACAGATAGCGCACATGGTAAAGCGGCGTAACCCACAAGGTAATGATGACCAGCGCCGCTAGTGGAATGAGGAGATAGCCGGCCAGCACAAAGTAGCCGATGGGCAACCGGCGGCTACTTTTATTCGTGTAGTGAAGGCGAGCGGTAATCAAAAGCAAGAAGAATAGCGCCAGCCAAAACCAGGCCGTAGGCGCCGGCGCACTCTGCCCGGTCAGCAAAGCGCTGGCGCCACGCGCCAGATCGTCCAGAAATGCTGCGCCCGTTGTCCACGCAATCCGCCACGGCGGCACCGGCGGGTCGATGGCCTGACGCCAAAAGATTGGTAGCCAGGGCGCCCAGAGCAGCAAAATGGTAACTTGTGCCATAAGCCAAAGCCGCCACTGCCACCTTGGGCTTTGTCGCCAGGGAGTCAGCCAAAGTAGGAGAGCAATGGCATTCAACGCGACCAAGACGAAGAGAAAGTAATACAAGGTATAGAGACCCGCTGCACCGGCAATGGCATAGAGGGCAAGCCAGCCATAGGGGCGTTGATCGCTGCTGCCTGCTTGCCACCAACGCAACAGCGCCCATAGCCCTAGCAAGCCCAACAGCGCGCCGAGGGTATACATGCGCACTTCCTGGCTATACCAGATCTGATACGGATTGATCGCCGCCAGCCACAACCCTGCCAATGCCACGGTCGGCGACGCCAATCGTCGCCCCAATGCAAAGAGCAACGCGACAATCACCACGCCACACCACAAACTCGGCCAGGCGTAGAGAAATTCCAAGCCAAAGGCCGGCGTTGGTTGCGTAAACATTTGCCAGAAGTGGAGCAATAAATAGTAGCCGGGGGGGTGAATATCGCCGGCGGTATGGTGAAGCAAGGCGGGGATGCTCTTCTCTGCCAGCGCCACGCTCACTGTCTCGTCATACCAGAGCGAAGTCGTCCCCAAGCGGTAGAGCCGCAGGGCAAAACCGACCAGTATACCTAGCAATATGCAAAGCCGCCAACTATTTTTTCGCACACTCTTGGCGCCAATATGAAAATCCCATTCCACAAGCTTTTCCTTGCTCTGCAGAGCTTAGGAGCGATTAAGAGATTCAATCTCTTAATCGCCCAATCTCTTAATCCCTCAATCCCACTGTTCTTTGCTGCAAGATGCTATCACGCTCTCCCCTCTCCGACCAAATGAAGCTTTCTATTTTGGCATTCTGCTGCGCATCGGCTACAATAGCAGGCCATGTCTACAATAGCACTTCGACGACGGACAGGACGCACCATCGCCCTGGTGAACCGGCTGCCGGCGCTGATGGCCACTGCCTCCGGCAGCGTGGTTATCCTGGTCTTGCTATGGGGGCTTTGGTCGCTCACCAGTATAACGGTGCATGTCATGGTGGATGGCGTACCGGAAACGATCAAGACCCATCGCCGCACGGTTGGTGATCTGCTGCTCGACTTGGGGATGACCATCCATGTTAATGATCGCGTGACGCCGACCGTCGCCGCGCAGTTGCACCAAGGCATGACAATTTCAATCCAACGGGCGCGCCGTGTACAGATTTGGGCCGATGGTCGACAGTGGGAGACGGCGAGTTGGGGTCAAACTGCTTATGCCATTTTGGCGGAAGCGGGGGTGACGCTCGATCACGATGACCAGGTGCAGATTGCCGACCGGCGCCTGCACGTCGATGCGCCGTTGCCGCCGGTCACGCCAACCCAATTGCCGCAAACCTATAGCCGTGGCTATGCGTGGGATAACTGGCGATACGAGCCACTTCAGTTGCGTTTGCAGCGCTCTATGCCTGTGACCGTAAGGGATGGCGGCTTACCTTTTACGATTCGGACAACGGCGCAGACGGTCGGCGAAGCATTGCGCCAAGCGGAAATTACCATCTATCTGGGCGACTTGGTGCAGCCGGGGTTAGGTACGCTGGTGTCCCCAGGGTTGCGTGTGCAGATTCAGCGGAGCAAACCGATTTCGTTGCGGGTCGATGAGCGCATCTTGAAAACGCGATCACGTGCGCAAACGGTGGGGGATGCGTTGGTCGAGGTTGGCGTTGGCATCTCCGGCTTGGATCGGGTGGAGCCGGCGCTGGATACGCCGCTAAAAGCTGATTTAGCCATTGCCATTACCCGCATTCATGAGACGATTGAGGTGAAGGAGAAAATTGCCCCCTTTGAGACGGTCTTCCAGCCTGATCCCAATTTGCCGATTGACACACAACAACAGACCACCCCCGGCGCCGAAGGCATTACTCGTGAACGCTATCGCGTGCGCTATGAGAATGGGCAAGAGGTCGCGCGTACGCTGGAGGATACCTGGGTGGCGCAGGAACCGGCCCAACGCATCATTGCCTTTGGTCAGTTGATCCAGCCGCAGACCATCACCACGCCCGAAGGAGAGCAGATCACCTATTGGCGCAAAGTTCGCATGTTAGCCTCTAGCTATAGCGCCGGTACAGCCGGCGTTTCACCCGACAAGGCCTGGTATGGTCGCACCTACACGGGCGACCCAATGCGCAAAGGGGTGGTGGCGGTCGATCCCAAAATTATCCCGTTACGTTCCCGTGTTTTTGTCCCCGGCTATGGTTACGGTGACGCGCTGGATATCGGCACAGCGATTCGCTCACGGCGCATTGACCTAGGCTATGACAATGATAACTTACAGCTATGGAACCGCTGGGTGGATGTCTACCTGCTCTGGCCGCCACCCCCTGCTCATCAAATCACCTGGGTCATCCCCAACTATCCGCGTGCGCCGAATTAGGGTGATCGATGATTCGCTCATCGAAATCAACGGATCAACGCGTCACGCACACCAAATTTCTCCGTCAAAGTAAGTAAATCCTAAGCGCAAATGTAATATTACCTACACAGCAAATGCCCTAAGAGTGTATTAATCAACTCGTAATATGTTCTTAATTTTGTTGGCTTATACTCTCCTGGTAAGATGTATTTAATCATTTGGCTAAAATGTAGTTTTGATTTTTTGAAATTTGTATTTACTATAATTCACGTAACCACTTAGCCCGCTCCTAACTACTCCATGACCGGCGACCCATCGCCAGTTATGGACTGCTAGAAACTAAGTAGGTACTAATTCACTAATAAAAGCGTTTAGCACTGGTAACGATTCATACTCACTGATTGTCATACTTGAAAGAATAATCTGTACAAGAAGAAGAATCTGTGTTACGTGTGATCGATTCAGTGTTACCAACAGAGAAAATAAATCGTACGGCACATGCCCCAAATACAACAAACCAATACAACGCCCACAAATTCAATCAAGCGTGTACACGTTGGCTTATTGCTGCTCATCATTCTGGCCGGTTTTACGTTGCGTGTCTGGGGGATCAACTTTGACCAAGGGCTGGGCAGCCATCCCGACGAACGGAGTACATCCTGTTTCTATGCGGCTGTGTTGCGCCTGCCCACCAGTTGGGACGAATTCTGGGATCCGCAGCGCAGCCCGTTGAACCCGCTTTGGGATCTCAATGCCCAGCGCGCGCGCAGCTTTACCTATGGTCATTTCCCCTTGTACTTGGGTACGGCTATGGGCGAGTTGATGCACATGGCTGCGCCGTTGGCGGAGCGCTTGGGGGCTTCGGAAGCCACCGTCGCGCTAATGGCGCGCGCCGATGGCGCTTGTGACGCTATTGCGGTGGCTGGGCGGCTGCTCATGGCCTTACTGGATACGCTCACCATTTTCTTCCTCTTTTTATTAGGGCGGCGGATCTTTGGTCCAGGCGCCGGGTTGTTGACTGCTGCATTCTATGCCTTTACGGCCCAAGCGATCCAGTTAAGCCACTTCTTTGCCATGGATCCAGCCAGCACTACCTTTACGGTCCTGGCCGTGTTGGGCGCCGTGATGATGGTGCAGGAACGCTCCTGGCGCGCCGTCGTCCTCAGCGGCATTGCCGCCGGACTGGCGATTTCCTCGAAATTTAGCGCCCTGCCGATTTTGGGCGTGCCGATTGTGGCAGCCATTCTGATGCTTTGGCAGGAGCAGACCGCCAGCCGGCTCGCCGGGCGAGTGGCGGATGCCCGACTACAATTGCGGGCGCTGCTTGCCATTCCGCTGATGCTCGTGTTGGCGGTGGTCGCTTTTGCTGTGACCAGCCCCTACGCCATTCTCGACTGGGAGAGCTTTATCCGCGCCACGTTGGTCGAACAGGGACGGATGGTGCGCGGCATTGCTGATATGCCCTTTACCCGCCAATATCGCAATACAACGCCTTATCTCTATTTCTTGCAACAGCAACTGGCCTGGGGTTTGTGGTGGCCGCTGGGGGCGGTGGCGGCGCTGGGCGCCCTCCATGCGCTAATGATCTTACTCTACGCCATCGGCCTGTTGCTCTACAATCGCCTTGTTGAAGTAGGCCAACGCGCCGGTCGCCTGCTGACCGATAGCCAGGTCGCCTATGTCGTGGTCTGGAGTTGGATCATCCCCTATTTTGGCCTCACGGGCGCCTTTCTTGCCAAATTTAACCGCTATATGAGTCCCTTGCTGCCCTTTGTGCTGCTCTTCGCCGCCGGGTTGATCTGGCAATTGTGGTGGGCATGGAAGCAAGGACAGGGCGACAGGCGACAGGAGACAGGTGACAACGAGATCGGCGCGGTACGCACTTCGGGGATGCGACGTTTTGGCGCTTTTGTCTCTTCGTCGTTGGCAGTACTTTTGACGCTAGTCGGCATTGGCGGTGGGCTGTTCTGGTCGCTGGCCTATGTCAACGGCGTCTATAACCACGAGCATACGTGGATTACGGCCAGCCGCTGGATCTATCAGAATGTGCCGAGCGGATCGATCATTCTTTGGGAACAGTGGGATGATGCCTTGCCCAAGACGGTGCCGGGGGAACCGGGGATGGACATGGGCAGCACGGGACTGCGCAACATCGACTGGGGGCCTTATGAAGAGGATACCGCTGAGAAGTATGAAATCATGAAGGCCAAGCTGCGCGAGGCGGATTATGTGGTCTATTCCTCCAAACGCATCTATGATAGCGTCGATGAACTGCCCGAACGCTACCCCATGACCAATCGCTATTACCAGGCGATGTGGAGCGGAGAACTGGGTTTTGAGCTGGTGCAGGAAACCACCTCGCCGCCACGTCTCTTTGGCTTTGTCTTTGACGATCGCCACGCTGACGAAAGCTGGAGTCTCTACGACCATGCCCAGGTCTCGATCTTTAAAAAAGTGCGCGATCTCAGTGACGCCGAATATGATGCCATCTTTGCCGGCACCTGGGAAGGCGCCATTCCCTGGTATGTGGGCGAGGGGTCGCCCTTAAGCCCGTTTCTTAACGCCATTGGCTTGGGTGGTACACAGGAGAGTGAAAGCCGTGGCTTGATCAACCGCATTATCGCCATGGTTTCGGAAAATTATAGCGCCCCTCAGCAACCGCCGCTGGAAGAGC
Organism: Caldilineaceae bacterium; assembly: GCA_026645575.1. The sequence continues at coordinate 333,058 of JAPKMW010000001.1, forward strand.
GCAAGTCGCTTATGGTCGAGCCGCCGCTGGAACAGTTGCCGGTGGTTGACAATTACCGCTGGAATGAGGTCGCTAGCGAGAATACCTGGCTAGGGGTGATCTGGTGGTGGCTGGTGGTGGCTTTGCTGGGCTGGGTGGCATGGCCCTTTGCCTTCTGGCTCTTTCGCCCCCTGCGTGATCGCGGCTATTTCCTGAGTCGCGCCTTGGGGTGGCTGCTGGCGGCCTGGCTCTTGTGGATCTTAGCTAGCTTCCAATTGGCGATGAACTCAGTCGTCAATGCCTGGCTGGCCGTGGCAGTGCTGGCTGTTTTGGGGGTGGCTGCGGCGTTGGCCCAAGCTCGCACCTTGCTTCCCTTTCTGCGTGAACGCTGGCCTTTGTTGCTCTTTGGCGAGCTGCTCTTTGCCGCGGCCTTTCTCTTTTTTGTCCGCCTCCGCATGGGCAATCCTGACATTTGGCAGCCCTGGTTTGGCGGCGAGAAGTTTATGGAATTCGCCTTTCTTAACGGCATCCTGCGCAGCCCCTACTTCCCGCCGGTGAACCCCCACTTTGCCGGCGGCTATATCAACTATTACTACTTTGGCATCTATCTGGTGGCCTATCTGATCAAGCTTACCGGCATCTACGCCGAAGTTGCCTTCAACCTGGCGATCCCGACGCTCTTTGCCCTTACAGTCAGCAATGCCTTTGCCGTCGCCTATTCGGCGGTACGGGTTGTGCTACCCTCGCCTACCTTCCCCCGAAAGGGGAGGAATGCTGGTCGCGCTGAGGGCCATCTGGCGGCGGAGAAGGCTGCTGATGGCGATGGTCGCTCCCTTCCTGTTGCGGAGATCTGGGGTGGGACGCCGTTACCCGCTGCCCAAGAAATCACCGACAAAGAGATCATTGCAACACCCGTGGTCGCCGCAGAAGCAATGTCCGGAGGACAAGACGAGCCATCGACCATCAAACCGCATGCACTCCAACCCGTGATGGAACAAGCCAATACCCCTACGCCATCAGCCACTGACGACGTGGATGCCCACAACACGCAACACGAATCATGTACCACGAATCACGAATCACAAATCACAAATCACGCACCTCATTGGCGCTACGGCCTCTTCGCCGCGCTCCTCGGCCCGCTCTTTGTGGCAATTTTGAGCAACCTGGAGGGCTTTGCCCAGGTGGTGCGCAACCTAGCGCGCCTGAGTACCAGTTCTTTTCAAAGTAATCATAGTGTGGTGCAGGCGCTGGTTCATGCCGGCAGCGGCTTGCAACAGGTGTGGGAAACCGGTCAACCTCTGCCGCCCTATGACTTCTGGGGGCCAAGCCGCGTCATTCCGGCCACCATCAACGAATTTCCCTACTGGAGCTTTCTCTTTGCCGATCTGCACCCCCATCTCATCGGCATTCCCTTTAGCGTCTTCTTCCTCTCGCTGGTCTTAACGCTCTTCTTCGATTTGGCGAGCGGACCGGAAGTGGGGCGCCGTTTGACTTGGCAGCGGGCGACGGGCTTGCTTTTTCTCTTTGCCCTGTCGTTGGGAACGCTGGCGAGCGTCAATCTTTGGGAATTGCCCACCTTCCTGGGCTTAGGGGTCCTGGCGCTGGTTGTCGCCCAATACCGGGGGCGGGGGCGGATCAACTGGCCTGTCACCCTTGTGCTGTCCGCGGTCTATCTGGCCGGCGCCTATCTGCTCTACTGGCCCTTCTTTGCCAATTATGTCAATGTCGGCGCCAGCGGGGTAGGGTTGGTGAAAGAGGGGGATGACACCGGGTTGTGGCTGTTGATCTGGGGCTTCTTTGGCTTGATCCTGCTCAGTTGGCTCCTCTATACGGCAACCCGTGGCGGAGAGAGCAGCGGCAGCGGCAGCGAACGTTGGCTGGCGGGAAACTTCCGCTATCTGGATCGTCTACCGCGCTATCTCCACCTACACCGCCTTTGTGTAAGTCAACCAACGCTAGGCTATCTCGTCACCCTGGCCCTTGTGCCGTTGACGGTGGTTGCAGCGGTTGGCGCCTTTTTGCTTGACCGGACGGTGTTGGCGCTCTGCTTAGCGCCGCTGGGGTTATGGTGGTTGTTGCTTTGGCGGCGCAGTCGCCAGGCCGATGCTGGTAGCGTGTTAGTGGTGATTCTCGCCATTACTGGGCTGGCGCTTCTGGCCGGGACCCAAGTTGTCTATCTGAAAGACTTTTTAGCCGGCGGCGATCACTACCGGATGAACACCCTCTTCAAGTTTTTCAATCAAGTCTGGGTGTTATGGGGCATTGCCGCTGCCATTGCGCTGCCCCGCTTCTGGCATGGCTATATTCTCCAGCAGAATTGGCGTCAACTCCCGTTGCGCACGGCTTGGGGTGTCGTCTTTACCTTGCTCTTTGCCGCTGGCTTTTCCTATCTGGTCTGGGGGACGCCGGTGCGGTTGGATCAGCGCTTCCCCGGCTGGCGCCCGCCGATTGGCACGCTCAACGGGCTGGACTTTATGCGCGAAGGGGTCTTCTACTGGCCTGACCAGAACAACCCAATTGAAATGCGTCATGATTGGGCCGCCATTCAGTGGATTCTTGCCAATGTACGCGGCAATGCCATTGTCATGGAAAGTTCGGAAGTGAGCTACTATCGCGAAGCCGGCTCCCGTATTGCCAGCATGACTGGTCTTAGCGGTATTCGCGGTTTCCACGAAGGCGAACAGCGATATGGGGATGAGGTGGGGCTGCGAGACATGCTCCATCGCGAATTCTGGTCAACGATGGATCTGGTGCGCACCCAGCAGTTGCTCCAGGAATTGAACGTTGATCTGGTTTACGTTGGCCCACTGGAACACTATTTACACCCAGATGGGGTGCAGAAACTAGCCGTCATGGCGGCTAACGGTCAACTGACTGCCATCTACACTGATGAGCTTTCCGTGATCTATGCCGTGCCGGGCCGTTTGGCGCAGACGCAGCAGGGTTTTTATGCACCCCTGGGGCAGACAGCGATGCGATAACGTGTTACGTGTTACGTGATTCGGGATTGGTGATTCGTACAGCGTGATCTGAGCCTGTCGAAGATCACGCTGCACGAATCACCAATCCCGTTTTGAAGCGACGGAATTTATGGCGTGGCAATTCTTCTCCTGGTATTTAGTGGTACAACTGATGACGCTGGCGACGCTGCCCTTGACATTGTCGCTCTTTCCCAATCTGCCGGATCGGGGCTATGCGTTTAGCAAAAGCGTGGGCGTGCTGGCCGTGGGCTTTGTCTTCTGGTTAGGCTACAGCTATGGTCTGGTGCGCAACGAAGCGGGCGGCGCCTGGTTGATGTTGATCGTGGTGGCGGCGATCTGCTGGGGCGTAGGGCGGGCCGTTATCGCCAAGGCGCGCCGGCGGGGAAACCTGGGGATCAGTTGGTACTATGTCGCCGGCGTTGAGTTGCTCTTTCTGCTGCTCTTCACTGTTTGGGCCACAGTGCGGGCCTATGATCCGGCGGTCAACCACACCGAAGAGCCGATGGATCTGATGTTTATGTACAGCCTGTGGGGGAGCGCCACTTACCCGCCGCACGATGCCTGGCTCAGTGGCTACCCGATCAGCTACTACTATTTCGGCTATTGGTTGCTGACAACGGTGGGCCGGTTGGCGGGACAACCGCCTCACATTGGCTATGTGTTGGGGCAGGCTAGTTGGTATGGGTTGCTCTGGCTGGGCTGTTTTGGTCTGGGCTATAACCTGCTGGCGCGCCGCAACGGTGGCGGTGACGAGCGGGCGTTGGCCGGCGGTCTGCTGACCGGTTTGTTGGTGGCGGCGGCGGGCAACTTGCAAACCGTTATGGAATGGCTCTATGCCATTGGTCTCAATGTGACGGCGCCGGCGAGCTGGTTTGGCGTGCGCAACTTCCCGGAACAAGCGGCACAGACCAGTCTCTGGCATGTCAGCTTTGATCTCTGGTGGTGGCGCCCGGCCCGCGTTCTCAGCGACCGCTGGTTGACGGGCGATCATCTGGAAGTGATTGATGAATTTCCCATGTTCAGCTACCTGTTGGGTGATAATCACCCCCATGTGCTGGCTATGCCCTTTGTGATTCTGATGATCGCGCTGATCTTTAACCTCTTCTTGCAGCGGCAACGTTTGGCCGGGGTGGGGCAGCCGGCGGTCGCCGCGGCGGATACGGACAAGGTGACGGCGCTGGTCACGCGCTGGTTGGCTTTTGTGCGCACATTGATGCCCTTTGGCTTGGTCGGCGCTGTCAGCCTGCTGGTGACGGCGAGTGCGTTGGTCTTTCTCAATACCTGGGATTTTCCGCCCTACTGGCTGCTCTTGATGGTGGTGGTCGGCTTGCTGGTGCGCCGGGAGTTGATGCAGGCGCCAACGCTGGCGAACGCCCAACGCTGGCGACAAGCCATTCTGGTGGCCCTATTGAGCGGTGGGGCAATGGTGGCGGGGATCGGGCTGCTCTTGTGGCCCTACTTTTTGACGGCGCAAAGTCAGGCGGCCGGGCTGTTGCCCAATCTCTTTAACCCGACGCGCTTGCCCCAATTCATCGTGATGTTTGCCTTTGCCCTGCTGGGGGTCGGCGCCTTTTTGGGGGTGAGCGGCCAATGGGTGGCGCAAGGACAAGCGCTCTGGCGCAAAGCGGGGCGTTCATTGGTGACCATCGTAGCGCTGGTCTATGGCGTACCGCTGCTCTTTTTGGGGATGTGCGCGCTCCTGGTGACGACGCCACGGGGCGCGACGTTGTTGGCCGGTTTACCCTTGCCGCCTGGCGCCGCCAGTTATCTGCCCTTTTTTATCGAACGGTGGGGCAGTCAGTTTTGGACCTTTCTGTTGGTCGGCGCCTTGTTGACTGTGACGCTCTGGCTGCTCTGGTGCGCCATTGACCGTTTCTGGGATCAACCGGCGGCGCTCTCGGTTGAACCATCGAGCGGACGCTGGGCGGCCTTACCGACCACCACTCTCTTTGTGCTGCTGCTGGCGGCGCTGGGGTTATTGCTGGTCTTTGCACCCGAATTTATCTATCTGCGCGATAACTTCGGGATTCGTATGAATACCGTCTTTAAGTTCTACTATCAGGCGTGGCTGCTCTTTGGGGTGGTGACGAGTTATGCTATAGTGGTGGCGCTTTCCGAATGGCAACCCTTTGGACGGCAACCAGCGGAAGCAGGACCAACCAATCGGTTGCTCGCCTGGGGGACGATGGGCTGCGCCGTTTTCTCCCTGGGGTTGGGGCTGCTGGGGTTGATTTACCCGGTTGCCGGCATGTATAGCAAAACCGGGGGCTTTGTTACGACGCCAACCTTTGATTCTAGCGCTTATTTGGCCGATAGTGGGTCGGCGGAACTGGCCGCGGTGTTGTGGGTGCGGGCCAATACGGCGCCGGACGCCGTGGTGGTGGAGGGCAAGGGCAACAGCTACTGGAATCACAACCGCATCAGCACCATGACCGGGCGCCCAACTCTGCTCGGCTGGGAGAGCCACGAAGAGCAATGGCGTGGCAAAGCCTATGCCGAGATGGCGCAAGGTCGGGTGGCAGCGCTGGAAACCATCTATCGGGGTACAACGGTCGAAGCGATTGATCAGGTTTTGGCCCAATGGCAGGTCGATTATGTCTATGTTGGCCCAACCGAGCGCCAACAATATACTATCACCGAGGCAAGTGAACAGGTGTTGGCGGCGGCCATGGACATCGCCTTTGATCAAGGCAATGTGCGCATCTATCAACGCCGATAAGAGTCGCGTAGTCCAGAGCCAGTCTGTAAACTTGTGCATCTGTTGCGATCTACTGGTATTAGAAAGCCGTTGTCTGGACTACGCGACTCTGGACTACTAAGTTTGGGATAAAAACATTTAACATGCTTTGGCAATTTCTCTCGTGGTATTTGGTGTTGCAACTGTTGGCGTTGGCCGCACTGCCCTTGACCTTGACGCTCTTTCCCAATCTGCCGGATCGAGGCTATGCCTTTAGCAAAAGTGTCGGCGTGTTGGCGGTGGGCTTTGTCTTCTGGTTGGGCTATAGCTACAGCCTCTTCCGCAATGAAGCCGGCGGCGCCTGGTTGACTGTAATCCTGGTTGCGGTGGCAAGTTGGGTGATTGGTCGGTCAGCAGGGCTAGTCGCCCAAGTGCGGAGTGCGGGGAAGCTGCCGGTCAACTGGCGCTATGTTTTGGGCGTAGAGTTGATCTTTCTGGCCTTCTTTGCCCTGTGGGCGGTGGTGCGGGCCTATGATCCGCGGGTCGATCACACCGAAGAGCCGATGGATCTGATGTTTATGAACAGCATCTGGGCCAGCGCCACCTATCCGCCACAGGATGCCTGGTTGGGCGGCTATGCCATTAGTTACTACTACTTTGGTTATTGGCTGCTCACCACCGTGGGGCGGCTGGCCGGTCAACCGCCGGAAATTGCCTATACGCTGGGCCAGGCGAGTTGGTATGGCCTGCTCTGGATTGGCTGCTTTGGCATGGGCTATAATTTGCTGGCGCAGCGCGATGGCAAGGGGGGGGGACGCTCCACCCTGAGTGGCTTGCTGGCCGGGTTGATGGTGGCGGCCATCGGCAATTTCCAGTCGATCTGGGAGTGGCTGCATGCCAACGGCTACAATGTGACTGGCGTGGCGCAATGGTTCGGCGTGCGCGGCTTTCCCGAAGGCGTGCCGCAGACCGGGCAATGGTACATCAGCATGGATTGGTGGTGGTGGCGCCCCAGCCGGGTCATCAGCGACCGCTGGCTCAATGGCGACCACATGGAGGTGATTGACGAGTTCCCGATCTTCAGCTATGTTCTGGGTGACAATCATCCGCATGTGTTGGCGATGCCCTTTGTCATTCTGCTCATTGCGTTATTGTTTAACTTATTCTTAAATCGTCGTCAGCCAGCTATTCCGGTCAATCGCGAGACGGGCGGCAGCGCCTGGTGGGCGACCTTGCAACAGACGCCCGCCTTTTTGCTGGATCTGGTGCGTAGCCTTGTGCCGGCGGGATTGATTGGCGCCGTGACTTTGGTTGTCGCTGGTGGGGCGCTGGTCTTTCTCAATACTTGGGACTTTCCGCCCTATTGGTTGTTGTTGATGGTCGTGACCGGCCTCGTTGTCTGGCGGGGGCTGGGTCAACTGACCACCCTAAGCGGCCTGGCGCGTAGCGGACAAGCCGTGGTGATCGGTGTGATCAGTGGGGCGTTGCTGGTGGTTGGGCTGTTGCTCTGCTACTGGCCCTATTTCTTGACGGCGCAAAGCCAGGCCGGCGGGATTGTCCCGAATCTCTTCAACCCGTCCCGCCTGCCGCAGTTCTTTTTGATGTTTGGCTTTGCGTTGCTGGGTGTGTGTGCGCTGCTGGGGGTGGCCTGGCAGGCATTGGCGCCTGCTGAGCGGGTTCTGAAGACGAGCCATTGGGTGCAGTTGGGCAGCTTGGCGGCGCTCGTTTATGGCTTGCCGATTCTGTTTTTGATCCTGAGTACGCTCTTTGCGACGACGGTGCGGGGCCAAAGTTTGCTGGCCGGCAATATGCCTTTGCCACCGGGGGCGACGGATTATCTGCCCTTTATTTTGGATCGGTGGAGTAGTCAGCCGCAGACTTTTTTGGTGGTTGGGGCGCTGCTGACGCTTGTCCTGTGGATTGGCTTGCGCTATGTCGGCCTGTGGGGAATGACAGCGACGGATGAAACCGCGACCAATGGACGAGCGACGACGATCTTTGTCCTACTGCTGACGGCTATTGGGTTGCTCCTGGTCTATGCACCTGAATTTGTTTACCTGCGTGATAACTTTGGCACACGCATGAACACCGTCTTCAAATTCTATTATCAGGCATGGCTGCTCTTTGGACTGGCGGTGAGCTATACGATTGTCGTGGCGTTGTCAAACTGGTCGGTCAAAGCGCCGCTGTCGCTTGGAACAAATGTCTTTGCTGGGCTGTCTCTTGTCATAGCGCTGTCGGGCATTCTCTTTCCGCTGGCGGCGACCTATAGCAAGACCGGCGGCTTTGGCGGGACGCCTACCTTTGACGCCACGGCTTACCTGGCGCAAGTGGGGCCGGCAGAACTGGCCGCCGCCAACTGGGTGCGCACCAATACGGCGCCCAATGCAATGGTGGTCGAGAGCAAAGGGGCCAGTTATTGGTCGAATTACAACCGGATCAGCACCATCACGGGGCGGCCCACTTTGTTGGGCTGGGACGGTCATGAATCGCAGTGGCGCGGTAAGGCGTATGGCGAGATGGCGCAAGGGCGGGTCGAGGCGCTGAAACTGATCTATTGCAGCCGCACCCCGGAGCCGATTGCCCAAGCGCTGGCAACCTGGAACATTGATTATGTCTACGTTGGGCCAATGGAGCGTAGCCAGTTGCAGATCGGCTGCGCCCCTGATTTTATGACGCCGGAGAATGAACGGGCGCTGGCCGCTGCTACCGATCTGGCCTTTGCAGAAGGCGATGTCCGAATTTATCAGCGACGACGTTGAATTTAACTTTTGAAGCAAGAGTGAATGCTTATGAGCTTTTTGAGTTTATCACCAACAATGGGAGCGCAACCAGGGCGAGCAGCGGTTCGCAGCGCGTATGGCTGGTTGACAATCGAGCGGGGGGTGTATGGGCTGTTGGCCCTGCTGGCAGCCGTGATGCGGCTGCTCTGGTTGGGGGGACAACCGCTGACGCCGCTGGAAGCAGGCCATGCCTGGTCGGCCTGGTTGGCGGCGAACGGGGGGCAGACGACGTTGGCGCCGGCGCCGGATAGTCCGCTCCTCTATACCCTTTCGACCTTGCTCTTCTGGGTATCCGTGCCGAGTGACGCCGTTGCCCGTCTGCTCCCGGCGCTCTGTGGCATTGGGCTGGTGCTTCTGCTCTGGTATTGGCGCGCCTGGTTGGGGCGCACGGTGGCGCTGCTGGCGGCCTTGCTGGTGGCGTTCGATCCCTGGTTGACGGCCTATAGCCGGTTGGCTGATAGCGCGATGCTTTCGATCTTTCTGGGCCTATGGACCTTGACCGGCCTGATGCAGGTGGCGGAGCAGGAAAGTGATAAGGCCGCTTCTGCCTCCTGGCGTACAACCACGGCGCTGGCCTTTGGCCTGTTGTTGGTCAGCGGCCCGCAAGCGTGGAGCCTGCTAGTGGTGTTGGCGCTCTTTTATTGGCTGTGCGCATCGCCGGCCACCCAGGTGTGGTTACGCCAGTCGGGGTGGTGGGTGCTGGTGGCGGGTGCCGCAATCGTTGGCGCCACCGGCTGGCTGGCGCGACCAGAAGGCTTGGGCGCCATTAGCACCAGTTTGACCGTCTGGCTCCAACAGATCACCGGCAGTGATGTCGCACCCGTCTACCCGCTGGGATGGCTGGGGTGGCGCTTGTTGTTGGAACAGCCGCTACTGCTTGTCTTTGGCCTGCTGGGCTTAGCGATCTATCGCGGCCAGGCGCCAACCAATGAAGCGCCAACCGATGAGGCGACGCTAGGGCAGCAACAAGGGTGGTTGCGTTTCTTAACCTTGTGGCTGGTGTGGGGCGTGTTGCTGGTTTTAGCGCCAGGCCGCACCCCATTGGCGATTGGACTGTTGGCCTTGCCGCTGATCTTCTGGGCTGCCTATGGTCTGACCCTCTTGGTGGAACAAGCGCAGGGGGCCGTGGCGTGGCGCGAGAATATGCTGCTGATCGCCGTTCTCTCGATTTTGCTGATCTCGTTTACCTTTTGGCTGGCGGCATTGGGCAACAGCACGAGCTTTGACGCTACACTGGCGCGTACCTTGTTGGTGATTTTGGTGCTGATCTTCTTGATTTTGCTGGCCTACACACTCTGGTTGGATGGCCGGCAGACGCGATTGGCGGCGGGGGCGCTCCTGGCGTTGATTTTATTCATGTGTACCATCAGCAGCAACTGGCAACTGAACCAACGTTTTGACCTGGCCTACCCCGACGGCTTCTTTGCCTCCTATACCAACCCCGATGTGCGCCAACTGGTTGCCAATGTGCAAATGTTGAGCGCCCACCGGCGGGGTGACGCCGGTGAATTGGCGTTGCAAGTGGAAATGGTCGGGACGCCCGATCCAGTGCTGGGTTGGTATCTGCGCGATATGCGCAACCTAAGTTGGGTGCTGGCGCCGGGCATGGTCGATGGGCAAAGTCCGCCGGTAATCCTTACCTTATCTCAGGATAGTGCCGTGAATCAATTAGCAGCCAGTTATATGGGCAGTCGCTATGCGCTGCGCGATCACTGGCTGCCGGCCACGTTGGCGACCGATGCAATACCGGAAAACAGTGCGGCGGCAGAGCTTGGCTTTACCGCCCGTATGCAAGAGCGACTCAACACCCTCTGGTCGGCGCGCGGGCGCGGCCAGTTGCGCTGGGCGCTCTACCGTGAAGCGCCGGCCATCCCACCCAGCGACGAAGTCATTTTGTGGGTGATGGCGGAAGGTAACCCGTAATCGTTAGCTGTAGCATCATGAACAATTATTAATTGAAAATTGAGAATTAATAATTGTTGTTTGTTAATGGGAAGTGGAGATCTGGGAACTGGTCTATGAGTACAAAAGAATTGACACGGGAGGGCATGGCGTCGCCAACAGGGGCGTCAACGGTGGCGACGCCAGTACTTGAGGCAAAGAATGGTCAGGCGCCAAAGCCTACGCTGCTGGATCGCCCTTTGGCTGCGCTGATGGCTTTCAATTGGGAGACGACCGCCTGGATTCTGTTGTTGATCGTGGCGTCCGCCCTCCGTTTTTACAACGTGGGCGAACGCGCCATGAGCCACGACGAGAGTCTGCATACGCTCTACTCCTATTATCTCTATGATACGGGCAAGTATGAACACAATCCGATGATGCATGGGCCGATTCTCTTCCATGCCAATGCCTTTGCCTACTTCCTCTTTGGCGACAGTGACGCTTCGGCGCGCTTCTTCCCGGTGCTGGCCGGCATTGGCATTGTGGCCATGGCCTGGCGTTTCCGGCGTTATCTTGGCCGGGTTGGCGCATTGGTGACGGGCGTGTTGGTGACGGTCAGTCCGAGCTTGCTCTTCCACAGCCGCTATATCCGCGATGACATTTACATTGCCTTCTTCCTCATGGTCTGGATCTACGGCATCTTCCGCTACATGGATACACGGGAACGCAAGTGGCTGGCCTGGATTATGGTGGGCATGTCGCTCGGCATTCTGGCCATGGAAGCGCACTTTATCAGTGGCGCCATCCTGGGCGCTTTCTTTGTGGGGCTGGCGCTCTGGCAGGTGGTGGGCCATCGGCTCTGGTTGGCCGTGGCGCCGGTCTTTGCCGCCGGCGGCTTCTGGTATGTCTTGCATGTCCAGGCGCGTGAATTGAGTAAACAGGCTGAAACTGCAGCCGAGGGGGCCGCCGACTTGATCAGCCGCAGCAATCGGCTGGAATTTACCGGCTTGGGCGCCATTGCCATTGCCGTCATCATCGGTTTTGTGCTGATCTACATGGTCATGAATCGCGAAAAGTGGCAACAGTTGCGCCGCAGTGTCCACCTGGACCTGGCAGTCTTCATGTTAACCCTAGTGCTACCCTTCACCGGCGCCTTCTTCCTGCCCTTGCTGGGCTGGACTTTGAAGAATAAATTTGACGCTGTGGGCGCCTGGACAACTTTCGAAATAGCAACGGCAGCATCTATTGTCATCCTGCTCACTGTGTTGGCGGTTGGTATTGCCTATTTCTGGTATGACATGCGTGGGCGCGCCGCACGTCCGGCTGATAGTGAAGCCAATGGCGCGCATGGCAGTAATGGTGATGGCGCGGTTGACCCTGCCGCCGAACCGTCCAATCTGGGCCTTAACTTTGTGGTCTGGGCGCAGTTGATGGGGGTCTTCTGGCTGATCAACATCCTCTTCTATACCACCTTCCTGACCAATCTGCGCAATGGTCTCGCCACCGGTATTGTCGGCTCGCTGGGTTACTGGCTGGCGCAACAGGAAGTGGCGCGTGGCGGGCAACCAACCTATTACTATCTGCTCATTGCCAGCGTTTATGAATTTCTACCCTGGTTGCTGAGCATTGCCGGCGCCGGCGCCATTGTCTACTGGCTCTTGAAAAACCGCGATTGGGACCCCGTGCCAGCGACCGATCTGCCGGCGGAACTGTCGGCAACAGCGCAGACTGGCCGTGGACCCCGACACGATGACGCCGAATTATTGCGCCATAATCGCGTCTACTTTGTTGTCTTCTGTATCTGGTGGGTGATCGGTTCTTGGCTGGCCTATTCCGTGGCCGGCGAAAAGATGCCCTGGCTCATCACCCACATGGCCTTGCCCATGTGTGTCCTGGGCGGCTGGTACTTTGGCCGTCTGCTAAACCGCATCGACTGGGGCGCCGTGCGCGAGCAAAAGGCGTTCTGGCTGATCGGGGTGGCGCCGGGGTTGATTTTTGCTCTGCTGACCCTGGTGGGCGTGACGCGTTCCGCCGATCGTTCGGTGAGCGCGACCGCCGGCTCCATGCAACGGGTGTTGGCGCTACTCATTACGGTCGGTCTGCTCTACGCCATCTGGTATTGGGCCGCGCGCTTGACCTGGCGGACGGCAGCGCGTCTGCTGACCATTGGGCTGACAACCTTGCTCTTCCTGTTGACGGTGCGCGTCTCCTTTATGCTCACCTACATCAACTTCGACATGGCGACCGAGTATATGGTCTATGCCCATGCCTCGCCCGACATTAAGCGGGCGCTACGAGAAATTGACTCGATCAGTGAGCGCACCGTCGGGGGCCGTAACATTGTGGTCGCCTATGACGACGAAAGTTCATGGCCGCTCAGTTGGTACATGCGTCTTTACCCCAACCATAAATTCTATGGCGCCGCACCCAACAGTGACTCCATGTCGGCGCCAATCATCATCGTTGGTGATGGCAACTATGACAAAGTCCACCCTTATGTCGAGCGCGATTATGTTAAACGCACCTACCGTCTGGTCTGGTGGCCGGACATGGATTACTTTAACATGACCTGGGGGCGCCTCTGGAATGCCGTAGTCGATCCCCAACAGCGGGAGCGCATCTTCCAGATCTTCTTCTTCCGGCGCTACCGTGATACCAATGATTACAGCAAGTTCCGTGATCTCTCTGTGTGGCCCCATCGCAAGGAGTTTGAGATGTGGGTAAAGCGCGATCTGGCAACCCAAATCTGGGATCTGGGCGTGGCGCCGGTGGTGAGCGCCGGCAATGATATGGCATCACAAGCGCTGGCAAAAGAGATCGATCTCTCGGCGCTGGCGATCTACAACGGCGTCTACGGCGACAAAGCGCTGCTGACCCCGCGCACGTTGGCGATTGCGCCGGATGGCGCCCGTGTGATTGCTGACACCGGCAGTAACCGTATTGTCGTGCTGGATCGCGACGGCAACTTCCTCCGTACCTTTGGCTCCACTTGTCGTCTGGGTGAAGGGGCTGCCGGTGGTTGTCTCGACCCTGATGGCGCCGGCCCGTTAGCGCTGGGCGATGGACAATTCTATGAGCCGTGGGGCGTGGCCGTTGGCGCCGACGGCAAGATCTTTGTTGCGGACACCTGGAATGGTCGCATTCAGGTCTTTGATAACGAAGGGCGCTTTATCACTAAATGGGGCGCCTTTAGCAGCACCGGCGGCGAGTTGACCGATGCCTTCGCCCTCTTTGGCCCGCGCGGTCTGGCGATTGCCAACGACGGCAATCTGCTGGTGGCTGACACGGGTAACAAGCGCATTATCAAGTTCACGCCCGATGGCCAGTTGGTGCAACAGATCGGCGGCGGCGGTGTGGTCGGTGGTCGCTTTGAGGAGCCGGTTGGGCTGGCCGTCTCGCCCCTTGACGGCAGCGTCTTTGTGGCGGACACCTGGAACCATCGGATTCAAAAGCTGACCCCCGCGCTGGAATTTACCGCCGAGTGGCCGGTGCCGGGCTGGGAGTCACAAGATATTGTCGCCAAGCCCTATATTGCCGTGACCGGCACTGGCGATGTTTACATCACTGACCCTGCGCTCTACCAGGTGCTGGTCTACAACCAAAACGGTGAGATCAAAGCTTCCTTTGGCAAGTTTGGCACAGACTCCAACCGCTTTGATCTGCCGACCGGCATTGCCTTTGACCCAGCCACCAATACGGTTGTGGTCAGCGATGCCAACAACAACCGGATTCTCACCTTCCAACCGGTGCCGTAAATGAAAGCGCCGGTAGCCCCAGTGCCTGATCGTAGGGGCAAGATAATTCTTGCCCCTACGATCAGGCACTGGGGGCTGTTGCTCTTTGTCATTGTGTCTTTGTGCTTTGCCGTAGGCTCAGTAAGGGCAATGCCGTTAACCCAAGCGCCGATTGTTTCACCATCCGCGATCAGTACACCGACGCCCGTTGCCAATGGCAATCATAACGAAAGGGCGCCGGAACAGTATGTGGTGAAAGCCGGCGATACGCTCTGGCAGGTGGCGTTGGAGATGGGGATCGATGTGGCGCTGATGCCCTGTGCGGTGGCGCCGACGTTTCGCCCGGAACAGCCGTTGGTGATTGGCAATGCGCTCGAACGGTTGCCGCCGGAACAGTGGTGTCATGCCGTGCAGCCGGGGGAGACGCTGGCAACCATTGCCGCCACTTATGGTGTATCGGTAAAGCAAATTTATCAGATCGCTTGGAATGGCTTAACGAATACGCCAGTAGAGGCTGTACAGTTGACGCCAGGCGATTACTTGCGCATCCCCTTGCCGCCGGCGCCAACCGACACAACCGGCTCGCCTTCGTTTCTGAACTGGATGCTAAACCAGCCGGTCAACACGTCGCCCTTTACCGTGCTGGCGGTAGGTGGCCCCTTTGCTGAAGAGAAGCAACTGTTACAGCGTCTGGGCGAACGGGCTTTACAGCCGATGAACCAACCAGGCGCCGTGCCGGCCAACTGGCCCTATGGCAGCGGCGTCTTTCACTGGCCGCTGGCCGGCTGGTTGACACAGGGCTATCGCTATGATCATCGGGCGATTGATATTGCTGCGCCGACCGGCACCCCCATCCTGGCGGCTGATCGGGGGGTGGTGGTGCGAGCCGGGTGGAATCAACAGGGCTATGGTCTCTTTGTCATTATCGACCACAACATTGATTATGTCACGCTCTATGCGCACCTGAGTGAAGTACTGGTAGAGGAGGGGCAGGTGGTGGCGCAAGGTGATTTGATCGGCAAGGTCGGTTCGACCGGCAACAGCACCGGCCCCCATCTCCATTTTGAAATTCGCGACTTTGGTCGCTTAACCAATCCACTGGAATTATTGACGCGGTAACACGACAACGGATGAAGATGGTAATGGATGTTTGTGTTGTCGTTACATGATTCCATATAAAACGCGTGTTTTTAGGTGCAATCATCTATGGTTAGAAAATTTGCGCAACCCCATCGCAGCCCGCGCTTCCACAGCTTTTTGTGGGGGGCAGGTGCACTTCTGTTAGCGATCCTTGCCCAACGTCAACTATATGATAAGCAGATCGAGACGGCAAGCGTTCTTTTTGCTGTGGCTGCTTTGCTCTTTGTCTGGCCTTTCCGTGCGCAACTATGGTCGGCGATCCCGGTGGCTTCACAGTTGCACATTGGTGGCGGCGGTTTACTAAATTTGCTCTGGCGTTTGCTGCCGGGGGCGCTGGCGCTGGCCGCGGCCTACTGGTCGCTACGCCTCTTCCAGGTCAATGTGCAAGAACCGAGCGTGCGTGCCTGGTGGTTGCACATTGCCAGTCTCCTGCTTATCTTGCTCTTTGCCTTTCTGCTGGACTGGGGCGCGCCACGCGAACCGGCGGCGCTGACCATTGCCGAAGAGGAGGAAAGTGGCGCCGCGGGGCGCTGGCATTGGTGGTCGATTGGTAGCTTGCTTGTCATCACACTGCTGGCGATCTTTATGCGCCTCTGGCAATTTGCTGAAATTCCTTTTGGCACCTGGTATGATGAGGCCGAAGCGGGCTTACTGGCGTTGCGCATCTTGGAAAACGAAAATTACCGGCCGATCTTTGAAGGGTCGATCAACATGCCGGCCCACTACCTCTATCTCATCACCTTTTTCTTTCACTATGTTGAGATTTCCACCCAATCTATTCGCTTGGTGAGTGTGGTGATGGGGGTGGCGATGGTGGGGGCTGCTTACTTGGTTGGGCGTGAACTTTTGGGTGGACGGCTGTGGGGGCTGGCGTTGGCCTTTCTTGTGGCGGTGTCGCGCTGGGCCGTCAATTTTAGCCGCATTGGTATGTACAACATTAGCACCCCCCTTTTTGAACTACTGACCATCGGGTTGCTCTTGCGCGCTTTTCGCCGGGGGCGCTATCTCGATTATGCGTTGGCTGGATTGTCACTGGGGTTGGGTCTCTGTTTTTATGTGGCGTTTCAACTCTTTGTCGGCGTGATTCTGCTCTTTTATCTCTTTACTAGTTTGGTGCAACGGGGCTTTTTGCGGCGAACCTGGTCAGGCTTGCTGCTGGTGCTGGTGACGGCAGCGTTGGTGGTGATGCCCATCGTTGTCTTTGCCAACCTCAAATCCGATATCTATTTTGCCCGCACTAACCGCACCTCGATCTTTGCCGAAAAGACGCCACAGGCAGAATTGCCGCCGCTCTTGCAACAAACTTGTCCCCAACTGCCGGGCGAGTGGGCAAACCGCTGCGAACGGCTCCCAATGGTATTGGAAAATGCCCGCAAACATCTCTTGATGTACAACTATCGCGGCGACCCGAATGGCCGTCACAACCTGCCGGGCGAGCCGATGCTCGATAATATCATGGCAGCGCTGCTGGTGGTCGGGGTGGGCCTCTGTCTTATCCGTTTCTGGCGACCGCGTACGATGCTGCTTTTGCTGTGGCTGGGGGTGATGCTCCTTGGCGGGATTCTTTCGCTTGGCTTTGAAGCGCCCCAATCGCTGCGGTCGATTGGCACCTTGCCGGCGGTCTACTTACTGGCGCTGGCGCCACTCTATGCCCTGCAACGCGCCTGGATCAAGAGCGGCGGTCAAGCAAACTCGCCCTTCTTTGTCCTGCCGCTCTGTGGCCTGCTGCTTTGGAGTGGGTACAGTAACTTCTACACCTATTTCTACCGCCAGGCGACCGATTTTGCCAGTTGGAATGCCTTTTCCACCCCGGAGTCGATTACGGCCAAGCTGTTGACCAACCTGGATGATCAGACCGAAGCCTACGTGATCGCCTATTTCCACGGTCACCCGGCGATTAACTTTCTGGCGCGCGGGACGCGCTCCTATCAACGGCTAGAGACCACTGATCACCTACCGTTGGCCTGGCCGAATGATAAGAATGTTGCGCTCATCATGAATGCCGACAGCCGTTCGCTCTTTGAAGAGGCCAAGCATTACTACCCGACCGCTCATTTTGAGGAAATCGGTTCGGCGAGCGGTGGCCCGCCGGTGGTCTACTATGCCTATCTAACCCGCGATGATCTGCTGAATGCCCAGGGCTTGCAGGCGCGCTATTACGGCAATGAAAGCTGGGCGGACGCTCCCATTTTGGAACGCAAAGAATTGATGATCACTGCCGATTGGTCAAGTCAACCGCCGGTGCCGCGCCCCTTCTCGGTTGAATGGGACGGCGTGTTGAATGTCACCGATTATGGCCCGCACCAATTTTTTATCCAGGCGCCGGCCTATGCCGAACTGTACATCGGCGAACAGCAGGTGTTGACTGGCACCGGCGAGTTGAGTGGCGCTCTGCTCCTGGCCGAAGGGAAACATACCATGCGCCTACGCGCCGTGGGCGGCGCCGGCCCCCTCAGCTTTTCCTGGCGCCCGCCCGATCGCGGGCCGGAACTGATTCCCTCATCGGCCTTGTATGTGCCGCCTGTCACCAGCAACGGTCTACTAGGTAAATTCTATGCTAATGGCAACTGGGAAGGCGATCCGGTGCTGGAACGGATTACGCCCTCCCTCAATCTCTATTTCCATATTCCCACCCTGCCCCGCCCCTACACCGTTGAGTGGAGTGGCAAAATTGCCATTCCCCAGAGTGGCAGCTATCGCTTCGGGTTGGAATCCATTGACGAGTCGTCATTGGAAATCAACGGGCAGCCGGTTGTTAGCACCCAAGTGCCGAATGAGTACCGTGAAGGGGCTATTGAGCTGACGAGTGGTTTGCATGATGTGCGCCTTCGCTATGCCGACCGCACCGATCATACCCATATCAATTTCTACTGGGTGCCCCCCTTTGCCGGTCAGCAACCGGTGCCTTCAGAAGTACTCTTCCCCCCCCAAGCGAACTATGAGCGGGTAGCCTTGCCCAATGTCACCCAACTGGTCTTCAACCCCAACGCACCGGCGCCGCCCACGGTCAGTAGCGCGCCTTTGAGCGGGATTGCACGTGCGGTCGCGGTTGGGCTGAATCAACCCAAAGGCATTGCTGTCGGTCCCGATAATCGCCTCTATGTGGCTGACACGGGTAACAAGCGCGTCATCATCTTGCAGCCGGATGGCACGATCATTGGCGAACTGCAAGGGACAGCGCCCTTTGCCGAACCGTTCGACCTTGCCGTCGGGCCGGATGGCAAGGTTTATGTCCTGGATCCAGCGCTGGAGCGCATTAGTATCTTTGACCGGGATGACACCTACCTGGGTGACTTGCCGGCTGATCCGGCTATGGTAGGCCGTTCGCGTGGGATTCATGTGGATCGTGATGGGCGCATTTGGGTTGCCAACACTGCCGGCGGGCGCGTGGTCGCCTTGGATGGCAATGGGAACCTGCTGTTGGGCATTCCGGTCTGGCCGGGCAATGACAGTCAGCCGGTCGATGTGGCGGTGGGGGTGGATGGGTCGATCTTTGTCACCGATGCCGGCTTGAACAAGCTGGTGCAATTTGATCCCGGCGGCCGCCGCCTGTTGGCTTGGGATATTCCGGTCGCCAACACGATTGATGCCAGCCATCTGGCCGTCGATGGCGCCGGCTATCTCTACCTGAGCAAGCCGGAACCCTTCCTGGTGAGCCAATTATTACCCAGCGGCGAACTGGTGGGTGACTGGTCGGCTATACCGCCGGGAGGTGGGCCAGCGAAGCCAATCGGCATTGCCGTCGATAGCAGCGGGCGGGTCTGGTATGTCGATACGATTGGCGGGATGGTCTATGTGATCGAGCCGGATGTGGGGTGAGCTAAACAATCTCTGTCAACGCCATCACCGGGCCATGTACACACGCCCGCGTGTATCCCGCATCGCGCACCGGTACCACACAAGCGAGGCAGGCGCCGACGCCACAAAGCAGATCCGCTTCGACCAACACTTGTGCAAAGGTGGCATCGACCCGGAAGCGATGTTGGCGAATCAAGCTCGCCACGGTTGATAACTGTCCTTGTGGCAGCGCCACGCAAACTTGATCGGCCCACGGCGTCAGTTCGGCGATTTGAGTCGTCCACGCGTCATTGGTGGTTGCCTGCCGCACTTCGACCGGAATTGGTAGGAGTGGCGTTAAGGTGGTAATGGCCTCCACCGTCCCCTGCACCAGCAACGTGACGCGGCCACCGCGATCCAACATCACATCGTTCAACCCAAAGAGTAAGGGCGCCCGCGCCGCATCGGTTAACAAGAGCAGATTACGGCTGTTCGGTTGCAGCGTAAAGCCATGCCCCAACGGCCCCAGCAAGTTGATCGCTTGCCCCACCGGCTGTTGCAGCAGCCAGTCATAACCAGGGTCGCCATTCAACGGCAAATAACACTCCCACGTATCGCCCTCTGCCGCTGTCAACCCCGGCCGCACAGTGACGCCAAAGAGGGGCCGGCGCAGATAGATCTGCCATTCGCTCCACCGCTCCGCCTCATTCTGCACCCCACAGCGCGCCAACCAATAGCGCCCATTGACCCCACCCGTCGCCAACCCGCTCGGCACTTTGAGCGATAGCAACGCACTCTCATTCAAGACGCGCGGCATTGCCGCCACCACTGCCGTGCGCGTCCCATCATCATTTGGCATTGGCAAAGGCGTAGTCGGGCTAACAGGAAATGTTGACATTGCAGTAGTATACTGGATCTGCTATAGTATAAGTAGGTAGACAGGTAAACAAGTAGACAGGTATACATGGAATAAGATGTATCTACCTGTGTACCTGTGTACCTGTGTACCTGTCTACCTATTTTCACACATCAACAACGCTCATGCAAGTTACTCGTTCGTTCTACCCACATTGGTTGCCGCGTTGGGCGGTGACAGCGCTCTGGAATCGGGGGCTGCCGGCTCAAGCGCGGATTGCCCATACGATGCTCTGGCCGTTGCTACTGGTGCCGCTGCTGCTCTTTAACCAATTGGTGACGCCCCATCCCGTCTGGGTAGTGTTGCTGGTGACATTGGTGGGCCTCTATGCACTCGGTCTGTTCTGGGTGCGCGACCTGGCGCAGCGAGTCACGCTCACGCGGCGGCGCACCGGTGTCCTGTTGGTGGCCGGCGATGAGTTGCATGAGGAATTCCAGTTGCAGAATGAGAGTATGCTGCCCGTCCTTTGGGCCGAATTTCTCGACCAATCGGATCTGCCGGATTACCAGCCGGGGCGGGTGGTTGGCTGTGGCGGCAACACGAGTTATCGCTGGAATGCCAAAATGACCTGTCGGCGGCGTGGCGTCTACCGCCTGGGGCCGCATCAATTGGTGTTGGGTGATCCCTTTCATCTCTTTACGCTGACCATTGATTTTCCCGAAAGTGAAACGGTGTTGATCTACCCGCGTGTATTGCATCTGCCGCCGGTGCAATTGCCGTTGGGTAGTACGACCGGCACGGCCCGGCGCCAACGCCCCCTCTTTGGCGCGCAGCCGGCCACCACCGTGCGCGACTACCAATCGACCGATAGCCTGCGCTATGTCCACTGGCCGATCACCGCCCATCGTGGTCAGCTAACGGTCAAAGAGTTGGAGACTGAGCCAAGCGGCGCTGTCTGGGTTGTGCTGGATCTCGACCAGGGCGTCCACCACGGCGAAGGCGATCTAGGGACGCTCGAATATAGCATCATCGTCGCCGCCAGTCTGACCGCTCAACTGATCAGTAGCAGTGATCAACGGGCCGTGGGTCTTTTCACCATTAGCGGTGGGCAGGTAAAGAAACAGATGGATGGTATGAGCGAAAGCGAAGACGCACTGGAAGTCATTACCCGGCAACCGCAAAGCGGACAGGCGCAACTCTGGGCGATCCTGGCCGCCTTGGCCCCGGTGCAGCCTGGTCGAACGCCGCTGGTGGAACTCTTGCGCACCGCCCGCGCCAGCTTGGGCCGCCGCTCAACCATTGTTTTGGTGACAGCGCGCCCGACCGCCTTGTTGCCGGAAGGCGACTGGCCGGCGCAACTGGTTCACCTGCAAGCGACGGGCGTGACCAGCACTGTCTGCTTGGTCAGCACCGAAGCGACGGGGCGCGACCAGGATGAGCCGATCCGCACGCTGTTGGCGCGTTACAACATTCCCGTCCAAAGCTTTGTCACCAGCGCCCAACTCCCGGCGGCCTTGACCTTCCGTCGCACGCGCAAAGTGATCCGCTCAACGCCGACGGGAGGTGTTGTCACCTATGAGGAAGAAGTGGAAGTTGGGTGATTTTTTAGCCTGCTCGTAGCCGGTCACGGACCGGCTACGAGCAGGCTTAGACGTTACCGCAGTTCTTAATAGCCAATACTTAATATCTAATGACCATTGCAACCGATTCACGCACAAACGAACTAGTAATTGAAGAGCAGCGTCATCTGGTGTTGCGCGTGCTCGACTGGCTGATCACGCACTATCGACCCGACTTGGGCTGGTTGGTCTTTGGCGTCAGTGTGGCATTGGCGGCGTTACCGTCGCTCGGTGTGGGCGAAAATCGGGTGGCAGAGTTGCAGCGCATCCAAGTCGGCATTGATTGGGTCGGGCCAATGGCCGTCTTTGTTACCTGGCTACTCTTGGGCTGGCGCAAAGCACGCCCCTTGACGCGCTGGCGTACCCTCAATTTCGTCTGGATGTTCCTCCTTCTGTTGCTAACCGGCGCCCTGGTGTTGAGTCAGGCGTTGGTTCGTTGGCTGCCCGGCCCGGTTGAATGGGGGACAACGATCTTGAACGGTAGCTGGGCGACGCTGGCCGGCCAGATGCTGCAAGATTGGATTGGTTTGGGAACGCGCTTCAGCCTCTGGTGGCAAGGGGTGCGCGCTGGTGGGGCGGCACAGGATAATTTGATCTTTGCGGCGGTGGCAGGGGCGCTCTTTTGGCTCTTCGGCGTGGCGACCGCGTTGTTGGTACGTCGTTATCGGCAAGGCTTGCCGGCGGCAGCGCCCTTGCTCTGGCTGCTAGGGACGATTTTGCTCTACAGCGGCATCAATCGCGGGCTGATGGTGAGCGGTGTGCTGTTGGCTGTGATCCTCCATCTTTTGCTCGACCAACAGCGGCTGACCGAGCGGTGGGAACGGCTGCGCCTCGATTATAGCCCGGACTTGCGTTGGGATCGGCTGATGGTAGTGGCGATTGCAACCTCGGCGCTCTTTGTCACCGCTGCGCTCATGCCAAATCTCTATAGCCAGACATTGGTCAGTCGTTACTATGGTTGGGTGGCGCCGGTTGACAAAGCATTGGAAGCGTTACAAGGTCGGCTCTTTCCCGATCTGGCCGGTGTTTCCCGCTTGCATGGACGGGGCGGCGCGGCTGGGTTGCCCAATGCCTTTCTGCTGGGTGGCGGCGGCGAGTTGGGGCAGAATGTAGTCATGCAGGTGCGCACCAACGATTCGATTGGCTATGAGGGCTACCCCTACGAAATGATGGGGCCGCCCCCTGGTCATTACATGCGCGGCGCGACCTTGACCCGCTATGACGGCCAGGGGTGGAGCAACCCTGATCGCACAACGCGCCTCCCCGAAGTAGCCAATGAGCGGTGGAGTGAAGCGCCCACCGCTGGTCGCAAACTATTGGTGCAGAGCGTAACGCTCTTTGCCAGCGCCTCCATTCTCTATGCTGCGCCAGAACCGCTGGAGCCGGGGGTTGATTATCAGGCCGAAGTGCGCGCCGATGGCGATCTGGTGGCGATCTGGCAACGGGCGCGCACCTATACGGTTATCTCCAACATTCCGGCTGTGAGTGAAGAGATGCTGGCGCGCGAACCGGCTTGGGGGGCGGAGCGACCACTACCGCCGGGGTATGAAACCCACTTGGAACTGCCTGATACGATCACCGAGCAGACGCGTCAACTGGCGATGGACTTGACGGCGAACGAGCCAACCCCCTTTGCCAAAGCCCGCGCCATCGAGCGTTTTTTGCGTCAGTACGAGTATGATCTAAATGTGCCGCCGCCGCCGACCGATGTGGTCGATATTGTCGATTACTTCCTCTTTGACCTTCAGCGCGGCTATTGTGACTATTATGCGTCGGCCTTTATTGTGTTGGCGCGCCTGGCCGGCTTGCCGGCGCGCTTTGCCACTGGGTACGCCCCCGGCTATTGGAATGAGGTGGAGTTGCTCTGGGTTGTCACCGAAGAGCAAGCCCATTCTTGGCCCGAAGTCTACTTCCCCACCTACGGCTGGGTGCCTTTTGAGCCGACAGCCGGTCGCAGTGAACTGACCCGGATTGGTTTTGATCCTTCGACCAGTGCTGTTCCTGCCCCATCCCGCCCGCTACCGGCCGCCTCGACCACGCCGCGCACTGGGTTTACCTGGAACTGGCAAATGCTGATTTGGCTTGCACTGGCAGTTGCCCTGGTCTGGGCCGGCTGGAATGGCTGGCAGCGCTGGCGCCAACGCAACGAAGATCCGTGGCTGGCGCTCCTCCAATGGGGCCGCCGCTTGGGCCGTCCACTGGCCGCCGGCGAAACCGTGCTAGAGTATGGCGACGCCCTGGCTGCCCATGTCATTGCCCAGCAACAGCAGATGCCGGATGCCGGGCGCGTCGCCGCACGCGAGATTCTTGCCCTGAGTCAGCAGGTCAACGCCCTACGGTACGCCTCGGCCGCGTTGCGGACCCAGGCCACAACCCAAATCAGCGAACATTGGCTCCGGCTACGCGGCTATTTGCCCCAATTACAGGCGCGGCGATCGTGAATAGTTGGCTGCATCATTATCCCTATTTCATGAAGTGATTCAATAGAAGATTGAGAGAGTCAGAGATTTAGTCAGGAAATTTCTGACTCTCTCAATCCCTCCTCAACCGATAAGGAGCTTATCTATGCCTACCTTTGATGTTCTCATTCAAAATGCCCGCGTGGTTGACGGCACAGGCAACCCCTGGTTCTATGGCGATGTCGCGCTGACCGGCGACCGCATTGCTGCTGTCACCCCGCCAGGGCAGATTGCCGTCGACCAGGTGGGCGAAACCGTGGACGCCACTGGCATGGTCGTCTGCCCCGGTTTTATCGATATTCAGAGCCATGCCATCCTGTGGTTAATGCGAGATGGTCGTTGTTTGTCCAAGATTACGCAGGGTGTCACTACCGAGATTATGGGCGAAGCCTGGACGCCAGCGCCGATGGGGGGCCGCGTCGATTACACTGAGTCGATTGTGAACAGTACACTATTGAAACAAATGCCGGAGTGGGTTGAGCGCATCAAGGGCTGGACGAAGTTCCGCAACTGGCTGGAAGCGATGATCGACCACGGTGTTTCGCCCAATATCGGCTCCTTCCTGGGCGGCGGCACCTTGCGTGAATATGCCAAAGGTATGGAGATGGGCCGCGCCACCGCCGACGAACTGGCCGTTATGGAACGGGTCATGGCCGAGTCGATGGAAGGGGGCGCCTTTGGCGTCTCCTACGCGCTCATCTACCCGCCGGACTGCTATGTCGAGACTGACGAACTGGTACAGGTCTGCAAAACGGTCGCTCGCTACAATGGCGTTTACATCACCCACATTCGCTCCGAGGCTGGTCTGTTACTAGAGGCGATGAATGAGGCTATCGAAATCGGCAAGCGGGCCAACGTGCCGGTGGAGATTTATCACCTCAAGGCATCGGGGCGCAACAACTGGCATCTCATGCCCGCCACCATCGACCTGATCAACCGTGCCCGTGCCGAAGGGGTCGATATTACGGCGGACATGTACCCCTATGCCGCTTCCGGCACCGGCTTGACATCGATTTTGCCACCTTGGGCAGCGGCGGACGGCAAGTTCTATGACAACCTGCGCGACCCGGTTATGCGCGCCAAAATCAAGGCCGAAGCGCTCAACCCCTCTGGCGATTGGGAGGCGATGGTGCAGGAGAATGGCCCCGAAAATGTCATGCCGGTTGGCTTCTACAAACCAGAGAACAAACAATATGTGGGCCGACGGTTAGCCGCCATTGCCGCTGAACGGGGGCAGGATTGGGTGGACGCCGCGATGGATCTGCTCTTGAGCGAAGAGCAGCGCATCGGCACCATCTATTTCAGCATGAACGAAGAGAATCTCAAACTGCAACTGCGCCAACCGTGGATCAAGATCTCCACCGACGCCGGTGGTTTTGACCCGGCGTGGGGCAAGGCATGGGGGCCGATCCACCCACGTGGCTACGGCACTTATCCCCGCGTATTGGGCAAATTTGTCCGTGACGAAGGAGTGATCCCGCTGGAAGACGCCGTGCGCAAGATGACTTCAGCGGTGGCCGACCGACTGAGTCTGCGTGATCGTGGTCTGCTGCGCACGGGTATGGTAGCCGATGTGGTCATCTTTGACCCCGCCACCATCGGCGACCGCGCCACCTTTGAGGAGCCGCATCAACTTTCTGTGGGTGTACGCGATGTCTGGGTGAATGGGGTGCGGGTGCTTAAGAACAGTGAGCATACTGGAGCCAAACCGGGACGTATTGTCGATGGACCGGGCCGATAGGTTACAAGCTTGCTCACAGCTTGTCCATGACCGGCTGTGAGCAAGCGGTGGCGTCAGGCAACGGCAAATTCACCGTAAGCCCGTAGTGGTGGTGGTTGAAAACCAAGCACAATCGCGTTATTAGGAACCCCATGTTCTAGAAACCAGGTGGCAATCCCATCTTCGGTCAAATCCTCTTCGATCCAGATTTTGCCATTTTCTAGCGCAACGTGTAGAACTGTTTTGAGAATGCGGTTATTCTCCTTCCAACCAACTTTACGTACCAAATACTGCTGATGGTCATCATCAAATGCCGTCACAACTCGGTAGGGGAGGTTGGGTGACCTACGAACGAGCGTCACATATTCGCTCAAAGCTTGCTTGATCAATGTTGAGTATGATTCTATTTGACCCATTGAACAATCTCCTCTCGATCGACATCAACTACTAAAAGCTTTATCTTGCGCCGTTGTATAATTTCATGAGTGCCTTTTCGCAAGAAGAAAGTCTTATATACGTACAGACTGATAGCAATATACAGATCGTATTTCAAACCAGCGAGAGTAATCACATCAAAATAGAGATCATATTGTCCGAGCGCTTGCTGTAATTCGCGAATAAACGAACGTCCAGCAAAAGTTTTAACTTCAACAATAATTTTTGCGCCATCTTTTTCTGCAACAATCGGCTCTCGTTCTGCTACGATGTCAGCATAAATTTCGAGTTCCTCATATTCAATCTGAAGAAATTCTGCTGTGATGGCCCAGCCATCCTTGTCGAGGGCATTCTTGACTGCATCATGAATTTTATCTTTTGCCATAGGATAAGTTTACCACAAATAGAAATTCGTTTCTAATTGTTGAATTTGGATTTTTTCGTCAAGTAAGGGTGAGTTTCAGGAGAGCATAAAGTAATAGCCAACTTAACCAGTTATCCTTTGTGTTGCCACTTGCACGGATACGACTCGGCAATCTGGACAAAGCCAAACTTCTCCAAAATCGGGCGGCTCATGGCGCTGGCATCGACGGTGAGGTATTCGACCTGTCGGCGGATCGCTTCCTGGGTGCGCACGGCCAGGAGCGCCGTATAGAGACCCTGCCCGCGATAATCCGCCAGGGTCGAGCCGCCCCACAGACTGGCAAACCGGCTGCCCTTCGGGTAATAGATCCAGCCGGCGCTGGCGGCGACCTCGCCCTGATAGGCAACGTAGACGCTCATTTGTGTCGGGTGGTGACAGAGCGCATGGGTGAGAAATTCCTCTAACCACGCAAAGTCACCACCCCAAACCGTTTCTTCAATGGTACGTACTAGCGCCAATTCCACCGGGACCGTTAAGCGCCGAATGGTTTGCCGTGGTGGCTGCAAGAGGGCTGCCGGCGCTTGCGCTAGATCCAGCACCATAATCGCTTCGCTTTCCTCCACGACAAAGCCATGCGCCGCCAATCGTGCCACCAAATCGGTGGGTTGATCGTAGTCATAAGCTTTCCACTCAAAGTTCTGCCCTCGTGCCGTGAACCAAGCGATTTGCTCGCGAATCACCTGGTCGGCATTGGTTTCATCGAGTTGGGAATAGATGATGGTGCCTTCCCCGGTGTCGCCATGAGGAAGCGCGCGAATCAAGTGCGGTAGCACTTCCCGTTGGCTATCCGGGTAGGTGACGTTAATGCGTTGATCTTGGGTGTAGAGGGTCAAGAGGTCATTGGCTGACATGACTATCGCGACCCTTTCAGGCGCAAATAAACTGTGATCTCACTGCGGTTATGAAACAACTGGCGCGCGCCGGCAATCGTGTAGGCTTCCTGTAAAAGCTTGAAGGCATGGTCGATGATGGGCTGCCGGTTCTGCTCCGGTAGCTTGAGCGTCATGATCACCAGGCCGTGGCGGTAGAGTTGTTTTGCATAGGCAACCATCATCCGGGCCGAATCACGGGCATCCATGCGCATGTCATTGACAATCAGGTCAAAGCGATCCGGCTCATCGGCCAGGTATTGTTCGGCGGTCATCCGTTTATGGCGCACGCCTCGATCCGTGGCAACACGCTGATCGAGGTCGCCAGGGTCTACCGCCGTAACATATTGATCCTTCTGGCGCAGCACACGCGTCCAGCCGCCAGGGGAAGCGCCTAAGTCCAGGGCGACACCGCGTGGTGGTAGCTGGATCTTAAAAATTTCCAACGCCTCTAATAGCTTAAATTCCGAACGACTCACCTGCCCCTCTTCCCGCGCAAAACGGCGTACCCCGCCGGCCCAGTTAGAGAGGTTGTTAATGGCAAGGGAGAGACCCAGATAAGCAGCGTAATTCGTATTGTCACTAGTAGCGCAGACGACAGAGAGAATCTGTTGGGGATTGCGCACATCCAAGGGCGCGCCGCTGCTATTGAGAATTTCAGCAATGGCGTTGTTGAGGTCAAAGGGTTTGTAGGGCAGGTCGGCCAGGACGCGTGTTTGCACGGAAAAGGGTAGGTCGGGATCGACCAGCGGCAAGACCGCCTCGGTGATATGCTGGCGCAGAATGGCAAGATCGGTGTTGAGCTTGTTGCGCAGCGGCACAATCTCCTGTACTGGGCAAATGTGGCGGACAAAGATCGGCGGGGCCAGCCGCCAGCGTTCGGCCAGATCGAAAAAGGATTCATTACTCCTGACTAACAGCACGCCATCGGCCAGAGGGGTAGTTTGGGCATCGGGCAGCGCTTTGTGTAATTCAGCCAGCGCCAGGTCAAGAAAATCAGCCTCGGCGGTCAAAATCAGGGTGGGTGCAAGCTCAGTGCTCATCAAGGTTACTCCGTTGCCACTGGAACGGCGGCGCGCATGGCGGCAGCAACCGCTGTAGCCCGTTCCGGTGCATCGCCAACATGTTCGGTCGCGTCCAGCAACGTTGGTACGACTGTCGCCGGCACAAAAGTGGTAATGCGTGGGTCAGCGGCCAACAGGTCGGCCATTGGATTGGATTTCCCTTCTTGTAGCGCGGCCCAAGCCGTCAAACTATGTTCGCGAATGACTTCGTGTAGCGACTGGCGATCGCCACCAGCGCGCACTGCTGCCATTAAGACCCGCTCCGTAGCGGCAAAGAGGCCGTAGTCGCGCAGGTTGCGCGCTGTTGGGCCGGACCAGATGCGCAAGCCTTCGACCAGTCCCTGCGCCCGGCGTAACACCTCGTCGGTCAACAGAAAGGCTTCGGGTAGGAAGAGGCGTCGGTTGGCGGAATCGTCTAAGGTGCGCTCCAGAATGCTCAAGGCGACATTATCCCACGCAATGCGGGGCAGGGCGGCGACTTGGCGGGTCAAGCTGTCGATATTTTCCGCCGTAATCGGATTGCGTTTGAAGGGCATGGCGCTCGATCCTACCTGTTTGGCGCCAAAGGGTTCGCTCCACTCACCAATGGGCGGACTTTGCAGAATGCGCAGATCCAGCGCAAATTTATGGAGGCTGGCGCAGAGACCGCTCAAGGCGTTAAGGATCAACAGATCCTGTTTGCGTGGATAGGTTTGGGTGGCGGCGGGAAAGGCTTGTAATCCCAGCTTGCTCATCACCCGCTCTTCCAATTGCTGGGCTGTCCAGGTTGATTCTTCCAGCAGTTGTGTGTAGCTGGCGCTGGTGCCGACGGCGCCTTTTAACCCCTTGCCCCGAATGCCGTTGCGGACACGCTGTAGCTCTTCCCAGTCGATTAACAGATCTTGTCCATACTGTGCCAGGCGATAACCAACCGTGGTCGGTTCAGCCGGCTGGATATGGGTAAAGGCAATGGCGGGGGTGTGCGCTTCAGCTTCGATGCGGGCCGCCAGTGCGGTCAATAGCTTTTGGAGATGCGCCAGGATGAGATCCAAGGCGTGTTGCAACCGGAGGGCATCCACATTGTCTAGCACATCCATTGACGTGGCGCCCAGATGAATGATGGCGCCACCGACAGGGCATTGTTCGGCAAAGGTTTTGATTTCGGCCATTAGATCATGGCGAATTTCCCGCTCAATTTCCTCGGCGCGAGCAATGTCGATCTGCTCCTGGTGGGCGCGTAGATCGGCGACTTGGTCAGTCGTCACCAGGCCAGCTTCGGCTTGCGCTTCGGCCAAGGCGACCCAAAAGCGGCGCAGCAGGCGGCGCTTTTGGGCTTCACTCCAGATGGTACGCATGGCGTCGCCGCCATAGCGCCAGGTGAGCGGGGAGAGGTAGGTTTCGTGGTCAAAGGTGGTCATTGCTTGCTTTCTGTATAAAGCCGACGACGAATCTCTTGTAGCATTATGCCAGGACGTACTACCTTGATTACAGTGGATAACGGCCAGAAATCCTTCTCATTCAGGGTAACAAGGTATTGACATTGTTGCCCAATCGCCGACGCCAGGATCGGTGCATCTTTAGGATCAGCATAAGGAAGCGCTTGTTGGATCTGTTCCTGCTGTAGCGGTGGGCCAATCGTAAGCGCATCATTGATCAGAACCCGCAAGATGGGAAGGGCCGCCGGCAACTTTGCTAATACGTTGCGCTCCGATTCAACACATTCATCAGCAGAAACCCGACCATCAAGCAAGGTTAAATTTGCCAATTGCAATAAAATATAGCTGGCGCCTTTCTGAGAGAAGGCGCCAGCTATGAGAACTGAGCTATCAAAAAACAGACGGAATGGAACAGTTTCAGGGGTGGCTTGCATAGCGCTCCTGATATAATTTGCGTCGCTGTTCAGGTAAACCTTCCAATAATTCTTCTAAGCTGATCCCTGCCTCTTCACGTAGGGCTTCCATCTCTGCAACAAGCTTAGGAATCATTGAGACACGAGGCGTTAGGAAAAAGCTTCCATCACCTAAATCAACTAAGGTCAGTACGTCACCTTCGTTTAGCGCATATTTTTGCCGCAGATCCGCTGGGATTGTCAGCGAACCTTTTGCACGTAATTGCATTGTCGTAACCATTGATTCCCCTCCGATTTTCGGAATTTCTGCTGTCAATTATAATGATCAGGGCTAAAGAATACAATTTCTATTACCGCCGTTTGCATAATCAACAGTTCGCAGTCATGTAGTAGCGTAGTCCAGGGTCAGGTTATTGTAATCCCGGCTGCGTTGCGGCTACTGCTCATGGGTTGCTATGCCGAAACTGTCATTGATGCTTCGCTCTGATTACTGAATTTTCGCGACTATCCTGCCGCTTGTGCGTCATCGCTAATGTAACTTGCGATTGCTCCACCGTACACCAAAGGACAAACACCGAATGGATAAGTTATTACTATTCACCTTACTCATTGTTGCGCTGGTAGCGTTAAGCGTGATTGATCATATTGCCACCAGTTCCAACGATCAATTGTAATTTGCCATGATTGCCTGCAAGCGATCCGCCGGCAATTCGTAGACCGTGCGCCCTTGCTGCCCGGTCATCGTTTCCGCTGCGCACAGTGCATTCAAAATCGACTCCTCGACCGCTTCCGCCGTGGCGTCAAAGAGCGGGTCCATTTGCTGGTTGGGGAGCGTTTGCAAAGGAATCAGTCCCGTTGCTGCGACTGGCACATGATTCCCGGTGGCAAAGGCCAGAAAAATATCGCCACTGCCGTTATAGCCCGTCCCACCGACACGCGCCAATCCCACGGTCGCTCGTTGCGCCAGCCGTTTGCATTGATGCGGGAGCAATGGCGCATCCGTCGCCACCACAATAATAATCGACCCATCTGCCTTTGGCCGCTGACGATGCGACGGCACTTGCTCTGTATCAATGGAGCGCCCCACCGGCACGCCATTGACCCGCAGATGACGACGGGCGCCATAATTCGCCTGCACCAATGCCCCAATCGTATAACGACCGCTGGGCGTCGTCACCAGACGTGAAGCCGTGCCAATCCCGCCTTTGAACTCATGACAGATCATCCCCGTCCCACCGCCGACATTGCCCTCGGCCACTGGCCCACTTTGGGCGTTACTCAGTGCAGCAAAGAGATCTTCTTTGGTCAGGTGAAAGGCATTAATGTCATTGAGCCAGCCGTCGTAGGTTTCAGCGACGATCGGCAATAAAAATCCGCTCTCCGGGTGTTTCTGAATCTCATGCTCCACCAGTGCGTCGCGCACTAGTCCGACCTGATGGGTGTTGGTGATCGCAAGCGGCCCACCGATCATGCCCGACTCTTCCAGCCAGTGGACGCCGGTTAACTCGCCATTGCCGTTGAAGGAGTGATAAGCGCCATAGCATTGGTCTTGATAAGCATCGCCGCCTCGCGGTACAATCACAGTGACACCCGTGCGCGCCACCCGCGGCTCGTCATAGATCAGCGTTGTGTGGCCGACCAGAATATCGGGAACATCGGTAATGGCATTGTGTTGACCGGTAGGGTACTCACCAATGGTGATGCCCAGGTCGCGCAGGCGTTGACGTGGCATAAAACTTTCCTTGTTGTTGATTACAGTCACACATTTTAGTATACCACACCAGAACCACTGCGACAATCAACCCTGCACAGTTTCTGCGCTTGGCCCAATTTGTGGTAGGATTGGGAATTGCGCATGATTGCGGGCGTCTTTTGATTCCGGGATTTGATTCGAGTATTTGTGGATTTGCGATTATGTCTATCTTAACTCTCTCCAACATCAGTCAATCTTACGGCGACTTTGATGTCTTTCTGGGCATCACGGCCAGCATTCCCAACGACGGCAAGGTCGGTCTGGTGGGGCCAAACGGCATCGGCAAGACGACGCTGCTGCGCATCCTGGCCGGCCTGGCGACGCCCTCCAGCGGCGGCGTCCACTTTGCCCAGGGCACGCGCATTGGCTATCTGCGCCAGGAAGCGATGGAAGCCTTTGCTGGTCGTGATAACACGATTCATGCCGAGATGCTGACCGTTTTCAAGGATCTGAAAGCGCAGGAGGTTCATCTGCACCAATTGCAAGAGCGCATGGCGCAAGGGGAACCCTCCGCTGATCTGTTGCGTGAATACGCCGCTGCCCACGATGCCTTTGAACATGCCGGCGGCTATGGCATTGAGTTGCGGATCAGCCAGGTTTTGCAAGGGTTGGGTTTCTCGAAGACCGACTGGCCCACGCCCTTGAGCCGGTTGAGCGGCGGCCAAAAGACGCGCGCCCTGCTCGCCCGTCTGCTCTTGGAACAGCCCGATCTCCTGATCCTGGACGAGCCGACCAACCATTTGGATGTCGGGGCGATTGAATGGCTGGAAGGCACGCTGCGCACTTGGGCCGGCGCCTTGCTCATTGTCAGCCATGACCGTTACTTCCTGGATCGCGTTGTTAATCGCATCTGGGAGATGAGCCGCAGCGGCATCGAGGAATATCGCGGCAACTATAGCGCTTATGTGCAGCAACGCCAGGAACGGTGGGCGCGTCGCCAGGAAGAGTTTGACACGATTAAAGAAAAGTTCCTGAGCGAACTGGACTTTATCAAGCGCAACATCGCCCGCGACAGCACACGCGATCGCGCCAAGGGTCGCCTCAAACGGTTAATTCGCGAGGTGCGTGTGGTGGAGGCTGGTGGTCTCCATCTCCTCAACACCAAAAACTGGGGCGAGGTGATGGACGAAGTATCCATCTCGGAAACGCGCTGGGGGGTTGAGGATGTGGAAGGGGCGATCAAGAGTTTACAAAGTCCGGTTGTGCGCCCGCCCCAACTCAACATGCGGTTACAGACCAACCTGCGCAGCGGCAATTTGGTCTTGCGCAGCAACCAATTGGAGATTGGCTATCCAGGGAATCTGCTCTTCCGGGCTGATCCCATTGAGTTGACGCGCGGCGAATGTGCGGCCTTGATCGGCCCCAATGGCACCGGCAAAACGACCTTTTTGCGCACCCTCATGTCGGATCTGAAACCGCTCAAAGGCGAATTACGCTTTGGCGCCAGCTTGAAGGTAGGCTATTTCGCCCAAGCCCATGACAAGCTCAACCCCAACCGCACGGTGATGGAAACACTGCTCGATTTCCGCAACATGCCCATCGGTCAGGCACGTAACTATCTGGCCCAATATCTTTTCCGCAATGACGATGTCTTTAAGCCGGTGCATATGTTGAGCGGTGGTGAACGGGCGCGGCTGGCGTTGGCTCTACTGGCGTTGGAAGGCGCAAACTTCTTGCTCCTCGACGAGCCGACCAACCACCTGGACATTCCTGCACAGGAAGTGTTGCAGGAAGTCTTGGAGCAATTCCAGGGGACGATCCTGCTGGTCTCCCATGATCGCTATCTGGTGGATCGACTGGCGTCGCAAATCTGGGAATTGCAGGATGGTCACATGGTGGTCTTCCCCGGCACCTATGCTGAACATATCGCCGCCCGCGAAGCCGCCCGCGAAGAGGCTCGCACGGCCGCCGCCGAACAGCGTAGCGATGGCCGGCGCGTGCAGGGGCAGGATCGCCGCAATAAAAGTGAGGAACGGAAACGGGAACGTGCCTTGGCGGCCAAAGAGGCAGAGATCTACCAATTGGAGCAAAAGCTGGCCCAGATCGAGGAAGCGCTCCAAAAAGCCAGCGCTGAACAGCAATTCACCAAGATCCAACAACTCACCACTGCCTACGCCGAAACCCAAACGGCGCTAGAACAGTCCATGTCCTCGTGGGCGGAGTTGGCGGAGGCGTAATTAGATATTGGATATTAGAATCTGTCTGAAAAGGTCAAGAACGAGCGAGACGGCGGAGCATGAGGCGAATCATGGCAATCTGG
>JAPKMW010000019.1 GCA_026645575.1 Caldilineaceae bacterium
TGGATAAAGTTGTTTGTTCACAACTTCAGCTTATACCACCTTCTCAACTGACAGCTTTTCCTTTTCAGACAGATTCTAAGATTAGTAAGCTCATTACCTAGAATACAGACCAAATTATGACCAAATTTGTGGCGTTACGGCGTCTGTTGACAACCCCCCAGGCGACATCTGTCCAGTCGGTGGAGGATCAACGGCTGGCGGCAGCGCAGACCGAAACCAATGGCAGTAAACGGGCGCTCTTGCAGGCCATCGGGTTGACGCAAGTCGATCCGGTGGAGCGTACGCCCCAGTTGCGCCACACCTTTAAGCGGCTCGATTTCCTCAAAGCCTATATTGTCGAGACGCCAAACCCGGCAGTGGCGGAACGGGCGCGTGAATTGCTTGAACCCGATTATGTGGTGGTGCCGAATGTGGCGCTTTCCTTATCACGCCCCATAATGGATCGGCGCTTTCTGCGCCGGCCACGCGGCTATCTCGGCTGGCCGGAAGCCAGCGGCATCGCCTTGGCCCATCAACAGGGAATCCGTGGTCAGGGGGTGCTGGTCGGTGTGTTGGATACCGGTTGCGACGCTGACCACCTTGAGTTCCGTCAAAAAGAGATCGACTTTCGCTATATTCCCCTCGACCCAACCGCCGATGCCGTGCGCACTTGTCGCGGCTTTGATGTCGATGGGCATGGCACCCATGTCTGTGGTATCATTAGTGGACAACATGTGGGCGTAGCGCCGGCGGTTGACTTGATGGTCGCCTCCGTCATCGAAAGTGAAACGTTGCGCACCAGCTTGGAACGGGTGGTCATTGCCCTCAATGCCATGTTGGCCGAAGTGCGGCTGGAAAAGAATCTACACAAGCCGGTGATCATCAACATCTCGCTGGGCTTTGCGCCGGAGTGGGTGAATGTGGCGCAACTGGGCGCGGTCAGCCGGGGGATGCAGCAGATCCTGAATACGCTGCTCTTCGATTATAATGTCTTACCCATTGTCGCCATCGGTAATGATGGCCCAGGGCGTCTCCGGGCGCCGGCCTACTACCCGGAAACGCTTTCGGTGGGCGCCGTGGATCGCGATCTGAATCCGGCCCCCTTTAGCGGTGGCGGCCAGTCGCCGGTGGCTGCGCTGATCGAACCGGATCTTGTCGGTTATGGCGTTGATATTTTGTCGAGCCTGGAAAGACAGATCGATGGCCGTAGCGTCTATGCCTTGGCCAGCGGCACCAGCATGGCTGCCCCTTACGTCACCGGGATCGCCGCCTTGGCCGCCTCTGCCGACCCGACGTTGCAAGGCGACAGATTGCGCCAACACCTGCTCACCCACGCCCTGCCCATTGCCGGCGACCGTGATCGGGTTGGCGTCGGGTTGGCTCGTTTTGTTGAGAACTATTGATAAATGATTTACAGGACAGCCTATTACAGGGAGGTACGCACAATTAATTGTTAGCCGTTGACAATTAATGATTATCCCGGAGGAAACATGAACCAACGACACCATCGTGCACCGAAACATGATTCCGCAGATTGGGTTCAAGTGATGCTAACGATTGATCGACCAGCGCCGGAGCGACTAGCCGCTTGTGATCGCCGGCAGAAGTTTGATATATTGTTGGAAAATGCCCAACACAAGCGCAGCCAGTTGTTACAATGGATTCAGGAGCATGGGCTGACAAATGAGGTGGCCCGTATCGGCGCCCCCACCAGTTTTAACCTGCTTTTTGTCCGATGCACCCCCCACGCGGCGGCTCAACTGGCCCATGCACCCGGAGTGATTGATATTGCCCTGGACTACGAACCGAAACATTAGATTCAGTTGATTGGGTCGTTGGTTGAGCCTGTCGAAACCAACGACCCAATCAACCAACTTTACCAAAGAGAACACCTATGGCCCATATTGTTGGTCTCGCTGAAATTGTCTTGTGGACTACGGACAAAACGCAAGCAGTGCGCTTCTATCATGAATTGCTGGGGTTGCCCATCATCTCGCCACCGACCCTGCCCAATGTTTTTCTCAAAGCGGGCGAGGGTCATGCCGGCATTCCCCAGATGATTGTGTTGGTGCCAAAACCGGCAAAGCTACAAGCGGCGCCGCGCGGTTATCAACTCCATCACCTAGCCTTTGAAGTGCCGAGTGAACAATTTGATGCCCAATACCAGACCTTTGTCGCCGCCGGTATCCAGCCGCGCAGTGGCAAACACCCGGTGTTGGCGAGCCGCACTATGTATGTCGATGACCCTGACGGCAATGAGGTAGAGTTCATTTGTCAGGCGCCGGCGTTATAAGCTATGTTTAGGTCGTAGGGGATGCCCCTACGGCGGATATTTAACTTTGCTGAAAAAACGGACAGAAACATAACCTATGGACTCATCTTACCCTATGTTGCCGGTGGCCGATGCATTGGCAATCGTCCTGGCCGAAACCCAGCCATTACCCCCTCAAACCCTGCCGTTACGGGATGTGGTTGGGTTGGTCTTGGCAGAAAGCGTTACAGCGTCGGAGCCATTGCCCCCTTTCCCAGCTTCGATCAAAGACGGCTATGCCGTGATCGCTGCCGACGGCCCCGGTGACTATCCGGTGATTGGCGAAGTGACCGCTGGTCGCGTGGCCGATTTTAGGGTGCAGCCCGGCACTGTCGCCTATATCACTACCGGCGCCCCCATCCCCCCCGGCGCTGATGCGGTGGTGATGGTGGAAGAAAGCACGCCGCTGCCCGCCGCCCATGGGCAACGGCAAGTGCATATCGGGCGACAGGTGCGCGTAGGCGATGACATTCGTAAGATCGGCGCCG
This sequence comes from Caldilineaceae bacterium, assembly GCA_026645575.1. The sequence goes on from JAPKMW010000019.1 coordinate 2,779, forward strand.
ATATTCACCAAGGGGAAGTGGTATTGTCGGCAGGCGTACACCTGGGCGCAGCGGAGGTTGGCTTGTTGGCAACCGTCGGTGCAGCCCAAGTGCGTGTTCATCCACGGCCACGGGTCGCCATTCTCTCGACCGGTGATGAATTGGTGGAACCGACTGAAGTCATCGGGCCGGGGCAGATTCGCGACAGCAACCGCGCCATGCTCTATAGCGCCGTCATCGCCGCCGGTGGCGTCCCGCTGGATCTGGGCATTGCCCGCGATACGGCGACCGCGCTGCAAACAAAAATTCAACAAGGCTTGGATGAAGCGGATGTTTTGTTAACCTCCGGCGGTGTCTCAATGGGTGATCTTGATCTCATCAAGCCGATTTTGGAACAGGCCGGCGCCGTCCACTTTGGTCGCATTCGCATGAAACCGGGCAAGCCACTCACCTTTGCCACCGTAACCGTGGCCGGACAGCGCAAGCTGGTCTTTGGCTTGCCAGGCAACCCGGTGAGCAGCCTGGTTACCTACTATTTATTTGTTGTGCCGGCGCTGCGTCAGTTAGCCGGTTGGGCTGATCCGCACCTGCAACGGGTGGGAGCTTATCTGGCCCAGCCCTTGACGTTGGATGCCTATCGGCCTGAATACCATCGCGCGACACTTACCTGGAACAACTCATTAAACAATGGGCAAGGCGGCTACCTCGCCACCAGCACCGGTAGTCAAGCGAGCAGCCGGCTGCTCAGTATGCGCAGTGCCAACGCTCTGCTCCAATTGCCCCAGGCTGAGGGCGTGCTGCCGGCAGGGGCGGTAGTCTCGGCGTTGTGGATTGGGAATTAAGGGAGAATTGCGCGCTAAAGCGGTTGAGAGATTCAGCCACGCAATCGCTTTAGCGCGCAATCTCCTCAATCTCTATCAAAAAGGAACGGATGTTGAGTCACCTTACACATTTAGATGAACAGGGCCACGCCACAATGGTCGATGTGGGTGATAAGAGTGTGACCACGCGAACAGCCGTGGCGCAGGGTGAAGTCGCGATGTTGCCGACGACCCTGCAAGCGATTCGTGACGGCAATCTGCCCAAGGGCGATGTCCTGGCGGCGGCGCGCATTGCCGGTATTATGGCGGCCAAGCGCACGCCCGATCTAATTCCCCTTTGCCATACACTATTACTGACAAAAGTCGCCGTTGACTTTACCCTGGACGAAGCGGCCAATCGCGTCATTGTCACGGCCACTGTCCGCTGCAACGGCCAAACCGGCGTCGAGATGGAAGCGTTGACCGCCGTTAGTGTCGCTGCCCTGACCATCTACGACATGGCGAAAGCCATTGAAAAGACCATGACCATTGGCAATATTCGGCTGCTGGAAAAATATGGGGGGAAGTCGGGCGATTGGCAGCGGAGTGCATGAAAAGACAAGAAGATAGACGGCAGAAGAGAGCAGATACAAAGCAGGGTAAGGAGTGAGTGAAGGCATGGAAGTGAAAGTAATGTTATTTGCAACGCTACGCCAGTTGGCAGGATGGAAGGAGAAGGTCTTCCAGTTGCCGGGGGAAGCAAACCTGGGCGATCTATTGACCCTCTTGACCGACGCCCACCCGCAGTTGAATCTGACACAGCGCACGATTTATGCGGCGGTCAACGAGCAGTATGCCCAGCGTGACACGCCTTTAAAAGCGAATGATGTGGTGGCGATTTTCCCGCCGGTCTCCGGTGGCGCAGAAGCGGCAACGGGGCGTAAACTCTTTGAAATTACCGAGCAGCCGCTTTCGTTGGATGATGTCGCCGCACGCGTGAATCGCCCGGATTGCGGCGCGATCACCACCTTTGCCGGCACCGTGCGTGGGGAAACGGCAACGCACGACGGCAAACGGGGCACCGATTTTCTTTTTTATGAAGCCTATGCTGAGATGGCCGAACGTATGTTGGCGCAGATCGGCGATGAGATCAAAGCGCAATGGCCCAAGGTGCAGGAGGTAAGCATTCTCCATCGTATTGGGCGCTGCGAAGTAGGCGAGCCAAGTGTCGTGATCGCCGTGTCGACGCCCCATCGCGGGGATGGCTGTTTTGACGCCTGTCGCTATGCCATTGAGCGGCTCAAAGCCATTGTGCCGATCTGGAAACAGGAAAATTGGTCTGATGGGCAAGTTTGGGTCGAAGGCCCGCGCCAGCCGGAGATGGACTTGGCCGCACCCGCCTCGGTTGCTTAACAGAGTTCAAAAGTTGTCAAAAGCTTGACACCGGGGCAGCTTCATGGTAAGCTATGGATGTACAGTGCTGTATATGCGGCGCCGTACACGAGCAGTGTAGTTTAATAATTACATAGCTGGTACACAGGGCGGCATCGTCAATTGTTCTATCCTTGGATAGATGGGCGATGTCGTCTTGCACTCATTGAACGGAGCGGACAACAACCGTCGCTGCCGGGCGCCTATGGGTGGCTCGGTAGAGGAACTTCCCGACTCTCGGCTGGCGGTCGCAAGATACGTCGGCAAGGTTGCCCCACGAAACAGCAAGTGGGGGCAGGCAATGGAATACTATTGCTTGACTACAACCGCAACAGAAAGGATTCCCGCCCAAGACAACTTGGGTAAGGGGTGAAACGGTAGGGTAAGAGCCTACCAGCGGGGCCAGCAATGGTTCCGGCTAGGCGAGCGTGCAACTGAGAGCAAGGCGGGTGGGTCGGGTGATGGCAACACCATTCGATCCCGTCGCAGCGGTGCAGGTGAGGTTGGGTCACACCCAGCAGGCCATGAACTGCCAGCCGGCGCAAGCCGGTTGAGACAGATGACGGTACGGTTACGGGGCAACCCGTAGCGAACAGAATCGGGGGTATGTGTCCGCCCCGACCGTTGTTGAGTAGGGTTGACAATTTGCATAGTTGGGTCAGTTTCGTTATAATAACGAAGTCTGAGAAAGCCGACGTGGCGGAACTGGCAGACGCGATAGATTTAGGATCTATTGCCGCAAGGTGTGGAGGTTCGAGTCCTCTCGTCGGCATTTCTAATAATTAATTGTCAATGGAAAACGGTTAATTGTTAATTCATGTTAACCACACGAGCGCATTAACAATTCTCCATTTTCAATTACTACGGGCCCGTGGCCTAGCGGGAAGGCGTCTCCTTTGCAAGGAGAAGATCGTCGGTTCGAATCCGACCGGGTCCACAGAGAGAAAAATCTGGAGAAAGAAATCCGGTTTTTGCCAAAAACCGGATTTCTAAAGGGTAAAAAGTAATTTTTGCTACTCCTGAATTTGACAGAGGCACACAAGCCGGGTATAATCAGGTCAACAACAAATGCGGGCGTAGTTCAGTGGTAGAACGTCTCCTTGCCAAGGAGAAGGTCGTGAGTTCGAATCTCATCGCCCGCTCTGTAAGAGGCCGGCCACCAGGTCGGCTTTTTTGCCGAGATAGCTCAGTCGGTAGAGCACAGCACTGAAAATGCTGGTGTCCCCAGTTCAAGTCTGGGTCTCGGCACCATTTTAATGGTTAATGGTCAATTGAAAACGAATAATGGTTAATGTACTAGCGTGTTTCATTAGCAATTACTTGTTTTCCATTGACAATTAATGATTAATGGGGGATCGTCTAACGGCAGGACTATGGACTTTGGATCCATCAATTGGGGTTCGAATCCCTGTCCCCCAGCTAAGCCGGGGTGGATTCACCGCCCCGGTTTTTCAATCGCCTAACTCACGTTGCGATACGGTACTCTTCGTAGTCATGGCGCTTGTAGCTCAATGGCAGAGCACTTGATTGTGGATCAAGATGTTGTGGGTTCGAGCCCCATCAAGCGCCCCTCACGGTTACGGGATCTGTCGAGAATGGGTCGTTCTTGATGAACAGATCCTGTAAATCCCTTGCCTTGCGATTGTATATTCCTGTCTATTGGGTATTCAGTTAGTAAGGTGCTAAAAGCAGTGTGTCTATTCGAGAGACACACTGCTTTTTGTTATTGGGGGAAATTTGGTAATCCTAGGAATGCGTACGGTTATCGGTCGTTGGGCTGCGCTCGAAAGTGGGAGAGCTTTGGCGTAGTCATGGCTTACATGCGCTTTAGGTGTTGGCTTTTTGCTCTGCTGCTTCGGCTTTTTGGGCGAGTGGGAAGAGCGGGAGGCCGTTTTCTTGGGCGTACTTGGTTAGATCCTCGGGCAACACGTAGAAACGGTTGCTGAAGGGATCGCGATAGGCTTTGATGGCGCCGGCATGAATGCGATTGAGGACGGTCTAGCGGGAGAAGCCGAGACATTTTCCTACTTGTGTCGGCGTGTAACGATTCATTGTCTTTGTCTTTTCGACAATGTTGGCAATTTCGACCTAGTCTAGGCGCGAATTTTTGAATTGTCAAACGCATGGTTGGGGAAAATCGGGAATTTTGCGGGGGTGCAAGCAAGAGTTGTCAGAGTTAGGCCGCTTTGTGTTGATAAGAACGTGCGCTGGGTGGACGTAAGGCCAAGTTTCGTCCCAGCAGCGGCTTTTGAGGCGTGAGTGGAGTTTGGCCACGGTGGTTGCACCTTCGGCAGACCAAATCATGCCAGCTTGCTTGAGGCGAGCCAAATGATATGCTTACAGCCGCTTTCAATGGTGCCGGAGCCAATTTGCAAGCCGAGGGAGCGAAAGTAATCATAGCGCATACGCTGTTGTTTGTTGCGGAAGTAGGTGATGGTCTCCTGAACGGCGGGTTTGGTGGCATGGGTATCGAGGATGCGCCGGATGTCGAGGAGTTGGCCCTGCCAGAGACGGTCGAGTTGTTGCTTGACCCATTGTTTGGCGAAATCAGTGCCTTTGGTCCGCCCAGGCCGCCTGCCGTTCGGTTGTTTCCGCTGCGGCGACTAACGCCCCTAAGCTTTCGGTGACGGCACGACACGCATTCGGACTGACTTGCACCAGCGTCAAGCGCACCAGCATCGCCGCTGCTTCGGCAAACGGAAACTGCGCCCCTAACAACGCCATCAGCGCATTCAGACCCGCACTCACGCCGCCTGCACACAGCCCGATCTGCTCATCCAACGGGCAGAACCCATGATGGCAGGTGGCACATAAGTAGTAGGGCCGCCATACCGCAAGCACCCCCAGCACACTCTTCGTCTACCCCACCCGCCGCCGCTGGTACACCGCTTCGCTACCGCACCGACAGGCTACCGTTGGCGCCGCGTACAAGGGAGGTAGAGTTCGCACATTGCCACCAACACGGCTTGCCCCACTTCTTGCATCGCCCCCATCACTTCGGTCTCTAGCACCGCCAGTGTTAGCTCCTCTTTCCCACTTTTTCCCCAACCTTAGGAGTGATAGGAGTAATAGCACTTCTCTCACGTTTGTCAAGACCCAATTTGATAAAAATCAGGATTCCAGGCAATTTGGTGCGAGAAGAGAGTCCAGGCCCAAACGAGAATTTTTTTGCGGCAGCGATAAGTGCAACTTTTTTTGCTTTGCCGCGGCCCACGAGTCGTTGATCAAAGGATTTGAGTGGATTGTTCCCGCGCACGCCCCCAAGTGTGTCCATATAGAGGAAACGGCGTACTTCGCTGTTGCCCATTTTGGAGATACCGGCATGTTTGCGTACCGTCTGCCCACTTTCGTAAGGTTGGGGGTCTAGACCATATCGCTCACCCGACAGGCGACGGCAAAGTCCTTTTTGGCAATACCGACACCCACGACCAGTACTTGAATCATCTTTTCCTCCTGCTTCTGCTTGCTTTTGCTCGTGGGTGGACCCGTTACCAGAGGTTCCCTTACGACCTGGTATGCGAACTCGTGGCTCGCCATTCTCTGCGTCGGGGCCTTAAGCCTTCGCGGCTCCCACTGGTCGGCGGGGTAGACGATGGGCACAGTGGCTATGGGGCGCCGCGGTTGAAGACATCGAACTGGTAGAGCATGCGCTGCGTGCCGGCAATGGCGCCCAAGGGGATATCATTCATGCGCGCTAGGGCATTGAGGGCGCGACCGGCGGGACTGGCGCGACCCGTCACCAACACCGAAACGCTGTTGACCTGCTCCTGCCAGCGCGAAATGAGCGCGCTGAGTTGGTCCCACATGACCAGGGCGATGCCCACGTTGGCAATCTCGCCATCGGCGCTGGCGGCGGAGAGCAGATCGTCGATGCCGGTGCCTTTGGGCGCCCACTGGATGACCAGGGTGTCTTTGTCGCGTGGGAGGCGGATGCCATAGGAGAAGCCTTCGGCGCAGAAATAGGAGTAGTTACGCAGCTTATGTTGCACGAGTCCCAGGGGCGTACCGCTGAGTGACGAGTGCACATTGTAGGAAGGCGGGACGATTACCCGCTGGGGGCGGTGGTGTAGCCGTTGGGCAGTTGGGTTGGCGCTTCATGCCCGTTAGTGTGGCACGAAGATAGGGATATTGGCAAGGGGATGAACAATGAAGACAAGAGGATGGTTGCTTATTGTACTCGCGCTTACGTTAAGCATCAGCAGCTTTGCCGGCTATAGCTCAACACAAGCGGCGAGCCATGTACGCCATAAGCGTGGCACACAAGATCTCGCCATGCCAGTGGCACAAATGACACCGGCGCCGACCGACGTTAGTCGGCTACCGGGTGGCGCCGCCGATCTTGACAATCCATCAGTGGATGAAGCGCTGAATAGCCGCTGGCGTACCCTGTCCGAAGGGCAAACCCACTGGTACACGTTTCAACTATGAGCAAGGTGTGTTGCACCATATGCGCCGAAAAGAGAACGCCGCTCACCGCATCCAACGGTGAAACCAACGCCGCCACCAGCGCCAACCAGCCGCCGCCAAACGCCGCCACCTGCCAGCGGTTGACACCCCGCCCGCGTCCGGCCCGCCGCCATACCCGCCAAACGCCGCGGCCATAGAGCGCTGCTGTAAGGGTCAACCCGAACAATAGCGTCGGCTCCCCATTCCAAGCCCGCAGCCAGGTCGTTGGCGTGACCGGCGCCCCATCATGGGCGAGCGCCGCGAACGGCGTTGCCAACAACCAAAGCAGCGCGAGTAGGTGCGGTTTGCACCCCATGCGCATCAAGCGCAGGATGGCGCCCTGCGCGCCAGGAGTTTCGCCTGTCACCCTGGAAGGGTCTTCCTCTCCCTGTGCGCCAGAGATTTTTTCAGAATGAGAGGCGAACCTTCCTTGTTTTCTCTGACAATGCCTTATCTTGCTGCCCATGAATCAAATCCCCTCCGGGCAGAGCGTAATCGAAAAGATCGGAAAGAAGGACCAGATCACATACCACGCCAACAGCCCACTGAGCAACATGCCCGCCAGCAACATAAAGCGGTAGCGGCCAGTGGGATCCTCTGCGTGCGTACCCGCATGGACCCGTTCATGGCTGGTCTCCTGCTCTTCCCGCGCCTGATCCAGCCGCCGCCAGTGGCGAAAGGCGACCCACCCGCTGGCCGCAATACCCCCCGCCGCCAGGATCGTGAGCAGGAGCAGCAGAAAGCGAACCCCTTCCAACCCAAAGATACTAAAGCGGAAGAAACCCGCCAGACAGTGGAGCGCTGCCAGCACATATGCCAGCGCCAAGTGAACAAGCCACACCCCAATCGATCCCCCCACGGCAAACCAGAGTTGTCCCGACGGCACAGGGTCGGGACGGGGTTCTTCGACGTAATAGACGGTCATCCCTGATTCCTTTCTTTGAGGGATTAAGAGATACAGAGATTAAGAGATCGGTGTCTGAATCTCTCCATCTCCTATTCCTCTAAATCACACGCGGCGCCAGATACAGGGTCAAGTACAGCGGCACCCAAATGGCAGCGACGAAATAGGCATAGAGCGCATTGGAGACGACGCCTTCATAACGCTCGGCGTTGAAATAGCCGCGCCAGCCATAGTAGCCGACCACGCCGGTTTTTAGCACCACGGCCAGCGTATGCACAATATGAAAGCCGGTAATCGTCCACATGATCGATGTGTAGGCGTTGTTGGCCCAGTTGTAATCGAGATTGGCATATTCGATAACCTTGATCGTTAGAAAGACAAGCGTCATGATACCGGCTACCGCCAGCCACACACATAACCGTCGTTGATCCCCCCGTTCAATCGCCTTTTTGGCGAGGTAATGGGGAATGACACTGCTCCACAAGATGAGCGAATTGAGCGTCGGCAACAGCAGATCGGGTGGGTCAATGTCGCCAATTGGCCACTCGCTCACGCCAGAGCGCAGATAGAAGTAGGCGCTGATCAGCGCGCCAAACATCACAATTTCGATGACAATCAACGCCACGATGCCCCACCAGATGGTGGTTGTCAGTCCAAAGCTGGTGGCGACCATATTGGTCGGCAGTGCCGGACTGTTCTCGCGTCCCATGCCGGCCCGCACATAGGTCATATCCCAGCCTTCGGGGTCGGGCTTGTGCCAGATCACCAGCATGATAAAGAAGAGGACAAAGCCAATGGCGACAAAGATCACATCAAAGACCAACCCGATAAACATCACCGCCGTCGCTAGCGCGGTGAACAGCGGGACAATGGTCGGGCCGAGCAGGACGATACGCTGTTCGGGCACGGCGTCGAGGATGGTCGTCCCCAGGGTCTCGCGGCGGGTAGTCAGCAGCCCGAAATCCTGTTGGTTTGCCAGCCGTTCCTGGTCGGCGGCGCCGCTGGCCCGTTCGTGCCAAAGTGGGTAGGCATCGCGCACCAGCGCCGGCAAGCGAAAGTTATAAGACGCCGGCGGCGAGGTGGTGGCCCACTCCAACGTTCCCGCGCCCCACGGGTTGTCGGGCGCCGGCGCTCCCCGGCGCGCGCTGCCGATTAGATTCCAGAGATAGAGCAGCACCCCTAGCGCCGTCAGAAAAGCGCCGATGGTCGAGGTAAGGTTGACGCCTTCTAGACCGATGCCGGCCAGATAGGTGTAGTCGCGGCGGGTCATGCCCTGAAAGCCGGTCATGTGCATGGGAAAGAAGGTGACATTAAAGCCGATAAAGAAGAGCCAGAAGGCCCAGCGCCCCAGCCGCTCGTTTTGCAGCCGCCCGGTGACTTTGGGGAACCAGTAGTAGATGGCGCCCAGCAGCGGAAAGATCGATCCGCCGATCAGCACATAGTGAAAGTGCGCCACCAGGAAGTAGGTGTCATGCACCTGCCAGCCAAAGGCGATCGAGGCGATCATCACGCCGGAGATGCCGCCGATGACAAAGACAAAGATAAAGCCGAAGATGTAATACAACGGCACGCGAAACCAGAGGCGGCCATACCAGAAGGTCGCCAGCAGCGCAAAGATCTGTACGCCGCTGGGAATGGCAATGACAAAGCTGGTCATCGACTGGAAGATCAGGCTCATGGGCGCCAGATCGGTGGCGAACATGTGATGCACCCAGACGCCAAAGCTGAGAAAGGCAATCGCCACAAAGGAGAGCACCAGCGGCACATAGCCCACCAGCGGACGGCGGGTGAAGGTGGGCGCAATGGCCGCGACAAAGCCCAACGCCGGCAGCAGAATGATATAGACCTCTGGGTGGCCAAAGAACCAGAAGAGATGTTGCCAGAGCAGCGCGCTTCCGCCTGCCTCGACATTAAAAAAGTTGGTGGCGATCTTGCGATCCATCTCCAACATCAGGCTGGCCGTCATCAGCGGCGGCATAGCAAAGAGGATGGTGAAAGCGGTTGTCACCGTCGCCCAAACGGTCAAGGGAATGCGGTTGATCGACATGCCCGGCGCACGCAACTGCATGGTGGTGACGATAATTTCTGTCGCTGCCACCAGCGCTGCCACCTCCAGAAAGGAGATGCTGGTCGCCCAGAAGTCGATATTGAGATCCGGCGTATAGCGGGTGGTGCTGAGGGGGGTGTAGTTAAACCATCCGCCATTGGGCGCGGCGCCAAAGAAGAGACTCAACCACAACGATGTCCCGGCGAAGAGATAACACCAGTAGCCATAGGCGTTGAGGCGCGGAAAGGCCATATCGCGCGCACCAATCATCAGGGGCAAGAAGTAGATGCCCACCCCCTGCAAGATCGGCACGGCAAAGACAAACATCATCGTCGTGCCGTGCATGGTCATCAGTTGGTTGTACGCCTCGGCGTTCAAAAAGGTATTTTCCGGCGCCGCCAGTTGAATGCGCATCAACAGCGCCGCAATCCCCGCCAGCACAAAAAAGACTAGCCCGGTCACAACATAGCGCGTCCCAATGGCACGATGATTGACCGCCATCAGCCAGCCGAGAAAGCCGCTGGGCTGTTGCCAGGTCTCTTGCAACGTATCTGGCGCTTGCGGCGCTCGTGAGCGGTCGGCCTCCTGGCCCAGGCCATGGATGGTATCAGCAGTGATGGATCTGGTTGGCCGTTTCAAAGCCTTCGTCCGGGTAGCGCACTTCCCACCACCAGCGGTGGCCAACCACCTCAATCGTCAACACCTCTGGTTCCGGCCCGGACGCCAGCGCGACCAGACTGCGCAAGGAAAAGAAGACCACAATGCTCAAGACCGTGATCGGCAGGACAACCCCGCCCAGCCAGAGCCAACGCATCCCCTCACGTTGATTGCCCATCATCACCCCCAGCTCCGGGGGACGGCGGGTGTTGTGATAGATGATGTAAGCCAGCAACCCCATGACGCCGAGAAAGACGGCAGCGCCCAGGCCAAAGACTACCCACCACTCATTGCTGATAATGCGCGCCCCTTCGCCACGCACATCCAACGCCGAAGCGGTCGTGCGCGAGGTTGGCGCTTCCACAGTGCAACCGGTCAGCAGCGTCAGTAGAACAAAGCCAAAGTACTTCAGGCAAGCATGCTTCCTGATCGTATCAATGCTCATGAGTCTTCACCTCCGATCTGACTTGTTCGCTCATTCACCCGGCACGATGCGGAGCAACCGGTCATCGTTAGGGGCGGGCGAACCGCGGCCATCACGATTACTGGTCAAGAGATAGAGGGCGCCATCGGGGCCTTGCGCCACCGCGCGCAGCCTTCCATACTCGCCGTCGTAGAGCCGTTCCTGATCGACAACACCTTGTGGATCGGCGGGATCGATGGTGAGTCGATGTAGGTGGCGGCCACGTAAGGTTGTAAAGAAAAGACTATCCTGCCATTGCGGGATCAGCACACTGCTATACCAGACGGCGCCGGAAGGGGCAACCGACGGCGTATAAACCACGAGCGGCCCAACATAGGGCTGCGGGTGCGCCTCCCCTTGGGCTTCCGGCCACCCGTAGTTGGCGCCCGGTGCGATCAAGTTCACTTCATCATTGCCGCTGGGGCCATGTTCCGTGGCGTACAACTGGCCGCTTTCCGGGTGCCAGGTCAACCCCTGTGCGTTGCGGTGTCCATACGAGTAGACCGGCGAACCGGCAAAGGGATTGTCCTTTGGAATCGAGCCGTCGGGGTTGATGCGTAAAATTTTGCCGGCCAGCGAATCGCGATCCTGCGCCAGAGCAGCCTGCGCCGCATCCCCAGTGGTGATATAGAGCTTGTCGTCCGGCCCAAAGGCAATGCGCCCGCCATTGTGAATATTGGCGCCGGGAATGTTCTCCAGCAGCACGGTGCGGTTGGCGAGACGCCCTTGGGTTTCGGTGTAGCGGACAACGCGGTTGCGCAACCCGCCGTCGGCCCGATAGGTGTAATAGAGGTAGAGCCGCCGGTTTGTAGCAAAAGCCGGATCCAGCGCCAGCCCCAGCAATCCTCCTTCCCCAGTCGCGGCGACATCGGCAATGACCGTCACCGGTTCAGGCGCCAATTCGCCATCCGCCGTCAGAACACGCAAGCGCCCAGGACGTTCCGTGACAAAAATACGACCGTCGGGGGCGAAGGCAAGCGCCCACGGCGCCACAAGATCGGTTGCCAGCGTCGCTACCGTTAGCGGCTTTGGGGATGCGGGTATGTCGCCCTCTGCCTGCGTTTGCATACCGTCTACTTTCGTCTTTGTAATGGCGCTTGTTGCGGTGATGGTTTGGGTGAGGGTGGCGGCGACGCCAGTCTGTGGCGCCGGGGATTGTTGCCGCTCAATCCGGTTGCCGATTAACTCGATATAGACAATAGCCGAATTGTTGGTCTCATCACTTTCAAGCAGGCGATTGACCGGGTCAGCGGTCGAGCGAATGGCATAATGCCCATCAGGAATGCCGGTAATGTCCAGTTCCTGTCCGCTGACCGTGGCGGCATAGGTGTCGCCCCACCCGACGGAGATGCCTTGCTGCACCTGGCCGCAGCCGCCGAATTGGGCGGCTTGGGGCGCGCCGTCGAGGTCGAGATCGACCCTGGTGTTGTCGAGGATGCAGAAGGACATCTTCCCGGTGGTGGACAGCCGCTGATCAAGCGCGCCGTCGGGCTGGTGGCTCCAGAGTTCAAATTCGACGAATTCCTCAAAGTGCCAGTGGGTGTGGCCCTCATGGTAGACAAAGTCACCGACATGGCGTTCCACGACCACGCCGGAATTGGTGTGGATATGCTGCGTCGCCCGTGTGCGGTTAATCGACGCGTCGTATTCTCCCCACATCTCTAGCGGTCCCTGGCCCAGGTTGGCTGTCGTTGTGCTAAAGCGGATACGGCGGATGCCATCGGCTTCGGTGGTGATCCGCAACGCTCGCGGCGGCAACGTTTGGAGATCGGGCAGCAGCCACCCCTCTTCTGCCGCTTGCTCGGCTGGGACAGTGGGCGTCTGCTGGGCTGCGACAGCGGCGCTGAACCAAGCAATGCCAAGAATTTGATAGAGACAGAGCGCCAGCAGCAGGACAAGCATGAAGATGCCTGCCGCCCTATGGCCATGGCGCAACAGCGCGCGCGATTTCCCCATGCTGGTTCTCCTTGTTTGCATCAATGCCATACGGTGGTTACGCAGATTCTGAAACATGTTGGCGCTCAATTCTATGAACGAAAGGTCGTTCAATCTACTCACGAAAGTTCGGTTAGCCACTGGTCGGCGTCGCCATCGGGGTGGCGGGCGGCGGCAGCACCGGTGCCGGAGTGGGAGCGGCGGGTGTCGGCGTGAAGAGCGGACGCGCCGCCGGGACACTCAGCGAACCGGCAGCCCCCAGGCGTAGGGCTAACAATACCGGCTCGCGCCCCAACCCAATCGGCCAGACAATCGTATCGTGCGCCACCGCCGGCCAGGCGATGATGCCCCCCGGCGCCTGATAGTTCCAAACGATCTCGCCGCTCTCGCTCAGCAGGGCGTAGATCAGCCCGTCATAGGTGGCAGTGAAGATCAGATCGTTAACCACGGTCACCGCAGTGAAAGCAATGGCCGGCAAAAAGGTAGACCAGAGAATCTCACCAGTGTTGACATCCAGCGCCACTACTTCGCCCGTACCGTCAGAATAGCGGGTGCGCCCTTCAATGTTTTCAACCGCTTCGTTGCCTTCTTTGGCGTCAAAGGCGGTGGCGGTGTAGGGGCTGGGCAGATTGGCGGTGACAACATAGACAATGCCATCGGCAAAGGCCGCCGGGGTCTCGATCCCGCCCCAGAAGCCGGGCAAAACATTGATCACTTCACCCAGCGGCAACTCGGTCAGGTGGCTGTTTTCATGCAAGCCAACCGGCGTTTGCCAGACCAGCTCGCCGCTCGCCCGGTCAAAGGCATAGACCACCCCCTCCTTGCCGGTGCCGATGACCAGCGGACGTTCCGTCCCATTGTTCTGGGCGGTAGCAAGCATAGGCGGATTCTGGAAGTCATAGTTAAAGAGATCGCGCGGGCGTACCTGGTTATACCAGACCAGTTCCCCCGTCCGCCCGTTGATGGCGAGCATCGATTCGGAGTAGAGATTGGGACTGGGGCGGCTGGACGCATTGGGGTAATCGACCGTGCCGGGCATGGGGGCCGGATTGCCCGTCCCCCAAAAGGTCATGCCGGTTTCGGTGTCAATGGCGGGCGGGAACCAGACGCCGGCGCCACTGTTGACCCACGGGTTGCCCCAGTAGTCGTCGGTCATGGTCTGAAAGCTCCAGAGGATTGCACCGTTCTCCTGGTCGATGCCGTAGACGTGGCCGCTGGTGCCTTGCAGGTTGAGACTCATGTTCTCATCGGGATTTTCTGAATAGGCGCCGGCGCCAACGCCGCTGTAGACATAGCCGCCATAAACCAGCGGTTGGTAGGCGCCGGCGGGGCCACCCAGTTCCGCCTGCCACACCTCGGCCCCACTTGCCAGGTCAAGCGCCACTTGATGGTTGATGCCATTTTGGGCAAAGAGCTTGCCCCACCCGATAGCCGGGCCATTGGGGCCAAAAGCTTTCTGGTCATAGAGCTTCTGCCAGATGACGCGGCCATCGACAAAGTCAAGCGCAAAGATATTGCTGCGCAGATCCTGAAAGTAGACGACACCATTGGCGATCAGTGGGTTAGTGGCCGCCGATCCCCATTTGGAGGCGCCGGGAATGGCAAAGGCCCACGCCATGCCCAGTTGCGCCACGTTGCCGGCATTGATGGCGGCATCCATGGTCGCTCGTGTGTTGCTGTAATTCTTATTCGCCATCGGCCACTCGTGAGCCGCCTGCTCCACCTCCGGCGGCACGGCAGAGACAGGAACCACTGTCGCTACCCGCTCGGGAACGGCGGTCGGCGTCTTAAAGGGGGTGCGCGGGGTGGCGGTTGGGTTGCGTTCGTAGGCGAGCCAATCGACGCCGCAACCACTGGCAACCACCAGCGCCAGGGACAAAGATAGACCAAGAAGCTGCCTTGTGAAGTTCATGCCATGTTGCTCCTGCTGTTGCTTTGCAAATTGTTCCTGACTTGTCTGGATCGTTGGGCTTAGGAAATTGAGAGATTTTAGGAGATTGAGAGATTATAGAGATTTCGTCGAACCAATCTCTCAATCTCTCACTTGGCCTGCGTTCGGCTTACCGTCGAAGCCTTATTGCCCCAAGCAGTGCGAATATACGAAATCACCTGCGCCCGCTCCTCCAGCGTAAGTTGATCGCGGAAGGCGGGCATACTCCCGCGGCCATTCAGGACAATCTCAATCACCGGTTCAGGGTTATGCAACATCACAATCGGATTTTGCCAGGTGGGGGAAGACCTGGGCATAGCCCTCGCCATCCGGTTGGTGACAGATGGCGCAATTCTGGGTATAGACCTGGCGCCCAGCGGCAATCTCATCGGCCTCGGTCGGCATGGTGCAGGCGAACAGGCCAACGGCACTCGCCACCAAGAGCAGAAAGCCCCACCAACGATTTTTGACCATGCGTACTCCTTTCACCCCTGAGATCGCCGCCATCCTGGCGGCAACCGACACACTGGCCGCCAGGATGGCGGCGATCCCAGGCAAAATCATCCCACAGCCCCGGCGGTCTGGCGTTGACCGCCACGCAACCACTTGAAGATCTCCAGTACAATCAACACCGTTGAGGCGAGCAGCGCCAACCACCCAAATTGCCCCAATGTCACCGGCGCAGTCTCCAGGATCGATTGGAGGAAGGGCAAGTGTAGCGCCAGAATGTGCAAGCCCAGCGCCACCGGCACGCCGATCATCAGAATCGGGTTGCGCCGGAGCGGCACACGGAAGGCTGATACATATTCGGAGCGGCAATTGAAGACATGGAAATTCTGGAAAAACACCATGAGCAACAGCACCAGGTTGCGGGCGGCAAACTCGTTCATGCCGACGTTCAGCAACCAGACCCAGACGCCAAAGCTGATCAGCCCCATGACAGCGCCGGCCAGGGCCGTCTGTTGGATCATCAAGCGGTTGAAGATGCCTTCGGTCGGCGGGCGGGGGGTGCGCTGCATGGCGCCGGGTTCGCCCCCTTCAAAGGCCAGGGCCACATCCTGAATGCCATTGGTGACGAGGTTGAGCCAGAGAATCTGCACCGGCAGCAGCGGGAGGGGCAACCCGGTGCTGACCGCCAGCAGGAACAGGATGATCTCGGCGACGCCGGTCGAGATGAGCAGGTAGATGACCTTGCGCACATTGTCATAGGCAAAGCGCCCCTCGCGCACGCCATCGACAATCGAGGCAAAGTTGTCATCGGTGACAATGATCGAGGCGGTGTCCTTGGCAATGTCGGTGCCGGATCCCATGGCCACGCCGATGTTGGCGGCGCGCAGGGCCGGCGCATCATTCACCCCATCCCCGGTGACGGCAACAAAGTGACCCAAGCGGCGCAGCGCCTGGACAATATGCAGCTTTTGCAAGGGCGTCACTCGTGCAAAGACCCGCACCGGCTTGACCGCTTCGATAAAGGCCGGCTCTTCGCCGCTTTCCGCCGGCGGCAGGTCGCGTCCGGCCAGCAACCCGGTCGATTGGTCGGCAATGCCGGCATCGCGCGCAATGGAGAGCGCCGTCGCCGGATGATCGCCGGTAATCATCACAACTTGGATACCGGCCCGCTTACAGGCCGCAACCGCCGCCTTTGCCTCTGGCCGCAGCGGGTCGATCATGCCCACCAGACCAAGCAGCGTCAAGGGTGGCATGACACTTTCGGGAAACTCGTTCGTGATTTCGCCACTCGCCGTTTCACCCTGGGCAATCGCCAGCACGCGATAACCGTTGGCGGCCTGCCGTTCCGCTTCGGCTTCCACTGCTGCCCGATCCAGGGGAGCCAGCCCTTCGGCGGTGCGCATTCGGGTGCAAAAGGCCAGCACCGCCTCCATCGCCCCTTTGACGGCAACCTGAACCCCTGCGTTGTCGGCGCTCTGATAGGCTTTGGCCGCATACTTGCGCTCCGAATCAAAAGGGATCTCACCGACAACGGTCACGGCCTGGCGGGTTGCGTTGGGGTCGAGACCCAATTTATAGCCCAATGCCAGCAGCGCCACATCCACCGCATCACCGGTTTGCTGCCACTGGTCGCCCACCCGGCGCAGCCCGGCATCGTTACAGATGACGGCCGCCTTGGCCAGCGTCGCAGCCTGGTCACGGGTGGCGGCGGCGAGCGCCCCGCCGTCGGACAGGGTGACGGCGCCTTCATCGCTGTAACCGGCGCCGGTGACGGTCAGGGCTTGGTCAACGGGCAGGACGACCAGGCGCACGGTCTGTTCATTGACGGTAAGGGTGCCGGTTTTGTCGCTGGCAATCAGCGTGCAACTGCCCAAGCCTTCCACCGCCGGCATTCGGCGCACAATCACACTCTGGCGCGCCATGCGGTTGACGGCAATCGAAAGGGCGACGGTGAGCGCCACCGGCAACCCTTCGGGGATGGCGGAGACAGCCAATGCCACCGCCAGGAAGAAGGCGTCGAGCAGGGAAACGCCCTGCACCAACGCAATTACGGCCAGCAGCGCCACCGCCGCCAGCACCAAATAGCTGATGATGTGGACAAAGCGCTCCATGCGAATGAGCAGCGGTGGTTTGGTCTCGGCGCTTAGGGTGGTCGCCTCGGCGATGCGGCCAATCTCGGTTTGCAGACCAGTGGCAACGACGGCCCCCAGCCCACGCCCGGCCACTACCGTCGAGCCGGCGTAGGCCATGTTAAAGCGATCCCCCAGTGCGGCATCCGTCGTCGGCAATGCTTGACTGTTTTTGACCACCGCCACCGATTCGCCGGTCAGCAGCGATTCATCAATCGACAGGTTGGTCGAGCGCAAGAGGCGTAGATCGGCCGGCACCCGGTCGCCGGCTTCGAGCAGGACCATGTCGCCCGGCGTCAACTCGGCGGCCTCTACATTTTGCTCACTACCTTCCCGACGCACGGTGGCGATCAGTTTGAGCAGACTCTGTAAGGCGGCAGCGCTCTGTTCGGCGCGCCACTCTTGAAACGTGCCCAAGCCGGCATTGAGCAGCACCACGGCAAAGATAAAGATGGCGTCTTCAAAATCGCCCAGTAGCAGGGCGACGGCGCCCGCCGCCAGCAGAATGTAAATGAGCGGGCTTTGAAACTGATGCAGGATGATCTGCAACAACGTCGGCGGCGGGTTGGTCGGCAATTCGTTGCGGCCAAAGCGCTGCTGCCGTTCTGCCACCTGCGTCGGGTTCAATCCGTCCGGCGTTACTTGCAGCGTTGTCAGCACGGCTTCGGTCGATTCGGTATGCCAGCTTTGATTGCGTAATTCCATCATTCTCCTTACCCTGCTAACGGAGGACTTAGGGCCAGAGCAGTCAGCTTTGTGCAACTTGATTGCTCTGGCACGCTGTACGTCCTGTACAACTACTGGCGCGGCCTACTCCGTTTAGCCTTTGACCTGGTAGCCTTGCGCCTGCAGGCTGGTTTGCTGTTTGGAGACATAGGCTTCACCCCCCTCATAAATGAGTTTGGCAATGTCGGGCGGGGTGAACCGTGGCGAAGCGGCGAGATATTGCGCCGGTTCAATAACATGGACGAGAAAAAGTTCGGTTTCCGTAGGCGCAGTCAACCGCTTTAGATAGGGCAAAACCTGCTCGGCGAACTCAGAGCCGTCTAACGGCACGATAATCTTGCGATAACGTTTCAGCATCACCTTCTCCTTTCATTGCTGACTTGTCCTTATCAGTAACTAGACAAGCAGGTTATGGTTCGTTCAGTGTAATTTCCCTCGCCGTTGCCGGCCCGACCAGCGTGTCGGCAGGCAGTAGATCTTCGTTGGCCAGCATATAGGCAGTCACGGCCCAATATTGCTCTTCCGGTAAGCTACCTGGTGCGGCGGGAGGCATGGTGCGGCGGGTGTAGGCAAAAAGTTCAAGCGCAGTACCATATTGGACTAGTGCAGCGGCATCTAAGACCGGCCCTGCTCCGCCGGCGACATGACAGGAAGCGCAACGGGCGGCAAACACTTGTTCACCGGCAGCGACTTGTTCCGCCGGCACTGGTTGGGCGCCGTCTTCGGCAGCCATCGTTTGATCCCCTTCTTCCGCCGCCGCATCCTGAGCGCCGATGAGGGCAATGTCCGCTGGTGATAAGGGGGCAGCACCCAAGGCGGCCGCATCCGCCGGCAGATGACACTGGGTGCAACTGCTGTTCGGCCATCCCAGGTGATTGGCCGGGTAAGGGACGGCGCGCGTGGGGCCATGGCATTCAACACAATTTTCATAGCCGGCCAGGGGATGGGGAATCACCGGTGCGGCAGCCACCGCTGCCGTCGTCGCCTGGCCTGGCGTCTGAATTAGCGCGAAAACAACTGACAATAGAATGACCAATACTTCAGTGACGACCACCAACTGGTTGGCAAAGGCGTGACGCATCGTTCCTTTCAACTTTATTGTCCTGGTCGGGTTGTTCTCCTTGTCAAGTAAAATTTTCTTGGTGATAGCTTGGCTTTCTCCTTTCCAGGTAGGATCGCCATTAGCGATTCACCGCCACCCAATGCCACCACCGATCGTCGCGAAGGGTGTACAGATAGGCGCTGATATTGCGCGCATCTTCCGGTGTTACCCCCAGATCGGGCATGGCGCCGCCGGGCCGGAATGCCTGGGGATATTGAACAAAGCTGAAGAGATTTTCCGGCGTATTGGGCAACATGCCGGCAATGTAACCCCGCTCGGCCCAGGCGGTGAGCGGCGGCCCGACATGGGTGTTGGCGCCCGGCACCCCAGGAATGGTGTGGCAGGCGTGGCAGCCGTAGGTTTGCAGCGCTTGCCACCCCCGTTCCGGGTCACCTGCGACCAGCAGCGGCGTCGTGCCTGCATCCGGCGGCATAACCGGCGGGACAGCACAGGCGGTCGTCAAAAGCAAAGTGGCAAAGATCAGATAGGGCAAACCACGCTTGCCCATTGTCCGCTGCCGGCGACACCCCCGCCACCCTTGCCATTGTTTCGCAACCCACACACCCATTGTTATAGCCTTTCTTTGCTCTGATCGCTGTCGTTGCCCATATACGTGCGGTTGCAAACCGCCCCTACGTGCGTCAGCTTCCTATGCGCTCTACTGGGGAGGCTCAGTTTCGGCGCCTTCCGGCACTTGATCAGCCGGTACAATCCGCCAGAGTGAACCAGGCGGGTTGTCCACCGGGGCCGGACCGCCATAGTTACAGACACAGGAGGTCACATAGAGGTTGCCCTCTTCATCTTCACCGGCGCCGGTCAACTGGATATTGGTGTCGGCCACCTCGGCATAGCGCCAGTCGCCATTTTCCCCCTGTTGCAAACCCCAGATTTTGCCGGAGCAGTAGTCGCCGCTCAAGTAGATGCCATTCAGATCGGCAAATTCTTCGCCGCGGTAGATGCCCAACCCGATGATCGAGCAGCCGCCATGATCGGCATGGGTGTATTCGGCCACGGGGAGAACGCCCACGGCGTTGCAACTTTCGGCTTCAATCGGGAAGCAGCGTGTCCC
Source organism: Caldilineaceae bacterium (assembly GCA_026645575.1). The sequence goes on from JAPKMW010000019.1 coordinate 22,847, forward strand.
CATGAGGAAGTCCCAGCCATAGTTTTCGCCGCCTGGGCTATCGGCCGGCTGGAAGTTGATCTCTTCCGAGTGGTTCTGGCCGACATCGGGCAGATAGAGGTCGCCGGTTTGACTATCAAACTGGAATTTCCAGGGGTTGCGCAGGCCAAAGGCCCAGATTTCGGGGCGCGCCTCCGGCAAAATGTTGGCAAACTCAATCTCCGGCACGCCAAAGAGCTGCACCAGTTGCGGCTCGGCTGCTGGAGCAAAGGGATTGTCCTCGGGAATGGCATAGGGACGACCATCCTCGTTGTCAACATCAATGCGTAATAGCTTGCCCAATAGGGTTGTCAGATCTTGACCGGCGCGCAGCGGGTCGCCTTCCCAGCCGCCGTCGCCGCTGCCGATGTAGAGATAGCCATCGGGGCCAAAGGCCAGTTCGCCGCCGTTGTGGTTGGCCCACGGCTGGTCGATCTGCATAATGACGCGGGCGCTGTCGGGGTCGGCCTGATCGGGGTTATCGGCAGAGAGCTGATACTCGACGATCATCGAATCGCCGTTGCGCAGCAATTCGGCAAAGTGGACAAAGAAGCGACCGTTGTTGGCAAAGTCGGGGTGAAACTCAATGTCATATAACCCTTGCTCCAGGAAAGCATCCAGCACCAGGTCGCTGATATCCAGGAACGGCTCCGCCATCACTTGTCCGTCCTGGGTGACAATCCGCACGGCACCGCTGCGTTCGACGACAAAGAGGCGACCGCTGCCATCACGCGCACTGACTACATTGACCGGGTCCACCAAGCCGTCCGCAACTTTGACCAGCACCACCGAAACCGGAAGCTCTTCCGTTTCACCTGGCTCCACCGCAGCTTCACCCAAAACCTGTATGGGCGAAATTTGGGCGGAGGGCATTAGCGGCCTCATGGCTAAGGGGGGCATCATCTCTGCCGTTGGCGCTTCTGCCGTCGGCGTTGCCTCTTCCGTTGCGGTCACCTCATCGGTCGGCGTCATGTCCTGCGTGGCGGTCACCGCTTCCGTGCCGGTTAGCTCTTCGGTTGGCGTCATCTCGTCCGTTGGTGTCATCTCCGCTGCGCCGGTCATTTCTTCCGTTGCTGTGATCTCCTCGGTTGGTGTCGTGGTTTCGGTTTGGGTAACCTCCTCGCTTGGTGTAGGCGTGGCGGCTTGGGCCAAGACTCTGGCCGTCACCCCACGCGCCGCCAGTTGCTCTTGCGTGACGAGCGCAAGCAGCAACAGCAGCAGCGAAAATGCGCCAAGGGTCATTAAAGAAAGCAATCTTCTGTTGTTACGCATCAAGTTCACTCCTTTTGTCTACGCCGGATTCACAGTGGAAGCGGAGCGTGCTCCCTCTCCCATTAGTTCAACAAAGTAAATCAACAAGGTAAAACAGATATTGCCCAGATTGACGCTGCTTGGCGTTGGCGTGTGGTTAGCCCCCATGCGCGGCCCGCACCCGCTGATGCAACTTTTCCGTCTGGATCCAAGCCGCCTGCACGGCGCCCTCCAGCCAGCCGCCAAGATGACTGAGCGCTTCGCTCACCAGGTAGAAACGGCCGTCCGGTTCGAGCAGACGGGGGTAGTACTGCTCGCGTGTGCGGTCAGTATAGGTGGACCAGCCACCAAGAATATAGGGCACGCGATGCCAGGCTACCGAAAAGCCATTTTCAAAATGCTCCCGATATTGGGGGTGGATCCGGCTGCCAAAGTTCAGCGCGAGTTCAATCCGTTCTTGGATCGGCAGGTTGCTCACCTCAATGGCCTCCAGCCCTGTATTGTAGTAGCCCTGAATAATGCCTTTCTGCCCGTGATAGCCGGAGGAGGGGTAGGCGATGCTGCCGATGATGGGGACATTGGTGCGAGTCACGCCGCCGTAGATCTGCTCATCCTCTTCCCAGAAGCGCCGGTTAAATTGCAGACCAATCTTGCCGGCAGTTTGATAGGGAACATTGCGAATGGCTTCGGCCATGGCCGAGTCAAAATCTGCCGCAATGATGGGCAGGATGGTAGGCGGGATATTGATAACACAATAATCGCCGGTAATTTCACGATTCTCCCCCGACGGCAGATGTTGGTAGACGACGCGCACGCCATTTTCATCCTGGCGGATCTCGCGCACTTCGGCCTGGTAGATAAAGCGGTCGGCGCCAATGGCGTCGGCCATTGCATAAGCGAGCCGGTCCATGCCGCCCGTTGGGTGCAACATGGTCATCTGCTGCGTATAGGCCGCCACCGAGCCGAGGTAGGTTCCCTGGGCGTCCATCAATTCGGCGGCATAGGGCAGGAGATCGGCCAGGGGGATCGGTTCGAGCGGTTCACCCGACTGCAGACCGGCGCCCGGCGGCCTAACATACCCGGCGCGGGCTGAACCGGTAAAGCGGAACTCATCATCCAACAGCCGCTCATTGCGTAGATACTCCTGCAACTGTTCGACATGTTCGCTGGTCAGCTCCTCGGCTAACTGTCCATTTTGGGCGAACTTAGCCAGCAGTTCGCCGGTATGACCGCCCATATTGACATCGATCACCCGCTGGCGGATGGGGCGACCGGCCAGCGGGCCGAAATCCCCTTCGACATAGGCGTAGTTGGCCGCCTGGTAATTCACCAATACTTCAAGGGGGACATGGAGCGTGCGGCAGTAGTTCAGCACGGCGGTATGATGATGAGGAATTCGCCAGGGGCCAGGGTTGAAGTATTGCCCCTCATCAAATGCGCAAACCTGCCGTTCGCCGCCATGTTCGGTGAGGACATCGCCCCGGCGCACCGTCCAGTTATGGCCGCCAGGGCGGTCGCGCGCCTCAAGAATCTGGATGGCATAGCCTAACTTGCTCAACTCATAGGCTGCGGTCAACCCGGCCATCCCGGCGCCCAGAACGAGAACCCGCACACCGTTGACTTGCCCATCCAGCGGGGGTAGGGTTTGCCGGGTGGGCGGTTTGGCCATGCCCCAGGCATCGAGGGTAGCCCAAACGGCGCCGGCGCCGCCGGCGGCGGCAACGCTATGTAAAAACTGGCGCCGGGTCAACTGACGGGGGTCGGATTGACGGCTCTGTTGGCGATGATGTTGCGCCTGCTTCATAAGCTGCTCCTCGCTTTGCTCCACAGTGACAGTCACGCGGTGGGATCGCCTCACCGGTCATTGTTCGCATCGATATCCGGGTTCGTCGTGCTGCTCTCTTCCAAGGCGCGCACTTGGGCTGCCTTAACCGGGGCCGCCTGGTTGCCCCAGGGATTGCGAATATAGGAGGTAATCGCCGCCAGCTCTTCGGCAGTCAGATCATTGCGAAAGCTGGGCATCCCCCCGCGCCCATGCAAAATGATGTTGACAACGGACGCCGGGTCTTCGGCGAGAACCAGGGGGTTGCCGGCCAGGGGCGGGTAGACGCCGTCCACCCCCTGACCGGCCGCTTGATGACAGGCGGCGCAGTAGCGGATGTACAGGTCACCGCCCATACGGACCAACTGTATTGGATCCGGTTCTGTCGTCGTCTCCTCGGCTACGGCTTCCTCTTCCTGCATCTCAACTTGCGGCGGCGCTGCTTCCTCCGGTTCCTCAGCTTCAGGGGGCATTTCTGCTGCGGGCGTTGCTTCATCTGCCGTCGGCGTCTCCGCTGCTGGCGTTGTTTCGGCGTCTGTTGGCGTCTCCGCTTCCGGGGTGTTTGCTGGCGTGGCCTCACCCTCCTCTGCCGGGGTAACGCCGTCCTGATCCTGGCTGATCTGCTCAACGCTGACGATGGAAGCGTCATTGTCCCAAGCATTGCGAATATAAGAGACAACGGCTGCAATCTCCTCATCACTCAAGCTGTCGCCAAAGGCCGGCATCTGGCCGCGACCCTCGTGGACAATGGCAATCGTTTCGCTGGGGTCTTCCGCGGTGACAAGTTGACTGCCGGCCAGCGCGGGGTAGCTGCTGGCGCCCTGGCCGTCATTTTGGTGACAGGAGGCGCATTGGGCGGCGTAGACCTCTTCGCCCATGCTGATCAGCTCCTCATTGTCGCCGGCAGTATCATCGGGTTCGGCTTCGGTTGCTGGGGGTGCTTCTTCCTCGGCCGGCGCGGCGGCCTCTGCTGCTGCCGGTGTAGCTTCCGCTGTTGGGGTTGTCTCCGCTTCAGGTGTCGCCTCGACTTCGGGTGTCGCTGCGGCGTCCGGTGTCGTCTGCGCCTCCGGCGTTGCCTCAGTCTCTGCTGCTGCCGTTTCACCGTCACGGACTTGCGTCACCTGGTCGATACTTACAATAGAGGCGCCATTTTCCCAGGCGTTGCGGATGTGGGAGACCACGGCGGCAATCGCCTGATCGTCAAGCCGGTTGGCAAAGGCCGGCATGTGACCGCGTCCTTGCAGCACAACGGCAATGGCGGCGCTGGGATTTTGGTTGGTCACCACGGGGTTGCCGGCCAGGGCGGGAAAGGCGCTTGTCCCCTGACCACTCAACTGGTGGCAAGCGGCGCAGTTGATCTGGTAGAGGCGATCACCGCTGGCGAGCAATTCCTCGTCACTGGGCGCGGTCGCTGCACCATTCGTCTCTGCCGCATCCGGTTCTGGGGTGGCTTCGGCGGCCGGTGTTGTCTCGGCGGCCGGGGTGGCCTCAGTTTCGGGCGGGGCGGCTGTCTCAGTCTCGGGCGTTGATTCCAGGGTGGCTTCGGTCTCTGTGGTGGTTTCTTCCTCGGCCGGCTGTACGGCATCTGTCTCCTCGGCGGTCGCGGTGGTCTCTTCGGTTGCCGGCGTTGCTTCCGCTTCGGCGTCCGATGTGGCCTCGGCGGCCATGGCGCCATCTTCTTCTGCTGCCGGCGTTGTCTCAGCCGCCGGCGCCGCGGCTTCACCCGTGCGGCTTTGCTGCACCTGATCAACATTCACCGCCGCGGCCTGGTTGCCCCAGGTGCTGCGGACATAGGAGAGGACGGCGGCAATCTCCTGGTTGGAAAGGTTGCCGGCAAAGGAGGGCATCTCACCGGGGCCTTGCAGCACAAGCATAATCGGTTCGGCTGGGTCTTCAGCCGTGGCAATGGCACTGCCGGCCAGCGCCGGATAGCGCTCTGTCCCTTGCCCATGTGGTTGATGACAGGCGGCGCAGGCGGTGCGGTAAATTTCATCCCCCCGCACGGTCACGGCCATTGCGGCAGGAGCGGTTGGCGCCGGCGTTGCCTCGGCTTCCGGTGTTGCTTCCGGTTCGGGCGTGGCTTCTGTCTCTGGCGTTGCCTCGGCCTCCGGGGTGGCGTCGGCTTCAGGCGTTGGCTCGTCCGTTTCCGCCGGTGCGGCTGCATCCGCCGGCTCTTCACTGATCTGCTCGACAGTCACGGCGGAAGCAGCATTGTCCCAGGCGGTGCGGATGTAGGAGACCACGGCTGCAATCTCTTCGTCTTCTAGGGTGTCGCTAAAGGCGGGCATCTGGCCACGACCCTCGTGGACAATGGTAATCGCTTCGCTGGGGTCTTCGGCGGTGACAAGCTCACTGCCGGCGAGGGCAGGGTAATTGCTGTTGCCCTGACCGTCATCTTGGTGACAGGAGGCGCATTGGGCGGCGTAGATCTCTTCGCCCATACTGATCAATTCTTCCTCGTCACCGGTGGCTACCTCAGGGACGGCTTCGGTCTCTGCGGTGGTTTCCTCTTCGGTCGGCTGTACGGCTTCCTCCTCGGCCGGCGCTTCGGCCTCGGCGGTGGTCTCCCCGGTTTGTACCTGACTCACCTGTTCGACGCTGACGGGGGAGGCGTTGTTGTCCCAGGCGTTACGGATGAGGGAAGTGACGGCAGCCACCTCTTGATCAGAGAGGGTGTCGGCAAAGGCGGGCATGTGACCTCGCCCATGCAAAATAATCTGAATTACGCCAGCGGGGTCTTCAGCAGTGACCATGCCGCTGCCGTCAAGGGCCGGAAAAGCGCTTGTGCCTTGCCCGTTGATTTGATGGCAAGAGGCGCAGTGAATGGCATAGACCTCTTCGCCGGCGCTGATCAGTTGCTGATCCTGCGGCGTGAGGGCTTGGGCCTCTTCGGTGGTCGTCTCCTGCTCTTCCTCTGAGGCGGCCTCTGCGGTTGTTGCGTCTGCCGGCGTTGCCTCTGCCTCTGCCGCAGCGCTTTCACCTGCTTCCCCCTGTGCGACTTGCTCGACACTCACCGCTGAGGCATTGTTGTCCCAGGCATTGCGGATGTAGGAGACCACGGCTGCAATCTCTTCGTCTTCCAGAGTGTCGCTAAAGGCGGGCATCTGGCCGCGACCCTCGTGGACAATGGCAATCGCTTCACTGGGGTCTTCGGCGGTGACAAGCTCACTGCCGACGAGTGCGGGGTAGTTGCTGTCTCCCTGGCCGTCGCTCTGGTGACAGGATGCGCACTCGGCGGCATAGATCTCTTCGCCCGTGCTGATCAATTCGTCTTCGTCACCAGCGGCTTCATCAGCAGCTTCATCAGCGGCGGCTTCTGTTTCAGCCTCATCGATGGTTTCTTCCTCGGCGGGTTGTACAGCTTCCTCCTCGGCGGGTTGTATGGCTTCGTCCGCCGCCGCCGCTTCGGCTTCGGTGGCCGCCGGTGATGGGGCGGCGGTCGGTGCGGCAACGGTCTCCTGGGCGCTGATTGCCGGTGTGGGCAACGGTTGACGCGGATCGATTGGGGTGGGTGTCGGCTCCTGGATAGCGGTGCAAGCCGCAACCAAAAATAGTGTGAAGAGTAACCCAATTCCAAGCCTTTGGGTGGATTGCATCATCAGTTTCCTCCTATCCCTACAGGGTTGTTGCTGTGACAAACGCGCTCGTCTATGGTGTTGGCGTCGGCGTTTCGTCCGGCGGCGTTGCACCGGCGGCGCCTAGCCGCAAAGCCATCAAGACGGGGCGCGACCCAATGCCCACCGGAAAGATGATGGTGTCCCCGGCGACAGCGGGCCAGGCGATGATGCCGCCGGGCGCTGCAAACTCCCAGACAATCGCGCCGTTTTCGCGCGCCAGGGCATAAATGGTGCCGTCAAAGAGGGCGGTAAAGACGAGATCATTGACCACCGTGGCGCCGGCAAAACCACCGGGGGCGTCAAAGGTGGTGTTCCAGAGAATCTCACCGCTATTCACGTCCACCGCCACCAGTTCGCTTGTGCCTTCCGGCAACTGGGTGCGCCCGGTGGCATTGGCGACGGCTTCGGTGCCGTCCACCGCATCAAAGCCGGTGGCAGTGTAGGGGGTGGGTAGGTTAAGCACCGCCGCATAGACAACACCGTCGGCCAGGGCCATCGGTGTCTCAATGCCGCCCCAAACCCCCGGATAGACGGTGACGACCTCGCCCAGGGGGACGGCTTCCAATTCGTCATTGTCGTGGATGCCCACGGGTGTATTCCAGACGGTTTCACCGCTTTGGCGGTCCATGGCGACTACGCGACCGACCTTCCCGCCGCCGATGACAAGCGCCCGTTCCTGGCCGTCAATGGTGGCGGTGGCGAGAAGCGGGGGCGCCTGAAAATCGAGGTCAAAGAGGTCGCGCGGCTTGACCTGGTTGTACCACAACAGTTCCCCCTGATCATGGCTCAACGCAACAACGGCGTTGGTGTAGAGATTGGGGCCGGGGCGACTGGCGGCATTGGGGTAGTCGATAATGCCGGGGAAGGGGGCCGGGTTGCCGGTGCCCCAGAAGGTGACGCCGGTTTCGGTATCAATCGCGGGCGGATACCAGACGCCGCCGCCGCCATTGATTTCCGGGTTGCCCCAGAAGCCCTCCTCCACGACTTGAAAGCTCCAGGCAATCTCACCGGTTGCCTCGTGGATGGCGTAAATATGACCACTGGCGCCGGCCGCATAGCCGCGGCGCGACTGGACCTGCCCGATCTCGGCATCCACGGCGCCGGCCACGGCGGCGGTAAAGAGATAGCCGCCATAGGCATAGGGTTGTTGGGCGCCGGTTGGCCCGGCCAACTGGGTTGCCCACACTTCTTCCCCGGTTTGCAGGTCGAGGGCATGGATCGTATTCTCGCCACCCTGGGCAAAGAGCTTGCCCCAGCCGATGGCCGGTCCGTTGGGGCCAATCACTCCCTCATTGAAAGGATGCTCCCAGATCACCGCGCCGCTCTGAAAATCGAGGGCGTAGACATTGCTTTGCAGGTCTTGGAAATAGACAATGCCGTTGGCGATCAGGGGGTTGGAGGCCGCGCCGCCATAGCTGCCAATGCCGGGTATCGGAAAGGTCCAGGCAATGCCCAGTTCATCGATATTGGCGGCGTTGATGGCTGCGTCGGTCGTGGCGCGCGTGTTCTGATAGTCGCGGTTGGAGAGCGGCCACTCGGCTGCATAGCGTTCGATCTCCGGTGGAATGGTTGGGGCGGCCACGGCGGGGGTTGCGGCCGGCGTGACAATGACGCCGGGGGTGTCCATGGGCGTGGGGGCAGGGGTCGTCTCCGCTTGACCAGGCTGACAACCGACGAGGGTAAAGATCAGCACCGCCCAAAGCCACGGGCGTGTATGGATGGACAACATCATCGTTGAATTCTCCCTTGCTCAATTACTTTGCACCTGTTTCGGCAGGACAATTGATCCTTCATTGCCCCAAGCGTTGCGAATATAGGAAATTACTGCGGCGCCCTCTTCACTGTCCAGTGTGCCGCGAAAGGCGGGCATGGAGCCGCGCCCGTTGATAATCACATCGATCATGGGCGATGGATCATGCAAGGTGACGACGGGGTTGCCGGCCAGCGGCGGGAATAGCCCTTCGGCGCCGCCGCCGTCGATTTGGTGACATTGGGCGCAATTGGTCACGTAGAGCGGCTCCCCCTCGCTGATCACCTGCGCCGGCTCAACGCCGAACGTGCAGGCGCTCAACCCGACTAAGGCAAGCGTCCACAGCAGGAAGCGCCACCCTGGCCACTGCCAAAACAGGACAAAGGGGGACGCTGTATACTGCTGTCTGGGTCGGTGAGATGGCTGGAAGTTCAAGCTTTGCTCCATTCGGTCTATTCAACAGTTACTCACATAACGGCATAAGTAAGGTCGGAATGAGCGAGATGAGAATGGACAGTAAGAAGATGCCATTCAATACGATTCCGGCATAGGCCATAAAGCGAAACCGGCCGGCCGGTTCGCTTCCATTACCCCGACGCAACTGCTGCCAATTGCGGTAGGCGACAATACCGGCGTAGGACACCAACAAGATGGAAAGCACCGTCAGCCCGATGACGATCCAACGGGAGAGGGTATAGCCGTTCCACACGGCTTGGAAGAGACCTCGCTCACAGGCGAGTGACGAGAGCATATAGCTGATGATGAGGTGAAGGCTCCAAACCACAGCCCCCGTTGCCAGACTATACCAGAGTTGGCGCAGGCTCACGGCGTGATAGACATGGGCTTCATGTTGGGCGACCATCAGACGACTCCTTCTAAAGGGTGCGTACCACATTGGGGGAATTGCACCGGACGCTTTAGATTGTCCTATCTGCAATTCCCCAAAATGGGACGCACCCCTTCTAAATCAACCGGGGCGATAGGTAGAGCGTAAAGAACAAAGGCACCCAGGCGACGACGACAAAGTGCCAATACAGCCCGTTTACCGTCATGGCTGTATAACGCTGTTCATTAAAGTAGCCCTGAAACGCCCAGGTCCCCACGACGAGGGTTTTGAGCAAGAGGGCAATGACGTGGGCGCTATGGAAGCCGGTAATTGTCCAGACCATCGAGGTGTAGGCATTGGTTGACCAGGTGTAACTTAAATTGCTGTATTCAATATACTTGAGGACTAGGAAGACCACGCCCAGAACAAAGCCAACCGCCAGCCCGACCTTGAGCCGGGTCTGGTTGCCGTGATGAATTCCCCTATCGGCGATATAGATCGGGATGCTGCTGGCAAAGAGCACCAGGGCATTGATCGAGGGCAGCAGCAGATCGGGCGGCTCAAGTCCATCGACCGGCCATTCGACGGCGCTGGCGCGCAGATAGAAATAGCTGGCGACCAGCGAGGCAAAGACGACCGTCTCAATCAAAATTAATCCAAGCATTCCCCACCAGAAGGGTGGCTTAATGCCGACGCTGTCGGCAACCGTACTCACCGGAAGCCCATTAGCGGGGCCGGCGGTAACAGCAGCCATATCCCGCTCTTGGGCGCTGGGCCAGTGCCAGCGTGCGATAAGAACAAAGACGATCAATGCGCCAATCGGCACCAACCAGAGTGAGATCAACAGACCGAGAAAGATAACGGCGACAGCCAACGAAAGCAGAAAGGGCACCAGGGTCGGCCCCGGCAAAAGGACACGCTGTTGGGGCAGCGCATCCAGCACCGACGTACCTAACGATTCACGACGGCTCAGGAGCAGGCTAAAGCGATCATGGGCCGGGTCGGCCAGGTCGCGTTGATAGTCTGGCTCTGTGACCGGCTCCCACAGGGGTTCGCGGCTGCGCACGGCCGGAATTGTCGCAAAGTTGTAGAGGGGTGGCGGTGAACTGGTCGCCCATTCCAGTGTACCGGCGTCCCAGGGGTTATCGCCTGCCGCCTCACCCCGCCGGAGCGAGACGATGACATTGATCACAAAGAGCAGGATGCCGAGCGTCAGGATAAAGGCGCCGATGGTGGAGAGCATGTTCAGCCACTCCCAGCCCAGGCCGGGCATATAGGTGTAGACGCGCCGAGGCATGCCCCAAAAGCCGGTGAGATGCATGGGGAAAAAGGTGACATTGAAGCCGATAAAGAAGAGCCAGAACTCCCAGACGCCCAACCGTTTGCTCATCATCCGCCCGGTGATCTTGGGGAACCAGTAGTGAAAACCAGCAAAGAGGGGGAAGATGGCGCCGCCGACCAAGACATAATGAAAATGGGCCACGACAAAATAGGTGTCATGCACCTGCTGGTCAAAGGGCACCGAGGCCACCATAATGCCGCTGATGCCGCCGATGACAAAGACGATGACAAAGCCGATGATATAGAGCATGGGCGTTTTCAGCACCAGGCGGCCAGAGGCCATGGTTGCCAGCGTGGCAAAGATTTGAATGCCACTGGGAATGCCGATCACCGTGCTGGCGACGGTAAAAAAGGTGAGGCCCAGTGGAGTCAGGCCGGTGGTGAACATATGATGCACCCACAAGCCAAAGCTGAGAAAGCCGATGGCCACCAGGGAAAGCACCAACAGGTCATAGCCGACAATGGGGCGGCGGGCAAAGGTGGGGACAATGGCCGCCACAATGCCCAGCGCCGGCACAAAGATGATGTAGACCTCCGGGTGCCCAAAGATCCAGAAGAGATGCTGCCAGAGCAGCGGATCGCCGCCGGCCGCCGGGTTGAAGAAATGGGTGTTAACCGTGCGATCCAACGCTAGTTCAACACTAGCGACCATGAGAGGCGGCATGGCGAAGACGATCATAAAGGCCATGATCAAAATCGACCAGACAAAGATCGGCATCCGGTTGATCGACATGCCAGGCGCGCGCATGGTTAAGATCGTGACAATTAGTTCAATGGCCGCCACCAACGCAGCGACTTCCAAAAAGGTGATCATGGTGGCGTAAAAGTCAATGCCGATGTTGGGTGAATAGAGTGGGCCGGCCAGCGGCACATAGTTGAACCACCCGCCATCCGGCGCCTGCCCAACAAAGAGACTGCCCCAGATGGTGACGCCAGCAATCAGATAGACAAAATAGCCAAAGGCGTTCAATTTGGGAAAGGCCATATCGCGCGCCCCGATCATCAGCGGCGCCAGGTAGATGCCGATGCCCTCCATAATGGGGACGGCAAAGAGGAACATCATGGTGGTGCCGTGGGTGGTGAAGAGCTGATTGTAGAGATCAGGGTTGAGAAAGGTATTCTCCGGCACGGCTAGTTGGATGCGCATTAAGATCCCGGCAATCCCCGCCAACAGAAAAAAGATAAAGCCGGTGACCAGATACCGGGCGCCCACCGTGCGGTGATTGACAGCCGTCAGAAAGCCCATGAGACCAGCAGGCGATTGCCAAGTCTCTTCCAGGATGTCGATGGGGTTGCTGGGGCTACCACCGGTGGAATGTCCCGTGGGTCGTGGATAGACGGAAGGCGTTGTCGTGACGGTCGTGGTCATGATTTCTCCCAAGTCGTGGTTCAGGCCACTTTACCAATTGAATAAACCGCGTCGCAGTACGTGCTGCGCTTGCCCTAAGCCGGGTGCCCACTGGGCGCGAAGGGTGTTGCGTGAACTGTTGGGCGAACAGCAGCAGACAACTTGATTTATGATTTTCAGAACAAGCTTGATGGCTATGGCGCGGCAGCGTGATGTAAAATGCAGTATGCCACGCATCACCTTGTCACCTTGACTTCGACGAGCTCAGTCGAGTCGTCATCTTGTCAGGCTCACCGCAGGATTTCGAGATAATCCAACAAAGCTTGCAACTCTTCACTATTCAGATTAGACGGCGGCATCAAGTTGCCAGGCTTGATATGTTGCGGGTTGGTGATCCACCCGCCCAGGGCGCCGCGGTTGTTGGGTAAGGCGCCGGCCGCCAAGGTCTGACGGCTGGCAACATGGGTGAGATCAGGCCCCAGGCGGCCATTGGCCGCGGTGCCACGAATAGCGTGACAAAAGGCGCAGTTTGCTTCAAAAAAGAGCTGTTGCCCCCGCTGGATGGACTCATCATCGGCAATGGACGCAGGCTGACGTTGGCGTGTGATCCAGGCATCAAATTCATCCTGCGGGGTCGCCACCACCATGTAGTGCATCTTGGCATGTTGCAAGCCGCAAAATTCGGCGCAGATGCCTCGGTAGACGCCGGCAGCATCGGCCTGGAGCCAAAAGGTATTGGTCTTGCCGGGAATCATGTCCATCTTGCCGTGGAGTTCCGGCACCCAAAAGCTATGGATGACATCGCCGGCGGTCAGGCGAAAGAGTACCGGCTGGCCGACCGGCAGATAGATTTCATTGGCGGTGGTAATGTTATGATCCGGATAGCGCACCTCCCACCACCAGCGCCAGCCGATCACCTCAATGACGGTGACAGGCGGTGCGGGCGGATTGGCCAGGGCGCTATGGCTGCGCAAGGTAAAGAAGAGGACAATGGCGAGAATCACAAAAGGGATGATGACGCCGCCCCACCAAAGCCAGGTGCGATGGTCGGGCGCATTCAGATCCGGCGCCAGGACGGCGCCGCGACGCCAATGGGTGAAGACAATAAGCAGCAACAAGGCGGTCACGGCCAGGAAGACGGCTGTCCCTAGCCAGAACATGATCCACCAGAGGTTGGCGATGTTCGCTGCTGCCGGTCCCTGTGGATCGAGGGCGGAAGGAATATCTGGCTCTCCTCTGGGGGCGCAGGCACTCGCCCCGAAGAGCAAAGCGCCGGTGCTAAAGAGAAGCCGTCGGCCCATGCCATGAAGCGCAGTGGTTGGGGATAAAGCAGGGGAATCCGCTTCACTGTTGGTGATGCTCATAATTGCTTTTCCTGTACGGATTACGGATGTACGACGGACGTAACATGCTTCACACAGTCAAGCGGTCATCGCTTGTGGGTGTGTGACACTTGTGACCCTATAGAGTAGTAATCAATGACGGGGGCCTGGGCTTCAATGTTTTGTGTCCTGCTTTTCACCGTAGATGCAGGAATGAAAGCAATTTATTTTGCTTGTATATTATATTCTGTTTTTTTTGCTCAACCTCTTTCCGTTGACAGAATAATCGAAAATTAGCGAGGAGGTAGCGTGTAAAGATAGAGGAAACGGTCACATATTAGGTATAGTCGATGCACAAGTACTTCCATTGGTGCATAGCTTTGAATGATGCTGAGTTACGATTACTCGTCTGTTTCCGGTTCAGCATACACTTCGGCGTGATGAGAGGTGTCTGTGCCGCTGGTTGTCAATAGATGATGGATGCTGCGCCAGGTATGATAGCCCACTCGATCCGCCCAACGCATGGCATCCAATTGGTGGTTGGCTTCGGCCGGCGGAATGGCGCTAAGCGCGGTCTGTTCCAACAAGTGCGCACGGTAGGTGCGTCGAACCGCGGCTTGGCGGGCGGATGCTTCCGCCAAGTGGCGCACCAATGCACCGGCGGCACTTCCTGTTGCTCCTTCAATGGCCGCTTGCGCTTGGCGTGGAGCTTGGACCAGACCGACGCCAGGGTGACGGTGGGGGCGGCAGCCTTGTCCACCTCGATACGCAGAGGGCGGGAGGCAATGCGCAGATTGGCAATCGGTTGCGATTACGCGTGGGTTGCTGCCAGGGTCTGGCACAGGGCGCGTAAGTGTTGATTGAGCTGCTCCTGGTCATACGAATCAAGCGGCGCTTCGACCTCTTGTAGGCGGGTTTTGATTACGGCTGGCACGTTGACGATGCCAATCCAGAAGGCTTTGTAGAGCGCGTCAATGGTTTTTTGCGGATCAAGATGTTGTGGGTTCGATCCCCATCAAGCACCCCTCTGGGTTGATGAAGCCGTGGATCTGGTAAACAGATCCATGTCTTTTTGTTTTTGCTGGCTAACCAGACCACCAACACTCGTTTTCCTCCCCATTCTTTAAATTTGATAGGCTGTTGCTAAAGAAAGTGTTCTTTTGGGAACAGCGACCGCGCTTCGTTCGTCCACTAAATATCATTGAATTTTACGCGCCTGTTTACCTTACACCTGTAGCGCGTGAAGAAATGTAAACTTTACCTATACACTTTCACATGCTTTGTGTATCGCTTTATGAAAATGTAATAGCATATCGTTGCTGTGTGAAGATAGCCGCCAAGAAGTAAAGGATTGCTACTTATGAAAACAAAATGTTTATTACTCCTCCGGTCTTTAGCTTTGCCAGCGCCCCTATCGACCAAGTGGATACTTCTTCTCCTGCCCTTGTTCCTTCTGGTGATCAGTGGGTGCATTCCGGTAACGGCGGAAGAAGCCACACCCGTACCAACCTCGGAACCACAAACGGTGCCGGTCGTAGCGCTGGCCCCGCCGAGTGCGCGCCCCGGTACGACGGTCTTTCTCTCCAGCGCCGGTTGGCAGCCCGAGGATGTTCTGACCCTGAGCGTTGTGTCGATTCAAAATAGCGAACCGCTTACCACCACGATCTTTACCGACGCCGCTGATGAGCAGGGGCGCTTTACGGCTTCCTTCTTGTTGCCGCTGGATCTGGACCAGAGCGATGATCCGGTTGTGCGCGTTGCTCTCACCTCCAACACAACCGGTGTGCGAGCGGAAGCGCCCTTCCTATTGGCGATTGCTACAGGACTGCCCACCCCCCAAACCACATCAACCACCACGGCAACCCCACCGGCAACGCCAACGACCGCCGCTACCCAACCACCCACCGCAACCCCGCTCCCCGGCGCAACCGCCACACCACGCCCGGCTAACTTTGCCATTGTGGCCACCGGCGGATTGAATTTCCGCACCGGGCCATCGGTAGCCTTTCCGGTAATTCGGGCGCTCCCCGGCGGCACTGGCGTGACTGTGTTGGGCCGCAATGCCGGCGGCGACTGGCTCTATGTGCGCTTGAATAACGGCGAAGAGGGTTGGCTGGCCGCACGCTTTACTGATTTTACCGGCAGCGTTCCCGTGGTGGCGACACCGGCCCTGCCACCTACCCCTGTCGCTCCCACGGCGACCGCAACGACGCCGGCCACCACCGCAACCCCGGTCATTACCGAATGGCGCGGCGAATATTACAACAACGACTCGTTGCTCTTTCCGCCGGTCTTTGTGCGCAATGACTCCACCATTGACTTCAACTGGGGAACCGGTTCACCGCGCTCGGATATTCCCAACAATGACTTTTCCGTGCGTTGGACCCGCTCGCTTTCTTTCGATGAAGGCAACTATCGCTTTACCGCCACCGTGGATGACGGCGTGCGCGTCTGGATCGACGGCGATCTGATCATCGACCAGTGGCGCGACACCTCGCTCACCACTTACACTGCCGAACGGCGCGTCAGTGGTGGCACGCATACCTTGCGTGTTGAATATTACGACAGCCAGAACGTTGCCGCCATCCGCTTCTACTGGGAACGGATTGACGGCGGTGGCAGTAACTTCCCTGATTGGCGCGGCGAATATTGGTCGAACCGCAACTTCGAGGGCAGTCCGACCGTTGTGCGCAATGATGAGGAGATCGACTTTAATTGGGGTTCCGGTTCGCCTGATTCCCGTATCCCGCGCGATAACTTCTCGGCGCGTTGGACCCGACGGGTTGCGTTTGATGAGGGACTCTACCGCTTCTTCGCCCGCGCCGATGACGGCATTCGCGTCTACCTGGACAACGAATTGATCATCGACGAGTGGCGCGATGGTGAGGCTGATGTGGAGTACGCCATTGACCGCCAGCTTGATGATGACGATTACCGCATTCGAGTTGAGTACTATGAGCGCAACGGTGGCGCTTTGGTCGAGTTTGGCTGGCGGCGCGTCAACCCCACGGCCACACCAACGCCACAGCCAACCCAGACGCCGACCACGGCGCCCACAGCCACGGCACAACCGACCCAAACACCAACGGCTGTACCCCCCACCGAAACACCGACGGCAACCGCCACCCCTGTCGCCACGGCTACAGCCACGGTGACGGCCACAGCAACCACCGCGCCCCCCACCGAAACGCCCATGCCGACCGCAACGGCCACAGTGACCGCCACAGAAACGCCAGTTCCAGTGGCGACAGTCAGCCCGGCAACCGGTAGCGCCGGCACGCAAGTAACTGTTAGTGGCAGCGGCTTTCCGGCGAACACAACCGTGAACGTACATTTGGCCGCATTGGCCGCGGCGGCAGCCGCTGAAGCCGCGGCGCCGACGGCCTATGCAACGACAACAACCGATGAGAATGGCGCCTACCGTGTCACCTTTACTGTGCCTGCCAACTGGCCAAACGGCGACCCCATTCCTAATGGCCGCCTTGTGGTGGTTGTCGCCACCGAAGGTTTTACGGCCCAGGCCAGCGCCTTCTTTGCCTATCGCCGTACAGCTACCACCCCGACACCAACGGTGACGCCAACGGCGACTTCGGCTGCGCCAACCGAAACGCCAGTGGCGACGACTACGGCCACCGCTACTACCACTGTGTCCCCGACACCCACCACTGCTGTCAGCCCGACGCCGGCGGCTAACGTGCGCTTGACGCCAGCCACTGGTGGTCCGAACACGCAAGTGGTGATTACCGGTAGCGGCTTCCCGGCTAACAGTTCGGTCTATGTCTACCTGGGCGCCTTTGACGGCGCCATCGACCCGAATGATAACCCGGAACATTATGTTATCCTGCCGACTGATGCGGCTGGTGAATACAGTGGCGTCTTGGCTATTCCCGCCACCTGGCCGAATGGCGACTCCATTCCCGCCGGGCCGTTGATCGTGCTGGTGGCGACCAATGATTTCAGCGTTCAAGCGAGCGCCACTTTTACCTATACTGGTGCAACGCCGTAAGTTTTGGTAGATACGATTGTACAAGCGCATCTACCGGCCAGCGGAAAAACTCGCCACCTGACCAGGATGGGATCTCCCCAGACACCTAGTGTGTCTGGGGAGATTTTTTACTATGCTAAGGGCAGCAAACCGGTAGAAGTACGGTGCCGTCCCAAGTGCCAGGGTGTGCCGGAGGACAGAAATAATCAATCAAACTCACCCAATCATCCAGCCATCTTGTCACCGTGCCATGATCCAAGGAGCGACCTATGTATGTGAAAGACCAAATGACGACGCCAGCTCTGACCCTGACGCCCGACACCCCCTTTCTTGATGCGCTCAAACTAATGCGTGAGCGTAAAATTCGGCGGATTCCGATTGTGAATGAGCAGGGCAAGATATTGGGTATTGTCTCCGAGCGCGATCTGCTTCATGCGGAGCCATCGCCCGCCACTTCGCTCAGTGTTTGGGAGATGAACTATTTGCTCTGGAAGCTCAGACTGGGTGATGTGATGACCACAGCGGTCATTACGGTGACGCCGCTGACAAAATTACAGGATGCCGCTTCTTTGATGATCAAACACAAAATCGGTGGCCTGCCGGTGATCGATGCCGAAGAAAGGGTGGTCGGTGTCATTACCGAGACGGACATTTTTAAGGCATTTGTGGCCCTGCTCGATACGGCGCAAATGGTCTTTGCCTGATCCGTGCAGTCTGCTGTTTACCGAAGAGGAGGAGCGTTATGACAAAACGGAAAGTGCTTGTGACATTGGATGGCTCCGACTTTAGCCGTTCAATCTTTGAGGTTGTTGAAAGCTATCTGCGCCCCGAGGATGTGGCGTTGGTACTGATGCAGGTGATCGCCCCGCAACTGCTAACATCTGATAATCCGGCCTATGCCAGCGCGTTGGAGGAGACCGTCTGGACAGGGGTGTACTCGGCGCGCACACAACGTATGGAACAGCAGTTAGCCATTTCGGCGCAGGAGCGGGAAACCTACCGAGTGGCTGTTCATGATGAATTGGAGCTGATCGCCCGCGGTTTACGTCAACATGGCTATGAGGTGACGACCGAAGTGCAATTTGGCGACGCCGCCGAACGGATCATCGAATATGTTCAGGCCCATGAGATCGATCTGGTTGCTATGACAACGCATGGTCGTACCGGGTTGGGGCGGTTGTTATTGGGCAGCGTGGCGACAGAGGTCTTGCACCAGTTACATGTGCCGATCTTGCTCTTACGTGCTGCTCATGCCTAGGTCAAGTTCTTGGCTGGAGCGCTGTTACCAGTCGCTCCGGCAACCCTGGCTCGATCCAGAGGGCGCTATCGATTTGTAGGGCGCGCACACCAGGAATTTGTAATACCGTGCGCGCCTGCTCGGTGGTATGAATGCCGCCGCAGGCCAGCAACGCCGCCGGCAGCGCCAGCTTGCTCACTGCCAGCAACGTCGCCAACATGAGATGAAAGACAACTGGGCCGTAAAGCGTACCTTGCACCAGCGCCGGCGCACCATCCACCTTGGGGCGCACCGTCGCCGCCTGTGGTGGTTGCCCAACCACAATGCCCACGGCGCCAGCTTCGACCGCCACCGGCGCCAGGCGTGCTGCCTCGGCTAGTGGGAGTTTTACCCAGATTGGCAGGTCGGAAATTTGCATGGTCGTATAGACGGCTCGCTGCACTGTTTCGGCGTCAGCGCCATTGCCAATCAATAGTTCAATGCCTGTCACGGCGTCCACCGTTGCCAACCGTTCCAGAACAGGAGTCAGCGCCGATGAACGGCTCTCCGCCACCTGGACAATCACCGGCGCCCCCAAACGCGCCCATTGACGCCCAAAGCGTTTCACCACATCGTTGACGCCCCGGTTTTGCAACCCGACGCCCAGCACCATCCCGCCGGTCAACTCTGCTACGCGTGGCGGCCCAATGCCGCTGCCGCTCTGGCGCAACAGCGGCCCCACCACCACCGCGCCTAGCTGCTTGATGTCCACTCCATTGGCTATCGCTTCGCCATAGCCAATGCTACCCCCTGCCAATAGCACGGGATTCTTAACGATTAACCCTGTTTTGTGTCCGGGCGCGAGGTCGATCATAGTTATTATGTTGATGGTAGATGGTGGATAGTGGATAGTGGATAGTGTAGAAACTATCCACTATCCACTCCCTCACTCCGGTCGGAAGGAGCCGATAATTTGGTCGAAGATCGGTTCTTTGACGGCCTGTTGATCGCCGGGGGTGACGAGGGTCAGGATATAGATTTTATCGTTGGCAAGTAACCCCACAACTTTGCCGAAAATAGTATTGTTGATGCCGACGGCAGCGAGATCAGCAGTGGCGCGGCCACGGATCGCCGGCAGGTTGTTGACTGTGGCGGCTTCCATCGTATCAATGTTGACCTCGCCCAGCACAGCCAGGTTGCTTTCAATGGTCTGTTGCACCAAGGCCAGCGCCGCTTCCGCCGTGAGGCCGGGGGCATCGATCACCGCGACATTAAGCAGGGTGGGCAGACCGCCAAACATGGCCGACATGAGATCGGTGACATAGATGAGGCCGATGCCCTGTCCCGCCGGGCTGGCAAGGAACTGATTCAGTTGCTCAATCTGTTCCCCCATCCCCAGCAGACCGGCCACCGTGCGCACCTGGGTTCCCTGGAGATCGAGCGCTGTCCAGCCGCTGGGGACGGCAAAGGAGTAATCCAGGCGCTCATCGTTGACCACCGTAAAGCCCGCCGGGATGGTGACTTGCGGGGTGGCGTTGGCCGTGCGACTGGATGCCGCGTCCCTGACGCTGGCTGGGGTGGGCGTGGCCGTGGGCAAGGGGGTGGGGGTAA
This sequence comes from Caldilineaceae bacterium, assembly GCA_026645575.1. The sequence goes on from JAPKMW010000019.1 coordinate 42,954, forward strand.
AGGTTGGCGTGGGTTCGGCAAAGCCGGGGATACTCGGCAGCAGCCCGCCGCAAGCGGTCAACAGCAACAGGGATAACAGGGTAGCGACTATCGCCGCTAATTTTGCAGGTTTCATCATGATTGATTCTACTTTTCCAAAGTTACAACAAACTAGGGATCACCTTATCGGTAGAGCAGACAAAGTTCGCACAAAGAGGAGTTTGCACGCCTCGTGCAAACTCCTCTTTGTAGGCGGTCTGTATGATCTGTTGATTACCAGCGCCGCTGGCTACGTAGGAAGAGATAGGGATCGGCGGGGCGTTCTACGTCGATCACCAGCCAGCCGCCGGGAAATTTTTGGGCGCGCACCGGGAATTGGATGGCTTCGGGCATGATGGCTAATCCCAGCAAGCGTTGGATTTCGGCATCTTGCCAGATCGTGCCAAAGATGCGCTGGGGGGTAAAACGCCCCTCTTCCGGCAGATTGATTGTCTCGCGTGGCGCAAGGAGGGCGTCGGTCAACCAGGTCAGATCCAAGTCTTCCCACTGTTGGTCGGCCACATTAAAAACGAACATTCGATTCACCGCAGCCAGATAGAGCATAAAGCCATGTTCAAACTTGAGCAGTTCCCCGCTTCCACCCACAACAGCGCTGGTGGCGCATTGAAATTCCGGCTGCAATTTGGGGGCAAGCTGGGCAAGATAGGGCTTGAAGGGTTGGCCGGGGAGAAAGGTACAGGTCGTCGGTGCAAGCTTCGCTATCGCCGCCATCGACGTTGTTGACCAAACAACCGCAATGGGCTTGTCAACTGATTCAGGGCTGGGCAACTGTGCGACAACCCCCGCCGCCTGGCGTCCCAGACCGTTACCGCTGGCGACCATCGGTGTTGTCCCATCCAGATCGCTGCTTGCGGCCATGACACTGGGCAGTGGCTGCCAGGTGTTTTTGAACCCCTGCCACAGATCACGCAGCGATAGATTCATCAGCCGCAGGAAGAGCAGGAAACCAATCAGCACCAACAGAACGACTAGAATCATGCCGGAGACGCGCCGCAACCGCTGGTCGAGAACGCGGTCATAGTAGACATCCGGCTCCTGGGGCGCCGACCCTACGGTTGTGACGGCAGGGACGCTCGGTGCGGTGGCGGTCATGGGTGTTGGCGGCACGGCTAGATCAGTGGTGGCCGGAATCAAGACGGAAGTGCGACCTGTGGCGGGAGCCGTTTTGTTGAGCACCACGAGATCGAGGGTCATCGTGGTGTTATGTTCCAGTTGCTCGGCGCTCATGGTGACACCGCTGGCGTTGCCGGCCAGCGCCAGATCCGCCGCCATTTCGTCGGCGTTTTGATAGCGGTCGGCGGGATCTTTGGCCAGGCTGCGTTGTAGAATTTGGAGATGGGTTTGCGAAAGCTGGCGTAAAATTTCGTCGTCGATGGTCACCGGCTCATAGACATGGGCGTGGAGGATCTGTACCGTCGAGCCGACAAAGGGTTGCCGACCAGTAATACAGCGGTAGAAGACGGCGCCCAGCGCATAAATATCAGCGCGGTGATCAATGTTGCGCCGCCCCAGACATTGTTCCGGGGCCATAAAGGCCGGGGTGCCGACGGTGCGCCCGGAGTGGGTTAGCTCCGGCACATCCAAGGCGCGGGCAATGCCAAAATCACTGAGCAGCGGCACCAGCGGATAATCCAACGATTCGAGGACAACGCTGTTCGGAGCGTCGGTGCTGACGGTGCGTAACAGAATATTGCTGGGCTTGACATCGCGATGGATCACGCCCCGTTTGTGGGCATAGGCCAGCGCTTCGGCAATGGGCGCCAGCAGCAGCGAACTCTCCTCGGCGGTCAGGCGGCGGCGGCTGGCAAGCAAGGCGGAGAGATCTTCCCCTTCCACCAACTCCATGGCGATATAGGCGGAATCGTTGCCGTTGGCCATGCCCACGCGCAGAGTGCGGACAATATGCGGATGATGCAATTTGGCCGCTGTCTGCGCCTCATAACGAAAGCGATTATAGACCTTTTCGTCGCTGCTGTGCAGCAAGACTTTCAGCGCGACGGGCAGGCCATCTACAATGTCATAGGCTTGGTAGACGGTGGTGAGACCGCCGCGCCCCAGCCGTTTTTGGATATGGTAGCGCCCGATCTCGCGCCCCGTCAAGTCGCGAAAGCCCGATCCGTCGGTCGCATCGCTTTGATTTTGGTTTATCTCACCCACTGGATTGCGTGTTCCAACCAATTGTTCAATACCCCTTGCATCGGCATGACCATCTGCTCGTTACCGCCTGCCAACGGGACTTCCCAGATGGCCCATTTGCCTTCCCGATCACTGGCGAAGGCCACCCAACGACCATCGGGGCTAATGGTCGGCAGCCCATCCTGGGCCGGGTGATTGGTCAATTGCATCTCGCTGCCGTCTGTCACGCTCACCCGGAAAAGCTCCCAGTTATTGTTGCCCACGTCACGCATAAAGACAACATATTGCCCATCCGGCGACCAAACCGGCCGGCGGTCACTGCCGTTGTTGGTCAGCGGTTCTTTGCTACCACCATTTTCGTCGATCAACCAGAGACCCACATTGTTGCCGGTCTCATTCGCGCCTTTGTAGGCAAGGCGGGACGGTCCGCTCAGGCGGGGACTCCAAGCCGGATCTTCGCCTAGCGTATAGGCTGTCCCGTTAAGGGTCGGGGGGGCTGCGACATAGAGCCGGAAGCGCCGATCTCCTTCGCGATCACTGGTAAAGGCAACCCGGTTACTCTCCGGCGACCAACTCGGGGCGCTGATCCGGCTATCTTCAATAAAGCTGGAGAGGCGCGGGTAAGTCGCTTGGGGGGCAAGCGGCGCCGTAAAGTCATAGAGGCTGATGCCCGCCGACGATTCGCCAAACCGGCTAAAGAAGGCCATATAACGACCATCGGGGGAGACGCCGGGCTGTGCGCCATTTTCCACCAACAAGACAAAATTGTGCGTTAGGCCACTGGTGGTGGCGCGATAGATGCGGTATACCCCACCCTCCTGGGTAGAGTAGATAAAAGTCCCCCCTTGTCGGTCCGGCAGCGCTTCCGATGTTGGCGTCGCCGTCGCTTTGGTGTCACTGCATTGTTGTTGATAACCCTGGAGCCTGGCCGTGTATTGACTGTTTTCGGCAATTGCAGCAGCGACACTCAAATACTCCGCCGCCGAACAGAAGGATTGGGCCTCGGCTTCCTGAGTGGCGTAATCATCATAGAGAAGGCTCAGGGCATCGGCGGCCAGCGCTTTTGTCGTTTCGCCAATGGCGTTGGCATAGCGCGCCGTCGCCGCGTTCAAAGTGGTAATAATCGGTTCGTCATCGCGCACCAGCAGGGCCGCGTCGAAATAGGCCAGCGCTTCTGCCGGTCGGTCCGCTTTATTCTCTTGATTGGCAATACCAACATAGGTGTCAAAGAGCACGGTTTTAACTTGGGTGATGGGAATGGTCGCCTGCCACTGCTGCCAGAAGGCGGCCTCTTCCTTCTTGAGTAGATTGTCGACAATGAGTTTTGTCTGTTCGTCGGGTGGCAATTCTAGCAGCGCGTTGACGGAAATGTTGGCTTCCTGTTGCAACGCTGCACCGATGACTTCCAGCGCCTGCCGCCGGGCTTGACGCCACTCCCGCCCCCGATGGAAGTAGAGGACATCTTCCTGCCAGATGGCGCCAATGTCAAATTTGATCCCGTTGCTTAGCGCACCGGTTGCGCTCATGGTTGTCGTGGCTGTTGGCGCAGTGGGTGTGGTCAAGGTTGCCGTTACCACCTCAGTCGCCGCGTTGATGGCGCTGGTGGTGACGGCGGCGGTCGCCCTTACAGCGGCGGGCGTGGTGGCTGTGGTGACCGTTCCGGCGACAATGTCACTCGTTGCGGGCGCCGCGCCATCTGGGGGTATTGTGCCGGCAACCGTTGGTAGCGCTGCCGGTACATCGACCGGTGCAAGTGTACTCGTTGGCGCCGTGGTGGTGGTGATAATGGCTGTTGCCGTGGGCAAGAGGGCGCCGGCCAACTGCCCATCTGGGCCGCTGTTCTGCCCGTTGCGATTGGGCAGCAGGTTGACCAACGCCAGCGACAGCAGTACAAACAAGGCCACCGACAGGAGGCTGGCGACCGTGACGTAGACCCAATTCGTGGGCCGGCTTGTGGGCCGGCGTCGGGCAGTATTGGCCTCGGCTTTGGAGCCAACGGCGGTAGTGGATTGGGTGGTGCGGACGCCAGTGAGCGGATTGCGCGCAACGGCTTCGCCGGTTCCCGGTCGATCCACGGTGCCAAGGCTCGTAATCGACTGGGCGCGTACATTCTGTTCTGTCACCCCGGAGACGAGGACATGCGCTGTCTTCTTTTCCTGTTCCGGCTGTAACGCCGCCAACATTGGCAGCGTTAAGGTTGATTCCTGGGTGCCATTGAGCGGCACGCGCATATAGCGCAGAAGCGCCGCCATATCGTTGGCAAAGAGCGCCATATCGGCATAGCGATCCTCAGGATTCTTCTGCAAAGCGCGCTGCAAGATGTTCAACATGGCCGGCGGTAGCGCCTTGGCAATGGCGTCGGGAATGGTCAACGCTTCATAGACGTGGGCGTGGAGAATCTGCGTCGTTGCCCCCATAAAGGGGGGACGACCGACCAAACAGCGGTACAAGACTGTCGCCAATGAATAGATGTCGGCGCGACCATCGAGATTGCGCGTGCCGGCGCACTGTTCCGGCGACATATAGGCCGGTGTGCCGATGGTGCGACCGGCGCTGGTTAACTCTGGCGCATCCAATGCACGGGCAATGCCAAAATCGGAGAGCAGCGGGATAACCGGCTTGGGCAGCACGGAAAGTTGGATGCTATGGGGATCACCGGGCTGGGCCGTGCGCAGGAGGATGTTACTGGGCTTGACATCGCGATGAACCACATGTTGGCTGTTGGCATAGGCAAGGGCGCGGGCAATGGGTTCGAGTAAGAGGCAGCTATCGGCCACGCTCAACTGGTTTTGCCGTTCCAGCAGGCTGGCGAGGCTATCACCCTCTACCAGCTCCATAGCAATATAGGGAAAGGCGTTCTGCACCTGCCCCACACGCAGCGTCTGCACAATATGGGGGTGGGCGAGATTGCTGACGGTGCGCGCTTCGGTGCGGAAGCGTTCGCGTAAAATGTCATCGGCGCCCGGCGCCAGCACTTTGAGCGCGATGGGTTGATCCGCTTCCGTATCGATAGCGCGATAAACAGTGGCCATTGCGCCGCCGCCCAAGCGGTCAATGATCCGATAACCATCAAACGTTTGGGGCAGCAGACCGCCGTCGCCCGTATGCAGGGCGGGGGCTGAAGCATCGCCCATTTGAAGGGGCGTTGTTAAAGCATCGACCGGCTGTGGCTGCTGATCTGCTAAAGGGTAGTTTGCCGTGCTGCTCATTGATGAACTAACGCTGCCGCATTTAACGATTTGGCCTGTTCGTAGCCGCCCCCAGCGGGTTCCCGGTGACTGGCCGACTACGAGCAGGTTACGAGCTTAACAGTTACAAAAAAAACTTTGCCTCTTTGCCCTAATGCTGGTATATTGGCAGTAGTCCGCCGTCGCTTAAGCCCGTAGTCGCCTTAGGCTAGCTTGATGGGATTGCGGTCTACTGAGGCCGCTCCAAGATTTTGAATCCCCTCCGTAGGTGCAGCCGCTGGCCGGCGCCTCAGGGGTGACCGCGAGGGCACGCCCCTACGGAGGGATTTTATTCCTTGGAACAGCCTGAATGATGTATCAGTCCATGCAATCGCCTTGCTCCACATGATTGCCGACAAGATTGCCGATAAGGGCAAACAGCGCTAACGCCCATGAGAACGTTATGCAATTCTTATTATACACAGCGTTGCGCAGATCGAATATTTTTTAAGCGCCTAAGTGCGCATCCGGCAAGCCGGTGCAAGGTTGCGACTTGGCTGAATGGCTACCGACAAGGGGATGCGGCGCTATGAATTGTGTCACTTCGGTTTGCTGTTTTTCCAGCAGTGCGGGGGGACAATGATATACTATCTGCCAACTATCCACTGACCTACCGGCAAAAGATAAATCATCTATCAATAGATACGCAGTAAAAGCAGAAAAGTTATTGTTGGGAAATCGTAGGGTAGAACGTAGTGGAAAAAGCGTCCTGTTGTATAGTTATCTGTATTCCAGTGCAACGTGATGGAAGTGACATCGTGAGACAGTAAGTCAGTTGGTCAGGCACGGCGCTACTGTCTTGCTGTGCCACTGTGGGTTTTTACTTGCACCATAATATACTCAGTAGTCCGCAGTCCTAAGTCCTGAGTCCAAAGTCAGGCTCGATAGCGTTGCGGTCTACTGATACTGGTTATGGTGTTGCTGAAGTGAAGATTGGATGAAGAGTCTGTGAGTCGATTTGGGCGATTGATTTGTACAAGTGGCCCCAAAGCGGGCGTTGAATATGAGTTGACCGAGGATCTAACTATGGTTGGGCGCTCGGCCAATTGTCAGATACTGTTGGAAGACCCCTTTGCGTCGCGCCATCATGCCGAGATTCGCCGGCATGACAATGCCTATCAGGTGCATGATCTGCAGAGCAAGAATGGCGTCACCATTGATGGCGTACGCCTCTCCGCCGGCGCCACGGTCTGGTTGCAGGACGGTAGCGAAGTGCAATTTGCTTCCACGCGTTTTCGTTTCTATGACCCTTCTGCCACCGTTACCGCGCCGTCGCTGATCGCCGTGCGCGAACCAGGGTTGCGCGTTGATATGAATACGCGCCAGGTCTTTGTCGATGGCATTTTGCTTGATCCCCCCCTAAGCGCCAAACAGTTTGACCTAATCTGGTTTCTCTTCCAGAACCGGGGGCGCGTCGTGAGCAAGGATGAGATTGCCCATGCCGTCTGGCCGGAGCAGGAAGGCGAGGTCTACGACGCCAATATCGACCGCATGATTAGCCGCGTCCGCAGCCGTATCGAACCCGAAGCCACCGACGATCCCCGCTTTATTGCCACGATCCGGGGGTATGGCTATCGCTTGCTGGCCGATTGAGGGGTAGTTCGTTGGGTAGATGATTGGTCTGTTATCCACGCGTCGCCGCCATAGCAGGTTCTTGGTGACTGACATCAGAGGGAACCCGCTGGGAGCGTGAGTCGTCGTTGTCAACGAATCAATCAATCATTTGTCTTCAATCACCTACCCACGGAGGCCATTCATGATCCACCAATGCTGTTTTGATCGCTATTTGCCCAATGAGAGTCCGTATGAATTGGCGCAACCGGGCGTGACCGATGAGCGACGAGCCGCGGCGCTGCGCAACAAATTCTGGGAGCCGGTCGGTCGGACGTTGCGGGTGCGCTTTCTGGATGGCGAGCCGGTGGTGCAGCAGAAGGTGGCCCGCTTTGCACAAGAGTGGAGCAAGGTTGCCAATTTGCACTTTGATTTTGGCAATCATCCGGTGGCAGAGATTCGCATTTCCTTTGGGTTGCCTGGCTCCTGGTCCTTTATCGGCAACGATGCGCTAGGCGTGCCGGCCCACGAACCGACCATGAACTTTGGTTGGCTCACCCCGGCCACACCTAACGATGAGGTGCGCCAGGTGGTGCTGCATGAGTTTGGACACGCCCTAGGCTTGATTCACGAACACCAGAACCCGGCAGCAGCCATCCCCTGGAACCGGGGTGCGGTCTATGACTATTACAGCGGCCCACCCAACAACTGGACATCGGCACAAGTGGAGACCAACCTCTTTCAAACCTACGACGCCAGCCTGACCCAACACTCCGCCTTTGACCGACAATCAATCATGCTCTATCCCATCCCGGAGGAATTTACCGAGGGAGGCTTTAGCGTGGGATGGAATGCAACGCTCTCCCCGCTGGATCGGGAATATGTGGCGGCATGGTATCCGTTTATGAAGCTTTGAGGTGGCAAAGCGGATCAACTTTTTTACCCTAAAGAGGTTATGAGGGTCTTGCGCGAGGACGAAAAACTGCATGATTACCTGGTCGTATGGGATCTTGCCACCCCGCAGTTACTGGCGTAGACGATGACCAGTCAGATTTACACCGTCTTCCACGGTAAAGAGCAAGTGATTCTAGTGACATGCTCACAAAAGCAGCAGGCCATTGAACTGCTTTCCGCCACTCCTTCCAAAGAAGCGTTGCTTACCCTGATTTCCTGGTTGGACGTGGCCTGTGCCGAGGCGCCCCTGACTTCGTTGCCCCGGCAAATTTTGGCGCGCGCGGTTGTTGCGGTAGGATATGTACTCTATGAGAAGTTTGGGTATGAGACAATCGCGCAGACGATTCAGGCCGCCGAAGGATTTGCGCTTGCGCCAACCCTGGACAATTTCGCTGCATACCAAAACGCAGCGACGAATTCGTATCCCTTTGGCCCAGGCGATGGTTGTTATGCGATTGCGGCAACTGGCTATGCCGGCTGTGAACCAGGCAGTGGCTGCCGCAGTGGTGCAGGGTGTCTCTATCTCGTTGAATTGGGTGAGATTGTTGTGATGGAGACCGTTGCGAAAGATCTCCTTCCCTGGCTCCAAAGGGAGGATGACCCGATTGGCAAGACCTGCTAAAAAGTCGTGAGGAACTATGGCGATCCAGATTCTTGAACGTGACATGACCGCTGCCGAATATGCCCGCGAGCTAGAAGGCTTTCGCGAACACGCGTTGGAATATGGCATACCGGATCTGCCGGAAACCAGGCATGGCTTTGTGGCAATGGATGGGGAAGCGTTTATCGGCTCGGTCAGCGGTCTACGCTATGGTAAGTGGTTTTATCTCACCGACCTCTGGCTGGAAAAGCCCTACCGCAAGCAAGGCTACGGCGCGGCTTTACTGCGCAAAATGGAAGAAAGCGCCAAGGCGCAAGGGGTAACGCAGATCTGGACCTGGACCGCCGGCTACGAAGCCGCCCCGTTTTACCAGAAACAGGGCTATGTGATCTTCTGCGAATTTGAGGATTATTACCCCACGGGTCATAGCCGGATCGGCCTTCGTAAGCAATTGTAAATCAAGGTTCGGTAGTCCGCCGTCGTTTCGTCCCTTACCTGGGGAGGCGCGTAGTCTTGCGTGGAAGCGGGGAAAGCCAGGCGACCATGAAAACACTCTCAGCAGAACAACTTGCCCACTTCGCCGAGCTGGGCTATGTGCGTGTGCCGGCGGCCTTAGCACCGGCGTTCGTAAAGCGGATGCAAACGGCGATTTGGGGACAACTGAAAGCCCAATGCGGGGTGGTAAAGGAAGACCTCAGCACCTGGCACAAGGAGTGCATCATCAATAAAGATTCCATCGACCGCGTGGCTGGGGTTGAGATTGGGCCGCGTCTGGTCGGGGCCGTCAACCAGCTCCTGGGTGAAGGCAAGTGGCGTTCCTTGAAGACCCTGGGCGGCCTCCTCATGACCATGCCGTCCCCGGTCTCACAGCCGTGGGAACGGGCGTTGGAATGGCATTTCGACAACGAGCCTCGCGACTATCTAGCCGGCGTAACCGAGTTGATGCTCTTCACCTTCTACTCGTCCGTTGGGCCGCGTGGGGGCGGTACGCTCGTTCTGGCCGGCTCGCCCCGCCTCGTGGCACAGTACATTACGACGACCGCGGCGACGGGAACAACCGACGGCTTGCCGCTGATCGACGGCCTAGCCCAGTGGCATCCCTGGCTCGCCGAGATGCGGCGCTGCGGCGAGCCAGGCTTTCCCGCAACAGCGACGCTGATGGAAGCGGCTGTCGATGTGCATGGCGTCCCGGTGCGGATTGTCGAACTCACGGGCGAACCGGGCGATGCGGTGCTCTGTCACCCGTCGATGCTGCACGCCGTCAGCGCCAACTGCTCGCCACTGCCCCGTATCATGCGGCGCACCAGCTTCCGACGTAAGCGGTGAAGGCAAAGATTTCGCTATGCCGACCGCAAGGGATACAGCATGGAGCAGCGTGTGACAACCTTCAACTTAGCATCGGCGCAAGCCGCTGCCCGTGAGAATCAACTGGCGACATGGGTTGATCAGTACTTACGCACCAGTGTGCGGCCTAATGTGCCATTTGCCGATGGCCTCCAACTTGAGCGGCGCTGGTGGGCGGGTCCGCGCCTGCTGCCACTCGACCAACTGACGCGCACCTGTGGCTCGGAACCGTCGATGCCGTATCCCCCAGCTTGCCAGTTTGGTCCCGGTTCAACCAATCGCCAAGCTCACTGTGACACCGGACGATTTTCCTTTCTTGCGGCAAATCCGTGGGCATGATGACCAACGCCTGCAGGAATATGCGACCGCCAGGCAAATAGACTGGTAGGAGCGGGAGGTAGGCAACGATGGCGACTCGTCTATGGCATGAAGCGCCTCGCCCTTCCTTGGCAAACGTGTGCGCGGTCGTGTACAGCACAGCGGATATTGAAAGGCAATTCGCATGGATACCTTGGTAAGACGTTGCCCGCCGGCAGCGAAACTGGTCATCACACCCACCAGTACGACTATGTTGTCGTTTATTTGACCGATGGCATCCTGACTGTGATCACCCCCAATGGTGAGCTAGTCGAGGCGCCGGTCAAACAACACGCCTTGACCTCAAGACCGGCGGGCGTTTCGCATAATGTGATGAACAACTCTGGTAGCTTGATTCAGTTTATTGAAATCGAATTGAAATGAGGCCGAGATGAGTCAAAAGGAAACACTCATTACCGTTGAGCGGCTCAAGGAGCTGGATGCCTTGTATGACGCAACGGAAGAGCGGGGCGCGCTTGGTCGCCGCCCTACCCGCTGGGGTGACCTGGTCGAGGCACTCCGGGGGATCCGGCGCACTGTCGAAGCGGGCGTGCTGGTGAAAATTGAGGGGACGTCAACCGTTTTGGACTCGTGGCAGAGTTTCTACGCGTGGGCGCATGGACGCTACCATGCGCTTGAGGACGGTTACGACCGTTGGATCGGGGACGATGCATAATCATCTGATAACCGAAAATCTGTGCAAACAGAGCAAATTTCAGTGTTCCGTGTTCCTTCTATCCGTGTTTAGTCCTTTGATATAGGCAAAAGGCTAAACACGGATAGAAGGAACACGGAGGCGATTCACCGGTTTGAGGTGAAGCTTCGCTAGACAGTTGTGAGAAAGGATAACCGTGCAAATCTATCAGAAAAATGAAGCCAGCGCTGGGTCTGTGGACATCCGCAAGTTGGCGTAGACCATGAAACCGAGATCGAAACCCAAGACGGTCAGTTGGGGATTCGACCCGTAGCTGTTGTGCGCCAGGGGTGGGAAGAAGCGTTTGGCGGAATGGCTATGGCGGGCGATGACCACCTGCTTGACCCGGAACCGCTGGTTTTCACGAAATGGGAAACGCATGAATGGGAATGGCAATAGATGCTGACGGAAATGTTTGCCGAATGATAGAACGTCTTCTCTTTTTTCCTTTGCTCCGGGTAAATCAGGCCAAGCTCCAACAACAACTGGCCGGCAAACGCGTCCTCATCACTGGCGCCAGTTATGGCATTGGCGAATGTCTGGCCGCGCGGCTGGCCGGCACCGGCGTCCATCTGCTTCTGGTGGCGCGGACAGCGGAGAAATTGCAGGAAGTTCAGCAACGGGTTGCCGCCAAAGGGGGACGGGCCGACATTTTCGCTTGTGATCTGACCAACACCACTGAAGTGCAAGCGTTACTGGTGCAACTACAGCAGGTCGGCGCCATCGACATTGTTGTCAACAACGCCGGCAAATCGATCCGCCGCTCTATCTTTGCCTCGCTGGATCGCTTTCATGACTTTACCCGCACCATGAATCTCAACTATTTCGGCCCGGTGCAATTATTGCTGGGGCTGATTCCCGGTTTGGTAGCGCAACGGGGACAGGTGATCAACATCTCCGCCATCAATGTCCTCTTGGCGCCGATGCCCATGTGGGCGGCCTATCAAGCCTCCAAAAGCGCCTTCGACCAATGGTTGCGCAGTGTGGCGCCGGAGTTGAATGCCCGCGGCGTCGCCACCACTACCATCTACTTGCCGCTCGTGCGCACCCGCATGATCGAACCGACCGCTGCCTATAAGAACATGCCCGCCATGCAACCGGAAGAAGTCGCCGCCCTGATCTGTCGGGCCATGCTTTCCCGCCAGCAAACCTATATGCCCTGGTGGCTGCCGGCGGCGCAACTGGCTTCACTTCTCTTCCGCCGACCCTGGGAAATGCTCATGACCCGGCAGTCGCGCCCAGAACGATAGAGAAACGCTCATGGTTACGCTGTTGCAAAAGCTGTATCGCATTCGCTTACTGACACCCGCCGGTCTGTTTTATCTGCTCGAAGCAATCCTGACCACAGGCATCAACTTAATGGTGCTGTTGCGGCTGGCCGCTAAGTTGCACCCGGAACGGGGCCTCTTTGTCAACCAGCGCGAACAGGTCACTTACGCCCAGCTTTGGCAACAGACCGAGACACTGGCGTGCGCCCTCCAACAGAATTACAATATCCAGCCCCAACAAAAAGTCGCCATTGCCTGCCGTAATCATGGGGCAGCGATCAAGGCCATCTTTGCCGTCGCTCGGCTGGGGGCGCATCTCTACCTGCTTAACCCTGAATTGAGCGCTGAACAACTCCAAGCGTTGGCCGCGCGTATGAACTTTGCGTTCTTGATTCATGATGAAGCGTTGACGTCGCTGGTTGCCACCACATCACTGGCGAGCAAAGCACTCCCGGCCTATCACCCAACCGCCGCATCGGTTGATCGCCTGTCGATCCAGGCCAGCGTCAATTTGTCGCCCTTGCCCAAAGTGACCGCCGGCGCCATCATCGTCATGACCGGCGGTACAACCGGCCAACCCAAAGCGGTCAGCCGCAAACCGTCGCTCTTCAATTACTTGCCCCCCTTTCTGGCGCTGTTGACGCAGGTTCACTTGGATCGCTATCAATCGCTCTATGTCGCCACGCCGATCGGTCATGGTTATGGACTGGCGATGTTGCTGATTGGGTTGTTGCTGGGCGTCAACCTCTATTTTGCCGAACGCTTTGAAACGACCCAGGCTGGCGGCCTGATTGCTACTCACAAAATCGAGGCGTTGATCGTCGTGCCGGTGATGTTACAACGCTTGATCAAGGCTGATCCTGCGTCGTTGGCGTCGCTCCAATGCATCATTAGTGGCGGTGCCTTGTTGAGTCCGGCATTGACACAAAGTGCGCTCACGCAACTTGGTCCCAAACTATTCAACTTGTATGGCACTTCGGAAGCCGGCTTTTGTATCATTGGCACACCGGCGCTACTAAACCGGAAAGTGGCGGCGCTTGGCCAGCCGGTGCAGGGCGTACATGCCCAAATTATCGGTACAACTGGTCAGCCAGTGGACACCGGCAAGATTGGTCAACTCCATATCCGCAGCCGCTGGACGGCCAATCGCCGTCGTTGGATTGCCACCGGCGACCTCGCCTATTGCGACGCCGACGGCGATCTCTTTCTCTGTGGCCGTGTCGATGACATGATTGTCTCCGGCGGCGAAAATGTCTACCCGATTGAACTGGAACGCGTTCTGTCCCAACATCCCGATCTCGAAGCCGTTGCTGTGGTCGGCATTCCCGATGCGGAGTTTGGACAACGTTTGAAAGCCGTAGTGATCCCCAAAACCGGTGCAACCCTGGATCAAGCCGCTCTGCTGGCATGGCTCAAACCCCGCGTCGCCCGCTACCAGATGCCGGCGGTGATTGACTTTCGTACTGAACTCCCTTATACTGCGCTCGGCAAAATCGACAAAAAAGCGCTCAGACAACCAGCACAGACATAACCATAACCAATCTATTCTACTATCTTCCGGGAAGCTTGTACCCTTAATCGCACTCGACCGTACCAAGCTTCCCGGAAGATGCCCACCAACCCTAGAAAGGTCAGCGAAAAACCGATGATCAGCATCACCATCACCCCGGAAGAACGCAAAAGCGGCGAACTGCCCCCCAACAAAGTGGCAACCGCCCTGCAAGCCATGGCCGAGGATGGCGTCGTGGCTCTCCGTCAGGCCATTGATGTCACTGCCATTGATGCCTTATGCAACAAAATGCTCGATGATTTGGCGCGCTATGCAGAATTGTACGAAATCGACAACAACTTTCAGGGCGTGCGCCCGCCCCCCTTTCACCCCTTTCTCTTCCCGGAAATTGTCTTCAACGAACCGGCCATCACCCTCAGTCGCGCTGTCTTAGGGCCGGATGCCACCTTAACCAGCTATGGCGCCAACACGGCCTTTACCGGTTCGCAGCCCCAGATCGTTCATGCCGATGCTGTGTCGCCGCAACCGGGACCCTATGGCCCATGTACGCTGCTGGTGGTCAATGTGCCGCTGGTCGATGTGACCGAAGAAAATGGCGCCACCATCTACTGGCCCGGCACCCATCATGACACCCGTCTACACAGTGGCAACCGTTTCCCCACGGCGGAGATGATCGCCGAATGGGAGGCCAAACGCCCTGCCGAACGGGTGCTGACCCAACGGGGCGATCTGGTGCTGCGCGACATGCGTGTCTGGCACGGCGGGATGCCCAACCGCACCCCGATCCATCGCCCCATGTTGGCGCTCGTCCACCGTCATACCAAACCGGAGCAAGGCACTTTTGAAGCCGAGGCGGGTAGCGAAGACTTTTGGGCCAGCCACCCGCGCCTGCAAAGCAGCCCCTTCTTTGTCCCCAAACCGATTGACTATCTGCGCCAAGGCCACTCCCGACCAGGGAAGAAATAGAATTGTTAGCGACCATGACTCTTCAAACTGCAACCATTACCCTGCGCGACATTTACCAGGCGCGCCAGGCCATTGCCCCCTTCATCCGTCGCACGCCGCTGGTCTATTCGGCTACCCTTTCGGCGCATACCGGTGTCAAGGTCTATCTCAAGTTGGAAAACCAACAGGAGACCGGCGCCTTCAAATTGCGTGGCGCCGCCAACCGCCTGACGGCCTTGACGCCAGCCGAACGCCAGCGGGGCGTGATCACCGTCTCCACCGGCAATCATGGACGGGCGGTGGCCTACATGGCGCAGCGATTGGGCATCCGCGCCGTTATCTGTGTGCCGGAACTGGTCTTACCCCACAAAGTTGCGGCCATGCGCAGCCTGGGCGCCGAAGTCATCATCCACGGGCGCACGCAAGATGACGCCGAGTTACACGCCATGACCTTGCAGGAGGCCCACGGCTTGACGATGGTCTCCGCCTTTGATGACCTGCATATTATCGCCGGTCAGGGGACGATTGGCTTAGAAATTTTGGAGGATCTGCCGCAGGTTGACACGGTTGTCGTGCCTCTCTCCGGCGGCGGGTTGATGGGCGGGATTGCCGCCGCGCTCAAACATGCTGACCCCGCTATCCGTCTGGTCGGCGTTTCGCAAGAACTAGGGCCGGCGATGGCGCTCAGTCTACAAGCCGGCGCACCGGTGCCGGTGGTGGAAGAACCCTCGCTGGCCGATAGTCTGCTGGGCGGGATTGGGCTGGAAAACCGTTATACCTTTCCGCTGATTCGCGCTCTGATCGATGAGGTTGTTTTGGTCAGTGAAGCAGAGATCGCAGCGGCCATGGGACACGCCCTGCGCCAGGAAAAACAAGTAGTGGAAGGGGGCGGGAGTGTGGGGATCGCGGCGCTGCTGGCAAACAAGGTTGCACCGCTGGGTAAGTCTGTCGCCGTTATCGTCAGCGGCGGCAATGTCGATATGACTAAATTGTTGGCGCTGATGACTCATTGAGAATGCCATCCAACTATCACCGCGAATTCTTTGATTCGCGGTGATATGCTTGGCTGCCTCACCTCCAACTCACATCCGCTCAACGTTAGCCTTTTGCCATCCCATACTTCTGCCAAGTCATCAAGCCACCGCGGATCAACTCAATCCCCGACGCCACACTCTGTACACTGCCTTCACCCTCGCCATAGACCGAGACCACGGCATAAGCTGTCACCTTCCCCGTCGCCATCACCGTATCGACGGCGGCCAGCACCTGCGCCATGTCCGGCCCGTTGGGTTCCCGCGTGCCATGATTGGGAACATAGCGTTCATCCAAAATATCCGAATCGATATGCAGGTAGATCAGGTCACAACGTTCGGCCAACTGGGTAATGGCCGGCGCCAATGGTTCACCAGGAAAACCAGCGGCGGGCGCGGCTACCACTACATCGGTTGACCGGATCAATTGCTCTTCCAGTGGATCAAGGTTGCGTACATCAACCATGACAATCCGCTCGGTCGGGATTGGTGCGACAATGTGTGAGCCAACCCGCCAGTTCGGATAGGCCAGCCCGGCGCAGACCGCCACCGGCATCCCGCCCAACATGCCCGAAATGGTGGTTTTCGGCGTGTTGAAATCGCCATGTGCGTCAAACCAGACCAAGCCAATGCGGGCATCGGCGCCATAAACCGCCTGCAAGCCGCCAAAGACGCCGGTGATGTGGCTGCAATCGCCGCCAATCATTAGGATCGCGTGGCCGGCACGGACCCCCTCAGCTACGGACGCCGCAATTTCGCCGCCGATGAGGCCCAAATTATCCGGCTCCACCGGTTGGCGTTTCTCCTCTGGAAAACGCGGTTCGATGACGGTTACGGGCATTGGCGTTGTTTGATACACATTGGCGGCCGCATATGCGTCCAAACTGCGTTCGTCGCGCTGAGCCAGACGACTGCCCCGGTAGCGCACGCCGACAACCTGTAAACCGGTAAGTGATTGGTGGCTTTGCATGATTGCTCCTTGTCCAAACGAGTGGGTTTTGCTTGAGTATACTGCCTCTCTGCCCTTTGGACAAGCGCCACAACCCTACCGTAGGTTAATCACGTTGGTCGGCAACCCATTGTTCAGGACGCTACCGCCACCTGCTTGGAATTCAGTGTGCCAGACGCCATTGACCAAGTAATGAAAGTGATACTGCTGGCCAATGGGCAAATCCACCATGGCGCGCCAGGCGCCGTCATGCGCTTGGGTCAGCGGTGTACCGGTGGACGACCAATTGTTGAAATCACCTACCACAAAGACGCGATCTGCCCAACAATCGGCTGGTAATTCAAAGAGGACGCGAGCGTGATTGGCTTTGGGCGAGTTTAGCTTATGAATCATCGTGTTTATCTTCTCCACGGCGATGAAGGCTTATAGAATTGAAGAATTGATTGCTACCACTGAGCATACCGCGCGCGGGGGCGTTCTGGTTATAGATAAAGATACAGAACGCGGGTATACATGAGACATAGAACAGGCTTGTTTTCCATCCTTACTCCTTGGCATGCTTACCGCTATATGCAAGATGATCAAGAGTCGCAATTCTCATCGAATTTTAAGATTTACTCCAGAATTTCTTGAGCTTTGTGCCGTATGATAAAGCGGTATTATTAACTTTCAGTAGACCGTAACACACTCGGTAACGCATAGACTGACGCTGGACTACGCGACTGCCTGACTGCGGACTACTGACTTTCGTCGAACAAAAGGATAAGCATTGTGAATAACGTACAAAAACGGATCGACCTGAGGTTGGTCTCCTTGCTGCTGGGTGGTGTATTGACCCTGGTCGCTTGTGCAACGCCACAGGCGCCGGCAACGCAGCCAGCACCCGCAGCCACGGCGACCACTGCCGAACAACCGGCGGACGCCGCAACCACCGCCGAACAACCGGCAGCAACAGCGGCAAAACTGAACCTCAATACGGTGACCGAAGACGAGCTATTGAACACCATCCCCGACTTTGGCAACCGCATGGTGCGTGAATTCTTTGAATATCGCCCCTACATCAGCATTCAACAGTTCCGCAAAGAGATCGGCAAGTATGTCGATGAAGCACAGGTGGCGGCCTATGAGCAGTATGTCTATGTGCCGATCAATGTGAATGAAGCGGATGCGGCCACCATCATGCAAATTCCTGAGGTGGATGAAGCGACCGCCGAGGGTTTGGTTGCCACCCGCCCCTACGAATCGCCGGCAGCTTTTCTCGACAAATTGGCTGAACTTGCCCCCGCCGTGGATCGCACCGCGGCAGAAAGCTATCTGGAGGCGCAATGAGCGCAGATCTGATTCTGGCCCGCTTGCGCCGCTTCCTGTTGGGGTTGGCCGCCTTTATTTGTGTCGGGACGATGGTTGAATTGGCCTTAGCCAAGCACTGGGAAGGCCCGATACAACTACTGCCCTTTCTGCTGGCTGTCTTGAGCCTGATTACGATTGGCGCTGTCTTCCTCGCCCCAACCCAACGGCGCTTGCGTTTCATGCGCTGGATTACGGCGATCACATTGGCCGGCAGTCTCTTTGGCATCTTTGAACACCTGGAGCACAACATCGAATTTGCGCTGGAGATTCGTCCCAACGCAGCCGTAGGCGATGTCTTCTGGGCAGCGTTGGCCGGCGGCAACCCGCTGTTGGCGCCTGGCATCTTAGCCTTTATGGCCGTGTTGGCATTGGCCGCCACCTATTACCATCCGGCATTACAGAAATAAGCTCTCTACGCATAAGATTACGGTTAATCGATGGCATGATTGCTATAATCGCTGCCAAATTAGATGACAAAGCAGAGTTTGACCCAAACCCTGCTTTGTCATAGCTAACAAATTTTAATGAACGGTTAATCTGCCTCTTATCAAAAACACAGAAAAGGATGCGTTATCTACCAGTAGAACCATCTGTTGCTTTTATTAACCAAGGGCCGACAGATGATGGTGTACAGCGGAGGATGGCATGAGTCGTCAACACGTTTCCTTTGAGTGGCATCTTGTCGAAGACGATGCTGCATGGGACAACCTGGCTGTCCAAGAATGGGGCGTTGATAACAACCAACGGATTGCTGCCCGCCAGGCGATGGTCAATATTGACTATCGCGTGACGGCGCACCTTCTCCGTTGTTTGACGATCTGTCTGGCCGGTTTGATTTTAGTTGCGGCTGTCGATGTGAGCGCTGAGGAGCGGGTGCGCCGGCGCGCCATCACGGGCATTAGCACCCTGTTGACCCAAGCAACGCACAAAACGGCAATAGGCGCCGAGCAAGCTGTTATCCTGTTGCAGGAAACCACACCGGCGTTCGTTATGCCAGGGCAACCTACGGCGCCCGTCATCGGACTGGTGCGGGTGGAGCCAATCGGTGAACTCACCCTGGCTGAAGTCATTCTCAACGACCAACCACCCAACTGGCGTATGACCACCCCCTATCGTGAAACGCGTTTTTACCACGAAACTGAGGATGGCTGGCGGCAGATTCGTCCTGACGACGCCTTTTGGGGCGACCCCATCCAACGAGAGACCGTTCACCTGCGCTTTGAATTTATGACGCGTGACGCTGCCATCATTGAACCCTTGTTGGAACCCCTGGATGAACTCTATGAAAGTGCGCATACGTTCTTGGGGCTTGATCTCCCCCCGCCATCAGCCAAACTGACGATTGAAATTACCCCGGAACGTGTCACCGGATGGGGCATGTCGAATGATCGTCTCCGGATCACTTCC
This sequence comes from Caldilineaceae bacterium, assembly GCA_026645575.1. The sequence goes on from JAPKMW010000019.1 coordinate 62,317, forward strand.
CCCCTTATGTCCCAGATTCCTACAACACTATCCGCCGCAACCTTCTTGCGCCATCAAATCACCAGCCGTCTCTTGTCGCTGATCATCAGCACCCAGCCTCCCAGCCAAACCATCGATTCAGTCAGTGAACGTTCTTATCTAGCGCAGTGGCGCGCCATGCGACGGGGGCTGCGCAGTTGGTTGCAGCATGAACTGCTGGCCGAACGCTGGCCGTGGGATCAACAAGCTGCCACCTTTTTCCAGCAGAGTTATCAGCCGACTGAACCATTGACGCTGGGCGCACTCTGGTGGGGGAACGGGCAGCAATTCGCTGAACTGGAACAGATGATGTGGCAAAGCGCCGCTGCCGAGTCGGTGATTGACTATGCCATTGCCACTTACGGCCCGGAAATCTTACCCCGTCTCTGGCGCGGCTTTCATGAGTATGAAACTTCCGCCGAGTGGGTGAATGGCGTCTTTGATCGCACCGTTGAGGAGTTTGAGGCTGGCTGGAATCAATATCTGGCCGAGCGACCAGGTTAAAAACTATTTTAGTTCGTTGGTCGGTCCTGATCTGACGAACCAACCAACGAACCAACCAACCGATAGGATCGTTATGTTCCAATTGATTGACCGTAAGTTTACGATGATGCTTGTGCTTGTTCTCCTGTTAGCTAGTGCAGTGGCCGGTTGTCAAACGGGCGACTTGGCAACCAACGTGACCAGTAATGAACCGGCGGCAACCAGCGCCCCTGCGGCTGGAACCGACAACAACACCCAATCGACTGCCGCCGGCGCAAAGACCTTTCAATTGACCACCGGCACCGAAGCCCGCTTTGCCATTGACGAAGTCCTCATGGGGCAAGACAAACGGGTTGTCGGCGTGACTTCGTTGGTGGAAGGGCAGATCACCGTCGATCCCGCCAACCCCAGTAGCGCCCAGATTGGCCCCATTCGCATTGATGCCCGGGACCTGACCACCGACAGCGACCGACGGAATAGCGCCATCCAACGCTTTGTCCTCCAATCCAATCAGGACGCTTACCGCTACATCACCTTTACACCAACAGCCGTTGAAGGTCTGCCGGCCACCATCGCCATCGGTGAACCCTTCCAGTTTACCGTCACCGGTGATCTGACCATTCGCGACGTGACGCTGGCCCAAACCTTTCCCATGACCGTCACCGCCAACACAGAAGATGAATTGGTCGGCAGCGGCGCCACCACCATCATGTTGGCCGACTACCAGCTTTCGATCCCCAGCGTTCCCTCGGTCGCCTGGGTGGATGATAAAGTTACCCTGGAAATCGCTTTTACGGCGACAGCGCAATAAGTATTCAGGAGATTGGGTATAGGATATTCTATTCAAGCTATACACGTGGTCAACAAATCCCAATACCTAGTATCCAATTGATCCAACTGCTATAAGGAACCGAAGACATGAATCGCTCGTCGTTTTTCAACCTGTTTGGTGTGGTCTTGATTTTGTTGTTGCTGACAACGTCGCCGCTGGCGCATGCCCAAAGCGTGACCGCTTGTGCGGCTGATGCTATCGTACAGCCCGGTGATACGTTATCGGGCATTGCGGCCCGCTACTACGGCAATTTGGCAGCCTATGCACAGATTCTCACGGCGACCAATGCGCACGCCGCTGCTGATCCTTCCTATGCCACCATTGCCAACGCCAATGCGCTGGTGGTGGGCTGGAAGCTCTGCATCCCCGGCCCCCTCGGCGCCAGCCCACCTGCGCCACAGCTTGTCAGTGCTAATGCCGCCACGCCAACGCCAGCCGGGCCAACGCCGACGCGCACGCCCATTGTCGCGCCGACGCCGCCGAAACTTGACCTGGCCCCCGGCGATATGCACCCGCTCATGATCGAAGCCATGCGCCGCCAGAGCTACCCCGGCAGCCCGATTGTGATTGAGCAGACGCTGGCGCCCGGTTCCAACTATAACCGTTACCTGACCTCCTATCAATCGGAAGGCAATAAGATTTTTGCCCTGTTGACTGTGCCGCAGGGCCAAAAACCGGTGACCGGCTGGCCGGTGGTTATCTTTAATCATGGCTACATTCCGCCGGAAGTCTATCGCACGACCGAGCGCTACATCGCCTATGTCGATGCCTTTGCCCGCAGCGGTTATATTGTCTTCCGCTCCGACTATCGCGGTCACGGCTTTTCCGAAGGGGAAGCGGTTGGCGGCTATGGCTCACCCGCTTATACGGTGGATGTCCTCAACGCGGTCGCTGCGGTCAAACAATATGCCGACGCTGATCCCAATCGTATCGGCATGTGGGGCCACTCCATGGGCGGTCATATCACCCTGCGGGCGATGGTGGTAACGGATGACATCAAGGTCGGCGTGATCTGGGCCGGTGTCGTCGCCTCCTACCCCGATCTGCTCTCGCGCTGGCGACGTCAGCCCAGCACCTTCCAGCCTTCGCCTCGAATGCCGGAATCGGCGCGGCGCTGGCGGCAGGAGTTAAGCGAAAAGTATGGCACGCCCGAAGAAAACCCTGCCGTGTGGGCTGCCATCTCCCCCAATTCCTACGTGGCCGATCTCTCCGGCCCCATCCAATTGCATCACGGCACGGCGGACACCTCGGTGCCGCTGGAGTTTTCCGATACGCTGAATGAGGAAATCAAACTGGTGGGCGGCACGGTGGAATATTATGTCTACCCCGGCGATGACCACAACCTCGCCGCCAATTTAGGAACGGCCCTCGCGCGCTCTGTCGCGTTTTTTGATACGTATTTGAAGTAATTGTTGGTAGACAGGTAGACAGGTACACAGGTAGACACGTAAACAGGGAAACACGTAAACAGGGAAACAGGACGTATTACCTGTGTACCTGTGTACCTGTGTACCTGTCTACCTGCCTACCTGCCTACCTCACAAAAAGGAGAACCCGCATGAAAGAGACGCAAACCTTCCGCAAGTATCTCATTGAAGAATTCTATGACGACTATCGCGAAGGCGAGATCAGCCGCCGCACCTTTATTCGCCGAGTGGCGTTTCTCACGGGGAGCATGGCGGCGACCATTGCGGCCATGTCGGCAGTTGGCTGCAAACCCATTGAACTGCCGGCGGCAACCGAACCCATGCCGACCAACACCCCAGCGGCAGAAGCCCCACCCACCAGCGTCCCGCCCACCGACCCGCAAAGCCCCCTCTCCGTACCAGAAGATGACCCGGATGTCTCGGCCAGTGATGTCGCCTTCCCCAGCGGCAGTGATGAGATCATGGGCTATCTGGCCCGTCCGGCGGCGGATGGCGTCTACCCGGCGATCATGGTTTGTCATGAAAACCGCGGCCTCAATCCCCACATTCGTGATGTGGCGCGGCGCTTTGCCAAAAATGGCTATGTTGCCATTGCGCTGGATCTATTGTCCCGCGAAGGGGGCACCGCCGCCCATGATCGCGATGCCGTGCCGGCGCTGTTGACCGAAGCCGGCGCCGACCGCCATGTGGGCGACTTCCTCGCCGCCGCCGACTATCTGCAAACGCTCGACTATGTCGATGGCGAGCGGCTGGGCATGATCGGCTTCTGCTTTGGTGGCGGCATCACCTGGCGCGTCGCCACGGCGTTGCCAACCCTGAAGGCCGCGGCCCCCTTCTATGGCCCAGCGCCGGAACTGGAACAGGTGCCAAACATCCAAGCCGCCGTTCTGGGCGTTTACGCCGAACAGGATGAACGCATCAACGCCGGTGTCGAACCGTTGCAAGCCGCCTTGGAAGCCGCCGGCACCACCCACCAGATCAACATCTACCCCGGCGTCAACCATGCCTTCCACAACGACACCGGCCAACGCTACAACGAGGAGCAAGCAACCCAAGCGTGGAATGATGCCCTGGCCTGGTTTGCAGAACACATCTAAGCGCGAAGACAGCATTAATCATTAATTGTTACCCGTTGACAATTAATGATTAATGCTGTTTGCCTGGCGTATTTATTCCGCCGTGTACCCACCATCCACCGGCCACGCCGCCGCCGTGACAAACGAAGCTTCATCCGAGGCCAGGAAGAGAATCACATTGGCGATCTCTTCCGGTTGGCCCAGGCGGCCCATCGGATGAAGCTTCTGCATCGTTTCGTGAACGTCTGGATTGCCGGTGACATTCGCCGTCAACGCGGTGTAGACAAAGCCGGGACAGACGGCATTGACCCGAATCCCTTCCCGCGCCACCCGCACCCCCAGATCGCGCGTCAATTGCACCACGGCCCCTTTGCTCTGCGGATAGGCGCTAAAGCCATCGGAAAAGGGCAGCGCCGTTGGATAGCCAACCAGCCCCATGATCGAAGCCAGATTGACAATTGCGCCGCCACCGCTGCGTCGCATCGCTGCCACGGCGGCATGACACATGAGCATCGTCCCCCTGGCATTGACCGCCATCACCCGATCCCAGCGCGTCGCCAGGTCTGCCGCCGGATCGACGGTACGCGGCGTAATGCCGGCGGAATTGACCAGAATGTCGAGCCGCCCAAAGCGCGCCACTGTCTCCGCCACAACCCGCTCTGTATCGGCCACTTGCGTAACATCGCAAACTAACGTAGTCAGCGCTTGTCCAGTTGAATGTATCTCATCGGCCAGGGCATTCAGCGCGGTAGGGTTTACATCTACCGCCACTACCTGCGCCCCCTCTGCCACAAAGCGCGTAACGGTCGCCCGTCCAATGCCGGAAGCCGCACCGGTAATCAGCGCAATTTTGTTCTTTACTCGATCCGTCATCAGCAACCCTCTCTTCTGTGCCCATCTTGATTCGCATAATCAGACTGATTTGCATTCAATTGAAAATTCGTGGCGGTTCATGCTGGAATTTTTTGTAACCTAGCGTTTATATCAATGGCAGCAAAAATTAACTTTCTTGCAATCTGCGCTGATTCAGCATTACCCTGACTGCCAACAGCGCAAACGATACCCCGAAGGAGAAAGAAAATGACTCTCGAAGCTGTACTGATGACGCCGCCTTCGACCAATGGCGCTGCTCACAAAGCAGCAAGCATGGTTAAGGGAATGGCGCCAAATCTGAGCAACCATCGTCTGGAATGTGCTCAATTCTGGCAAGGCTATCAGCTAGCCGCGCAAGACCTGAATGGTGATGAATCGTATACTGATTTCCGCGGTAATTACTCGAAAGGCTTGCCTCATGATGATCTTGGCTTGGTTGACCCAGACGCTTATCAGTGTCTGGTTGATGCCGCCACTAGTGGCAACCCGACAGCGTTTGATGCCATTCCGATTGGCATGAGCGCCCCGCCGCCCTTCATCGCCGCTACGCAAAATCGCCCGTTGACCAGCCCACAGGCCGGTTTTGCCGTGGAACTGATCGGCCCCGATCCCAGACACCTCGCGATGATCGCTCCACCTGAGTTCAAGAGTGTCACCCAAGTCGCTGAGATCGCCGAGAACTACTGGATGGCGCTGGCGCGTGATGTCCACTTTGCCGACTACCAGAGTAATGCGACGGTTAGCGCGGCGGTGACGGACTTTGAACGTTCGCTCAGTGGCGGCGGCAAGCTGCGCCATGAACTGTACTATCGCGATCCGGCCATTGCCGGGCAAGTGATGACACCGGAGACGCTCTTCCGTGGCGTCTTTGTCGGTGAGCGCCAGGGGCCGTATCTCTCCCAGTTCTTCCTGCAAGATTGCTTTATCGGCGCCCAGCAGATCGACCAACGCATGTATACCACTGCCGCTGGCGTGGACTACATGACTGACTTTGGCAAGTGGCTGGCCGTGCAGCGTGGCCTGAAACAACCGGCGGATGTCCATGATCCCCAGGTGCGCTATATCCGCAATGGCCGGGATCTAGGCCAGTGGGTGCATGTCGATCAACTCTACCAAGCCTATCTGCTGGCCGGGTTGATGTTGCTCGATAGTGGCGCCGCCGTCAGCGCCAGCAACCCCTATCGCCATCCGGTGAAACAGATGGGTTTTGCCACCTTTGGCGGGCCGCACCTGCTCTCGCTAGTGACCGAAGTGGCGACCCGTGCGCTTAAGGCCGTCTGGTATCAAAAGTGGGGCGTTCATCGCCGCCTGCGCCCGGAAGTGATGGGCGGTCGTATTCAGGTCAAGTATGTGGGCAACAGCGCCGGGACGACGGTCGACTTCGACATTCATCCGGCCATTGAACAGATTGACCTGCTCAATCAAGTCTATAGCAAGTATGGCAGCCTGCTCCTGCCGATGGCTTTCCCCGAAGGATCGCCGACCCACCCAGCCTACGGCGCTGGTCACGCTACCGTGGCGGGCGCGTGTACAACAATCCTGAAGGCGTGGTTTGATGCGACACCGCCCTTCAGCAGCCTGCGCCATGCTCGCACCGGCGCGCCGCTTATGCCGGTGCAAGCTGCGGCGGATGGGCTGTCGCTCCAGCCCTACACCGGCAGCGACGCCGGCGCACTGACCATTGAAGGCGAACTGAACAAGTTGGCCGGCAATGTTGGCGTCGGGCGTAACTTTGCCGGCGTCCACTGGCGTGCCGACTATCGCGAGTCGTTGCTGCTGGGCGAAAAGATCGCCATCGGCACCTTGATGGACTACATCGGCGTCTTCAACGAGCCGAACGTTCACTTCCAGTTCAACTCCTTCACCGGTCGCCCGGTGGTTGTGACCAATCACCAGGTGAACGTGGCCGGCGTGGATCGCATCCACCAGGCTGCCTCGTTCAGTGAAGAATTGGCCGTGTTAGACACTTAATCGGCTGATCAAACCTGGCGTTAGCGTTGTTTTGTCCCGTAGGGACGGGTGAGTTTAGGGAAGGAACAGATGATACCTTAGCCCTAAATTCAAGCGTCCCTACGGGACGGGCGATCTCATGCTCTAAAAGAATTGATCAAGCGTCATTTCGCTCTGTTCCAACACCTTGGCCGCCGACCCCACCAATAAGGGGTCGGGGCTACAGGCAATCTCCGGGTTTTTGTCGGGATAGTCCAGCTTGGACAAGAAGTGACGCATACAGTTGAGTCGCGCCCGCTTCTTGTCATCCGACTTGATCACCGTCCAAGGGGCGTCGGCGGTGTCGGTGTGGAAGAACATCGCCTTTTTGGCTGTGGTGTAAGCATCCCACATATCGAGCGACTTGATGTCAATCGGCGAGAGCTTCCAATGTTTGAGCGGATCATCGCGCCGGGAGATAAAGCGGCGGCGCTGTTCCTCCCGGCTGACCGAGAACCAATATTTGAAGAGATGAATGCCGCTGTTGACCATCATCCGCTCAAATTGCGGCGCCTGACGCATAAATTCCAGGTACTCCTGGGGTGTACAGAAGCCCATTACCCGTTCAACGTTGGCGCGGTTATACCAGGACCGGTCGAAAAAGACCATTTCGCCGGCTGTGGGAAAGTGTTCAATGTAACGTTGGAAGTACCATTGTCCCCGCTCCACATCCGATGGCTTTTCCAGCGCGACGACCCGCGCCCCACGTGGGTTGAGATGCTCCATAAAGCGCTTGATGGTCCCCCCTTTGCCGGCGGCATCGCGCCCTTCAAAGAGGATCATGATCTTCTGCCCCTTCTGCTTCACCCAACTTTGCACCTTCAAGAGTTCGATCTGTAACTCATGTTTGATCGCCTCGTACTCCTTGCGCTTCATGCGGGTGGGGTAAGGGTAGTCTGCCGGTAATTCAGCTTCGGTGCTGTCTTCCCAAGTGCCGTGGGGCGCCGTGGCGACTTGGGTTGCGACCGCACCGTGACTAATGGCCAGGATTTCGGCAGCGGCGGCAGCGCGCTGCGCTGGGGAAGTGTGGCTGTCGTAGACAAGCGGGTCATCTAATGTCTCGACAAGATCGTCATCGTCATCATCACGGGGGGTGGTCACTTGCAATGAAACGGTTGGTTGGCTCAGGGTGAGCGCCTGGTCATCGGCAAGAGCAGCGACGCCGTTGCCGGATGGATCGGTAGTTCCTTGTTTCCGTTTTGCCATGATTTCACCTCTTTGTGAAAATCAGTTTGTGTTGGGAATTTACCACAGACCGTTAGGGTCTCGCAGACCCTAACGGTCTAAAGTTGTGGATAAGTCCTATTGGGTTGTTTTACTGATGATTTTTCAACGGGTTGGTCAGGGTGCCAAGCCCTTCGATCTCCACCGAGACGACGTCGCCCTCTTTCATGAAGACGGGCGGTTTGCGCGCAAAGCCGACCCCTTCGGGCGTGCCCGTGAGGATCACGTCGCCCACTTCCAGGGTGCAGATGCGGGCGAGATCGGCAATGCTGACGGCGACGCTAAAGATCATATCTTTGGTGTTGCCGTCCTGCATCAGTTGACCGTTGAGATAGGTGCGCAGGTGCAGGTTTTGTACATCGGCGATCTCATCCTTGGTCACCAGCGCCGGGCCAAGCGGGCCAAAGGTATCGACCATCTTGCCCGCGGTGAATTGGGTGGTGCGCCGTTGCCAATCGCGCGCGCTCACGTCGTTGGCGACGGCATAGCCGGCCACGTAGTCGAGCGCCTCTTCGGCGGTGACAAACTTGCAGGTCTTGCCAATGATCACCGCCAGTTCCCCCTCATAATCGACCTTGCTGGTGCCGGGCGGAATGATGACCGGCTGCTGATGACCGGTGAGCGAAGTATGGGTCTTGTGGAACCACATGGGGAATTCGGGAACTTCGGCGCCCCCTTCCTTGGCATGTTCGGCATAGTTGCGCCCCATGGCGATCACCTTGCCGGGGCGGACGACCGGCGGCAGGAAGGTGACGGCGTCGGCAGCGATGGCATGGTTACCGCTCTGTTGGGCATGGGCCAAGGCGGCACGCGCTTGCGTGATCCCCGCTTCGCCAGCGTTGAGCAGGGCAATCATATCCGCTGGGAAGGCATTGCTATTGCCTGCCGCCGCCTGAGCCGCCGCCAGATCGATGACTTGATCGCCGACAAGGGCGCCCACTTTGGTCGCGCCGTTTAATTGGTAGGTCACTAATTTCATGGTTCTCTCGTTTGCTTTCTAAGGTTTGGTAGATTTATGGCTCACCGGGAACCCAAAGAGTCGAGCAACTAATCTTCCGGGAAGGTCGATTTCGTTGACAGGATCGTCTGCTTGAACCTTCCCGGAAGATGGTTGACAGGCCCCTTTGTTCCGCGGTGAAGCCAGGTTTACTTGATATTGGGTTGGACTACCCGCTACCCAGCCGTTTGGCAAATTGCACAAAATACTTAAGCGCCTGTGGATTGCGCATCGCCCCCACATTCGCCGCCTTTTCCACCGGATGACCGAGCAAAATGCGACGCACCGGCACCTCCATCTTTTTACCGCTCAGGGTGTAGGGTACTTCCTGGATCACAAAAATTTCATTTGGCACATGGCGCGGGGAGATGTCAGCGCGGATTTTAGCCGTAATGCGCCGCTTTAGGTCATCATCCAGTTGGGAACCTTCGCGTAGTGAAACGAAGAGCGGCATGTAGGATTCCCGCCCCAGCAATTCCAGGTCAATGATCAGGCTGTCCAGCACTTCGGGAATGCTCTCCACTGCCTGATAGATTTCACTCGTGCCCATACGCACGCCCTGGCGGTTGATCGTCGAATCAGAGCGGCCATAGATGACGCAGCCGTTGCGGGCGTTGATCTTTAACCAGTCGCCATGGCGCCAGACTGCTTTTGCTGCGCCCCTGCTCGTAGAGGGGCGCCCGGCAGGAAACATTTCAAAATAGCTCTCCCGGTAGCGGGTCATAGCTGGATCGTTCCAGAAGTAGAGGGGCATGGAGGGCATCGGTTCGCAAATAACCAACTCGCCAACTTCATCAATGATCGGCTCGCCGGTCTCTGAGAACGATTGAATCTTGGCGCCGAGCATGGGCGCTTGCAATTCACCGGCATAAATTGGTTGCAGGCGTGTGCCGCCGATAAAGGCAGTGCAGACATCGGTGCCGCCACTGAGGGATTCGAGCGCTAAGGTTTGACTCACTTCTTTGTAGATCCATTGAAAGCCAGTAACCGGTAGCGGAGAACCGGTCGAGCCGAGGGCGCGCAAACGGCTCAAATCGAAGTCGCGACCGGGGTGGATCTCCGCTTTCATACAGGCCAGAATAAAGGCGGCGCTGGTGCCAAAATAGGTCATGCCGGTTGATTCCGCCAACCGCCAGAGCGTGTTCATATCCGAGTAACCAGGGCTGCCATTGTAGAGGATAATGGTCGAACCATTGAGCAGACCGCCCACCAGGAAATTCCACATCATCCAGCCGGTGCTAGTGTACCAGAAGAAGCGATCTTCCGCTTTGAGATCAAGATGAAAGTGAATAGCTTTGCGGTGTTCCAGTAGAATGCCGCCGTGACCCTGGACAATTGGTTTGGGTAAGCCGGTGGTGCCGGAGGAGTAGAGCACCCAAAGCGGGTGGTCGAAAGGTAATTGCGCATAGTCAAGTTCAGCGGCGTCAAAGGTTGCCAGTAGATCGGCCCAAAGCACGGTGTTGGCTAGGGTCGTTGCCGCCGCGCCGTCGGTGACTTGCGAGATCAAGATTGTTTTTTCCAGCATGGGCAACGCCGCTTGCAGCTTGGCGACCACAGCGGTGCGATCAAAGGTTTGTCCATTCCAGCGATAGCCGTCGGCAGCAATCAGCAACTTTGGCTCGATCTGGGTGAAGCGGTCGAGAACGCTACGATCGCCAAAGTCGGGGGGGCAGCTTGACCAGATCGCGCCCAAACTGGCGGCGGCGAGAAAGGCGGCAACGGTTTCAGGGATGTTGGGCAGATAAGCTACCACTCGATCACCCGGTTGGATGCCCAGCGCTTTGAACGCTTGCGCCAGTTTGGCCGTCTGCGCATATAATTCCGGCCAACTAACCGTGACAAGCGGGCCATCTTCGGCTTGATAGAGAATGGCCGGGTTTGTGGACGCCCGATGACGAAAGAGGTTTTCGGCATAGTTCAACCGCGCGCCGACAAACCACTGCGCGCCCGGCATCGTCTGTTCGGCTAACACAGTTTGATAGGGGACGCTGGCGGTGATGTCAAAATAATCCCACAACGTTGCCCAGAAGCGTTCAACCTCCGTCACCGACCAGTGCCATAAGGCTTGATAGTCTTCCAAATGCAGCCCGTATTGTTCGTGTAGCCAAGATAGGTAGTGCGTTAGATTGGCGGCTTCCCTCTCTGCGGCTGTTGGCTCCCAGAGGAGGCTGCCTTCGACAATTTCTTCGATCATTGGTTGCTTGCCTAAACTCAGGCGTCCCTACGGGACGCAATGCTCTTTTGGATGGGTGATAGTTTGATTATAGCACAGGCTGTGGTTGATACAAGGAAGCCGATGGCCTGCTATACCCAAAACACCAGCAAAGGCACATCGACAAAAGGGGCCGAATCTGGTATGCTATCGGTAGCGCCCCCTGCCTGCATCAAATTCATACACAGAAGCAATCACTGTCTTACTGTCTCACTGTCGAACTCACCTAGAATGAGAATCCTATGGCCGTCGCTTCCGCCAATCAACCCCTGCCTGCTGCCGATACCCAACCCTTTGACTGGCCCCGGCGCAAGGCGCTGCTCTGGCAAGTTTGGCGGTTGGCGCTGCCGGTGATTTTAACCAACTTGTTACAAAGTTTGGTCGATGTGGTCGATGTCTTTATGGTTGGTCGCTTGGGGCCAATTGCCATTGCGGCGGTCGGCATGAGCAGCGCCATTCGCATGTTGGTGCTGGTCATGTTACTCTCGGTGGCCGGCGGCGCCATGACCTTGATCGCCCAGGCCAAGGGCGCACGTGATCCGGAGCGCATGAGCTTTGTCACCCGCCAGGCGATCTCGTCGGGGGTGTTACTCTCGCTGGTCTTGACAGCCGTGGGGTTGCTGTTGGCGCGCCCGCTGCTTGTCCTGGCCAATGGCAATGGTGAACCGGAAGCTGTGGAACTAGGGACGCAATTTCTGCAAATTCTCTTTCTCGGCACCCCTTTCATGGTCTTGAGTATCGTCTTTAGTCGCTTGATGCAAGGGGCGGGTGATACGGTGACGCCGTTGGTGTTGAACGGCAGCATCAATCTGCTCAATATCCTCTTCAACTACCTGCTTATTTTTGGTATCGGGCCGTTTCCGGCAATGGGGGTGGCGGGATCGGCAGTAGGAACGGTGCTGGCGCGCGGGTTGATTGTACTGGCCGTCTTTATCATCATCTACTCCGGGCGCAATGTAATCAAGATTTTGCCTGGCACCTACTGGCCCAACTGGCGCATGTTTGCCGACATTTTCAGCATTGGCGTGCCGTCTGGCGTCCAGGGCATCTTTCGCAACGGTTCGCGCCTCTTTGTGTTGGGCATTGTGACGGCTACCGAAGTCGGCACCTATGGGGCCGCTGCGCTGGCGATTGGTTTTCAGGTGGAGTCGTTGGTCTTTATGCCGGGGCTGGCAATTAACGTCGCTGCCACCAGTATGGTCGGCCAGGCGTTGGGCTATTGGCAACCGGAAGAGGCGCGGCGGCGGGGCAACATGGCCATGTGGCTGGGGCTGATCGTCATGATCATCCTGGCGACGCCGATTGTGATCTTTGCGCCGGCCATTATCCGCCTCTTTGATCCCAGCGCCCACCCTATTTTGTTGAAAACGGGTGTAACCTATTTGCATATCAACACGGTGGTGCTACCCTTGAGCGCGGTTGCGTTGGTGGCCAATGGCGCACTACGGGGCGCCGGCGATTCCGTGCCGGGGTTGATCAGTACGATGGTGACACGGGCGGTGGTCGCGGTGGCGTTGGCCTATCTTTTGGCCTTCCCGGTTGGCCTTGGTTCGTTGGGCGTCTGGATTGCGCTGGCGATTGGCATTGTGCTGGACGCCATCTACATGGGGATTCGCTGGCGCAGCAATGTCTGGTTGGATGTCGCCTTGCATCAGAGTGATCTCTACCGCACCCATCTGCGCCACTTGCCCAAAGGAGTGCAAGAACAATATTTACGCGAAGTGCGCACCCCGTTGATGGCGACGCCGACCGCGCGGGAACGGGTCGATGCCCAGGGCGTCGTCTATGTCCTACCGGAACGAGAGGTTGCTGTTCGTTTTAGTGATCACACTTACCGCATAACTGAACCTTAGCCAAAGCTTGTGCTAAAATAGTGTTGCCAATCTATCAGTGCCTAGCTGTGTCTTGAGAATGTTAGTTTGATCCGAATTTTGCAGAAGCGAACCCTATGTTAACCGAAATAACATTACGTCATTTCAAAAGTCATCGCGAAACAAAATTAACCTTGGATGAGTCGCGCTTGCATGCCATTGTCGGGCAGAACAGTTCCGGCAAAACCTCGATTTTGCAAGCTTTGCATTATCTCAGCCAACTTGTCCAGCGTCCCTTTTCTGCTATTTTTCAATCTGACCGTTCACCGGAATATTTAGTGAGTTCAGGCCAGCAGAAAGCTGAAGTGATTGTTGATGGTTTCTGGGGATATAACACCCGGCAGGAGTGGACTGCTTCCTTCTCCTGGGAGCGACAGAATGAAAGTTATTGGCATCCTGGTTGTAGCTGGAAACTAAAAGATGATGCAAAAGAATTTGATGGTTGGTCGAGTTATTTAGCAGAGGCCCCTTACCCGCTGCCACAAGCAGTAGGGCGCGCCGTCTATCTAAAATTAGTAGCCAGCAATTTGGCGCAAGCTGCTTATAGTGATGAAGTTGTCCCGCGTGTCGGCTATGACGGTTCCGGCTTAGCGCCAACCCTCGATTATTTGCGCGGTGAAAGCCCTGAAACTTTCCATAAAATCCAAGAACTGCTTCAGCATGTTGTTCCTGGTGTGCGCCAACTGGAGGTTAGACGCGCAAAGGTCGAAGTTTTACGCCAGCGCACAATTGAAGTAGACGGCAAAGCTTTGCCCTACGAAGAACGGCGAGAAATGACTGGCCAGGAGATCGTGTTAAGCATGAATAGCGGCGAGCGGATTCCTGCTCATGCCATCAGTGAAGGTACGATGCTTACCTTAGGTCTCTTGACGGTCTTGTTGAACCCGCGCAAACCCAATCTTGTGCTGCTGGATGACGTTGAACAAGGATTGCATCCCTATGCACAGCGTGAACTAGTTCGTGTCATCAAGCAAATTTTGTGTGAAAACGCTAATCTACAAATCTTGTTTTCCACCCATTCGCCCTATATTATCGATGAACTTACCCCTTCGCAGGTGCATGTGTTGAATAGCACGGCGCAAGGCTTTACCCTAGCAAAAAGGTTAGATCAAAACCCAAATGCAGAATGGGCCACACAAACCCTGACAACAGGTGAATTTTGGGATGCTGAAGGCGAAGGTTGGGTCACTGGGGAGGAAACCAGTGCTTGAGTTTATTGTGATCGTTGAAAGTTCTGCTGATTATCGCATTGCCACTGACCTGGCAACCCGTATCATTCTCGATAAAATTGACTGGATAGAGCCTTATGTCGCCACTGCTTTCAAATGGAGCGGTATACAGGAGGCAACTTCGTATTCATGTTGGCGTGACATTGGCAAAATTAGAAAAGAAGTAGAAGCGCAGGGCATTCTCCATCTCCCTAGGTTTCGCAGTCGAACTAACCAGCCTTTGAAAGCCGATGGTGCTATTGCAATTCAGGCGTTACAACTTGTCGCACTATTGCAGAGAGACCGTCCAATCAAAGCAGTTTTCTTGATCCGTGATCTGGATAATCAGTCTGAGCGCCGGAGGGGGCTTGAACAGGCGCGCGAGGAGTTCAAACAACGTGCAGTTTCACTGGTGACGATCCTAGGAACGGCTGACAGTAAACGCGAGGCATGGGTATTAAATGGTTTTGAACCACAGAACGATCGTGAAGAGGCGATCCTCGTTGAATTGAGAAAGGCGTTGGGCTTCGATCCTCTACTTGAAGCGCATCGGTTGCGTTCTGTTTCAAGAGAAGGTGCAGAGCGAATTCGCAATGTTAAGGTTGTAGTTGAGCAACTAACTGAAAATAATCATGAGCGAGAAGCTCAGTGTTGGACAGAGACAGCATTAAATTTGCTACGACAGCGCGGTGTCCACACTGGATTGACAGCCTACTTGCAAGAGATTGAAGACCAACTTATACCAATCTTGGCGAATGACGAGTAAAGTTCCTGGCTACACGCTCATCAATGACAGTGCATGCGCGATTAGGAACGGGGGCAACGGCGAACCATGACCGAATCAACTGTGAAACGCATCCCCTATGGTGTGGCTGACTACCGGCGGCTGCGCGAGGGAAATGGCTACTATGTCGATAAGACACGCTTCATTCCGCTATTGGAAGCGCAGCCCTACTACCTCTTTTTGATTCGCCCACGCCGCTTTGGTAAAACCCTTTGGCTCTCGGTGCTTCAGCATTATTATGACATCAATTTGCAGGACGAATTTGAGGCGCTCTTTGGCGGCACCTACATTGGCGCCAATCCCACGGCAGAACGCAACCGCTATCTAGTCATGGTCTTCAACTTTGCCCTGGTCAACCCGGAAACAGGGAATGTGCAAGAATCATTTGCCGAAAATGGCC
This sequence comes from Caldilineaceae bacterium, assembly GCA_026645575.1. The sequence goes on from JAPKMW010000019.1 coordinate 77,711, forward strand.
GGTCCGTCGTTCAGGATTTTCTGATCCGCTATGAACGCTTCTTCCCGGAAACTGTGGCCCAAGATATTTTGGCGACACCGCGTCTGGAAGACCAGTTGCGCCGTCTCTTTTTTCACGCGACCCGTGAACGGTTGCCGATCTATTTGCTGATCGATGAGTATGATAACTTTGCCAATACCATTCTGACGCAGGAAGGAGAAAACGCCTATCATACCTTGACCCATGGCGCTGGCTTTTTTCGCTTCTTTTTCAGCCTGCTCAAAGGCGCCACTGGTGGACAGATCTCTGGGTTAAGCCGCCTCTTTATCACTGGCGTATCCCCCATCACGATGGATGACCTGACCAGTGGCTTTAACATTGGGCGCAATATCAGTCTCTACCCGCAGTTCAATGAACTTCTCGGTTTTACCGAAGAGGAACTGGTAACGATGGTGCGCTACTTTCAGGAGGCCGGCCACATTCCCAATATGCTTGACACCTACCTCGACTTAATGCGCCAGTGGTACAATCATTATCGTTTCGCACGGCAGGCGACAACCCAACTCTATAACACTGATATGGCGCTCTATTTTCTGGATGCGTTGGCGACAACCGGTGCGATTCCCGAAGAGTTGATTGACCAGAATATCCAGATCGACTATGGCAAACTGCGCCATCTAATTACAATGGATCGCAAGCTTAATGGCAATTTTAGCCGTTTGCGCACCATTGTGGAAACAGGTGAAATTACGAGTCGCGTGGTTCCCAGTTTCCCGTTGGAAGGCTTGCGCAATCCCCAAAATTTTGTCTCTTTATTGCACTACTTTGGCCTACTCACCTTTTCGGGCGTCGAGGTTGGCGATCCGGTGTTGCGCATTCCCAATCTGACCATTAAAGAGCTGCTGTATGGCTATATTCGTGACAGTTTTAGTGATGTTGATCTCTTCCGCGTCGATCTGTGGCAACTTTCCACCCGTTTGCGTAACATGGCCTACAGCGGCGACTGGCAACCAGTTTTTGACTTTCTTGCCACCGAGATCCAGAAGCAAACTTCTGTACGTGACTACATCAGCGGTGAAAAGGTTATCCAAGGTTTTTTGTTGGCCTATCTGAATGTTACTAACTTTTTTCTTTTATGGTCTGAGAAAGAAATGGGCGGCGGCTTTGTCGATTTTTACCTGGAACCATTCCTGGCCCGTTATCCTGATATTCCATACGGATACTTGATCGAACTGGAATATATTGCGCGTAGTGAATACAATGAGGCTAAGTTAAAAACCAAGATTGCCGAAGCAGAGGCGCAATTGCGGAAATACGCCAACGATGCACGCATTCAGCAGATGGCGGCGCAGGTTACGTTAAAAAAATTGGTCTTGATTTACAACGGGTGGGAGCTAGCCTATCGCGCCGAAGTTGTCTAGGGTGAGGCGGCTATGGGCGCAGCTTACAGTCGATGGCTATCAACCCTGTTACAGTAAACGCTGGACAGTTTACGTTGTAACAGGAAAGTTATCGCATGACAACACAAACACAAGCAACGCCACCGAGCTTTTTTAGCCTCTCGCCGGCGAATCCCTTTCCCACCTTGGCCCAATTGCGCGTACATGGCGCTGTGGTGCCGACATCCGCTTGGGCGGGCAACAGCTTTGGCAAGATGTGGCTGGTGACGCAGTGGGCGGAAGCCGTACAGGTCTTGAAAGATAAACGCTTCACCGTCGATGCCACGCTGATCAACCCCAAGGCCGGCGCCTTTGGGCAGATGGGCGGCAGTACAGCCACCGAAAGCAATTTCTTTGGCGGTCGCTCGATGATCAGCGTTGATGGCGTCGATCACGCCCGGTTGCGCGGGTTGGTCTCCAAAGCCTTTACGCCCCGTTATATTGAAGCCTTGCGTCCCAAAATTCAGCAGATCGCCGATGACCTGCTCGATCAGGTACAGGGACAAGGCACAATGGACCTGGTGAGCGACTACGCCTACCCCTTGCCGATCAATGTGATTTCTGATATGCTGGGGGTGCCGGCAGCGCGCCGGGAGGATCTGCGCCAATGGTCAGCGTCGATGGCGAGCGGCGGGGCGGGGCGTGACCTGCGCGCCTTTGCGGCCTACATTATGGAATTGGTGGCAACCAAACGCCGCCAGCCGCAAGATGACCTGATCAGTAATCTGATCCATCTGGAAGCGGCAGACGACGCCCTTGATGAACAGGAATTACTTTCCATGGTCGGCTTGCTCATCTTTGCCGGCCATGAGACCACCTCTAACCTGATCAGCATTGGCATGTTGACCCTCTTTGATCATCCGACGGTTCTGGCCCAGCTCAAGGCCGATTTATCGCTGGTGCCGGCGGCGGTGGAGGAATTGTTGCGCATCAACGGCCCGGTGTTGTCGCCGGCGCCCCGCTTTGCGCTGGAAACGATGGAACTGGGTGGCGTGACGATCAACCGGGGTGATATGCTCTTTGTCTCGCTAGGGTCAGCCAACCATGATGAGACAGTTTTTACTGACCCGGAAGAGCTAAACATTGCCCGCGATTTAAGTCGTCACATAGCCTTTGGGCAGGGCATTCATTTCTGTTTGGGGGCGCCATTGGCCCGCCTGGAAGGGGAAATTGCCTTTACCATGCTGTTGCAACGGATGCCTAATCTACGGATCAGCGTCTCACGCGATAGTGTTACCTGGCGCGGCAGTGTCAACCTCCGTGGGTTGACGGCGCTGCCGGTCGCTTTTTCATGATCCCAGAAGGCCGACTTTTGCACAAAAGTCGGCCTTCTCCAAGCACAGGAGGAGTGGCATGATCGTCTTTGTCGATTTGGAACACGCCCGCCTACAACAAGAAGACCCGGAGCGGGGCCAACGCACCTATGCCAACCGTTTGCGGGTCAAATACCGGCTGGAAGACATGGCCGGCGAACCTTGTTTGGTCATGCGGTACAATCATGTCACGCCGGAGCGCCTGCGCGATCTGCGGGTGAAGGCGCTCTTTGTCAGTGGCAATTCGACCGAATTTGAACATTATGCCGAGGCCGATATGGCTGGGCTACGGGCGGTTTTTCGCGAAGCCGCCTACCCCACCATTGCGTTCTGCGGTGGTTGCCAAGTTCTGGCGCAAAGCTACGGCGCGGCGATTGGGCCGATTGGCGTACTGCCTGTGGGTGTCATCGACCCAACCGCTGATGAGCGTCTAGCCCCTGGTATGATCCAGGAGCGGGGTTTTATGCCGGTGACGGTCGTCAACGATCATCCCCTTTTCGCTGGACTTGGCCCGGCGCCGGTCTTTCTGGAATCGCATTATTGGGAAGTCAAAGCATTGCCGCCCGGTTTTCAGCTCTATGCTTCAACCGAAAAGTGTAAGCTGCAACTGATCGCCCACGAAAACCACCCCCTGATTGCCACCCAGTTTCACCCCGAATTTTACGATGAAACCCACCCCGATGGACAGACCCTGCTGGCGAATTTTTGCCGGCTTTATTTATAACGAAAACTACTTCATGCGATCACTTTGATCACCACACACAAAGGAGAATACCCTTGTCTACCTGGCAATCGGCTTATGTGGAAGCCAATGGTCTACGTCTACATTACACGCGCACAGGCGGTAACAAACCACCGCTGCTCTTGACGCACGGTTTTTCTGATGATGGCCTCTGTTGGACGCCTGTGGCGGAACAGTTGGCGGCCAACTATGATGTCATTATGCTCGATGCCCGCGGCCACGGACGCTCTGCCGGCCCCGAAGAAGGCTATGGTTCGGTGGAACACGCAACCGATGTCGCTGGCGTGATTACGGCCCTTGGGTTACTACGGCCAGCCGTCTTAGGCCATTCGATGGGTGCGGCGACAGCGCTGGCGCTGGCCGGTCTCTACCCGGAACTGCCGGGCGCCATTCTGCTCGAAGATCCGCCGGCCTGGTGGCTGGATGCCGCCCCACCGACGTTGGATCGTCGCGCCCGCTTTGGTGAGCGGATTGTGGCGCTGAAACGCAAAACACGCGAAGAGTTGCTGGCCGACCAACGCCTCCAATCCCCCCGTTGGTCGGAAGCGGAATTGCAGCCGTGGGCCGATGCCAAGTTGCGCCTCAGCTTTAACGTCCTCAACCGTGACGTTGCGGCCCCGCTGGATTGGCGAGCGACTGTGTCACGCATCACCTGCCCCACCTTGCTGATTACGGCTGACCCGGAACAGGGCGCCATTGTCACCGCCGAGGGCGCCGCCGCCTTCCAAGCGCTCTTGCCCCAAGCCCAGGTGGCCCATATCCCCGACGCCGGCCATAGCATTCGTCGTGAACAATTCGACCACTATATGGGAGTGGTACGCACCTTTTTGGCCGAGCTTCAGCGCTAAACGCAGGTCAACAAACGCAAGACTGTAGTTCATTGTGGCTGTTACGTCAGCCGCAATGAACTGTTATACGATCTGCTCCATCTTCCATTCTGCAATGTTGTGTTTCTCTTGGTCAAAGGCAATGCCCAACAGGATAATGGGCTTGCCCTGGTTGCGGTAGGGCAGGTCATACTGTTTGTTGCGGATTTGGTCGAGGGCGATCTGCGCAGTTGATGTCTTAAATTCCAAGATGTAGACCGCTTCCGGCAACGCGACCACCGCGTCAATGCGCCCCACATTCGTTAGCGGTTCGGCGTGAATTGTGAAGCCCAACAACTTCAAGAGGAGATAAACCAGAGAATGATAGTAAGCTTCTTGACTCAAAAAGAGGGTGTAGGGAATACCGGCGAAAACCGATTTCAAGACATTGATAAACCCTTCAACGTTTTTGGTTCGTAGCGTCTTTTGGAGGTGTGAAAGAATGCTTGCACTCACCTGCCCGGCAGACGTTTCCAAGTAGTCGGCCAAAAGGTGTTGCGTGAAAGCTTGTTCAACTTCAAAATTGGGATACCCCAATTCATACTCTTGCCCCGTGGCGCTAAACCAACTCTGTTTGACGGTGAGATAACCCGTTTGGAAGAGCAGCGAATGAACATTGATGTTATTCACATCGGCGCTGTTTAGGAGTCGGCTATCAGCTATAATCGACTCCAGATCATAGGCCGGTACGCGTTGTTTCCGTAACAACTGAATGAGAAAGCTGGGTGTTGCCGTGGAAAACCAGTGATTGGCAAACATCTGCTGTTCCAAAAAGACCAGCGTTGAGAAGGGAACATAGACCTTATTGACGCCATCCCAGGAGTAGCCATTATACCAGTGCGCAATCAACGCCAACACCTCCAGCCGACTCATATTGTACGTTTGCGCCACCTGGTCAATACGCTCCGGGAAGTATTGTTCCAACTCGGTTTGCGTATAACCCAACAGGGTGGCAAAGCGGCGATCTAGCGTAATATCGAGCAGGTTATTGAGATCCGAAAAGATGGAAATTTTGCCATACTTCGAGACGCCGGTGAGCAGGACAAAGTGCAGGCTTTCTGCCTCAGTTGCTTTCAAGACAGAATAAAAGTTTTTTAGTGTACCGACATGTTCTTGTACTTTCTGCTCATTCTCCAACAAATCAGTGATTGGCTTATCATATTCGTCGATTAACAACGCTACTTTTTGTTCCGTCGCCAATTGGACAATGAGTTCCTGAAATTTGTCTTTGTAATGAGTGCTGGTTAGCGTAATGCCCTGGGCATGGGCCAACTTATCCATATAGTTGGTTAACGCAACATCAAGGATTTGACTGCGATAATCGATATCATTGAAATTGATCAGAATCACCGGACGCGGTTGCCAATCGATCTTGTCTTCGATCCACAGTCCCTGAAAGAGCGCTTTATTCCCGCGGAAAAGCTCTTGTAGCGTTGTCGTCAACAACGATTTACCAAAGCGACGCGGGCGCGCCAGAAAGACAAATTTGCCCGTGTTGAGCAGATCATAGATCTGCCGGGTCTTGTCCACGTAAACTTTATTCTCTTCCCGCAAACTGCGAAAGAATTGTTCACCGATGGGTAACTTTTGCATTGCAGCCCCTATGTGCTGATTTCAATAACACCGATGCCTACTGCTACGACAGGCATGGTCGGGTCATATTCATTCCTGTAGAAAAGTATAGCACAATGATTGAGCATTCTCAACAGCCATTCGCTGTGCGGTAGCGGGTAAGCTTCGTCGGTATCCTCAGCGGGGCCCGGTCTTTACGACGCTGGTGCGCGCAGCGCCGATTACGCTCAATGGGGTGGAAATCAGCACTCCATAGCATTTACTGACATTTCAACATAAACCCAGCAACAAAAGGGGTAGGCAGCCACACCAATTGTCGGCTGCCTACCCCTTTTGTTGCGTTCTCCGCCACTTTGTGATACGCTCTCTCCGCCACGTTAAAAGACCGCTCCCTGAACAAAAAAGTAAATCAATTGTCCGGTCACTTCATTGATTTGAAGCAGTTCATTCACTCAATTCGATCGATAAGGAGTAAGAAATGGTTCGACAAAAAACATTGCTACTATTCTCCCTGATTTTCATTCTTGCACTGGTGGCCGGCTGCGCCGTGCCGGCAGCGCCCACCGGTAGCACCGGTGGCGATTCATCCGCTGCTGCCCCTGTCGCCGAAGGCCCGCAAGGCACGCTCACCATCGGCTTGACCACCGATATTGCCGCTGTGGAAGTCCCTTACTCGCCCGAACGCCAGGCTGCCAATGCTTCGTGGACGATGTACGACGCCCTGGCCTTCCCCGAAGCGGACGGCACCTATTCGCCGGCGCTGGCCGAAAGCTGGGAAGTCGCGGAAGATGGTCTTTCCTACACCTTCAATCTGCGCCAAGGCGTGACCTTCCACAACGGCGAACCGTTCAACGCCGACTCCGTGGTCTATAGCTGGCAGGTTTATTCTCAGCCGGAAGTGACCTATGCCAACGAGTGGAGCTTTGTGCAGAATGTGGAAAAGATCGACGACTACACCGTCAAGATTTCCACCGAAAAGCCGAATGCGCTGCTGCTCGGTCGCGTCGCCGGTTGGTCGATGATCCCGCCCAAGGCGCACGCCGAAATGGGCCTGGAAGCCTTTGCCCAAAGCCCCATTGGCACCGGCCCTTTCATGTTCAAGGAGTGGATTAAGGGCGATCACCTGACTGTTGTCGCCAATCCCAACTACTGGCGCACCGGCCACCCCAAGGTGGCGGAGGTCGTCTTCCGCTTTATGCCCGAATCGGCGACCCGTGTGGCGGCGGTGCAGGCCGGGGAAATCGACATTGCGCCCCGCCTGAGCGCCGAGGAAGCCGACACCCTCAGCAGTGATGAAGCCCTGACGGTGGTCAATTACCCGGTGGATCGCGTCTACTATGTTGCCTTCAACAACATGACCACCGGTCTCGACACCCCAATCATGGATCTGAAGGTGCGCCAGGCCATTGCCCATGCGATTGATGTCCAAACGATTATCGATGCGATCTTTAGCGGCGCGGCCAGCCGCACGGTTGGCTTAATGACTGCCGGCAACCTGGGTTTTGTCGAGATGGAGCCGGTCGCCTATGATGTGGAACAGGCCAAGGCGCTGCTGGCCGAAGCTGGTTATGCCGACGGCTTTGACATTGGGATGGCTTGCCCTGAAGCCGCCTACCCCAGTATCAATGAAGTCTGTCAGGCCATTCAAGGCTATCTGACCGATGTCGGCATCAACACTGACTTGGAACTACAAGAGGCCAACGCCTACTGGGAACGCGAAGCCAACAAAGAACTGCCGCCGCTCTTTGTCGATAGCTGGTCGAACACCACCAACGAATCCTACAGCCGCCTTGAAGGCGCCGTGGGCAAAGACCAATCCTATGCCAATTGGTCGGACGAAAAGATCCACGACCTGCTGGCCCAGATTTTGACCACGGCTGATGTTGATGCACGCGCTGCCCTCTATGGCGAACTGCAAACTTATATGGCCGAAACGCAACCCTTTGTCTTCCTCTACGCCCCCCAAGCCTTTGAAGGGGTCAACAAGCGGGTGCAGAACTATCAACCCCGTGGCGCCGAGAATTATTTCTTGTGGGATGTAAGTGTTAGTGAATAAGGAGTAGGATATTGGGTATTAGATATTAGGTATTGGCGATTTGGTGATTGCCGTATCCAATATCTAATACCCAATATCCAATACCCAACCTATGCGACGTTACCTTCTCTCCATTTTCAGCCAGGCGCTCCTGGTGATCTTGGGCGTTTTTATCCTGGTCTTTGTCATGGTGCGGTTGACCGGCGACCCCACGTCGGTGATGCTCGCACGCGAGGCGAGTGAAGCCCAACGCGCCGAGTTTCGCGCGCGGATGGGCTTTGATCGACCACTGCCGGTGCAATTTGTCGATTTTGTCGCCAAGGCAGCAGTAGGGGATCTAGGGAATTCACTCCATTATCGTTTGCCGGCGTTGCCGCTGGTGTTGGAACGGTTGCCCGCGTCGCTGCAACTGGCCTTTGTCGGCTTGTTGATGGCGGTGGGGATTGCCATTCCGCTGGGGTTGGCCGGCGGCACACGGCCCGGTTCCTGGATCGATGCCGTGGGGCGCACGATTGGCCTCTTGGGGCAGACGGTGCCGGCTTATTGGTTGGCGCTGGTGATGATCATTGTCTTTGCCGTCAACCTGCGCTGGTTGCCCACCTCTGGCCGCTCCGATTGGTCATCGGTCTTGATGCCGGCCTTCACCCTGGCGTTGCCGACCATGGGGCGGTTGGTGCGCTTGACCCGTTCCGCGGTAATGGAGATTATGGGTGATGACTATGTGCGCACGGCGCGGGGCAAAGGCTTGTCCAACCAGACAATTTTTTATCGCCATGTGTTGCGCAACGCCGCCATTGCCCTGGTCAGCGTCATCGGCATCCAATTTGGTTATATGTTGGGCGGCTCGGTGCTGATCGAGAATGTCTTCTCCTGGCCGGGGCTGGGCAAGCTGGCCTATGAATCGATCTCCAACCGCGATTTCCCGCTGGTGCAGGCCATTGCGCTCTTCACCAGCTTGGTAGTCATTCTGCTCAATCTGTTGGTAGACCTGGCTTACCCCTTAATTGACCCAAGGATTCGGTATGAGTAATAGCGTCCTCTCGCCAACTGCGTTATCAAATGCAGAAGCCGAACCGTCCTTCTGGGCCGAGCAATTACGTTCCTTTGCTCGTTCGCTAGCGCGCGATACCGCCGGGCTGGTTGGCCTGCTTCTCTTCCTGCTGGTGGTCTTTGCCGCGCTCTTTGCCCCGTGGCTCGCCCCGCACGATCCGCTAGAGCAGGATCTCAAGGCCAGCAAATTGCCGCCTGCTTGGATGGCAGAGGGCGATTGGAGCCACCCCTTAGGCACCGACCCCCTGGGGCGCGATCTCTTTAGCCGGATTCTCTATGGCAGCCGCGTCTCTTTGCAAGTGGGCTTCTTTGGCGTCCTGATTGCCGGCGGGTTGGGTTTGGTGATCGGCCTCTTCTCCGGCTTTGTCGGCGGGCGCACCGATAATGCGATCATGACGGTGGTCAACATTATCCTGGCCTTGCCCTATCTGCTCTTTGTCGTCTTTATTGCCGGTATCCTGGGACGTAGTCTCTTCAATGTCATTCTGATTTTTGGCATTACCGACGCGCCGATCTTTGTGCGCGTGGTGCGCGGCGAAGTGTTACGCATTCGCCGCTCGGTCTATGTCGAGGCAGCTCAGAGCACCGGCGTTTCCCAAAACCGCATTCTCTTCCAACACATTCTCCCCAACCTCATCGGCCCCTTCCTCACCGTGATGACCTTTGAGATGTCGGCCATGATCCTCTATGAAGCCGGTTTGGGTTTTCTCGGCCTCAGCGTGCCGCCCGACATTCCCAGTTGGGGCAACATGCTGGAAGCTGGTCGTCAACATCTCCAGCGCTACTGGTGGATCGCAACCTTCCCTGGTCTAGCGATTATGGTCTCGTCGCTGGGGATGAATCTGCTCGGTGATTGGCTGCGCGATGCCCTTGATCCGCGGTTGCGGCGGTTGAAGAAATGATCCATGTTGTCCACCAACAACGGCGTTGAAAGGACACGGCCATGTTGAATTTTCTGCTCTGGCTGCTTGGATTGCTTGTTTTGGTCTTCGCGATTGTGTATTGTACCCCAACCCAACTAGGAGCAGAGTGGTTACCTCAAATTTTGATTAATGGGTAACTGCTCAGGTGCGTGGCACTGGTCAGGAATGGTTTGTCGATCCGATGATCCGCTGCCCAGTGCCGCGCACCTGAGGCTGAGTAGTTATAGTAATGGTTAAAATCACCAACCAGCTAACAAGTACAGCGAGAAACCAACTGTACGAACTGTGTGTGACGTTGCTGCGCTGATCGAAGAGCAATCGAGCAGACGGATTGGGCGCAGCCCCATCCTAGTCGAAGGGACGTTCATGAGCCAGGTCAGAATTCTCGTTGTCGATGACGAACCGGCGATCCGCGATACAGTGCGCGCCTATATGGAAGCGGAAGGATACACCGTGCAAACGGCCGGTGATGGGCTTGGCGCGCTCAAATTGGCCCGCACCTTTGAGCCTACAATCATGATCCTTGACATTCTGCTGCCGGGCTTGGATGGCATTGCCGTGTTACAACGGCTCCGTCAGGAATCGCAGGTTTATGTCTTGCTGCTAACGGCTAAAACTCACGAGACCGATAAGGTCGTTGGCTTAACGCTAGGCGCTGACGACTATGTGACCAAACCCTTTAGCCCACGCGAACTGGTGGCGCGTGTCAAAGCGCTTTTGCGGCGCGGCCGTGGCGACGGTAAGGGCGCAGCCATCCTGCTCTTCCGCCGTCTGCGCATCGATCCGCAAGCGCGCTGCCTTTGGAAAGATGAAAAACTCATCGAATTGACGCCCTTTGAGTTTGACCTACTCTATGCATTGGCCCGCCATCATGGGCGCGTACTTAGTCGCGACCAATTGATCGAACAGGTGTGGGGCTATGATTATTATGGGGATGACCGGGTAGTGGATGTCCACATCGGACACATTCGCAAAAAAGTGGAAGATGATGTGGCCAACCCTACGCTGATCGCCACGGCGCGCGGCGCCGGTTATCGCTTTGCAGATGATCCCGTATGAAACTGATCAACACGATCCAGCAGCGGGTTGGCTGGAAACTCTTTCTCTCTTATCTGGTGATCATTCTAGTTGTCGTTGTGGTCCTTGACACGATTTCCGAGTTGCGTGCCGCCACTTTCTTTGAACAGCGTTTCGCCCAGTTGCCAGCCTCCTTACGCGCTGATCCAGCACTCATTGCGGCGATGCTTGACAGCTTCCAGGTCGCCATCAATCAATCGCTGGCTATCGGTAGCGTCGCGGCCATTTTGGTGGCGGCGCTCCTCAGTCTCTTCGCCGTCCGCCGCATCGTGCGCCCCATCCAGGTGATGATGCAGGCCAGCCGGCGCATTGCTCGTGGCGACTACCACCACCGTATCGATCTGCCAGGCCAAGATGAACTAAGCATGTTGGCGCAACACTTTAATCAGATGAGCGAGACCCTGGAGCGCACCGAAGAGCGCCGGGTCGAGGGGATTGGCGACCTAGCCCACGAATTGCGCACCCCACTCAGCAGCATCAAAAGTATGATGGAAGGGTTGGTTGATGGTGTGTTGAGCGCCGAGCCAGCTACTTTTCTGCGCGTCCAGCGCGAAGTTGCCCGCTTGCAACGGTTGGTGCATGATCTAGAGGAACTTTCGCGGATCGAGGCCGGCCAGATTCTACTCGATCTACGCCAGGTCAACATCAATGAAGTGATCCAAGCCGCTGCTGACCGCCTGCAACCACAATTTGAGGACAAAGAAGTCCAGCTACAACTCGATCTGGCGCCCGCCCCGCTACATGGCTGGCTCGATACCGGTCGTATCTTGCAAGTGCTGCTCAACTTGATGGGCAATGCCCTGCAATATACGCCATCCGGGGGCAGCGTGACGGTGCATCTCCAACGGCAGGCGGGAGAGGTTGCTGTCACTGTGCGCGACAGTGGCATTGGCATTGCCAGCGAGCATCTCCCCTACTTATTTGAACGTTTCTACCGGGTTGATCGCGCGCGGGGCACCGGCAATGGAAGCGGCGTCGGCCTGACTATTGCGCGTCACCTAGTGGAAGCCCACCATGGACGGATTTGGGCCGCTAGCCCTGGTTTGGGCCTGGGTAGCGCTTTTACCTTTACCCTTCCTTTGCTTGACTAACCAGCGCTTTTCTTCATCAAATCTTCACACTATCTTCAAACGCCCGTTGTAAAGCTCAGCTACACTCAGCGTGATCGAGGGGAAGCGGCCAGAGTCAAGCAAACTTCTGACCAATGACTTCCTCGCAACCCACAACAAATGTTACACAGTTCAGGTCTATGCAATTCATGCTTGCTGTCACGCGATGTAAGGAGCTGCCTTGCCGGAGTATTGGATTGACGATCTTGAATTCACAACCATTCTCTTTGTGATTACTGTGGTCGGCCTGGCTGTGTTGGTGGTAAGCAAACTCTTTCCCGCCTATCCGCAAATTAAGGAGCCAACAATGAGACGAGTAAATGGACCGAATGAACCCGGAGCGAGCGATGCTCTCGACCTGGAAAGGATCTTCCAGTCGCTGCGCGACTGGTTGTCTGCCCGCCTGATCTGGGTCGTGGGGATCGGCGTGCTGGGGCTATGGCTGCTCTCCGGCGTCTACACGGTGGGGCCAGGCGAGCGGGGCCTGGTGCTGACCTTTGGCCGGTTGACCAGTCAAAGCGAATCCGGGTTGCACTACCGCTTCCCGTCGCCCATCCAATCCCACTTTATCGTAGACACGGCGCAGGTGCGCACGGCCGAAGTCGGCTACCGTACTGACGGAAGCAGCCAAAGTGTGGTGTTGGAAGAGGCGCAGATGCTCACCGGCGATGAGAATATGGTGATGGTGCAACTCTTCATCCAGTATCTGGTGCAAGACCCGGTGGCCTATCTCTTTGCTGTAAAAAACGCCGAAGAGGTGTTGAGTGACTCGGCCGAGATCGCGTTGCGCTCTGCCGTTGGGCAGAACACGATTGACTTTACCATGACCGAGGGGCGAGTGCAGGCACAGGAACAGGTGCGGTCGCTCCTCCAAGCGCTGCTCGACCAATACCGCACTGGCCTACTGGTCACCGAGGCTCGGTTGTTGGCCGTGGACCCGCCGACGGACGTGCGCGATGCCTTCCACGATGTAGTGCGCGCCTTTGAAGATCGAGAGCGGCTGGTCAAGGAAGCCGAAGGCTACGCCGAGCAGGTCGTGCCGGCGGCGCGCGGCGAGGCAGCCCAAATGGTGTTGGAGGCCGAAGCCTACCGCGAGCAGCGCATGATCCGGGCGGAAGGCGACGCTGCTCGTTTCCTGACCCTCTTGGCGGAATACGACAAGTCGCCGGAAGTGATGCGCGAGCGGCTGTACCTCGAAAGCATCGAACGGGTCCTATCCGGCGCCGATATCTTTGTGCTGGAAACCGGTAGCGGCGGCGTCTTGCCATTCTTAGGGTTGACCGATCAAGCCCCGGTTGCGCCACCGCCGCTTGCTGTGCCCATTGAACCGACACCGGCCCCGTAATTGTCCATTAACATAACTGCTCAGGTGCGTGGCACTGGTCGGGTGTAGCGGATTGATCCAATCAGTCTTTGACCAGTGCCGTGTCGGCGAGCGTTCGACTGAACTCACGCCGAAGTCTCACGTCGAGCTGCGCACCTGAGGCTAAGTAAGTTACCCATTAACAAGGTAAGGAGTAAACCCATGATGAGATTCATTGTCAGCGGCGTATTGGCTGTATTGGTCTTCGCCGCCTTGCAGTCGATGTATATTGTTAGCGAGTGGCAGCAAGGCTTGGTCTTTCAGTTTGGCGATCCGGTGCGGGTGGTGCGCGAACCAGGTCTCTACTTTAAGACGCCCCTCGTCCACGACCTGGTCATGCTGGATAAGCGCGTCCTGGGTACCCAACCCCAGAGCGCCGAGTATCTGACGCTGGACAAGAAACGGCTACTGGTGGACCACGTCTCGCGCTGGCAAATCACCGATCCATTGTTGTTCTACCGCACTGTGCGCAGCGAAACCGGCGCGATGGCCCGGCTCGATCAGGTCATTGCCGGTCGGCTGCGCGAGGAGATCGCCAAGCACAATTTTATTGACATTGTGCGAGCGAAGCGTGAGCAAATTATGGCGACAGTGACCGAAGGCGTGCTGGGTTCGGCCACATCGTTTGGCATTACGCTGCTGGACGTGCGCATTATGCGGGTTGACCTGCCAACCGAGGTGCAGGCCAGCGTTTTCGCCCGTATGCAGGCCGAGCGCGAGCGCATCGCCAAACGCTACCGGGCTGAGGGCGAGGAACAGGCGCTAGAAATCCGGGCGGCATCCGATAAAGAACGCGAGATCATCCTGGCTACAGCCTATGGCAAGGGCCAGGTCTTGCGGGGCGAGGGCGATGCACAGGCCGCCCTAGTAACCGCCGATGCCTTTGGTCAGGACTTGGAGTTTTATGGCCTGGTGCGCCGGCTTCAGGTCTATGAGACGATTTTGGCCGAGGGGTCAACGATCATGTTGCCACCAGACTCAGATCTGCTGCGCTATCTTGAGTCACCGACCTTTGTGCCACCCGCCAACGTAGCCGCGGCAGCCGCCAGCGAGTGATCGCTTGCGGGGAAATCCTATCACGCGCTAATAAACCCGCGTTGAGGGACTGAAGCATACTCAGTAGAGTGCAACGTAACCCAAGTGAGATGAATTGACGCTGGACTACGCGACCAAACGACTGCGGACTACGAATACGTTGTCAACCGATCCAGAAAAGTTTTGTCTAGCGCCCAGGGGGTCCCCACCTCTGGGCGTCATACGTTTTCGCGTAGCTGTTCTACGTCGCACTCCTCTACTGCTGTTGCCGTCGCGCTAATGCCCCGGCAATTCCATAACCTTGCAGAATTGTACAATCATTTGCAATAATTATTCATGGTAGTATAGCATAGACAACCCTTCTAAACCCAGTATGATAGTAGCAAACAGAAGATAGAAAGACAAGAGTCATTGATGAAAACAAATAGTAACAACAGGAAGCTGCTTTTCTGGTCTCACCGCTGGCGGCCGCATTTGGCGAGATGCCCCACGCCCAGCCCAGTCTGGCCTTTCTCTTGCGAGCCGGTGCGTTTTTGGCGTTTTTGAGTGGTTTGTATATTTTGGTTTGTGAGCAGAAGGAATGACGATGCTCCAGTAGCTGTGGGCTGGTGTGCAGGCAATTGCGGGCTGATTGCGAACAACAAAATAGTTTAACTGTCTGAATTCTCGTTGAGCTATTAAGGTAACGGTTGCTGAAGAATTGCACAACTAAGGATAAATTAGTATAAGATTTCATTTATATTCTGTAAGATAAGCAATTCCTTAAAATAGAGGTGAAATCATGGACAATCAAGAGATCGACATTGTGTTGCAAAACCAATCGCTGAAGTTTGAATTCGCCCTGCGCAATCTCGATCTGACCGAGGTGTTTTGCTACACGCCCGATGATCTGGTGCGGGAAAATCGGGCGTTGGCTCACCTGTTGGATTGGGTACAAAAATACACTGAATATCGCGACCGCCTTCGCATGGAGCGGGAAGGCTATCTGTTCCCGCCCATCGACCCTGGCATTTCTCCGGAGAATGATTGGTATCGCTTTAAAGAGTGGATCCACGGCCGGCCCCTGCGCACGAAGCTCAAAGAGCAACTGCTCCGCGACTACACGCCCCAAAGCCCGGAACAGTTGACCGACGAAGCGATCGCGTTGGAGGTAGAAACATTGCTCGATCTGTTCGCCGCGATCTCTGTCCAGGTGGATCTACAGGGGGAACTGCCGCCCCGGCTGCTCTATGCGTATCTGCTGGAACGGCTGGAAACTGATCTCGATATTCTGGTCGACGGCATGTGGCATATTGATGGCTGTAGCGGCTATTGCCCCGGTTGTTTTCAACGACCGTGGTGTGAATTCGGCAGCCGCTCTTGCTGGCGCGAGGATGAAGAAGCGGGCAAAATGGTGTTGATCGAGCTGACTCAGCAATATGTCTCCGCAAGTCCGGCTTCGTTATCGTTGCTACAGAAATACCAGGCCGAAGAAGATCGCGCATCCGCCGAATTTAAGCAGAATTACAAGAATGGGGATAACCCGATTGATCCCTGGCCCTTTGCTGACGACGATGATTCTCGGATTCCTTTCTGAGGATACGGCCTATGGGACTTCCAACCTAGTTCGACCATGGGGCAATCGTCCTGTCCGCTGATGAACTGCCAGGCCATGACAGGCGTGACCATGGGGTGCCCGTACGATGCCTCAAGCGCCGCGCCTAATCGATGGTCAAGCCATTGGCCTCCCGCAGCCGTTCTACATCACGCTGCGGGGGCAGACCAAAAAGTCGTTTGTACTCGCGATTGAAGTGTGAGGCGTCGTTGTAACCCACACGGAAGGCGGCGCTGACCGCATCCAACTGCTCGCCCAATATCAAGCGCCGCGCCTCCTGCAGGCGGATCTGCTTCTGAAATTGCAGCGGACTTAGCGCCGTAACAGCCTTGAAGTGATGGTGAAAACCGGAAACGCTCATGCCCAGATCGTGTGCCAACTGCTCAACCCGCAGCGGTTGGTCGAATTCCCGCCGCAGTCGCTCCACCGCTTTGGTAATGTGTGATCGGTTGTCACCCTGCACGGTCAGGTGACGCAGCCGCGCGCCCTGTTCACCCGTCAGCAACCGATACACAATCTCGCGTTTGACCAGCGGTCCCAGCGCCGACGCCTCGGTTGGGCAATCGATAAGCCGCACAAGCCGCACGACTGCATCCAGCAACTCTCCGTCCAGTGGGCTGACAGCAATGGCGCGCACATCCTTTTGATTGGGCGACCCTATGTATCCGCTATCGAGAATGGCTGAACTGATGAGCGCAGGCGACAGATCCAAACGCAAGCTGAGATAGGGCTTGGCCGGCGATGCCTCCAAAACGTGACTGACGCGCGGCAGATCAACCGTGGTGAGCAGATAGTGATAGGGGTCATAGCGATACCGGTAGCCGCCCTGCAGAATTTCTTTACTGCCCTGGGCAATCACACAAAAGGATGGCTCGGTCACGCCATGGATCGGTCCCTGCGGTTCGCAAAGTCGGAAGAGATGCAGCCCTGCCAGCGGCTCCACCGCAAATCCACTGCGCGTGATCCGCTCGGTACGCTCAAGCAATTCGGTGCGATTGGATTGCATACGCAGCAATTCACGATTGGCAGCAATGTCAGTGATTTTGTCCATCAAAAACTCCACCCGTATTCAAACCCATGTCAAACTTTTGCAGGATTGTTCAATCATTCTCGACAATCATCCTATCACCATCTATCGAAACGTGTCTATAATTGACAGAAGTCAACAGACGAAATTACCGCATAACGTACGAGGAGAGCAACATGCAAAAACGCAAACTCGGCAACAGTGGACTTGAAGTTTCCGCCCTTGGTCTGGGCTGTATGCGCATGAGCTTTGGCGACGCGCCGATTGGCGACAAACAGGAGATGATCGCGTTTCTCCACAAAGCGGTGGCGCGGGGCATCACCTTTTTCGACACCGCCGAAGTCTATGGCCCTTTTACCAACGAAGAACTGGTAGGTGAAGCGCTGGAACCCTTTAAGGACCAGGTGGTGATCGCCACCAAGTTCGGCTTCAAACATGGCGATAACGGCCCCGCGCCCGGCACCGGTCTGGATAGCCGACCAGAGCAGATCAAACGAGTGGCTGAAGCATCGCTCAAACGGCTGCGTGTCGAGGCGATTGATCTCTTCTACCAACATCGCCCCGATCCGAATGTGCCGGTTGAAGAGGTGGCCGGCGCGGTCAAGGATCTGATCCAGGCCGGCAAGGTCAAGCACTTTGGCCTTTCCGAGTCGACCGCCGACATGATCCGCCGCGCCCATGCCGTGCAACCCGTGACGGCCCTACAAAGCGAATACTCGATCTGGTGGACGCCGATTGAAGCCGAAATCCTGCCCACCCTGGAGGATCTGGGCATTGGTCTGGTGCCCTATAGCCCACTGGGACGCGGCTACTTAACGGGCAAGATTGATGCCAACCAGACCTTTGCCGATAATGACATTCGTAAACGCAATCCCCGCTTTACCGCAGAGGCGATCAAAGCCAATCAAGGCGTGGTTGATCTGCTGTCCAGAATCGGCCAAGAAAAGCAGGCCACCCCTGCCCAAATTGCCCTGGCTTGGTTGCTGGCACAAAAACCATGGATCGTGCCGATCCCAGGCTCACGCAAGATCGAGCGCTTAGATGAGAACAATGGCGCCGTTACCATCGGATTGACAGCAGATGATCTCAGTAAAATCAGAACTGCGATGGCGCAGATTAAGGTAGTCGGCGACCGCTATTAAACCATTTAGGACTTACGCAACACGGGCGAGCGGCCAGAGAAGTTCAACTTTTAACAAAAGTCGAACTTCTGCGTGTTGCGTAAGTCCTATTGATACCTGATTCTTAGTTGCCAGTGAACATGAGCCTGACCTTCTCTTGCGCCAAATAAATGAAGATCCCTGCATCAATGACGGCCTGAACAGCAGGCACAGTTGTGTTGGACAATGATGGGGTTGTTCCCACACCAAAACTTTGGATAAAAAATTGTGGCGGCGGTGTGGTCGCTGACGCCACAACTGTACTCATGTGATCATAGATCGAGAGGAAGAGCCATAACAAGGTAAAAGCCCAAACCCAAAGCCCGCGTTGGCGCCAGACTGTATACATGACAACTGGCGCCAACGTTGCAATGACAATATCGCCAAAGGCAGGAAGCAACCAGGCGGCGGGGTCGGTGCCGCCTGAAAAAATGTTTTGGAGGATAGGAATGGCAATATAGCGTGGGATTTGCAAAAATGCCCACACGACGACAACGATCACCATCACCCTCGATTTTTTGCTAACATTCGCAAGATTTGTGGGATGCCCAACCAACATCTGTTGCCACAGGATGACCAAGGCAATGGCATCAAAGCTTGCGAAGATTGCTAACTCTAGCGCGATGGCTGACTGGTTCGCACCTAAAAACGCATGGGGTTTGACCGAAATCAGATTGAGGGCGATAGTTTCAACATGCTCTAGAAAAGAGACAGCAAACCAAATCAATGCTGCCATGCGATACCACAGCCCATCTTTCCTCCAGATGAAGAATGCAACCAGCGGCGCTGATAGCCCGATGACTAAATCAATCAGGGCAGGATAAAGCCACTCGATAGGTTTACTGCCTGCCCAAATGCCTTGGATGGTTGCAAACGACCAAACTCTGGCAAGTTGTAGAAAAGCCCATAGTGCGACTACAGGCAATAATCGGTTGATCACAATGGCACGTTTGCTAGGTGAATTTGACACAGGAACCCTCTTTTTGCTTTTTGCTTTTTGGTTGACGGATCGCCGGAATTACGCTACACTTTATGTGACTGGTCACGCAATATATATTACGTGACCAGTCACATATTTGTCAAATAGCAAGGAGATGCGATGCAAGGGTTTTCACAACTAGAGCGCGCTGCTTGGGGTGGATTTATTCAGGCGTGGGCACATATGAATCGGCTGGTGGAGGATGATCTACAAGCTTCTGCTCAGATCACCCATGTCGAGTTTGAAATTTTACTGCGATTAAGTTGGGCGGAAAATCAACGGATGCGGATTCAGGATTTGGCAGCGCAGAGTTTGCTGACGCGCAGCGGAACCAGCCGTGCGTTAGCGCGTCTAGAGAAGGCCGGATTGGTGAGGCGCGAAACAGCGAACGAAGACCGCCGCGGTGCCTATGCCGTATTAACGGCAGCCGGCATGCAACGCTTTCAACAAGCGGCTGAACCGCATATTGCCTTAGTAAGGGCGAATTTTATCAATTTGTTTAGCGATGCAGAATTGCAACAAATGGCAAAGTTCTGGGAGCGGCTAAACGCCTTGCCAAAGTCAGAATGAGAAGCAGAACGAAGGACTGTCGCGTAAGGCCATTATACATTATGAGTGAGATCGATAAAAGCCTGAAGCGGCTGGCGACGCATTATATAGATCCACCGCTGGGATTATCAAACGCCCATCGAAGAGACAATGGAAGCGTTCCATGATGCGGTAAAGGCCGGCAAGGCGCGCTACATCGGCGTGTCCTCCATTTGGCGTGCCGCGGGCTTATGGCTCTCTAGCCTGGCTGTTGCAGAAAGTGCCTGTAGTCGCGCTGGTGATCGGCGCCACAAGGAGAGTATGGTACACTTGCTTTCACTCCCCGCGTTCCGCACGCTGTGTGGAATGTCCATCCTGACGCAACGCGTCTTATCCTAGATCGACAACGACCATGACAACAACCCAATTTCGCTTGCAAGTCACCCCCAACCGCCGCTTTCTCCAATACGCTGATGGCACGCCCTTTTTCTACTTGGGCGACACCGCCTGGGAACTCTTCCACCGTTTGACGCTGGCCGAGGCCGACCGTTACCTAGCCAATCGCGCGGCCAAAGGCTTTACCGTGATTCAAGCCGTGGCGTTGGCCGAGTTGGAGGGCCTCACCACCCCCAACGCCAATGGCGATCTCCCGCTGTATGATCAAGACCCCACCCGACCCAACGAAGCCTACTTCCGCCATGTGGACGCCATCGTTGCTCGCACCAATGAGTTGGGATTGGTCATGGGCCTGTTGCCCACGTGGGGGAGCTATTGGCGGCAATCGGGCTGGAACGCCAACCCCATCTTCACGCCCGAATCGGCTTACAGCTATGGCCGCTTCCTGGGCGAACGGTATCGCCAGAGCAGCCTGATCTGGATTCTGGGTGGCGACCGCAATGTCACCGACGACGCGGAACTCGCCATCATCACCAACATGGCCGCAGGGTTGAGCGCGGGCGATGGCGGTGTCCACCTCAAGACCTTCCATCCGATTGGGCCGGGACGTTCAGCCGAACTCTTCCCCGATGCGGCATGGCTGGACTTCCACATGTGCCAGAGTTCCCACGGTGCGCATGACCACGACAACGGCCTCTTTATCGACGCCGATTATGCCCAAGCACCCACCAAGCCAACCCTGGATGGCGAGCCGCGCTATGAGACGATTCCGGTGGGTTTCTACTTTCAACACTACAACCGCTATGACCGCTTTGATGCCTATGATGTGCGCCAGGCCGCCTATTGGGCCATGCTGGCGGGGGCGTGTGGTCATACCTATGGCAACAACAATATCTGGCAGATGTGGGACGTGGGGCGCAAAGCTGTTCTCTTCGCTGACATCCCCTGGTACGAAGCAATGGATCATCCCGGCGCCTTTCAAATGGGGCTGTTGCGCCGTCTCTTCACCAGTCGCGCCTTTCAGACGTTACGCCCTGCACCGGAATTGATCGTGGATGGGCCGCGTCACGGTGGGGCTAAGGTGCGGGCGGCTTGTGCCGAAGATGGTTCCTTTGCCTTTGTCTATTCACCACGTGGCGAAGCCTTCACGGTGGATCGCTGGCGACTCATGACCTCACGTCTCAAGGAAAGCTGGTTTGACCCGCGCTATGGCAGCGAACACCACATCCATACGGCTGATAACGGTGCAATCCAGACCTATACCCCACCCACCAGCGGGCGCGGCAACGACTGGCTCTTGATTTTGGATGGTGAAGCCGTATGATCAACCGCCGACTAACTAGTTTCAGCAAAGTTTGCCATATCATTCACGCTCGATGATTGAGGACACAGCTTTGCTGTCAGGGGGGCGAAATTAGGTTTATGCCTGTGCTTCGCCCAACTGCGTGAACATAAACACATTGAACTCAATCGCCCGCCCAATATCGCTCACGCGGATGTGTTCGTTCGGCGCGTGGGCGCCGCTGGCATAATAGGCCGGGTTTCCCGATGTCGAAAGGCCCAAGACGCCGACGTTGTTCTTCATGGCGCCGAGCAAAGGCAGGGTGCCGCCGCCGAGGGGGATGATCTTCGGTTCCTGGCCGGTGAAGGTCTGGCAGATGTCCATCATCTTTTGTACGAACGGCCCTTCCAGCGGCGTGACGACCGGATCGCCGCTGCCCAATTGGGTGACTTTCACGTCATCAAAGCCCTGCGCCGCCAGGTGCGCCTGCAATTTTGCCAAAATATCATCGGGGCGTTGATTGGGCACGAGACGAAAATCCATCTTGGCCATTGCTTTGGCCGGCAGCACAGTCTTCACGCCCGGCTCCGTATAGCCGGTGAGGAAGCCAGCGATGTTGGCCGTCGGCTCATAGACTGCGATTTCGAGATCGTAGCCACTCCGGTTGTGCAGGAAAGCATCGATGCCGTACATCGCCTTTGCTCTGGCTTCCTGTTCCAGATCAACATTGGCGCGAGATGCCGCTTGCTCCATTGCCGTTGGCTCGCGTACATCATCATAGAAGCCGGGGATCAGCACCCGACCGTTGTCATCTTTCAAGCTGGCAAGCGCCTTGACCAGGCGCCAGGCTGCACTGGGGAGGTTATGGGCGCCACCGGAATGAGCATCGCGTGCCATTGTTTCTACGCTGTACTCGACATATAGCAGGCCCCGGAAACCGACGGCAATATGGGCTTGCCCTTTTTCGTTGAAGCCGCCGCCTTCCCAGAGGGCGCCATCGGTCTTCAAGAGATGGCCATACTGCCGCGTCATGGCATCGAAGTGGGTGCTGCCGATCTCCTCTTCGCCTTCAATGATCCACTTGAGGGTAATCGGAAATTCGCCCTGCGTGGCTTGAATGGCGCGGATGGCGCAGATGCGTGCAATCAACTCGGCTTTGTTATCACAGATGCCACGGGCCACCAGCTTGCCCTCTTTCTCCGTGACGGTGAAGGGCGGGCTATCCCACAGTTCAATGGGCGTTTCCGGTTGCACGTCATAGTGGTTGTAGAGCAAAAGCGTGAAATCACTTTTGCCTTTGAGCGTGCCATAAACATAATTAGGCGCGCCTTCCACTGCCAATTGACGCGTCTCGAAGCCAGTCTCTTTGAGCAAGGTTTCTACCCAATCCGCCGTCTCGCTCATCATCCGGTTCTGGGCGGCGACACTTTCCAGGCGGCAATAGTCAGCAATAAGGGCTTTGAAGTTTTGGGCTTGTATTTCTAGTTCTTGGGCCAGTCGTTCATTCATTGGATTATCCTTTGTAATGATTGGGGCAGGTTGGTTGCCCACTGTTTTCTCTTTTCACGCGCTGGTCGGTGTCACTGGACGCCTTTGACTAAGCTATATTATGCCGCAATCATGCAGCTCAGTGCAAGCGTATTTCCTGTCCAAATCGTGAGCGCTTTGTCGAATTGCTTACCGTAGGTTATAATGGCCTTATTGTTACCACTACAGCAAACCCAATCATTGCCCTGATCAACAGGAAACTCGACGATTTTTCGCCAGTGGCTGACCTGGCCCATGCTTCCATCTTCCCGGCGCGTTGGTATATCGCGCCGGCCTTTGCTGCCAGGCTGTTCATGCCCAAGAAAGGATGACTGATGCAAGCTGATTTGCTCGCCCCGGCCCTTGCTACCTTGGATTTAGCCGCCTTTATGCGTGAAGCCCTCTATGAGGCCGAACAGGCCGGTTTAGCCGGCGAACTACCCATCGGCGCGGTAGTGGTGATCGACGGTCAGATTATCGCTCGTGGGCGCGCCCGACACAACGAACAACGCAATCAACTCTGTCACGCCGAACTCAATGCGCTACTCGCCGGTGGGGAAGCGCTGTGGGAACACCATGACCGCGCAATTCTTTTCACCAGCGCCGAGCCTTGCCCCCTCTGTTTGGGCGCAGCCGTGATGGCGGATGTCCCCCATATTATCTTTGCAGCCCATGATGAAGTGGTCCATTCGCGCAAGACCGTCGCCGAAAATCCCTATGTCCGTCGGCATATTCAAAGCTATTACGGCGGCGTCCTTGAAGCGGAAGCCCATACGATTATGGCGCGTTTTAATCCGACGCTGCTCCGGCGCGTCACAACGGATCACGAATAAAGGAACACCCATGACTCGTCCTCTTCCTACGGGAGTGCAATACGTAGGCATTATCGGCACCGGTGTCATCGGCGGCGGTTGGGCTGCTCACTTTTTACGCAACGGCATGGATGTCGTCGCCTATGATCCCGCTCCTGGCGCTGAAGACAAATTGCGCCGCCGCATTGCCGATGTCTGGCCAGCGTTGACGCGGTTGGGGCTGCACGCCGATGCCAGCCCGGATCGGTTGACCTTTGCGCCCAGCTTGGCTACCGCGGTGGCTGAGGCCGAATTCGTTCAAGAAAATGCGCCCGAACGCGCCCAGATCAAGATCGACACCCTGGCCGCCATCGACGCTGCCACACCGGTCGATACGGTGATCGCCAGCAGCACCTCTGGCTACGCCATGACCATGATGGCGCAAAATTGTCGTCACCCGGAGCGCTGTGTCGTCGCCCATCCCTTTAACCCGCCCTATCTCATGCCGGTGGTGGAAGTGGTGGCGGGGGAAAAGACCGCGCCGGAAGCACACGATTGGGCCGTCGCTTTTTATCGCGCTACCGGCAAACAACCGCTCAAACTGACCAAAGAGATCCCCGGTTTTGTTGCGGATCGACTCATGGAAGCAATTTGGCGCGAAGCGTTGCACATGATCAACAACGACATGGCGACTGTGGAGGAGATCGACGCCGCCATCCGTTACGGCCCCGGCCTCCGTTGGGCGCTCATGGGACCGTTGACGGTGCTGCACCTTGGCGGTGGCGAGGGGGGCATGGCTCATCTCATCCACCAATTTGGCCCTTCGCTCAAAGAGCCGTGGACCTTCTTGGAGGCGCCCGAACTGACCGATGAACTGGCGCAAAAGGTGATCGATGGCTGCGCTAATCTGACCCAAGGCTTTTCGATCCGCGACTTGGAGCAGGAGCGGGATGATCTGCTGATCAAGCTGTTAGCGATGCTCAAGGAAAGTCGTCTCTGGCACTTGGGGGAGAACACAACAACGGATTGAGGAGGCAACTGATTTTGTAACTACTAGGACAATGTTCAATTAGAAGCAGACCTCCGGGAAGGGGTCAGGAACAATCGCCAAATTTGAGAAAACCTTTGACCCCTTCCCGGAGGTCTGCTGGTGCCCCGATCGCGAATCTAACATTGTCGTAGTCGTTACCTGATTTTTACCTTTAGGCCACAATGGCCCATAGCGTCGCCCTACCTAGCCAACAAATCTGTTGCTACCCAAATCTGTTGTAGTACCACGGGACAACCAAATAACCAAAGGGTGCGTCCCATTTTGGGGAATTGCAAATAGGGCTATCGAAAGCGCCCGGTGCAATTCCCCAACTGTGGTACGCACCCATAACCAAAGGACAATCCATGTCACCCAACGCCATTCCCACGCCTGACTTTGAAAGCTATGCCATGACCTGCGCCGTGACTGCCGCCACGATAGACCAGGAAACGGTCAACGTCACCTGGGCCGACGGCCAACGAAGCCGCTTTCACTTTCTCTGGCTGCGCGACAACTGCGCCTGCGAACAGTGTATCGACAGCGGTTCCCATGAACGGGTCTATAGCATCCTTGACATACCGGCTGATCTACAGGCGCGCACGGCAACGGTTGGCAACTTGGGCGGTTTGCAAGTCACTTGGTCGGATGGTCATCATAGCCACTATCATCCCGGCTGGCTACGCCACTTTGACTATGCCAACGGCAGCCGACCGGTGGAAAGCTGGCCGGTGGCGACGTGGCATCGCTCCTTAGAACAGAACTTGCCGCTCTTTACGGCGGATGCGGTTCTGAATGATGAAGATGCGCACTATGACTTTCTCTGCGCCATTCGCCGCTTGGGGATCGCCCTTGTCACTGGTGTGCCGAAAGATGGCGCCACTTTTGAACGGCTGTCGAGTAAGGCTGGTCTGCTGCGCGATATGAACTGGGGCAAAATCTTTGAGATTGTCACCGACCCGCAGGGCGAGTATGTCGCCAATCGCAACCACCCGCTCGATGCTCATTCGGACGCCGCCACGCGCGAACACATGCCGGGCCTGCAAATCTTCCAGTGTGTGGAAAATAGCTCGGAGGGGGGCGAAAGTTTTTGGGTCGATGGCTTCTATTTGGCCGACCTGCTGCGTCGTGACCATCCTGACGCGTGGCACTTGTTGTCCACTGTCCCCTGGGAGCAGGCCAACCGTTCCGGCGGCACCCATTACCGCTGGAATGCGCCGATCTTTGACCTGGATCGTTACGGTAATGTCACCGCCGTGCGCGACACCACTTGGCTGCGCGAACCCTTGCGCGCCGATTTTGATTTGACACCCCGCCTCTACGCCGCTTACCGGCTTTATTCGCAACTCAAAGCGGATCGGGCGAATCAAGTGGAGCGCAAACTGGTAGAAGGGGATGTCGCCTTTGTCAACAACCGGCGTGTGCTACATGGGCGACGAGGGTTTAACAGCAGCAGTGGTCTCCGCCATATTCGCACCTGTTACGGTGAGTTGGAAGAGCTACATTCCTCGATCCGTATGATTGAACGAGTACGCCTGGCGCGGCAAGTTCGGTAACGGAGGAGTTGGCCCAAGGGCGCCCGCCACGTGCGAACCAGACTTCTAGCCGGCCCAAAGAGTGATGATCGTTAGGAAATTGTCTCTGCCCAACTATCATCGCGAATCATAGGATTTGCGAATCAACACAGGAAGATTCGCAAATCCTATGATTCGCGATGATATGGTTCACGCCCCGGAGTCTTAAATGCTGCGTTCAATAACTGTGCCACGGTGGCGTAAATGCTGTGTTGGGCAACTGTAAATGGGTTTCTGCAATCGCTTTCGCCGCCTGCTGTCCCGATTCCAACGCCGCATGAACCGTGCCATAGTGCGTTAGATGGGTCGCTTCGCCGGCAAAGTAGAGCCGCTCATTGACCGGTTCGGCATAGGTCACACGGTCTTCACTACGATTGCCCACCGCCGGGTAGGAATAGCTACCCATCGCCCACGGATCGCTCAACCAGCGGGTGAAGACATAATCAACCGGATCGGGAACGGTAGGGCCAAACATACGGCGCAAGGTGCTCATTCCCTGGTTTAATACTTCTTCCTCCGTGCCATATCGGTCAAAGTGAGCGCCGGTGTACCCATCGGTAAAGGACATGAGAATTGGTTGTTGTACCACCGGCCACAAACTAATCCACGACGTAAAGATGCCGCGGCGGGTTGGTTCATCGAGTAAGGCCAAAAAGCGATTCCGGTTCTCTGCCCAGAAGACATAGGGGAAACGCAAG
This sequence comes from Caldilineaceae bacterium, assembly GCA_026645575.1. The sequence goes on from JAPKMW010000019.1 coordinate 104,797, forward strand.
ACTAGCTTATTCAAAGAGCCATCACCCCCATAGCCGATGCGCGCAATCGCTTCGCTCTTAGCCGGCGGCAACGGGGGATCAAAACGTACTTTACCGCTTGTGAGAAGGGCTAATGGTACGGTGATCAGGGCAACATCGGCGCGATAACGCTTTTGTGTGGTCATAACCGTGACGCCGCTGTCGTCATAGCCGATACACTCCACTGGCTCATGTACGCAGATGGTTAAGCCTTGGGCCGCGTCGTTGATCAACTGACTATAGCCGCCACGGGGCAGCGCATTGACCATGGAGACTTCTTTGGGAAACCACTCGCGCAGGTCAAGCTGATCAGCCGGCGCGCCCTGCACCCCTTCGGCCATCGACACGCGCCAGGCCAACACGCGCTGGTCAAGTGGACGCAGGCGACGGCTAGTGAGCAGTGGCTCCAGCGCATCGGCCAGGGAGATCTGTGGAATGCGCCCGGCCTCCACTTCACGTTGAACACGCGCCGAGTGGCGTTGGATCGCCCGATTGGCATAGAGCCGACTGCGCCACGCCCGGTCCAACACCTCCCCTTCGGCGTGAAATTGCCCATTGGCAAAGACAAAGCGCGTCTCCTCCGAAGTGACGGCCAGCCCAATGCCCAACGCCCCACACCAATCGGCCAGCGGGTTATGGTCGGCGCCATGGACCCAGGAAGCGCCCAAATCACAGGGCGCACCCAGCCGCTGATCCGTCCAAATGCGTCCGCCTAACCGGTTGCGCGCCTCTAACACGGTGACAGCACAACCGCTGTCATGCAACATGCGGGCGGCCACGAGTCCCGCCATCCCTGCACCGATCACGATCACGTTGAGTGGGGCGCGTTTGGACTCCGTTTGCCCTACGCGCTCGGCCCACGGCCCAGAATTTCGCATCATTTTACACCTGATTTGGTTTGCATCAAACGATAACTTGTTCTATTCTACCCGAATCGCTTGCGTTTGCCAATGGTCGGCTGCCCTGCCGTAATGCCAATGTTGGAGCGTGCTATGTGATGCGTGGTTTGTGTTTGTTGAAGACCACGCATCATGCCGATTGATAAAGGAGAAATGGCTTGAAACAACAGATTACTCTACTAGCGACCGCATTTGTTCTTTTGGCCCTGGTGCTGATTGCCTGTTCCGGCGGCAGCATGACTGATGATGAGAAAGAAATTGCGATTGCAGTTGCCCTTACACAAACGGCCGCTGCCTCGCCACAAGCAACCACAATTACGACAGCCACCACGGCGCCTGCGGGTACGCCTGTGGCCGCTGCGGCTGTACCGACCGCTACGGCTGTCACCACCGATACGACTTCGGCCTTACCCTCTCCCACGGACACGCCAGCGGCTGTCGCGGCTACAGCAACAGCGACGCCGACCGTACAAGCTGCGGCTGTGCTGGGTAGCGATGGCCCTTTGCCGGTGACACAACCTGGCGCTAAAGTTCGCACGTTGCTGGTGGCGCCTGGTGAGCCTGGCCCGCTGTATGCGCTAGTAACCGATGAGCTGGCTGACAATGCCCCCGCGACCAATGTCCAATTCCTGGTCAGCCGCGACTTTGGGCAGCAGTGGGGATTGGCGCCCAGCGGTTTGCCGGCTGTCCCACCGGACTGTCTCTTTAATGTCAGTATGGATTATTACGGCGACACGGCCCTTTTTGCCAGCACCTGCCAGGGTCTCTACCGCTGGTCAGCCGCCAGCCCGCAGTGGACGCAATTGACTGAGGAAGCGACCACGATGGTGGCTGTGGTCTATGGCAATGCCAACCTGATGTGGGCGACCCGTCCCCATACCGAAGGGGTTGCCCCGCTTCTGCGCACCCAAGACGGCGGCGCCACCTGGGCTACGGCTGAATTGACCCACACCACGGGTGTCGCCAACATCGGCATCAACCCGCGCGATGCCCAAACGGGCTATGCCATTGTCTGGCCCGACGAAGAACCGGGCAGCGACCTGCGCCGCGGCTCCTTCTTTACCGACTGGCTGATCATGCCAGGCCCCAATAACAATCAGCCGATTAACACCGGCATGACCATCGACGGCGGCACCGGCAACCTCTTTGTCACCACCAGAGGCGCCGAAGGGGCTACCCTCTGGTATAGCAACAACCCGGATGCGCTGAACATTGCCAACGTCCAGTGGAATGCGATTTATAGCACTGCGCCTGGGGTCAATCTGGAATTACTCTCTTCCGGTTGGAGTTCGCAAGAGGATCAGATTTCGATCTACGCCAACTTTACCAAAGTTGAAAACGGCACGTTAACCTACGCCCTCTACCGTTCACTCGATAGTGGGCGGACTTGGGCGCCGGTGGTGATTGGGGAGTAAGGGGGGACAGGAGAGATAGAGAGATTCAGAGATAGAGAGATTGAATCACTGAATCGCTCTATCTCTCGTTCCGCTACACCTTTGTGCTTTCCGACCGATTCGCCCACTGCTCCAGGATTATGACAAGGGAGAAGCCGACAATGGCTAATAGGAGAGCATAGACGATTTCCAGGTTGAAAGCGCCGTTGAGGGTAAAGGGTGGGAGGATATTGCGTTCAATGGTGGGAATCAATTCGCCGTGGCGGTCGGTAATGGTGGCGAGAACTTCTTTCCACGGCCAGACTTTGCGCAAACTGCCCAACATAAAGCCGGTGAGCAAAGCCACGGTGAGATCATGATAGCGCTTGAAGAGCCAGCTCAAAATTTGGGCAAAGCTGACCAAGCCCACTACAGCGCCGATGCCAGCCAACGCAATACTGACTAGGTCGCGCTGGTTAACGGCGTTGATAAAGAATTGATACTTACTGAGCAGCACCAGGATAAACGATCCGGAAATGCCGGGCAGGATCATGGCGCAGATCGCCAACGCACCGCTAAAGATCAAGAACCACCAAGTTTCCGGCGTTTGTGTGGGGACAAGCCCCACCAGCCAGTAGGCGCCCACCGTACCGGCTGCCAAGGCCAGCCACAAGGCCGGCGTCCACTGGGGAATCTTCCGGCTGACCGTTACCACCGACGCCAGCACCAACCCAAAAAAGAAGCTCCAGAGCAAGATCGGTTGATTCGCCATCAACCATTCAATGCCGGGCGCCAGCGTAATGATGGCGGTGGCAATGCCGGCTAGGAGCGTCACCATAAAGGTGAAATTCACGAGTCGGAGCGCTTCCCCGATCTGCAACCCTATCACTGCCCGCCAGAATTGGGGCTGACCTACCATACGAATACTATTCAATAGCTCTTCATAAATGCCGGTAATAAACGCAATCGTCCCACCGGAAACTCCAGGCACGACATCTGCACTGCCCATTGCAAAGCCGCGCAATAAGACGCCAAGATACGCGCCCCATGAGCGTTGTTTTGGCGTTCCCGCGGCAATTGGATGTGGTTGAGTTGCCTCCATAACAGTACCCTCACTGATTGGTTGATAGGTGGATACACCCACCTTGTTGTTGACAAAAGGTTGTTGACAAAAGGTTGTTGACAAAAGAAAATCGCCAGCGTAGACGCCGACGACTTGTGCAATGAATAATCACGAAGCCACAATACCTTATGTCAGGCAAAAGCGCAAAATGTATGTGATCTGTACTGCGTGCTAAAGGTTCTTACCAAATCCGTCTCCCGCATTAACCTGTCGCCAGCACCGGTCCATCCAAACAGAGTACTTTGCCCTCATGTTCGCAAGAACCGCAGATCCCAATGCCACAGCGCATGTAGGCTTCCCAACTCAACTGGCTTGGCGCCTTGTATTGCTGTCCCAATCCGGCTAGTGCCGTTAACATGCCATGCGGCCCACAAGCATAGATGCCATCAATTTTGCCCGCCGCCAGTAGGGGCTGGAGCAGATCCGTAACACGTCCCTGTTGACCAGCGGAACCATCTTCGGTTGTTTGGTGAATTGAGATTTTAGATTTTAGATTTTGGCTTTTGGATTGTTGCAACGTTTGGAAGCGATCGGTGTAAAGAAGATCGGCGGCAGTGCGGGCACCGATAATAACATCAATGGTTGCCGCCCGCTCGATTTGGGTGCGTGCTAACCAGTAGAGCGGTGCGACGCCGTAGCCGCCGCCGACAAGTGCCAGTCGCTCTCCTGGTAATGGCGTATAGCCCTGCCCAAAGGGGCCGCGCAGCCAGAGTTTGTCACCCGGTTGCTTTTCATGGAGCAAGCGGGTAAAGGGGCCGACGGCGGTAATCATCACGGTAACGGGGTCGGCATTGACCAAGGAAAAGGGCTTTTCATCAAAACGGGGGAGCCAGACCATGACAAATTGTCCAGGCGTAGCCGGCAATGTCGTATCTAGCGTAAAAGTCTTAGTGCGGTAATTATCCTGTGTGACCGCTGTGATTGTTGCGGCGGTTGGTAATCTCAACATATTGTTTAACTTTTTGGTTACTTACTTTGTCTTGTTAAATGGCTAAATCATACGTAAACATAATGAAAAATCTACGCACTATTGCGTATGGAAACCGTCGCCAACCCGTGCTACAATAAGGACGGGATAGGGTTGTGGGGTTAAGTTGGTTTTCTCCTTTTCCTCTCTGTGTGGAGCCGGCTCTTGTTGATACAGGAACCGGCTTCGCCGTTTTTAAAGCCAATTCATAGGAATTACGAGTTACGAAATATCCGGCTCGTAATTCCTAATTCCTAATTCCTAATTCATGCCATTGTTGGAGTAATTCCGTTTCACGTTCCGCAGCCAGGCCAGCCCGCCATTGGTGTGATTCGTTGCGTGTCTTATGCCAATCAATGGTGTCGCGGATGGTTGTTGCCAAGGGGCGGTACTGCAACCCCGCCTGCATCGCTTTTTGACAATTCACCTGTTCCAACCCTGCCATCTCTGCCGGCACCCATAGGGGTAATTCAACAAAGGCGCCCACCTGCTTTTCCACCAAAAAGGCTTCGTTGACCCAAGTTAACTGGGCATCATTCGCCGCCACCTGTTGACATGAACTGAGAAATTGTTGCATCGTCAGCGGCTGCGCCGGGCCAGTGGCGTTGTAAATGCCGGTCTGCTTGCGTTCAACCATGTTGATGGTCCACTCAGCCAGATCCCGGACATCAATAAATTGCACCTCCTGGGTCGGCTCACCCGGCGCCAGGATTTCACCACCACGTGTTACCCGTACGGGCCAATAGGTAAAGCGGTCCGTCGGGTCGTTTGGGCCGACAATCAACCCTGGCCGAATCGTTAAGACCCGTCCCGGCATTGCCGTTTCTGCCGCCGTTTCACAAAGCGCTTTGAGCGGCCCGTAGGTTTCCCCAGTCACTTCCTCCACGGTTGGGTCGGCCAGCGTGCCAACAGCGGCTGTTTCATCCAGTCCTGCTTTTGAATAATCGGGATAGACCGAAATGGTCGAAATAAAGATGTAGTGATCCACCTGGCTTGCCAATTGATCGGTTGCCATTTTTACGGCCCGCGGAATGTAGCCGCAGGTGTCGATCACCGCATCCCAGCGCCGGCCAGCCAACGCGCTCAGATCGACCCCGCGATCGCCGCGCAATTTTTCCACGGTTGGAAAGAGTTCCGGGTTGTGCTGCCCCCGGTTAAAGAGCGTGACCGTATGCCCCCGTGCCAGCGCCACCTCCACCAAATGGCGCCCGACAAAGACGGTGCCGCCGAGAATTAATAGTTGCATCGTTGGACTCCTTCCGTATAACAGTGGGTCAGTAAGACAGTATATCAGTGGAACAGTAAAATAATCGGCGATCCATGACTGACCTACTGTCTTACTGACCCACTGTCTTACCGTCTCACTGACTTACTGACTTACTGTCTTGGATTTAACAAACTGCTACCCATTATAACACACCTTGTCCAACGCAAAAGGCCCGGTGCGGAAACACCAGGCCTTTTGCCGTGCAAGGAGGAAAGTGTAAGAGGTAACACTGAGATGCTGCCACAGAAACAAGGAGTAACGTTTCTGTCTAACTTATTAATCGCAATTTCCGCGCCAATCCTTCGCGCCTTTTGGAAAATTCGTAAAACGCCTAGCGTAACTGCTCATAAAGCGTTCGTCGCATGATTTCTTCGGTAAGGCGCGGCCAAAGTTGGCCGGCTAATGCCGTGGCGCGGTGGGCAAAGCCGGGGATCAAGTGTCGTTGGCGTCGCTGTAAAGCTATGGCAATCTGGCGCGCTAACACTTCCGGCGCCATCCGCCGTTCTTCGCGGCGATTGTCCGGACTATAGCGACGGGCATGGGCGGTGCGTGTTGGGCCAGGATAGATTGTCAGTACATGTTTGCCTTGTAGCGCCAGTGCAATTGCCAAACTACGTGCATATGACGCCAGCCCATCTTTGGTTGCGGCATAGACAGTTGCGCCCGGATAGCTGACAAAGTGGGAGAGCGATGAGACAAATGCCAACGAACTTTGCGGCGTTAACAGCCCGCGTTGTAACAAGCCGGCAGTGAGGAGGAGGGGCGCCGTCAGGTTCAAATCGATGACCTTGCACTGACGCTCGATGTCGCTGGTGACAAAAGGGCCAACGGCGCTAATGCCGGCATTATGAATAAAAATGTCAATGGGCGGGCGTGTGGTTAACCGTTCCAAAATGTTATTCATCTTGGGCAACGCCGTCAGATCTGCCAGCAGAAAGCGAATGCGTCCTCCGGCGTTGATCAAGTCGGCCTGGGTTTGGGTCGCCCGATCTACATCCATATCAATGCCGGTGACAGTGGCGCCACTGCTGGTAAATTGTTGCGCCAGCGCTCGCCCAATCCCGTCAGCAGCGCCGGTGATGACGCAATGGCGCGCTTTGCCGGTTGACAAGGTGGCAAGATGACTGGGTGACTGGGTGACTGGGTGATGGCGTAATGCGACTAAACGATCTATGAGAGCAGGAAAGCGGCGACCAGCGGTATAGAGCATGGCGTTGGGCAGCCCCAACGTGGTTGCGCGATAGTTAGCGACCGTGGCATGGACAATTTGTTGGGCGATAGCGTCCGGCGTAGGAAAGCGATCCCAGCCCAGCCGTTGCAGGTCGGCGCCGCTTTTTTCATGCATGTTGGTGCGCGTGGCGCCGGGGCGGATGATCTGGGCGCGAACTGGGCTGCGGTCGGCGCGCAGTTCGATCTGCCAATTGCGCACAAAACTGTCGAGCGCCGCTTTGGTCGCCGTATAGACAGCGTAACCAGGGCCAGGTAAGCCGGCGACCACCGAACTGACAAAGACAAATTTCCCCGCCGCCCGTTCCACCAACGGATAGAGAGCGTGGCTCAACATAATCGGCGCCCGCAAATTGACATTCACTAGTTGGCGAATATTTTCTTCGCCTTGTGTTTCCACTGGACCGACATACCCTACCGCCGCATTGTGGATGACCAGGTCTAAATGGGCAACTCTATTTTCGTGTAGCCAGAATGAGATCTGCTTCGCACTGTCCAGGTTCGCTAAATCGGCCTGACAGTAGCAGTCGGGCGCGAAGAAAGTGTTGTCCAATAATTCGATTGGCCGACGACCAATGAGGATCAGGCGCGCCCCCTGTTGTTGGTACTGTCGCGCCAGCGCAAGGCCGATGCCATCGGTGGCTCCTGTGATTACAACATTCATCCGTTGTCGATGCACCCAATCTTTGTTATGCTGAGGCTAGCCTCAACCAGCCGAATTGAATTGCCTCACCTGTATCAATCGGCATTGATACAAGATTGGGAACGAACTGAGCGTTGCCAACGTTTTATGGACGGACTGCGCGCAGGATTGTTTCCCATCCAACTTTCTGTCAACCGATGACACTGGTCGTTTTCCGGTCGCTCTCCCAAAGCTACCAGTGCATCAAGTGGATTTGAAGGAGCTTAAAGAAATGAAGCAAGGATTCACCGTTGGTCAAATCGCTCGCACCCTTCGCTGTCACGAACGTTCCGCCCGTCTCTACCTCCATGAAGTAAACCAGGCCATTGATCATTACGCAGAAAATATTGGTGAGTTGATTGATCTCCACACCGTTATTGCCCTTTGCCGCCGTCACCAGGATTCGATGCTGGGGCGTCGGTTGGCGCTGCTTTTACAAACGAATTAGTCGCGTGGTCCAGCGTCAGGTAGTCCAGCGTCAGAATCTATGGACACCGGACTAAACGACTTGGGGCTACGCAACTTTTAGACTTTGGTTAATTCAGGAGCCAACTGCTCCTCGGTTGGCTCCGCTCAACAATACCACGGTTCGCTCAGACGGGGCGCATAGGCGCTGTGGCGTTGATGGCGGGTGGGTGGTTCGGTTAAACGCAAACCACCGCTGGCGTTTTGCGCTTCTTGCGCCAGTCGCCAGATGTTCATGAAAATGTCGCTCCGACTTTGCCCCGCTTTTTCTGCCCGTTGAACCAAGGCAATGACATCCTGTTGTAACTGATCAACGCGTGGATCAGGGTGCTGCCAGGGATAGACCAGCGCTGCTTCGTCAAAAGGATGAATCAACGCCTGAATACTCGGCAATTCCAGCAAACGTGAAGAGGCGGTAATCAGCAGACGAATCGCATATTGAATGGGCGGTACATGCTCCACCAACCCTAACTCCCCAATGACGGTTAACAAGTCACAATAGCCGGCGACACTGATCCAGGGATTGAAGGCGACAAAGGTTGGATTGAGCGTTAAGCCGATTGCTTGACAGTGTTGGGCTGCGGCCATAAAGTCGGCGCGTGTATGACCTTTGTCCAAGAAGCGCAAAATCTGATCATCCACCGACTCTACGGCGCTGGTGACAAAAAGGCAACCGGTGTCGCGCAGAATGGGCAACTGCTCGGCCTGTTGTAGTAAATGCTCCACCTTGATCGTCACATCATAGGTTAAGTCAGGAAATTCAGCATGTAGCGCCTGAACAAGCGGCAAGGCATGACCGGGGCCGTTGAAAAAGTCGGGATCGCCAAAGGTGATGTGTTGTGCGCCCGCCGCCACCTGGTTGCGAATATCGGCCAACACCACATCTCGTTGGACAATCCGAAATTGACCATCATAGACTGGCACAATCGGGCAGTGGCGACAGCGATGTTTGCAGCCGCGCGTCGCTTCGGTGTAGCCAACGGTACGCTGCTTGCCGTCACCCAGATCGAGAAACGCATAACGCTCTAGAGCCGGCAGGTCGTGTCGATCGGGTGTTTGAAATTGTTGCCGCCGTAGGTCGATGGCCGGCTTGCGGTCAATTACCGTTGCCGCGTTTGCTTGCAATTGTTTTGCCAGCGCCACCAGTCCCGTTTCAAACTCGCCCCCCAAGATACTCTGAACGCCTAATTTGCGCAAGAAGGCTTCATTGAGCGGTGCATAGAGGCCATAGCAACAGAGATGGGCGCGGGGATTCCATCGTTTCACCCGCTCAATAATGGGTGCGGCAATGCGCGTCGCCGTGTGCATCGGCAGGTAGAAGGCCACCAGATCCGCCGCATTGACAACGTCAGCTTCCAACGCATTGATCGCCAGGTCACAACAAGTAACTTGCGCCCCCACCTGTCGCAACCAAGCGGCCGGCGAGGCCAGACCAAAGGGCTGCCTGCCTAATTCATAGGTGGAAAGTAAGACAACGTTCATTTATTATAGTTAGATCTGGCTCATCCAAAAATTTGGCTAACGAGAATACGTAGATTGAGTTTTTCATCAATCACTGCATCGTGCGTATAAGTTTCCCAACGATCAATGGCTGTGTAGACGCTAACTGCATTAATAGTCGGCTCGACTAACCAACACGATTGGATGCCCAACACAAAATAGACACGAAATTTATTGCATCTGATTTCTGTCTTCTGGCCTCTGATTACCCCGCCACACCCCAATCCACCACCGCCGTCTTCCCCGGCCAGCCGAGGCTGATGCGACCGCGTTCCTTTTCGACTTTTTGGATTTCGACCGTGATCACCTCACCAACGGTGAGTTGTTGCCCGCGCGGGATCTGGCTGCGGTGGAGCAGACCATCCTGTTTGACGCCGATGTCAACAAAAGCGCCAAAGTCGATGACGTTGCGCACGGTGCCGGCCAATTGCAAGCCTGGATAGAGATCATCCATCGACAGCACATCGTTGCGCAGAACCGGCGCGGGCAGATCTTCACGCGGGTCGCGACCAGGGCGCACCAACTGTTCCAAAATGTCGGCCAGGGTTGGTTCACCTGTGCCCAGTGTGGCGGCCAGTTGCGCCAGCGGTTGGGCTTTTTGTAACGCTGCCAACTTGGCTTCGCGCTCCTGCATGGGGGCAGTCGGCTCTAGCTTGACCTGTTTGAGAACCTTATAGGCCACGGCATAACTTTCTGGGTGAATCGCACTGGCGTCAAGCGGTTCATCGCCCCCGCGCACACGGAGGAAGCCGGCGGCCTGTTCAAACGCTTTGGGGCCTAACCCACTGACTTTCATGACCGCTTTGCGTGTCGGGAAAGGACCATTCTCGTTGCGATAGGCAACAATCCGTTCGGCTAGCTTGGGGCCAATGCCCGCCACGTAGGTAAGCAGCGCCGGTGACGCCGTGTTCAGGTCAACCCCCACACGGTTGACGACGCTCTCCACCACACCGTCGAGCGCCTGGGCTAGCGCCTTTTGGTTAACATCATGTTGATACATACCCACGCCGATTGATTTGGGGTCAATTTTGACCAGTTCGGCCAACGGGTCTTGTACGCGCCGGCCAATCGAAACTGCACTGCGCAAGCTCACATCCAAGCCCGGTAACTCGCTCTTCGCCAGCGGACTGGCGCTGTAGACACTGGCGCCGGCTTCATTCACCATCAGATAGTGAACCGGCTGGCCTTTGAGAACATTGTTGATCAATTCTGCTACCAATTGCTCGGTCTCACGCGAAGCCGTGCCGTTGCCAATGGTGATGAGGGTAACGCTGTGCTGTTGCACCAACTCTTTTAAAGTGCGCAGACTGGCGGCTTTCTGATTCTGTGGCGGGTGCGGATAGATTGTGTCGGTGTCCAGTAGCTTGCCCGATGGATCCACCACCGCCACCTTGCAACCGGTGCGAAAGCCAGGGTCAAGCGCCAGCACGGTCTGCCCGGCCAGCGGCGGCTGGGTGAGCAAGCCGCGCAGGTTGGCGCCAAAGACTCCAATGGCGTGGTTTTCGGCCATTTCGGTTAACGTGCTGCGCACATCGCGTTCAATGGCTGGCAACAGTAAGCGCTTGGCGGCGTCATCAATCGCTTCTTCCAGCTGACCGGCTAGCGGCGAGAGCGGATGGGGCCGAAAAACATTGTTGATGGCGTTGCGCCAATCCCGTTCGGGGATGTCAATCGCCACCCGTAAAATTTTCTGTTCCTCGCCACGATTGAGCGCTAAGATTTGGTGTGGGCGTAGTTTGTCAAGGCGGAATTCAAAATCATAGTAGAGGGCGTACACCTGCTTTTCATCGACCGCATCTTCGATCTTACCGGCGCGGGCGTTGGCAAATTTCAGCGCCTTTTCGCGCGTCACCCGGCGTACTTCGGGATGATCGCTAATGGTTTCAGCGACAATGTCGCGGGCGCCCGCCAACGCTTCCTCACTATTGGCGACATTTTCGTTGAGAAAGGCCGCGGCCAAACTTTCGGCGCTTTCCCGGCTGCGCAGTTGGGCCAGAATCTGGTCGGCCAGCGGTTGTAACCCCTTTTCGCGGGCGATCATGGCGCGCGTGCGGCGCTTAGGTTTGTAGGGCTGATAGAGATCCTCTAATGCCGTGAGTGTATCAGCGGCAAGCAGTTGGGTGCGCAATTCAGGCGTGAGCTTGCCCTGTTCTTCAATGGAGGCGAGAATGCTCTCCCGCCGTTCATCCAATTTCCGCAATGCTTCGAGTTGGCTTTGGATGGCGCGTAACTGTTCTTCATCCAATCCCCCCGTCACTTCTTTGCGGTAGCGGGCGATAAAGGGAATGGTATTGCCCCCGTCGAGCAGTTCAATCGTTGCCGCCACTTGGGGGGCGCGAATGGTTAATTGAGCGGCAATTTTGCCGGCATACTCCTGCATAAGAATCACTTTCCTATTCGTGTGATGGCTGATCGGATTGACTTACTCTTTGCGCCTATGCTTGCAAATCTTCATTTTGACTGGATAACGCGGCAATTTCAGCCGCCGTCAAACCGGTGACTTTGGTGATTACTGCATAATCCAAACCTAGATCCCGCATGGTACGCGCCGTTGCTTTTCGTTCTTCTTCGCGACCTTCTTCGCGACCTTCTTCAACTCCCGCTTCATGACCGGCGCGCGCAGCTTCTGCTACGGCTTGGGTCAGCACTTTTTTGTGATATTCTGCTTCCCACGGGAAGGCGAACGGTTGCTCTTTGGGTGGGTAATCGCGCCAGAAATCTTCTTTGGTATACATGTTCACCATCTCCTTGCCATAATACTCAGCAATCTTTTGAAAGTAAACACTGACTTCGTCAAGTAAGTCGCTATATTGCCGCAAATAGTCGTAACTGGCAAAAACTTTCTCTGGTTTGCCGGAAAAGAGACCCAACACCGGATTGTCCGTCTGCTGGCAGAGAATAATCCGTACAGGGTGTAACAGTCCTGGTTTGAGATCGTAGGCTTCGCCACCACGTACTTCGCTCACCTGACTCTTTTGGTGAAATGATCCCAGCAGGTCACGGGGGTAGTGATGGACAATGGCATACAGATTCACCTGTTCGCGCCGGATTTCCCTGGTCTTGCAAAAATTGGTCAGGTGTCCATACAATTCTTCCAGCGCCTGCGCCGTAAATGATTCACTATAGGACTTGAAGGTAATCAAATTATACTCGTTTAACGTGCCAAAGACTTCCCAGAAGATTGGGTCGAGTGGCTGGGCGGGCGGCGGCAGATCATCCTGATAAACCACCATAATGTCTACGAGCTGCCTTTGGGATGCCAGATCGACCTCGACCTCGGTCATATAGCGCAGCCGGATAAAGACCGCATACAAGATCATGCCGATCAACCGATGCCATTCTGTCTTTTCCTTGTCCTCACTCGCCATACGATCCTCAAGCTTCGTTTGGGTTGCTTGTTGTTATTACATTTATTCTAGCACAACTGTGCTGTAGAATCAAGCATATAAGGTTAGGGGAATGGATTCCGCCACTTTGTGTTCAATGAAGCGTAAAGCGGCTATGCTATAATAGACGGACAATTCTTCATCGTTCAGAGATAGAAATGGATTTGACACATATCATGATTCGGCAATTCTTCGCTTACTACCGCCCCTACATGGGGCTGTTCTACCTGGATTTTACCTGCGCCGTCGTTGTTGGTCTGCTGGAATTGGGGTTCCCGCTGGCCGTCAATCAATTTGTCGATCAACTGTTGCCCAGCAAAAATTGGCCGATGATTTTGCTGGCGGCGGCGGGGTTGTTGGCGATCTACGCCTTGAATACGGCGTTGCAATATGTCGTCACCTATTGGGGCCACATGCTCGGCATCAACATTGAGACCGATATGCGGCGCAAGCTCTTTGACCATATTCAGAAGCTCTCCTTTCGCTTTTTCGACAACAACAAAACCGGCCACCTGATCGCCCGCGTCACCAGCGATCTGCACATGATCGGCGAGGTGGCCCATCACGGCCCGGAGGATGTCTTTATTGCGATCATGACGCTGGTGGGCGCCTTTGGTCTCATGGCCTGGATCAACTGGGAGTTGACGCTATTGACCTTTTTGGTTGTGCCGTTGGTCGGCTGGGTGGCGGTCTACTTTAACCAGAAGATGACCAACACCTACAGCGAAATGTTTGACAACCTGGGCCAATTCAATGCGCGGGTGGAAGACACCGTGGGCGGCATTCGGGTGGTGCAAGCCTTTGCCAACGAAGCGCACCAGTCCAAACTCTTTGCGGTGGATAACAGCAACTATCGCGCCACCAAGTTGACCGCTTACAACATTATGGCAAAGAGCCTCTCACTTAGTTACATGTTGATGCGCTTTATCGCGCTTTTTGTCATGGTCTGCGGCACCTGGTTTGTGATCAACGGCGAGTTGACCTATGGTGAATTTATCGCCTTCCTGCTGCTGACCAATCTTTTCTTCCGTCCGGTGGAAAAGATCAACAGCGTGATCGAAAGCTACCCCAACGGCATTGCCGGCTTCAAGCGCTACCAGGAACTGCTGGCAACCGCACCGGACATTGTCGATGCGCCCGACGCCATTGAGGTCAAGGAGCTAAAAGGCGACATCCGCTACCACAACGTTACCTTTGGCTATGACCAACACCGCAAAATCGTCGAGAATATCAGCTTGTCAATTACACCGGGGGAAACCGTCGCATTTGTTGGGCCATCGGGCGCGGGAAAGACAACGCTCTGTAGTCTCCTGCCGCGCTTTTATGAGCTAGACAACGGCAGTATCACCATCGACGGCATCGACATCCGTCAGATGACGCTGGCCTCGTTGCGCCGCCAGATCGGCATTGTGCAGCAGGATGTCTTTCTCTTTGCCGGCACCATTGGCGAAAATATCGCTTATGGCAAACTGGGCGCCAGCGAAGCAGAATTGTGGGCGGCAGCGCGTTTAGCCCAATTGGAAGATTTTATTCGCAGCTTGCCCGATGGCATGAATACGCTCATTGGTGAACGGGGCGTGAAGCTATCAGGTGGGCAGAAGCAGCGCGTCTCGATTGCGCGCATGTTCCTCAAAAACCCGCCGATTTTGATCCTGGACGAAGCCACTTCTTCCCTGGATACCGAAACCGAAATGGCAATCCAGCGTTCCCTGGAAGAACTGGCGCAGGGTCGTACCACCCTAGTCATTGCCCACCGCCTCAGCACCGCCGCCCGCGCTGATCGGATTATTGTCATCGATCACGACCGCGTGGCCGAGATGGGGAACCATCGCGACTTGTTAGCTGGCAATGGTCGCTATGCCACACTCTGGCGTGCGTTTGAACATGGGGTTGGGGTTGGCGTACAAGCCTGAAGTCGGCATCAGGTAACTGAAAGTTAACCATCTTTAAATGGTCAGCTAAACGCGTTTAGTGCTTTTGTATAGAGCTTCCGCATGGTGAAAGCTTGAATTAGCCTAAATCACCCCCTTGAATTGATCCCTGCATTGTGTTACCGTTATGCGCGCCGATTGCTGACTATGGTCCAGCAAACAAAAAGGGACGCCACAAGTCACCGCTTGTGGCGTCCCTGCCGGCAAAAATTCACTTGGTGGCAAATTTCTTCCAGACGCTCTGATCATAGCATCAACGCGCCTGGGTGGCAATTCAACGCGCGTTTTTTTGCTTACGAACGGAGCAAGACATCGAATGTGTAAAGAATTCAACCCCATCTACCTGACCCTTGTTATGGCGCTGGTGCTTACTGCCTGTATCGCACCAGTTGCACCAAGCGTCGTTCCTGCCACGGAAGTAATTTCAACGGCAACAGATGCCGGCTTCCCCGTCACCCTTGACCACAACTATGGCAGCACCACCATCACCGCCAAGCCCGAACGGGTTGTCACCGTTGGCTTGGTTGAACAGGATGCACTGTTGGCCTTGGGTATTGTGCCGGTTGGCACCACCGAATGGTTTGGCGGCTACCCCGGTTCGATCTGGCCCTGGGCGCAGGATGAACTGCAAGCGCTGGGTGGCGCGATCCCCGAAGCGGTCGGTGGCGAGTCGATCAATTTTGAGAAGATCGCCGCCCTACAACCCGATCTGATCCTGGCGCTGTATAGCGGTCTTACCCAAGAACAATACGACATCTTGACCCAAATCGCACCCACAGTGGCCCAACCCGCCGACACGGTGGACTATGGCATTTCCTGGCAGGCATTGACCTTGACCGTTGGCAAAGCGGTTGGGCAGGCCGCCGAAGCCCAAATGCTGATTGACGAAATCCAGGCGCAGTTCACCCAAGTGCAGAGCGCACATCCGGAGTTTGTCGGGGCGACGGCGGCAGCGGCGATGGCCTGGCAGGGCATCTATCTCTATGGGCCGCAGGATATTCGCAGCCGCCTGTTGACCGAATTGGGCTTTGTGCTACCGACGGGCATTGAAGAGATTACCGGGTCTACCTTTGGCGGCAACCTGAGTATGGAACGCGCTGACCTGCTGAATGTGGATGTGATTGTCTGGCTCGACCCTCAGGAAGCCGAAGGGGAATTAGGTGGACCCGTCTATCAGGCGCTGCCTGTCCACACCGAAGGGCGCGAGGTGCTTCTCCGCAGCATTGGGGATCCCGTGGGCGGCGCCACCTCCTTTATCACTGTCCTCAGCTTACCCTATTTGTTGGACAATCTAACGCCCATGTTGGTGGCCGCCCTCGATGGCGACCCGGCGACTACGGTGGACTAAAGCTATGCACCGTTTATCCGCTGAAAAGCTGGCACTGGCTTACGACAATGCCTTGATCATTGATGAACTGAATATCACGATCCCCGCCGGCAAGATCACGGCGCTGGTTGGCCCCAATGGTTGTGGCAAATCGACCTTGCTGCGCGGGCTGGCGCGGCTGTTATCGCCCAAACGCGGGCAGGTTTATCTTGACGGCAAAGCAATCCACACGCTGCCTACCCGCCAACTGGCAAAGGAGATCGGTATCCTGCCCCAAAGCCCCGTTGCCCCCGAAGGCTTGACTGTGCGCGAACTGGTGGCACAGGGGCGCTATCCCCATCAAAGCTGGTTTCAGCAGTGGTCGAAGCAGGATGAAGTGCTGACTGGAGAAGCAATGACCATTACCAACATCGTCGCCTTTGCCGACCGCCCCATCGACACACTCTCCGGTGGGCAACGGCAACGCGCCTGGATTGCCATGACGCTGGCGCAGGAGACCGAAATTCTGCTGTTGGACGAGCCGACCACCTTTCTCGACATTGCCTACCAACTGGAGGTGCTGGATCTGCTGTACGACCTCAATGCAACGGGGCGCACCATCGTCATGGTGCTGCATGATCTCAATCAAGCCTGCCGCTATGCCCATCATCTGGTCGCCCTGCGCGATGGCAAAATCTATGCGCAGGGCGCGCCCCAACAGGTGATGACTGCGCAGATGATCAGCGAAGTCTTTCAGATCCAGGCTCATGTGGCCGCTGATCCCATCACCAACACGCCCATGTGCATTCCCATTGGGCGGCGTAACTTCTTTCATAAGGAAAAGGATTATGAAATTTTCTCGACTCCTCCTAATCAGCAGCGTACTCTTTCTGTTGCTGACAGCCTGTCTCCCTGTGACCGCACCGCTGGCTGACACCGCTACCGTGCCAACCGCCGTTGTCGAAAAAGCCACAGTTGGCGCAATCGGCGCCACCACTGAATGCGAAACCGGCTTCCGCCGCTTTGATCACGAATTGCTCGCCACCGATCCGGTCTGTATTCCCGAAAACCCGCAGCGCATTATTGCCCTGGATGTGGCATCCGTTGAGTTGACGATGATGACCGACAAAACCTTGTTAGCAACCAGCAACTGGATTCTCAGCGAGATGCCGCTCATGTCACCCCAGTTTGCCGATAGACTGGCAACCGTTGAAGATGTGGGCTATCCCGCCAATCTGGAAAAGATTCTACTGCTGAAGCCGGATCTGATTCTAGCCGTGGGCGGGACCAACGTGGGTGACACCATTGATGTGGAACAAGCGTTGCAGATCGCACCAGTCGTCGTCGCTGATCCGATTATCTATGAGGATTGGAAGTTGGGAACCCAGTTTTGGAGCGAAGTACTCAATGTGACTGAGTTTTACAGTGACATGGAGCAGAACTATTTCGCCCGTATTGCGGAGTTGCAAACGGCACTGGGCAATCCGGCTGATCTGGAAATCTCGGTGATCGGCGCCAGCACCTATGGCATCTATCTGTGGATGCCCGACACGCCGCCCGGTCATATCCTGCGTGATGTCGGCCTATCGCGCCCGGAAGCACAGGCGTTGATCGGGGAAGAAGCAGTGGCGCGTTACGAAGCCAGCCAATATGTCCTGATCTCTGAGGAACGCCTGGATCTGGTGGATGGCGATGCCGTCTTCTATTTCACCTATTTCTCCAGTGATGCCGAGACTGCCGACAAAGAACAGGCGTTTCTCGCCGCATTGGCCCAGAAGCCGCTTTGGCAAGCGCTCAACGCTGTCAAGGCGGGCAATGCCTTTCAAGTACCCGGTTATTGGTGGCGCTCACAAACCTACCTGTTAGCCAACAAAGTGCTTGATGATCTCTTTGCCAGCCTGACCGACACCACAGCAACGACGCCGGTTTTGGTCGAGCCATAAGCTTTTGCAAGGAATTAGGAAGATCCCATGAACCTTCAGCCCTCTGTTCACCCCCTATACCAAACCTTTGTACATAGTCATCAACTCAGCCCCTACATTGCGGCGCGTTTGGGGACACCAACGGCAGCGGGATGGTTGACGCCCGCCGCAATGTTCGCAGCGGATTCACCGTATCTAGCGACTTTGGTCAGCGCCACGCAAAAGCGGCTGCACACCACGGCAGTCAACACCATTGGCGGCGCCTTGCTCCAGGAGTATCAATGGCCGCTGATTGCCACCGCGGTCGCCTGCTTCCTGCTGGATCGGCGCGTGCCGGATCTGCAACGGACCAATGTGCGGCTCCGCCTACCAGCCGTAGAACAGGTCGAAGGCGCTGGCACGGATCCCACTGCGATTGCTTACACCAGTGGCCGTTTTGCCGCCCTGCCCACCGATCCGGCGGCTGACCACCCCGATGCCCTCATCCTGGGCGATGAGACTGCCCTGCGCGACTATCTGCGAACTGGATTGGAAAGTCACTTCGCTTGGGTGATTGCCGCGTTGAGCGCCGCCGTCGGCTGTAATGAGCGCGGACTATGGCTCTCCGTCACCGATCGCATCGCTAGTACACTGGCCTGGCTGATGCAGATGCAGAATGGACAAAGTTGTCTCACCTGTATCGACCGGGAAGCAGACAAGCTGTTGCGGGTGGCCGGTTCGCCGCTCTATCACAAAACGATCAGCTTTTTTGAACTCACCTACAAGGAGCGGAAGCATGTCTATTCCGACCGCGTCACCTGTTGTTACTGGTACAAGACCGACGGCGGCGACTATTGCAGCACCTGTCCACACCGGACGAAGGAAGATCGCAATGGCTGTTTGCTCAAGCACCTGGCAAAGGAATGACAAGAAACCGAATGACCACCATAACCATCACACAACCCACAACTACTTTCCGGTTTGTCCGCTCGCGCCCTCTTTTACTGCTGGGACTGCTAGCCGGCGTGGGCGTGCTGCTCTTAGCGATGATGAGCAGCATTGCCTTTGGCGCGGCGGATATTGCCCCCGCTGACGTATGGGCGGCTCTTTTCAACTTTGACCCTTCCGCGACTGACCATCTGATCATCCGCACCTTGCGCGTGCCGCGGGCGGCGGTGGCGGCACTGGTGGGCGCTTCCTTGGCCGTGGCCGGGGCGATTATGCAAGGGTTGACGCGCAATCCACTGGGCGATCCCGGCATTCTGGGCATCAATACCGGGGCGGCGCTGGGCGTGGTGGCGGCGGTCTTTTTTCTCAACATTGGCTCGCTTGCGCTTTACGCGCTGTTTGCCTTTATCGGTGCGCTGTTGACGGCGCTGGCGGTTTATGGCCTCGGTTCCCTGGGGCGGGGCGGCCCGACCCCGCTCAAGTTGACCATTGCCGGTGCAGCGTTGACGGCGCTGCTTTCGTCCTTTACCACCGGCGTCCTGATTCTCAACCAGCGCACACTGGAGGAGGTGCGCTTCTGGCTGGCTGGTTCGGTGGCGGGGCGCGACTTGACGTTGCTGTTGCAGGTTGCGCCCTATCTGCTGGGCGGGTTACTCCTGGCACTGGCGTTGGGGCGGCAGATTACCACAATTTCGTTAGGTGAGGATGTCGCCAAAGGCTTGGGGCAACGCACGGGGTGGGTGAAAGGCTTATCGGCGGTGGCCGTGGTACTGCTGGCCGGTGGTTCAGTGGCGGTGGCCGGACCGATTGGCTTTATCGGGCTGGTCATTCCCCATGTGGTGCGCTTTCTGGTGGGGGTGGATTATCGCTGGATTCTGCCCTATGTGGCGCTGTTGGGGGCCAGCTTTCTCCTCTTCTCCGATGTAGCGGCGCGGTTGATTTTGCGCCCAATGGAGTTGCCCGTCGGCGTGATGACCGCGCTGATAGGCGGGCCGTTTTTTGTCTACTTGGTGCGCTGGCGGGTGAAGCGGTGAAAGTTAGGGAATAAACAAACGGGTGACGCCGCGATATTTGTGTAGCTCATCGACAATCTCGGCAAGGCGCTCGGCACAGGCGCGACAATAGGCCGGATCGGCCAAGACCCGCTGGAGATTGCCGATGGTCAGTACGGGCAGGCTATCTGGCGTGACCAAGCGGCGAATTGCGAATTCAAGCGACTTATTCTTATCACTTGCAGTGCGATTGCCAGTCAGTAGAAGATAGCCGCGGTCCTGACAGAGCTGCCATACCTCTTCATCCTTTGCTTTGGTTGACAGCTTGATATCACGGAACCACTGTAACTGCATGGGTACAAGCTGTAACCAAGCACTATCGTAGAGGAGTATAGTAAAGATCGCTTTGGCGTGCCCCTCGCAATTGTGGTCGGAGAGTATGACCTGCATCAAATGGCTCCGCGCTCACGCCGGCTCTTCTCAATCAATGCTTTGAGGGCTTGCCGTTCTGGTGTCATAACAGATGGAATTTGCCGTTCACGTTCAGCGGCCAATGCACGATAGTAGCGCTCGCGCTCTGCTAACTGAATCTTAATTCTTTTGAGTTCCGGCTCTAACCGGGTGCGGTGCGCTTGAATATAGGCAAGCGCAACTTCAACCTGATAAGGCGAAAGGTTGTAGAGGTCACCAATTTGGGAAGGATTGTAGCCTTCATTGGACGCATCGAGTACATCATAAACGGAGGCGCGACTCTCACTGATCATTGGGCCGCTATCACTTTCAATGATCTTGATGACATCGCTATCCGCTTCGCCATTGGATGGCCAAAGGGTGTCAACACCCATGTCAACGACAAAATCAAAATCAGCCAACACCTCACGAATCTGTTCGGCCTGTTGGTCTGTGTTAACACGGATTGTAATCTGTTTCATGGGCATCTCTCCCCCATCGCGCTGAACAACTATCTCTATATTGAATTATAGCACAAAGGAAATATTTTGATGCAACAACCTTGGCTCATCATCCGCCCCAACCGTCTCCCCCTCTCCTTTCGGCTTGACCGGCGTGTGCCGTTGGTCTTGCTGGCGGCCCTTGTGGTGACGCTGGCCGTGATGGTCGTCAACATCGGCGTGGGTGAATATCCGATTGCGCCGCTGGATGTGATCAAGACGGTGCTCCATCTACCGACCGACAACAACGATTACAACTTTATCGTCAACATCTTGCGCCTGCCGCGTATGTTGGTGGCGGCGCTGGTAGGCTTAGCCTTGGGCATCGCCGGCACGATCATGCAGGGCTTGACGCGCAATCCGCTGGCGTCACCGGATATTCTGGGCATTAGCGCCGGCGCCGGCCTGGTGGCGGTGACACTGATGGTGGTCTTTCAGGATGTGCCAAGCGGCGTGATTCCGCTGGCGGCCTTTGGCGGGGCGCTCTTGATCGCCGTCCTGATCTATCTGCTGGCCTGGCGCGCCCAGGGGGCTCCCGGCGATTCGCCCTTGCGCCTCATTCTCGTGGGTATTGGCTTGGGCGCAGTGACCGGCGCCCTGACCACCTTGCTGATCACCTTTGGCGACATCTATGACGTGCAGCGCGCCCTCATCTGGCTCACCGGCAGTGTCTATGCCCGCTCCTGGGATGAATTTGGTGCGTTGTTGCCTTGGGTGCTTGTCTTTGCGCCGCTGGCTTTTCTGTTGGCACGAGATTTGAATACGCTCAATCTGGGTGAGGAGGTGGCGCGTGGGTTGGGGACGCGTGTGGCCTGGCAGCGCGGCCTGCTCCTGTTGACGGCGGTGGCGTTGGCCGGCGCCACGGTGGCCGCCGCCGGCACGATTGGCTTTGTCGGCCTCATGGCGCCCCACATTGGTCGGCGGCTGGTGGGACCAGATCACATTGGGTTGCTGCCCACGGCCGGGGTCATTGGTGCGCTGATGGTTGTTGCCGCCGATTTGGTGGGGCGCACCCTCTTTGCGCCCATCGAATTACCGTGCGGTTTGATCACCGCTGCGGTGGGCGCACCCTTTTTTATCTATCTGCTTTGGCAACAACGGCAGCGCGTTGGGGCATAGTGTTGGCCGGCGGTCAGTGGTCAATGGGTGGCGTCACTGCTGGCGGGGGTCAAAATAGGCGCTCAACCGCTGGCCCAACAGCGTCACCACAAGCGAGGTCAAGAAGATGAGAAGCGCCGGGGCGATCAACAGGAGCGGCGCCCGCTGCATATAGGGTTGCGCCTCGGCAATCATCGCACCCCAATCGGGCGTTGGCGGCTGAATGCCGACGCCGAGATAGGAGAGGCCGGCCACGGTCAACAGCGTATGGCCGAAGCGGAGAAAGGTCATCGCCAGGATGGGGCCAAGGATGTTGGGCAAAATATGGCGGAGCAGGAGGCGCCCTTCCGACACGCCAACGGCCCACGCCGCCTCGACAAAGGGACGTGCCAGCAGATCCAGCGTCAAGGCGCGGGCCAACCGGGCATAGGTCGTCCAGCCGGTGACGGTCAATGCCAGCAGCAGTGCGCCAAAACTAGGGGTCAACAGCGTGGCAATCACCAACGCCAGCACCAAATGGGGAAAGACGATCAGCAGATCGACGATCCGCATCACCCCTTCGTCTACAAAGCCACCCACTCGCGCAGCGATTGCCCCGATCCCAACGCCCACCGTCGCCGTCACCAGCACTGCTACCGCCGCCAGGAGCAGCGAAGAGCGCCCCCCATAGAGCAGCCGGGCCAACAGATCGCGGCCCAGGTGATCAGCGCCCAGCCAATGGGTGGCCGAAGGCGGTTGCAGGCGCGCCGATAACGTCTGTTGCACGGGATCTGTGGGGGCCAGCCAAGGCGCGCCCAGTGTTGCCAACAGAATGAGCAGCAACAACAGCAAACTCATGCCTGTCCCTAGCGCCCAGGTGCGACGGCGACGGGCGTGGGGCGGATGGGCCAGCGGCATAGCAGGTGGTGATACCACGGCTGGTCGCGTCGCTATGCTGGTCATGGGCGCTTTTGTCCTAACCGAATAGCTGGGTTGAGTAACAGATAGAGTAGATCGGCGCCACTATTGATCAGAATCGCCAGCCCCACCAGCACGAGCAAACCGGCCTGTAACAGCGGCAGGTCGCCGGCCAGCACCGCTTCATAGAGGACACGCCCCAAGCCGGGAATGGCAAAGATCACCTCGACAATCACCGAGCCGCCAAGCAACCCGGCCAGCCACACTGTTACCAGCGTCACCACTGGAATTAAGGCATTGCGCAAGGCATGGCGACGTAAGAGCAACCGTGGCGGTAAACCTTTGGCGCGGGCCGTGCGCATGTAGTCTGCCTGGAGCGCTTCCACCATCGCCGCCCGCGTTGCTTGGGTGAAGTAGGCCAAGGGGCTAGGCAATAGGGTCAAGACCGGCAGGATCAGAAAGAGCGGCCCCCGCCAGCCGGATGATGGCAGCCAGCCCAGCCACAGGGCAAAGAACAGGATCAACAGCGGCGCCAGCACATATTGCGGCAGCGCAACCCCACCCTGACAGCCGACGGTAATTAGGAGATCGAGCCAGGAATGGGGTCGATACGCGGCCAACACTCCCAACGGCAGCGCCAGCAACAGTGCCAGCGTCAACGTTGTCAACGCCAACAGCGCCGTCACCCGCAAACCACGACCAATGATCAGCCCCACTGGCGTCCGGCTGACGTAGGAAAAGCCCAAATCCCCTTGCGCAACATCCCCCACCCAGACCAAATATTGACCGGCCAGGCTGCGATCCAGCCCAAAGTCTCGGCGCAACTGTTCCACCGCCGCCGGGTCAACCGTGCGCTCGCCAATGCGCGCCCGGATAATCGACAGGGTGGGATCAATGCCGGTGAGATAGGGCAGCAGAAAGATCGCCACCGAGGTGAGCAGCAAGATCAGGGGGAGGATGAGTAGACGGCGGATCAGGGTTTGGTAGAGCATGGTAGAGATTGAGAGATTGAGAGATTGGGAGATTGGGAGATTGAATCTCTTAATCTCCCAATCTCTCTACATTAACGCGCCAAATCCAACGCCGGCGTCACCAGATAATATTCCAGCGGATGTGGTTGATAGTTGAGAACATCTTCGCGGACGCCGTAGAGTTGTTCGGTGTAATCGAGCCAGATACAGGCGACATCGTCAAAGATGGTCTGTTGAATCTCCCGGTAGATGGCATAGCGCGCTTCGGCGTCGATCAGGGTGCGCGCTTCGGCCAGCTTGGCGTCAATCGCTTCGTTACAATAGCCGCTCAGGTTGAAGGAGCCGTCACAGCCAATATCGGCTTGTAGGAAGCCTTCGGGATCGTAGTTGTCCAACAGGTGACCGCGGGAGACGATGAAGATGTCATAGTTACCCTCGCGCACCGACGGTTCCAGCACATTGTAGGGCGCAATGCGCACCTCGGCGCCAATGCCGACATCAGTTAGCATCTGTTGGATTGCCACGGCCGTTGGCGGCAGATTGGCGCGCACCGGATAAGTCCAGATGTTGAGGGTTAATTCGCCTTCGCCAATGCCGGCCTCGGCCAACAGCGCTTTGGCCGCTTCCGGGTCAAAGGTATCCACCGGCAGATCTGGATTCACCCAGACTTCGTTGGGCGCAAAGGGACCAGCCGCCGGTGCGCCCACGCCTTCTAACACCGCGGCGACCAAGGCGCGCTTGTCAAGCGCATGAAGCACCGCCCGACGCACTAACACATCAGCCAGCGGCCCCTGGCGGTTGTTCAGATAAAGGGTTGTCGTCCGTGGCTGGGGTGTACGCACAACATTGATGCCCGCTTCCCCCTCTAACAAAGGCAATTGGGGAATGGGCAGATGCTCGGCGATATGCACTTCGCCGGTGCGCAACATGGTGGCGCGCACTTCACCATCGGGCGCGGCCAAGACAAGCACCTCGTCCAACTTGGGCGCTTCGCCCCAATAGGCTGTATTTTTGCGCAAAGTGACACTCTGTTCCGGCACCTCTTCGGCCAGGACAAACGGCCCTGTTCCTGTACCGAAAACAGCCGGCGGCGTGCTGGCATAGGCTGCTGGCGCCAGGATGGCAAAGCTGGGGCCAGTGAGCCGGTTCGGCGTTAGGGCATCGGGTTCTACGGTGGTGATGACGACCGTGCGCTCATCGGTCGCTGCGATGCTTGCCACATTTTCGGGCGAAAGACCACGGGGCGGCGTTTCGGCGGCCAGTAGATAGTTGAGGGCGGTGACGACCGCCTCGGCGGTCAACGCTTCGCCATTGTGAAAGGTGACGCCTTCGCGTAGCTTGAAGGACCAGCGCAGATCATCCAAACGTTCCCAAGACTCAGCCAGCAACGGTTTGATCCCTCCATCAAAATCAACCTTGAGCAGTGTTTCGGTCGCACCCCACGCCGAGAGTGAAAAGGCGTCGTCAGTTTCAATGGCATAGCCAGCATCGGGCCAGAAGGTTTCGGTGAGAATGAGTTGCTTCGGTCCGGTGGCTGGCGCCGGCGCTCCAGCAATGGGGGCGCAGGCGGCTAACACAATGCTCAACAAAAGCATCGGCAGCAACCAACGTGGATGGTGACGCATAGTGGCTTTCTCCTTATAATGCCTGTTCTTTTCAATGTGATAATGATTCAACGGGAACAAATGAGATAGAATCTCATTTGTAAACGAGATTTTATCTCATTTACTTCGGCAGGCCAAATAATGCCAGCGCTGGTTCTGTAAATAACCACCGCGAAGGGCGCGATGGCCGCAAAGTTACACAAAGAAAAAGCTTAGGCACCCCGTTGCGCACTTTGCGCACTTGGCGGCTTCGACGTGAGCTAAGCCGAACGGTAGCTATTTTCATCATGATGGGTGTACCCTATTCATGACGACTGAGGGGTAAATAACCACCGCGAAGGTCGCCAAGAGTGCAAAGGAAAATCTTAAGCAAACCTTTGCGCTCTTGGCGGCCATCGCGGTGAAATTTTCATCGTTTGTGGTGCCGTCAGAGATGTGGCCCGTTTTGAAAATTGTCGCGTGGTCGTGTGGTCGTGTCGTCCAGACCACGCGACAACATGACCACGTGACCACACGACTTCTCGTTGCTCACTCAGGCATTGCGCCGCAACCAATACCACGCCGAAGGCCAGGTGTTGTCGCCAACGGTGGTTGTGCCCCGTTCCAGCCGTTCCACGACAAAACCCGGCTGAAACAATTCATCAATTTGTCCAACTGTGATCCAGCGTTCTTCGGGGCCGGGGGCTTCGTCACGGACATGGGCAAAGAGCAAAAACAATCCACCAGGCCGCAGCAGCCGTTCCACTTGGCGGGCATAGGCCGTGCGCACTTCTGTCGATTGGGCGTGAAGGCACCCCACGTCGATCACCAAGTCATAGGGTGGTTGCAAAAAATCCACCGCCGCCACCGACGATTGGTGAAAGGTCACCCGATCCGCCACACCAGCCTCTTCTGCCCGCTGGCGCGCGCCAACAATCGCCTGTTCCACAAAATCCACGCCGTCGCACTGCCAGCCATGCTGAGCCAGATAGCGGCAAGCGCGCCCCAAACCACAGCCCAGATCGAGCATCCGGCCCGGCGGCAGCCCATCCACCAGCGCCAACACTTCCGGCGGCGGCAACTCCGCATTCCACGGCAGTTGCTGCCCGGCATAGCGATTGGTCATCTCAGCTAATAACGCTTGTTCTTGTTCGTTCATATGCACCTTAACTTGACAAAGTAATGACGCGTGTACAGAGCCGCGTCACCAAGGGTGTATCATGGCTGATCACCAGCAATCCCAGGTCGCGCTGGCGCACCTGCTGCAAGATCACCTGCCAGATCTGGGCTTGGGTGTTGGCGTCGAGCATCGCTGTCATCTCGTCGGCGATCAGGTAGCGGGTGGCGCGCCCCAACGCTCGCGCCACGGCAACCCGCTGTAATTCGCCGCCACTTAATTCATGGGGCCAGCGCCCCAGCCAGCCGGGTTCAATGCTGAGGGCAGCCAACAACGCAGCCGACGGCGTTTCACTCTCGGCTAGGATCTGGTGGAGCCGCCAGCGTGGATTCATCGCCAGTTCCGGGTGTTGAAAAATCAGTTGCACCGGACAGCACCCCTGGCGGGGCAAGGGACGATCATCCACCAGCACCCGCCCTTGATGTGGCGTCAGATAGCCGGCCAACAACTTTGCCAGCGTTGTCTTGCCCTGCCCGCTTGGCCCACGGATGCCAACAATTTCGCCGGGCTTTACGGCAATTGTCAATCCTTGTACAATCCAGGGCGCTTGGGCATGATAGCGAAACGCCAATTCTTCACCTTGTAACATCGATCAACCTCAATCTGGCAAAAATTCGTAACCGTTCAGACCCCTCCCTAGCCCTCCCCTGGTAAGGGAGGGAACGGTTCCTCCCCCACTCTGGGGGAGGTTAGGAGGGGGTGAATGGTTACAAAAATTCTAGCTCTTACATGGCATGAACACAACGCACCAGCCCATCCCGCAGCGGGCGCATGACCGGACGCTCGGCGGTGCAAGCCGCTGTCACCAGTGGGCAACGGGGCGCAAAGAGACAACCAGCGGGCAACGCATCGGGGGTTGGTTGGGCGCCGGGGAGAGGGATAAAGTCATTTTGGGGCAATGAACGCCACAACGCCTGGGTATAGGGGTGACGCAAACGCTGCCCATTCCCGCGAAAATCTGCCGCCTGTGCTACCTCCACCGTCGTCCCGGCATAGAAAACGGCCACCCGGTCGGCCACGCGTAGCGCCGCCTCAATATCGTGGGTGATCAAGATCACGCCCCGCCCCTCATCGGCCAGTTGGCGCAGGTGGTTGAGCGTCTCGACCACGGCATCGGGGTGCAAGCCGGGGGTTGGCTCATCGGCAATCAGCAGAGCAGCTTGGCCAATGGCCGCGGTGGCGGTCAGCACGCGGCGCGCCATACCGCCGGAAATTTGAAAGGGGAAGAGGCGGCTGGTGGCGGGGGCCAACCCATAGCGGTCAAAGACCTGCTTTTGGGCCGTTGCCGTCTCTCCTTGGGCAACGCCACTGAGATAGGCGGCGCGGCGCACCTGTTTGCCCACCGGCATGAGCGGGTCGAGAAAACCGACCGACTGGGGAATGAGCGCCAGGGTGCGCCCCCGCAGTTGCGCCTGACGCGCTGGCGTTAACGCTTCATCTTGGAAGATAATGTCGCCGGCGGTTTGTGCGTTCGGCGGCAAGATGCCCAGAACCGCATGGGCCAGCAGACTCTTGCCGGAGCCACTAGCGCCCACCACCGCCACCACCTCGCCCGCCGCCACCGCCAGATCGAGATCGGTGATGACCGTCACCTGGCGTTGGTGCAAGCCTACATCGTACATGGTAAAGGTGACGGAAAGATTGCGAACGGTCAACATACTCACTCCTGACTGGTCTTGGGGTCAAGCAGGGTGCGCACCTGTTCGCCTAGAATGTCAAAGGCTTTCACGGCCACCAACAGCGCCAGCCCCGGAAAGACGCCTAGCCACCAATAACCGGTGGAGAGATGGCGCATGGATTCGGACAGGATAATGCCGATGGCCGGTGTATGGGGCGAGAGGCCAATGCCGACAAAGGTCAAGCCCGCTTCATGGAGGATGGCATGAGGAAAGAGCAAGATCAGCCCGACGATAAATTGGGGAATAAGGTGGGGCAACAGATGACGGCGGGCGATCCACCAGGGCGGATGACCAAAGCGCGCCGACAGTTGGACATAGTCAGAGCTTTTCACCTGCAACGCTTCGGCGCGAATCAAGCGGGTCAGGCCAGGCCAGTGGGTGAAAGCCACTGCAATCAATGCGCCTTGCAGACCGCCGCCCAGGGCAAAGGAGATTAAAATCAATAGCACCAAATGGGGCAGGCTGTAAAAGAGATCGACCAGCCAGGTAATGATCGTATCGACCACGCCGCCAAAGATCGCCGCCGACAACCCCAACAGTGTGCCAATGAGCGCGCTGATCGAGGCCGCCAGCAAACCAACCCGCAGACTGAGGACCAGCCCATGCAACGTGCGCGTCAACATATCGCGCCCTAACCAATCGGTGCCTAGTGGATGCGCCAACGAGGGCGGCTGGTTGCGTTGATCAAGCGCTGTCTGTAAACCACTCTCCCCGATCCAATAGCGCGTCCCCACCAACAGCACAAAAAAGAGCAAACAACTGCCAATCGCCAACAACGTCCGTTGCCGCCGGTTGGAGCGCCACCCCACTCCCCGCCGTTCGCCAGGCGTCACCCCAACCGGCGCAGCCAATGTACTCATGAAGCCTCCCCTTCTCGTGATTCGTGCTGCGGGCTTCGTCGCCTTCGACAGGCTCAGGCGACGAGGCACGTAGCCGAATGACCTTTGCATTGCTTTAAACCGCCGCACCTAACCGAATGCGCGGGTCAATCACCCGGTAACTAAGATCCGCCAGTGTATTACCCACAAAGACAAAGAGCGCGCTAAAGAGGACAATGCCGAGCAAGAGCGGCACATCCCCGCGCAGCCCGGCCTGTACGGTTGCCTCGCCCAGGCCGGGGTAAGCAAAGACCTGTTCCGCCAGCACCGAGCCGCCAAAGAGTTCACTCAGCGAGGCAAATTGCAAGGTGATCGCCGGCAAGGCAATGTTGCGTAAGCCGTGGTGCCAGATGATCCCGGCCGTCGTCTCGCCCTGCGCGCGGGCAAAGAGGGCGTAGTCGCTGTTCAATACGTCGAGCAGCTTTTGGCGCGTATGGAGCGCGATATTGGCGACACCGATAATGCTCAACGCCGCCGCCGGCAAGATCAGGTGATGTACCCGTTGCAGTAGGGTTGCTTGCGCCAATGGCACCCCCGGCGGCGTTGCACAGCAAACCGGCGTCCAGCCCAGCGCCACTGAAAAGATGATGAGCAGCAGCAGTGCCAGCCAGAAGGTCGGCGTTGAGGCCAGCGTATACGCATAGAAGCGGATCGCCTGGTCGAGCCATGACCCTGGCCGCAGCCCGGCCAGCAGTCCCAAGCCAAAGCCTAGCACCCCCGACAAAAGCCACGCCGCCGTCATCAACCAGAGCGAAGCCAGAAAGCGTTCACCGATCACTGTCAACACCGGCTGATTGAAGATCATCGAACGGCCCAAGTCACCCCCGGCCACATTTTGCAACCAGCGCCCGTAGCGTTCCAGCGGCGGCGCTTCCAGCCCCCAGCGGTCGGCGATCTGCTGGCGCTGCTCCGGGCTGATCCCCAACATGGCTGCGCCAATATAGGCATCCACCGGGTCGATCGGCGACAGGGCGACTAAGGTAAACGAAAAGGTCGCCACTGCAAACAGCAGCAGCAACAAGCGTAAACATTTATTGAGCAAAAAGCGGAGCATAGCGTTCCATTCGTTAGCGCTTTGTCGCAACCGGCGGCCCTGGTTGGCGCCAGAGACAGCGTTGCACCCAATGTACTATGGTCGTCACCCGCGCCTGTAAGGCTAGCGTCTGTTTGACTTGCGTCGGCAGATGTTCGCCCCAATAGTGGGTGGTTTTGGCAACGGCGGTGATCACATTCTTGATCTCCCCCTTCACCGTATAATAATCACCCACTGGCACACAGAGCATGGCGCCTTCGGCATGAGCTGTGACATTTTCGGCTACAATCGCTTCGGCCAGCCAGGCGGCCATGCCAGGGGAAGGGCAGGTTACGCCAATCCAGCCGGGACGCACTTCGGCAGCGGTCAACCCACTGACCTCGTGGATGCCTCGAATGATCTCCTGAACAGCCACTTGATAGCTCGCGCTTTGGGTATCGGGCAGGCGTTGTGGCGTGAGCATTACACCGCGATGGGGCGGCCCGCCATCCAACGCCAACACACAAAAACTATGCCACATCTCGCCCCAGGCCACTTCGCCATTCTCCCGATACTGCATGGGCGCCGCGGCCATCGGCGCGCGCTTGTCGGTTGGTAAATCAGCCATTGCTGTTTCCTTATTGGTGGAGATTGAGAGATTCAATCTCTCAATCGCTTAATAAGGTCAAATGAGCCAGAGGTCAAATTTGACAAGCCGTGATCGAACTAATCGGGTTGAAAGAAGAGGATCTGCGGCTCATATTGACGAATTAGTTTGACATGTTCTTTAACAACAGAAAGTGTCCGATCAGCGAGAACGGGGATCTCGGCAATGGGAAACTTTTGCACGAGTTTTCGGGTAGTCTCGTAATCCTTGATATAGATGTCGACGGCCTGCTGCGAATGGTTGAGTTCATGGGCAATGGCCATCGGCGACTGACCACGCAGGAAGCGACGAATGACTTCGGCCTTATGGGAGACAGAAGGGCCGATATCATGGACGGTGCCGCGAAGCGGGACGATGGTCTCGTGATGTGCTTCATAGTGGCGGAGCAAAACGCTGACCTGCTTTTCGGAAATGCCGCTGAGCAAGCTCAAATCGAACAAGGTGAGCAGAGCGCGTTGGGCAAAGGCTTCCTGGCACCAACGCACAAAGCGCGTTTGGTTAAAGGTGCGGCGGGCTTTGCGTTCGCCACAGAGCTGCTGGTCATTGAGCAAGGCGACTTCGGCATCGGTGACCAATTGTAAGGTAACCGGAATGAGTTGCTGCACATCCGGGGACTTGCCCCCACTGCCATTCTCAACGGGTACGGCAGGCCAGTTGACAAAGCGTGCGGGCAGG
>JAPKMW010000020.1 GCA_026645575.1 Caldilineaceae bacterium
TGCGAGTCACGGACTCGCGCCGAGCGACGACTAATTTTTTACATTGGTGCCAATAGGAAGCGATTGTACCATAACTCGTCATTTTCTATGTAGCGCCAGCAGTTTTGATCGGCTTAAAGCGCGATGGGACGCCTCATTTTGCAGAATTGGCAGGGTTTGCGGTTAAATGAAAAAAAACAGTCGTTCAGACAGGGGAGGCAGGTTCATGGCAGAAGTAATGCTGGAAAATGATCAGTTGCGGCTGGCGGTCGATCCGCAACAGGGAGTCAATGTGTTGGGCTTCTTTGTCCGGCGCGATCAGGGCTGGCTGACGGTGATGCCCGATGTGCGCGGCGGCAAGAGCGACTTGAAGGCCAGCAGCTTTGTCTTGATTCCCTATTCCAACCGGATTGAAAAGGGCCATTTTACCTTTCAAGGTCAACCGTATCAACTTGCCAATGGCGAGCGGCACGCCAGCCACGGGGATGTGCGCGGGCGGGCCTGGCAAGTTGCGACGGTGACGGCGACTGCCATCCATTGCACCTTTGATTCCCGCACCTATGCCGACGCCAACTGGCCCTGGCCCTTCACAGCGACGCTCCAGTATAGCATCCGGGAGGATACCCTTTTCTCGCGGCTGACTGTTACCAATGAAGGCGATTCTCCCATGCCAGCGGGGTTGGGGTGGCATCCCTACTACAATCGCACCTTGAGTCGCGCCGGTGAACCCGTTTTGTTACACTTCCGGGCGCCGCTCGTCTACCCCGACGCCAATGACAATCGCATCCCCTCTGGGCCGGTGCAACCGCTGGCGCCCAATCAGGATTTTTCCACTGAACGAGAATTAACGCCGGCGAACTTTATCGATGCCTGTTTCTATGGGTATGAGGGTAACGGCGCCATTACCTGGCCGGAGAGCAACGTGAAGCTCACCTACACCTGTTCGCCCCATTGCCATCACCTCATCATCTTTAATCCGGCCAAGCCCTATTTCGCCGTCGAGCCGGTGACGAACGCCAACAATGGCGTCAATCTCTATGCCCAGGGCGATCCGACCAGCGGGATTCAGGTGCTAGCGCCAGGGGAGACGTTGGAAGCAACGTTTGCCGTTAGCGCGCATGAAGTTTAATCGCTTACTAACCTGTGGCATGAAAGCACTCTTCTGGTTTGCGGCAACGATCTTCATCGCCTATCTGGCGGTTTGCCTGCTGCTCTATTGGCAGCAGGAACGGCTCCTCTTTTTTCCCACCAAAGTAGCCGCCAATTTTCGCTATCCCTTCACCCAGCCCTACACAGAGACCATGTTGCCGGTGCATGGTGCAGCCCTCAATGTTGTCCATTTCACCCGCCCCAATGCCAAAGGGGTCATCCTCTATCTGCACGGCAACGGTGATATTATTGCACGCATGGCGCCGCTGGCGGACTTCTTTCTGGAGCTTGGCTATAGCGTGGTTATCCCGGATTACCGGGGCTACGGCAAAAGCACCGGCGCGATCACCAACGAACAGGAATTTCATGACGACATGGCGGCTGTCTACCGCTATGTGCAAGAATTGTACCCTGAAAGCCAAATCACCATTTACGGTCAATCGATGGGGAGCGGCTTTGCTGCCCGGCTGGCAGCGGAAAACCGACCAGCGCGCCTGATTCTCGAATCACCCTATGACAGTATTCGCGCCATGGCCGCCCGTGAATTTCCCTGGCTGCCCCGCTTTTTGCTCAAATATCAACTGCGCACTGATTTGGTGCTGCCAGCGGTGACTTGCCCGGTCTACCTGATTCATGGCACGGCTGACCCGGTGATTCCCTATGTCGCCAGTGAGATTCTCTACCCGCTCATTCAAGGGGAAAAAGAATTGTTGACGGTGTCGGGGGGTGGTCATAACCTGTTGTTACGTGATGAGCGGGTGCAAACATTTTTAAAGAAAATTCTATAAGCTAATTCGCATCTTTTTGTTGGGAAGCTATGATATAATTAGCGCTCGTAAATGAGGCAATAGAGATTTACATACGGGCAGGCAAGACCTCCGGGAAGGGGCCAATCGTTGGTTCTTGTCAGGTAAAAAGCTTTTGGCCCCTTCCCGGAGGTCTTGCCTGTCGCCCCTTGTACTCGGTGCGTAAGTTGTAATTAAAAAAATCAAAACACAGAAATTGAACCATGCCTAAACGAACTGACCTTTCTTCTATCCTGATCATTGGCTCTGGTCCGATTGTTATCGGCCAGGCGTGTGAATTTGATTACTCCGGCGCCCAGGCGTGTAAGGCGCTGCGCCAGGAGGGGTATCGGGTGGTGTTGGTCAACTCCAACCCCGCCACGATTATGACCGACCCGGAGATGGCTGATGCCACCTACATTGAGCCGTTAACGGTCGATGTGTTGGAAAAGATCATTGCCAAAGAGCGTCCCGACGCGTTGCTGCCCACGGTCGGCGGCCAGACCGGTCTCAACCTCTCGGTGGCGCTGGCCGAGGCGGGGGTTCTGGACAAATATGGCGTTGAGTTGATCGGCGCCAACCTGCACGCCATCAAGACCGCCGAAGATCGCCAGCTCTTTAAGGACGCCATGACGGCGGCGGGGCTGGAATCGCCGCGCAGTGGGCTGGCCCATACGCTGGCCGAAGCGCGGCGCATTGCCCAGGAGATTGGCCGCTATCCGATCTTCATTCGCCCCAGTTTTACGCTGGGGGGCAGCGGCGCCGGCACCGTCTTTACCCCGCAGGAATTTGATGAAAAAGTTTCCTGGGGGCTGCGCGAAAGCCCGGTGCATACGGTGCTGGTCGAAGAGTCGCTCATCGGCTGGAAAGAGTACGAACTGGAAGTGATGCGCGACCGCGCCGACAACTTTGTCGTCGTCTGCTCCATCGAAAACCTGGATGCCATGGGCGTCCATACCGGCGACAGCATCACCCTGGCGCCAGCGCAAACGTTGACTGACAAGGAATATCAGCGCCTGCGCGACCAGGCGCGCATTGTCATGCGCGCCGTCGGCGTGGAGACGGGTGGCAGCAATGTCCAATTCGGTGTAGACCCAGCCACCGGGCGCGTGGTCATTATTGAGATGAACCCGCGCGTCTCTCGTTCCAGCGCCCTTGCCTCTAAAGCCACTGGCTTTCCCATTGCCAAATTGGCCGCCAAAGTCGCGGTCGGTTATACGCTGGATGAACTGAAAAACGACATTACCCAGCAGACGGTAGCCGCCTTTGAGCCGTCGATTGACTATGTGGTGGTCAAGATTCCGCGCTGGGCCTTTGAGAAATTTCCCGGTGTGGATCGCGAACTAGGGCCGCAGATGAAATCCGTGGGCGAGATTATGTCGATTGGCCGCACCTTCAAGGAAGCGTTGCAAAAGGGCGCGCGCAGCCTGGAAATTGGTCGCGACGGCCTTGGCCCGGTAGAACGGGATCGCGAGGGCAATTTCAAAGGCTATGACGCCAATACCGAACTGCGCGATTTGCTGCGCATCCCCAATCGTGACCGCCTCTTTGCCACCTATGAAGCCCTGTTACGCGGCGACGATGTCACCACCGTCTGCCAACTTACCCGCTTCGACCCCTGGTTTGTCGAGCAGATGGCCGAAATTGCCGCTTTCGAGCGCAATTTGACTGTGCTTGACGCTGATACCTTGCGTGAGGCCAAACGCATGGGCTTTAGTGATAGCCAGTTGGCGCGTATTCTGAATAAGAGAATGAGAGATAAAGAGATTGAGAGATTACATACTACGGCTGACGATAATCTCTTAATCTCTCAATCGCTCAATCTCCCTGCAACTGAAATTGATGTACGCGACCTTCGTAAATCGTTTGGCCTGCTACCCACTTATCATCAGGTGGACACCTGCGCCGCTGAGTTTGAAGCGTACACCCCCTATCTCTACAGCAGTTACGAGATGGAGAGCGAAGCCGAACCCACCGATCGCCCCAAGATCGTCATTCTGGGCGGCGGGCCTAACCGCATCGGTCAGGGGATTGAATTCGACTACTGCTGCTGTCACGCCAGCTTTGCCCTGCAAGAGATGGGTTTTGAGACCATCATGGTCAACTGCAACCCCGAAACCGTCAGCACCGACTACGACACCAGCGACCGGCTCTATTTTGAGCCGCTCACCTTTGAGGATGTACTGAATATTGTCGAGCGGGAGACAGGAAGACAAGATGACAAGGTGACAGGGTGGCAAGGTGACAAGGTAGATCCTGATGCTATCACCCCCTCACCCCCTCACCCTGTCACCTTGTCAGGAAATGTCAAGGGGGTCATCGTCCAATTCGGCGGGCAGACGCCGTTGAACCTGGCAAATAGTTTGCAGGCAGCGGGAGTGCCGATCTTGGGGACTTCGCCGGAGTCAATCGATCTAGCCGAGGATCGCGATCGTTTTGGCGCGTTGCTGGATCAGTTGGAGATTCCGGCGCCGGCGCATGGCAGTGCGCGCAGCGTTGAAGCCGCAGTGGAAATTGCGGCACGCATTGGTTACCCGGTGGTGGTGCGCCCCTCCTATGTGTTGGGCGGGCGGGCGATGGCGATTGTCGATGATGAGGAAGCCTTGCGCCGTTACATGTATGAAGCCGTCCATGTCGCCGCCGAACGGTCAATTCTGATTGACCAATTCCTGGAAGATGCCTTCGAGGTCGATGTCGATGCCATTTGTGACGGCGAACGAGTCGTCATCGGTGGCATTATGCAACACATTGAAGAAGCCGGCATCCACAGTGGTGACAGCGCCTGTGTGCTGCCGCCCTACAAGATCAGTCAGTTTCATCTGAACATCATTCGGGAATACACCGAAAAGCTGGGTACGGCGCTCAACGTGCGCGGCTTGATGAATGTTCAGTATGCGCTCAAGGATGATGTGGTCTACGTTTTAGAAGTCAACCCGCGCGCCAGCCGCACCGTTCCCTTTGTCAGCAAGGCGACCGGCATTCCGCTGGCAAAACTGGCTGCGCAGGTGATGGCCGGCAAAACGCTGGTTGAATTGGGCTTTACCGAAGAACCCAAACTGGATGGCTTCTTTGTCAAGGAAGCGGTGTTACCGTGGAAGAAATTTACCGGCATCGATACCATCCTTGGTCCCGAAATGCGCTCCACCGGCGAGGTGATGGGTCATGCGGCGAGCTTTGGTCATGCCTTTGCCAAAAGCCAACTGGGGGCTGGCGTTGGTCTGCCGGCCAGTGGTGGCGTCTTGATTACGGTAAACGACTTCGACAAGGGCAGCGCTGTGAAGATTGCGCGCGATCTTCATCGTCTCGGCTTTACGATCTACGCCACCGCCGGCACCGGCGAATTGATCGAACATTCCGGCACACCAGTCACGGTGTTGGAAAAGGGCAGCGCCGGCAACGACGCCTACAGTACGCTTGATGCTATTCAAGACGGCAAGATCCAGATGATCATCAACACCCCCTATGGTCGTGACAGTCGCGAAGACGGTATCAAAATCCGCCGCCTCGCCACCCGCATGGAGATCCCATTGATCACCACCCTCTCTGCGGCCCAAGCTGCGGTCAACGGCATCCGCGCCGTCTACCAGCAGGAGCTACGCGTACGTAGCTTGCAGGAACATTACCAGCGGCAGAAGTAGATAAGAAGAAGACAAGAAGACAGTGCTTTTTGGCTGTCTTCTTGTCTTCTTGTCTTCTTGTCTTTTGTTACATCATTAAACAATCTTTAATTCATCCACACTGGTTTGTCAGGTAGTGCTATCAATTTGTTATAATTTTAAAAAGCATATACACTGTACAAGACTGTAAGAAAACCTGCTTTACTACCCGAATTACCGTTGTAAGGAGAGAACCATGACATTCTTTGCCTGGTTACTGATCATTTTGGCGTTGGCCATCGTGGGGCTTTGGCTAAAGCGCGATTGGGAAGCGCGCCGTTTGGCAGAACAACAAACGCAAGCGGAAACAGCCGCTGCAGACAACAACCAGTCTAGCACATCGCCGCTGGCGCCGTTACGGGAGCGCGCTGCGCAACTGTTGGGCACTAAACAACCGCGCATGGGCGCCAAGTTCCGCCAGTGGATGCCCCAGGCGTTTGATAAGGAGCCAGAATTGCGCAGTTGGCTGGCCGGCTTATCGGACGAGCAACTGGATGCCTTGACTACCCATATCGACGCGTTTGCAGGGGAAATGGGTTTCCAATTGAGTTGGCTACTGGATCAGGAGGTGGCGCAACAGCCGGCATTGGCCCAATCGCTCACTCGTGTAGTGGTCGATTACTGTCGCGCCTGTCATCACTCGGTGAATTTGCAAGAGGAATTAGAAATCTATAAGACCATCCGTCAGTATCAGCAAGCACCCCATACACAGCCCAATCGCGCCTTAGGTGAAGCACTCTTTGGCAAATTGCTGGAACAAGGCTTAACGCCTGTGAAGGTTGCCGAACATTTGGCCTTGCCCGAAAAGGAACGGCGCCAACAAGTTGCGACGGCTGTCCAACAGGTGGCTGTAGATAAGCCGCTACTCTTTCAAAAATTAGTGAAAGAAGTTGTTTTTCACCACAACGGCGTTAGCATGAACGGCGCCCGCAATGGCGCTGTACATCATAACTAGACGGTTGTCAGCTCGTTGGTTGCGATAAGTGCAACCAACGAGCCAACTCTACCCCGCCCTTCCCATTGTACTGTTTATCGAGTGATGCCCATGCAGCCTGGTACTCATAATTTGGATCGACGCCGGTTTCTACAGGCCACGACCGCAGCCGCGGCTTTGGTATTGGGCGCGACGGCTTGTCAATCGCGGTCAGAACCGGCAGCAGCCAGTGAATCGCCAAACGATCCCAGTGCAACACCCACAGCAACGACGACCGACGGCAGCGATCCAATCCAAACTGACGAACCGTCCTCATCCTTACGCATGGCGCTGTCGGTCTTACCCACGTCCTTTGATCCAGCGCTTTTTGAGAATGTGGAAGCTTACCCTTTTGGTTTTGCCGTTTATGATGGCTTGGTCTGGGTCGATGCGCAATTGACTCTCCAACCAATGCTGGCAGAACGCTGGGAGGCTAACGCTGATGGCCGCCAATGGACTTTTTACCTGCGGTCGGCTGTCACCTTTCATCACGGTAGCTCTTTCACGGCAACGGATGTTGTCTACACCTTTACACGTTTGCTGGAGCCTAAGCTTGGCTCACCCTTGCAGCCGGTGTTGAGCTTTATCCAAAAAGTCGAAGCCATCGATGAACATACGGTACGCTTCCATCTGGCGGCGCCGAATGTCGATCTGCCGTTGCTGCTGGCCGCGCCTCAACTGCGCATTCTCCCCCATGATTATTCGCTGGAACGGCTGATGATGCAACCTTCCGGCACTGGGCCATTTCTTTTTGACGAGTTTCGCTCCGGTGAATATATTCACTACATACGTAACCCGGACTATTGGGCCGCAGAGCGGATTACCATTGCCGAATTATGGCACCTCTATCTACCTTCGCTGGATGAGCAAGTGGCCGCTTTGGTGCGTGGGGAATTGGATCTCCTGCTGGAGATTGATCCCGGTCAAGTTGCCCACTTCCAGGAAAACCCGGACATTGTTGTGATAGAGGCAACGAGCGGGCGTTATCAAAACTTGGCGATGCAGGTGAAGGCTCCCCCCTTTCATGACAACCGCGTGCGTCAGGCATTGAAAGCCTGCCTTGACCGTCCCGCATTGCAACAACAGATTCTTCAGGGCCGCGGTGCAGCCGGCTATGACCACCCGATTGCGCCGATCAGCCCCTTTTTTACCGAGATCACCACATCACCAGATATTGAACGAGCGCGGCAATTGCTGGTGGAGGCTGGTTATCCCGCCGGTCTTCAGGTGCAGTTGCTTACCGCCAACGCCTTTCCCGGCATGGTGCAACTCGCTTACGCCGTGCAAGCAATGGCCCAACCGGCCGGTATTCAGATCGAGGTGATTGAAGCCAAGGTGCCATCCGAGATCTACTTTAATGACTATTGGGGCGTGGTGCCCTTTTACATCAGTTCGTGGGAATTTCGCCCCAGCATCTACGAAACCTTTGCCATCGCCTATCATTCCAACGCGGCTTGGAATGAGACCGGCTGGTCTAGCCCAGCGTTGGACAAGCTGCTAGATGACGCCCAAGGGGTTACTGACCATGAGCAACGGCGGGCGCTCTACAGCCAGGCCGCACAATTGCTGATGGACGAAGGCGCCGTCATGATTCCTTATTTTCAACCGGTGTTGACTGCCGTGCGCCGCTCTGTCCAGGGCTTTACGCCCCATCCCGCCGGTTGGGTTGATTTGCGCGATGTGCATATAGGTAGACAGGTAGACAGGTAGACAAGTATTGTCCAGACAGACCTGTCTACCTATCTACCTGTCTACCTGTGTACCTGTGTACCTGTCTACCTATTTACCTGTGTACCTATTTACCTGTCTACCATTCACGAGGACTAGCTATGCTCATTACCAATCTCCTTGTCGCCGGCAGCGTTGCCTATGCCGGCGTGAAGACAGTTGTCACCCAACACAAACCGATGACGGTAAAGCAAGGGGACAAGGGCAATCCGCTGATGACAGCGCCGACAGTGGAGTTAGCCGATGCGCCCACCGACCAAGATGGGGTAACGCTGGCAGAACGGCGTCACCGCGCCGTGGCGACGACCTCCTTTTGGTTAGCGGTCGGCGGCTTACTCTTCCCGACATTAACCATTGCCAGTGTCCCCTTAACCATCTATAGTACGATTCCGATCTTGGAGGCCGGCTGTCGCTCCCTCTATGCCGAGGGACGGGTGAAGCCATCAGTCGTCAATTCGATTCTCTTGGTCAGCACACTGGCCAGCGACCACTACCTGCCGGCGGCGACCATTGCCTGGCTCCACCACACTTTCCGCCTGCTGGGTCGCCGCGCCCAAACGGTGAGCGAACAGATGACCAGCGAAGTGAGCAACGAATTGAGCGATCTCGTGCGCCAGGCCATGGGCGCGCCGCCCCGCACAGCCTGGGTGGTGCGCGACACCATCGAAGTCAAGCTACCCTTTGACGACGTGCGGGTTGGGGATGTGCTAGTGGTGAATCGGGGCGAATTTGTGCCCGTCGAAGGCTTTGTCACCAGCGGTTCGGCCAAAGTGAATTTGTTGCTGCTAACCCGCTCCGCCGAGCCGGTGGCGGTGGCGACAGGGGATCGGGTCTACCCCAGCACCTTTGTCATGGAAGGGCGGTTGCATGTCCAGGTGGAAAAGCTGCGCAGCACAGAGCGTGCGTAAGCCAAAATGGTATAAGGATCGTAGAGGCAGTTTGTAACCCACAGGCATCAAGGTAGACGTTGGGGAAAACTAGAAGGGATAGTTTGTCACCCTGAAAGGGTCTCTAGGTCGCAATACTCTAGAGACCCTTTCAGGGTGGCAAACTACCTTTCCCTCACTTGGGAAAACGCTTACCTGAATGCCAATGGATATGGAAACCGTACATGGCCGATCTCTTTGCCGCTGACTGGGCAAAAGTCGGCGGCGCCCCACTGACCATTCAGTGTGTTGACGCTGCCGCTCCCCCGATAGTAACGGTCACCGCCACCCCTACTACCACTGTGACGCCAACGCCGCTGCCAACGGTCATCGCAACATTGACACCGCTGCCAACCGTCACCGCCATCTTGGCTCCTACCGTCGCCGTAACCGCCGCACCCACCATCACTGCGACCAGCGTGCGCGATGATCTGACCCGCATTCGCTGCATTGGCCCAACCTATGCCGGTCGCCTTTATGCGCCGGCGTTTACATCTTTGTCCAACTGGCCCAGATGACGCTGGCTGCGGTCAAAGCCATTGCGGCGCCAGGAGCAGCCGGCAATTTCATTGACGCCGCGTTGTGGATTGCCCAAGCGCAGATGCTGGCTAATAACCAATAACCGACCGGCTTGGCGCGGGCAAATACCTAATTTGCTAAATCTACGGAATCGGCGTACGCTTGAACATCTGA
Organism: Caldilineaceae bacterium; assembly: GCA_026645575.1. The sequence goes on from JAPKMW010000020.1 coordinate 9,890, forward strand.
ATCGTTCCTTGAAAGGAGGGGGTATGGGACGCTTGGTTACCTTTGTGGTGGGTGTGTTGATTGGGGTGGCGTTGAAGTGGCAATATGATCAGCAGTTAACTTCCGCGCCATCGTCACAAACAACGGAAGGGACGGTCACGCCAAACCAGCCGTTTGTCACCGATATTCAAGAAATAGCCATTACGGTGGCAGAACGTAGCCCGTCGGCGGCTACGCAGCCGCCACCGCCGTCGTCCGAAAATCAAGCCACCCCGCCGGATGGGGGGTAAAATTGCGTACCCCCGTGCGCATGGCTAAGGCAGTCGGTTTGAAGTAGGGAATGATGACGGCGCCTTCTTCCATCAACAGTTGCTGGGCGTTCTGGTAAAGTCTCTTGCGCGCTTCTTCCTGACGTTCGCCGCGCGCCTGGTCGATCAGATCATCCAGGGCCGGGTTACGCCAATTGCTTTCGTTGCCTTTGGCATTGGAGTGGTAGGCCGTCATAAAGGTCTCATCAATGCTAGGACGGAAGCCCCAGTGGCCGGTGTGAAAGGGGACATGGCCGGCATAGTCGCTCCAATAGGCTGACGCCGGCGCCCGCACCACCCGTATCGTTATCCCCGCCGGTTTTGCCATCTCGGCAAAGGCGTAGGCCATCTCTTCCATCCCCGGGCGCACAGTTGAGGTCAATAGATCAATTTTGATGCCCTTGGCATAACCGTTTTTGCTCAACAGTGTGCGGGCACGATCGGGATCATAGGGGCGCAGCGGCAGATCGGCCCAAAAAGGGCTGAATGGCGCCACCGGGTGATCATTGCCGGTTACCCCGCTGCGGCGTAAGACACGGACCAGCATGGCGGCGCGATCAACACAAAATTTGAACGCTTCCCGCACTTGCGCTTTGTCAAAGGGCGCCGCCGTCGCTCGCATGACAATGGTCTGATAGGCGCCGCTGACGATGCTATTTACCGCCAAATCTGCTTCAGCGCGCAATGCTTCAGTTTCATCGGCGCCTACCTGCATTAACAGATCAACGTGGCCCTTTTGCAAGGCTGCCACTTGCTCCTGTTGGGGAACAAAAAGAAACTCAAGCCCCTCCACTGCCGGCTGATCGGGTTGCCAATATTGAGGATTGCGTATCAACCGGGTGCGCACCCCCACCTCATGGCTGATCAACTGAAATGGCCCTGTGCCTGATGGCTTGGCGGTCAGCAGCGCGCTGGGCAGATCATGGGGAACAATCCGCGCTTGGGGCGCGCCCAGCAGCAAAGGCAATTCGGCGCTGGGGGTTTTGAGATCAAAACGCACGGTGTACTCATCCAGCGCTTCTACCTTCTCCACAAATTGCAGGGCGCTCCGAAAGGGGGAACCAGTGTCGGGATTCAAAATTCGGTTAAACGTATAGGTAACATCCCGCGCCGAAAAGGTGGCGCCATGATGAAAGCGCACCCCTTCACGCAACTTAAAGGTCCAACTGCGCAAGGTAGGGGAAGCGTTCCAACTTTCGGCCAACATCGGCTGGGGCGTCAAGGTGTGATCGACCCAGACCAGTGCATCAAAGATCGCAAAGCCGATCTGATGCTCTTCGATGACACCGTAGAAGGCGGGATCTAACTGTTTGGCAGGGCCGGGAAAGGCCACGCGCAAGGGCTGTGCGCCAGCGTTGGTGACGCTCATCGCATTGCGCGTCGGGGTTGTGACAACGGTCGACGCGCTCCGCGTGCCTGTGGTGGCCGTCGTTGTGGTCGAACAGGCTTGCGCCCAAAGTGCTGTGCCGCCACTCACAGCCAGGCCAAGTAAGAAATGCCGACGATTGATAACCATATCGTGCGATAACTTAAGAAGAATTTAGAAAACTGGTAATGTTTATTGACGATAAGTCCAGTAGGCAGCAAAGGAGAAGCAAATCACTGGAAGGCAGAAAGATCATACCATAGTGGCGCGATTGTTGGCAATCCGTTTTTTGACTTAAATTAAATTTGGTAAAATCAGGTGGACGTTGTCGTCCTCAGGAACTCTTGTCGCTCCTTCAGTACCTTGCTACCCTCGCACATTCGTGCTACAATACAGATTGCAAAATTGAGTTGTAGTAGGGTGCAGTGCACCCACGACATTCATCGGCAAGCTGAAATTCGCAATCCACAATCATTCATGTCGCAAGCACTCTACCGTAAGTGGCGTAGCCAAACCTTTGACCAGGTGGTTGGTCAAGAACATGTGATTCAGACCTTGCGCAACGCCCTGCGCGATGGTCGTGTTGCGCACGCCTATCTCTTCTCCGGCCCCAGAGGCACCGGCAAGACATCGATTGCCCGCATTCTGGCGAAGGCGCTCAACTGCACAGCGCCGGAGGCTGACCGCCCCTGTGACAAATGCCCAACCTGTGTCGCCATCAGCGAAGGGCGTATGTTGGATCTGATCGAGATCGACGCTGCCAGCAACAACAGTGTGGATGATGTGCGCGATCTGCGGGAGAAGGTCAACTTCCGGCCCAGCGAGGGGCGTTATAAAGTCTACATCGTGGACGAGGTCCACATGTTGAGTGTGAGCGCCTTCAATGCCCTCTTGAAGACGCTGGAAGAGCCGCCACCGCATACTCGTTTCATGTTGGCAACCACCGAGCCGCACAAGATCCCGGCTACGATTCTGAGCCGCTGTCAGCGCTTTGACCTGCGCCGGTTGACTGTGCCGGAGATTGTCGCCCACTTGCAGATGATCGCCCAAGCCGAAGGCTTTGGCGCTGAGACGGAAGCGCTCATGGCGATTGGCCGCGCCGCCCAGGGCTGTATGCGCGACGCCATCAGCCTGCTTGACCAAATGCTCAGTTATGGCAATGAAACGATTACCTTTGTACAAGTGCAGCAGGCATTGGGCGCCGTCAGTGCGCAGGCGGTGGCCGAACTAGTCAATACCATTGCAACCAAACAGGTGGCGGCGGGGTTGCGGCTCATTCAGGATTTGCTGACCCAGGGCGCCAGTCTGACTGAATTTTGCCACCAGGTTATTGAGCATCTGCGCGGCGTCATGGTGTTGCAGATGGCTGGCGATGCCGACTTGTTAAATGAACTGCCGCGCGAAACGGTGCAGTTGATGCAACGTCAGGCCCAACAACTTTCGCTGCCGACGACGCTCTATGCCATCAAGCGTTTTAGCACCGCCACCGTTGAGCTAAAGGGCAGCTATCAACCGCAGTTGCCGCTGGAATTGGCCTTTATTGAAGCGGTGCAAGGCGAAGTGACGGCGCCGGCTATGATGATGATGCCGGCGGTGCAAATGGCGTCGGCTCCGGTAGCGACAACAGTTGTCGCACCGCCGGTGAGTGCGCCATCCCCGGTATCCGCTGCAGTAATGAACGCACTCCCCACCCCGTCTGCGCCGCCACCCGAAGCCGCTGCGCCCAAAGAGCCGCCGCCGCTTGATCTGACGGCGATCAAACGCTTAAATGACCAGTGGAAGGACAATTTTCTGCCCACGGTGCGCAAACAGTTTGGCGTACGGGTCGAAGCGGCCTTACGCGGGGTGCGCGATATTGCCGTTTCCCAGGACACGGTCGCCTTTGCCTTTGGCGCCAACGACTTTACGCGCGAAATGATCGCCGAGCCGGAGACCAATAGCAAAATTGTAGCCATGCTTTCCAAAATTTTAGGCCGTAGTGTTAAACTAGATTGTCAGTCCGGCGAACGCGCCCAGTTAACCAACATGATCACCGTTACGCCGCTGGCGCAAGAGAGCGATGGTGTTGATCCATTGTTGGAATATGCTGTCTCAACGCTGGGGGCTGAGGTGGTGCAATAGAAGACAGAAAACAAAAGACAGATAGAGGGTTGCTTGTGCTGTGCAGCATGGTCGCGCAACACGAATCACGCAACACGAATCACGTAATCACAAGGAGTTCCTGATGAAACTAAAACGCAACAATCGACAACCGGCGCCACAACCGAGTGGCGGCAAGCCGGGACGCGGCGGCTTGGGCATGGGCATGACGGGCAATAACCCTGGTCAACTAATGTCACAGATGCAAAAGCTGCAAGAAGAGATGGCCAAGACTCAAGCCGTGCTGGACGAAGAAGAAGTGACCGCCAGTGTCGGCGGCGGTGTGGTGACGGTGGTGGCGACCGGCGGACAATTGCTCAAGTCGATTACTATCAAGCCGGAGGCCATCGACCCAGATGATGTAGATATGCTCCAGGATATGCTCCTTTCCGCCGTCAATGAAGCGCTGCAAAAGGCTAAAACGTTGGGCGAAGAGCGCATGGGCGCCTTGACCGGCGGGTTGGGGCTGCCGCCTGGGCTGGGATTTTAGTCTTTAACATATGCAACCATTAGCGGAACCGGTTAGTAAATTAATCGAAGCCTTTAACCAGCTTCCCGGCATCGGGCCAAAGACGGCCAGCCGATTAACCTATTTTCTGTTGCGCGCCGATGATTCGGTGTCGCTTAACCTGGCCAATGCGTTGATGGCGCTTAAAGCAGGAACACTTTTCTGCACTATCTGCCAGAATATTGCCGACCGTGACCCCTGCGCCATTTGCGATAATATGCAACGGGATCACAGCATTATCTGTGTTGTCGAGGAGCCGCTGGATGTCCAGGCGATTGAACGCACACGCGAGTATCATGGCCTCTACCATGTGCTGCATGGCGCCATTTCCCCTGTACAAGGGGTCGGGCCGGATGACCTGAAAATTCGCGAACTATTGCAACGGCTCCAACCCAAAGATGGCACGCCTCCTGTCACCGAACTGTTGCTGGCAACCAATCCCAACCTCGAAGGCGAGGCGACGGCGATGTACATTGCCCGCCTGATCAAACCTTTTGGCGTGCGTGTCACCCGCTTGGCCCGTGGCTTACCCGTAGGCGGTGATTTGGAATATGCCGATGAAGTGACCTTGGGGCGGGCGTTGTCAGGCCGCAGTGAAATGTGAAATCTAATTGAGATCAAGAGATTAAGATATTGAGAGATTACATAGCGCAAATCTCTTAATCTCTTAATCTCTTAATCTCTCAATCTTTGACGCACTATGACCACCTCAACCCAATTATCCGAACAAGAAGATCTGTGGCGCCGCCAGACGCTCGAGCCACTGGTAAAACGCTTTGGTGAGCGACAAGAGCGCTTCACCACCAGCAGCGACAGCATCACCGTCGAGCCGCTCTATACACCAACAGCAGAGGCAACCGACGCCACCCGGTATCTGGAACAGCAGGGCTTCCCTGGCGACTACCCCTATACGCGCGGCGTCCAGCCCAATATGTATCGTGGCCGGCTTTGGACCATGCGCCAATATGCCGGTTTTAGCACTGCTGCGGAAAGTAATCGCCGCTATCACTATTTGCTCGAACGAGGCCAGACGGGGTTGTCCGTCGCCTTTGATCTGCCGACGCAGATTGGCTATGACGCTGACCATGAACTGGCCGAAGGGGAAGTGGGTAAGGTGGGCGTCTCGATCAGCAGCCTGCGCGACATGGAGACACTGCTTAACGGCATCCCGCTCGACAAGGTGAGCATCAGCATGACCATCAACGCGCCGGCGGCGATCCTGCTGGCGATGGTGATTGCTGTGGGCAAACAGCAGGGCGTACCGGCTAACCAGTTGCGCGGCACCATTCAAAATGATATTCTCAAAGAATACATTGCGCGCGGCACCTATATCTTCCCACCGGGGCCATCCATGCGGCTGATTACCGACATCTTCCGCTACTGTGCGACGGACGTTCCCAAATGGAACACCATTTCAATCAGCGGCTACCACATGCGCGAAGCCGGCTCGACTGCGGTGCAAGAGGTCGCTTTCACCTTAGCCAACGGCATTGAGTATGTGCAACAGGCGCGCAAGGCGGGGCTGAATGTTGATAGTTTTGCTGGGCAACTAAGCTTCTTCTTTAACGCCCACAACAACTTTCTGGAAGAGATCGCCAAGTTTCGCGCGGCGCGGCGCCTCTGGGCACGTATTATGCGCGAACGTTTTGGCGCCCAGCAGGCCGACAGTTGCAAATTGCGCTTCCACACCCAGACCGGCGGCAGCACCCTTACCGCTCAACAGCCGGAAAACAATATTGTACGCGTGGCGTTGCAAGCGCTGGCGGCGGTTCTTGGCGGCACACAAAGCCTGCACACCAATGGCATGGACGAAGCGCTGGCCCTACCCACCGAAAAAGCGGTCGAGATCGCGCTGCGCACCCAGCAGATCATCGCCTATGAAAGCGGCGTCGCCGACACCGTTGATCCCTTGGGCGGCTCCTATTACATCGAGCAGCTAACGGACGAGATTGAACGCCAGGCGGCGGACTATCTTGCCCGCATTGACGATTTAGGCGGTGCACTCAAGGCGGTGGAAGAAGGCTTTATCCAACGTGAAATTCAGGACGCTGCCTACAAAACCCAACGCGCCATCGAACGCAATGAGCAGGTCGTGGTGGGCGTCAACCGCTTCCAGCGCGCCGAGACGGTGAAACCCGACCTCTTGCGCGTCAATGAACAGGTGCGATTGGATCAGACGGCGGCTTTGCAAACACTGCGCGCCGAACGAGACAATGAGCGTGTGCAAAGCTTGCTGCAACAGATTACGGGCGCGGCCCGTACCCCCGATGCGCCCCTTATGCCGCTCTTTGTCGAAGCCGTAGAAGCTTATGTCACCCTGGGGGAAATTTGTGATGCCTTGCGCCGGGTCTTTGGCGAATACCAACCGGAAAGCTGGGTCTAGTCATGGAACGGCCGGATTATTTTCGCATTATTCACAAATACATTCCCCCCGATAGCCCAACCTACCCGATTTATCTAATTCACTGCCAATTGGTAGCGAATAAAGCATTGGCGATCGCCAAACACCTGCGCCTTTCGACCAAAAGGCAGACCTTTATTGAAGAAGCGGCCATGCTCCATGACATTGGCATCATCCGCACCAACACACCCGACATTTTCTGCTATGGCGACCTACCCTATATTTGCCACCTCAGCGAGGGGCGCGCAATTCTAGAGGCAGAAGGCTTACCCCGCCATGCGCTAGTGGCCGAAACCCATGTCGGTGTTGGCCTGACCAAAGAGCAAATTCAAGCGCAGGGCTTACCCCTGCCCCTCCGGGATATGAAACCAACCACCATTGAAGAGGAGATCATCAGCTTTGCCGATCTCTTCTATTCCAAAAACAGTGAGAAGCTGTGGCGCGAAAAGCCGCTCAAAAAGGTGCGCGAAAACATCGCCAAGCGGGGCAAAGACCAACTCGCCATTTTGGATGACTGGATCAAACGCTTTACGTAAACAAGTAGACAGGTAGACAGGTACGCAAGTAGATCCATCCTGTTTCCCTGTCTACCTGTTTCCCTGTCTACCTAAGGATCGACCGCATGTTCACACGAATCGACCATATCGGCATTGTCGTCGAGAGCATCGATGCCAGCCTGAAAACATATTGTGATAGTTTGGGTTTCACGCTGCTGGAACGGCGCACGGTCCCCGAACATCTGGTGGAAGTGGCCTTTTTGGATGCCGGCAACAGTGCGCTGGAATTGTTGGCGCCGCTCGACAACAGTAGCGGCACGGCGCGCTTTCTGCAAAACCGGGGGGAAGGGGTGCATCACATCTGCTTTGCGGTGGATGACATTGTCGCTGCGCTGGCCGCCGTGCGGGCGCAAGGGCTGCGCTTGATCGATGAAAAGCCGCGCCAGGGCATTCATGGCCTGGTCGCCTTTGTCCACCCCAAGGCAACCCACGGCGCCATGATTGAACTGCTCCAAAAACAGCACCCATGATCAGCTACGCCTCTCGCCTGCCGCGCCGGTTGACGACAGTGAACCTCGGCTTTATTTCGGCGCGGCTGGTGGTGGTGACAACGTTGCTGTGGCTGTTGATCTATGGCTGGCTTGGTTATCGCCTATTGGTCTATGGTCTACGCCTGGGCTGGTTCCTAAATCTCTTCTTGGCGGTTATCACCATTATATTGGGCGTCTTGATCGTGCTAGGGTGGCGCCGGGTCGGCTGGCAATGGTGGCGCGGCTGGCGACAAGGAGGCAAGTGGCGCGCCCTCTCTTCGGCGGCGATGTACCGGCTTGATCCCTCCGAATTTGAAGATTACGTGGCCCACCGCATCTTTGCCCGCCAGGGATATACAGTGCTGAATACGCCTGACACCAAAGATGGCGGCATCGATGTGTTGATCACCGACGAATATGGTCGGCAGGCCGTGGTGCAATGTAAACGGTACAAAGGCACCGTGGGCAGCGCCACCGTGCGCGAACTCTACGGCACCATGATTCACACCGGCGCCGACCGCGCCTATCTAGCTACCACCGCCGAGATCAGCAATGACGCCCGCGCTTGGGCCGCCGGCAAACCCATCGTCCTGCTCGACGGTGAACGGCTGGAACAACTATCGCGAGCCACTCCCGGTTCGCGCCAAATCTAACCCGTAGTAAAGACTTTAGTCTTTCCCTGCCACATAAAGACTAAAGTCTTTACTACAAACTGTAAAGGAACGCCCTATGTCACGTCCACACATTTTCGCTCATCGCGGCGCCAAAGCCGTCGCCCCGGAAAATACCTTGCCGGCCTTCCAACGGGCCTTGGACATGGGGGTTGACGGTATTGAACTGGATGTCCATTGCAGCAAAGATGGGCAATTGGTTGTCATCCATGACGAGTCGCTAGAACGAACAACCACTGGTACGGGTAAAGTGAGCGACTACACGGCGGCGCAGTTAGCGCAAATCGACGCCGGCAGCCGTTTCAACCCTGCGTTTGCCGGCGTGGGCGTCCCCACGCTGAACGAAGTCTTTGATCTGGTGGGCAACCGTTGTCAGGTCAATGTCGAAATCAAAAGTGACGATCCCAACGGTGGCGACCAGGCCGAGCCCTTGATTGAAATGATCAAGGCGCGCAAGCTCTACGATCAGGTGATTGTTTCCAGCTTTAATCCGCCCTCGTTGATCAAAATGCGCGCCCTGGCTCCCACGATTCAGCTTGGCTTGCTCTACTATCTGCCGCTGCCGACCTTCTTGCGCGACGCCTGGTTCTCGCCTATCATCAACCCAGAAGCGATTCATCCCTATCATCGCCTGGTTGACGCCAATTTGATGGCCTGGGCCAAGGAGCGTGGTTGCCCGGTCAACACCTGGACGGTCAACGATGTCGCCGAGGCGCAGCGACTGGCGGCGTTGGGGGTGAATGTGATCATGAGCGATGTGCCGGACCAGATCATGACGGCGCTGGCGGTGAAAGTGTAAGCAGACCTGCCTTTGTGGCTGTCCGCCGGTGCTATAATCAGAGCGCATTTCCTCATCCTCCACATCGTTCAATCGCGTGATGGTCAAATTCATTGCTCACAAAGGAGAAGCACGATGCGAAAAGTGGCACAACTGGGTCGTCGTTCGTTCTTGTTGAATGCCGGTCGTGGCATGTTTGCGCTCTGGTCAGAGGTGAACTTTGGTCTGGCAAGCCGTGGCTTGGCGATTGCATTGGGGGGATCTGGCCTGCTGACGGCCTGCACGCAACCGTTGATTGTCGCGCCGCAGGCGACCGTCACCACTGCCGCCGAGCTGGATCCGGTCGAGTATCAGCGGGTGATCGCCCAGTTTGTCAACGCCTATGTGTTGATTCGTGGCAATGAAGCGGCGCTGGTCGATACTGGTCTGCCCGGCACTGGCGCCCAATTTGCCGATGTGCTGACCGGCGCCGGGCTGGACTGGAATGCGGTGAAACATCTGATCATCACCCACTATCACCAGGATCATGTAGGGGCGATGGGTGAAGTGATGGAAGCGGCCACCGGGGCCACCATCTACGCCGGCGCCGAAGATATTCCGCAGATCGAAACGGCCCATACCATCCAGGCGGTGGCCGATGGCGACGAAGTCTTTGGCTTGCAGATCATTACCACGCCTGGTCATACTGCCGGGCATATTTCCATTTTGGACCCGGTGGGTTCGCTCTTTGTCGCCGGCGATGCGCTGGTCAACAATGAGAATACCCTGGCCGTTTCGCCGGCCCAATTTACGGCTGATATGGCAATGGCGCAGGAAAGCGTCAAGAAGATCGCCACCTTCACCTTTGAGAAGGCCGTCTTCGGTCATGGCGATCCGATTGAAAGCGGGGCGTCGGCAATGGTGGCGGAATTGGCACAGAGTTTAGAATAATTTCTTCGACAGTCGGCATCGTAGGGGTAAGAACTATAGACGTTCAGAAAAAGATCCGTGGCACACCTGACAGGTTTCCAAAACCTGTCAGGTGTAGAATGTCCCGAAAGATTATCTGAACACCTATATCTTGCCCCTACGATGCCGACTGTCTCATCTTGAGAAGTTGAGTATGGTATGGCGGATGAAACGCTTGGATGGCAGCGTGTAGGGGTATGGCAGGGGGGAACAGTGGCGGCGCTTGCTATCTCCCCAGCTTTTCAACAAGATGGCATTGTATTAGCAGCCACGGCGGCGGGCCTTTATCGCTCCACCGATAGTGGTCAACAGTGGGTTTGTATACAAAGCGGCCTGACCGATCCACGGATCATGACGGTTGTTTTTGCGTCAACAACATCACTGGCCTTTGCCGCCACCGCTGATGGCCGCCTCTTCCGGAGCGAGGATGGCGGAGAGCGTTGGCAGGAAGTGATAGGGTGGGCCGGTTTGGGGTTGATCAATGCCATTGCGCCTTCCCCCAACTTTGGCGCCGATCAAACCCTTTTTGTCGCCACCAACGAGGGGGTCTTCCGCAGCCAGGATGGCGGTCAAAGCTGGGAGAGTTCCACCTTTGGCCTGCTCGATCTGGAAATCCTCTGTCTGGCCTGCGCACCCACCTTTGCCGAAAGCGAACTGCTTTGGGCCGGCAGCGTCCTGGGTGGGTTATACCGCTCGCGCAATGGCGCCCGCTCCTGGCGCGATTCCGGCCAGGGCTTGCCGGACATGGCCGTCCAATGTTTGGCCGTTTCGCCCAATTTTGCCATTGATCAGACGCTCTATGTCGGCACGGAAAGCGACGGTCTCTACCGTTCCACCGACGGCGGCGCTAGTTGGCAGGCTGTCACCTCCACTCTGGCTGGACAAAGCATCAATGCCGTAACCGTCAGCGCTGATGGGCAGAGTTTACTCGTCGGCGCAAACAAGGGTGTTTATCGTTCCGTCGATGGTGGTCAGCAATGGGCACTATCTAGCGGCGGCGCCTTTGTGGCACTAGCGTTGACGTTAGCGCCCAATGGCGTTGCGTTGGCCGGCGCCTATCAAGATGGCGTCTTCGCTTTACCGGCTGGTGGTGAACCGTGGCAACCCGTCAGTAATGACCTGGCGGCGCACGCACCACCGAGCGTCCTTTTTGCCCAGGATGGAACGATCTACTTGTTGGATGTTGAGGGCGCCTTCACCGCTTATCAGGCCAAGGAACAAAGCTGGCGCTCGCTAAATCAAGCGCTGGCCGAGGAGCCAGTGCTGGCAGCGGCCCTTGTTGGCAGCGCACAACGTGACTGGTTGTATGCGGCTACAGCAACAACCCTCCATTACACAGCCGTAGACCAGCCGTGGCACCGCGCGTCATTACCTACGCAGAGCGCACCGCCGGCGTTGCTTGCTGCTCTTCCCACTGCTGCGCACCCTCCTCTGTTGCTCCTGGCCGACACCGCAAGCAACCTCTTTTCTTCGGACAATGACGGCGCACAATGGGCAATGCTGAATACATCCTGGTCAAACAGTCAACTGTTACAGCTTGGCTTTGCGCCTAACGATAACACTCCCCCAACCATCTACGCACTGACTACCCAACCGCACGCCGAACATAGCTACCTGCTGCAACTTTGGCAAAGCAGTGACGGGGGCGCTTCCTGGCTGCCGCTGGCTGACTTTTATGCCGAGACGCCGGCGGCTGTGTTGGCTGTGCCACCCGACCCTGTCGAACGGGCGATTCTGGTAGGGGTGCGCAACCGGCTCATCAAGCTCTATCAACCAGCAGGCAGTCACGACTGGGTGGTCACGCAGCACTTTCTGGCCGATAGCCCGCGCATCACTACTATTGTCACAACCGGCACTTACGCCGGCGCTGGCGTCATTTACGTCACCAGCAACCAAGGCGTCCTGCAAAGCCAGGATGGCGGCGCCACTTGGGCGCCGGTTGGTGCAGGGCTAACCGATCGCACGATTGTCGCTTTTCAACCTGCATTAAATGGACGACCTGCCTATGCTGTGGAGCTAGGCGGGGTCATCTGGCAGGGTACAGACGCGGATTGAGGAGGGCGCGAATTCTTGAATGGTAAAATATCCGCGCCCCTACAGCCGCGTCTGTACCCCAAAACACTACAGCGGATGAAGGAGGGAACGGATGTGTACCCCACCAACCAAAGGAGAACTTTTGTGAATGAACCACGCGCGGCGGTCATCGGCTACGGCTATGCCGGTCGCAGCTTTCATAGTTACCTGATCAGCATCACCCCCGGCTTGATCTTGCACGGCATTTCCTCTAGCGACCCGGCCAAACGGGAGCAGATTATCCAGGAACGGCGCTGTAAAGCCTACCGCAGCTTTGACGAAGTGATCGCTGATCCGGCGGTTGACCTGGTGGTGCTGGCAACCCCTAATGATGTCCATGCCGACCTGGCGATCCGGGCAATGGAAGCGGGCAAACATGTGGTGACGGACAAGCCCATGTGTGTCACGCTGGCCGAAGCCGATGCGATGGTGGCGGCGGCGGAACGCACGGGGCGTGTTCTCACTATCTTTCAGAATCGGCGCTGGGATGGCGATTTTCTCACCGTGCAACAACTCATTGCCGAAGGGAAACTGGGCCAGGTGCGCTGGGCCGAGCTGGCTTGGCAACGCTGGGGCGCGCCCCGTGGCTGGCGCGGGGAAGCGGCCAAAGGGGGCGGTCGGCTCTTTGATCTGGGTGCGCATCTATTGGACCAACTCTTACAAATTTTTCCACAACCGATTACTGGTGTCTATTGTCGTACCCATTATGATTTCCCAGATCACAACGTGGAAAGCCATGCCCTGATCACGCTCCATTTCGCCGATGGCGCCACAGGTGTCTGTGATCTTTCCAGTATGTCCGCGATCAACAAACCGCACTTTCACATCTTTGGCGATAAAGGTACGTTTATCAAATACGGTCTTGATCCACAGGAGGACGCCATGCGCGCCGGCCAAATCGATGCCGCTGTGGAAGATCCCGTCCTCTACGGCAAGTTGCATAACGGCGTCACGGAAACGACCATTCCTACTCATCCGGGTCGCTGGCGCAGCTATTATGAAAATATTCGGGATGTACTAACTGGTAAAGCTGAACTGGCTGTGAAACCGCAGCAGGTGCGGCGTGTCATGGCGGTCTTTGACGCGGCCTTTCGTTCGGCGCAGACAGGGCAAGTGGTCAAACCAGGGTAGTTATACCAACGAGCGCCAGAATGTAACACTTTTTACACGCGTACTGGGTTACTTTCTGTGCTGCTCGTGAGTACAGTTGGGTAGTTGGTTGGTTGAGCCTGTCGAAACCAACCAACTACCCAACTAACTACCAATTCGTAAACGAGCCGTCTAACCGGTGGAGCGTTGGCAGTTCGGCCTGTTGGAAGGGGCGCTTTTTGGCCGCTTCGCGATCAAACTCAATGCCCAGCCCTGGCAGATCGGTCGGGATCAGATAGCCATCTTCCCACTTGGGTTGCACGGGCACCACATCGGGCAGCGTTTCGCCAGGCTTGCGCGGCTGCTCCTGAACGCCAAAGTTGGGGGTCGCCATGTTGAGTTGCAGACAGGCCGCCGACGAGACCGGCCCCAATGGATTATGCACCGCCAACTTAATGTAGTGCGTTTCACACCAGCCGGCGATCTTGCGCGATTCGGTAATGCCGCCGGCGATACAGAGGTCGATGCGGGCGTAGTCGATCCACTCTTCTTCAATCAATTCGCGGAACTCCCACTTGGAGCTAAATTGTTCGCCGGCAGCAATCGGCACGTGGACGCGCGGACGCAGTGTCTTGAACGAGTTGGGGTTTTCACAGCGCAACGGGTCTTCGATAAAGAAGGGCCGCGTTGACTCAATTTCCCGACAGAGCCAGATCACATCGGGCAGGTCGAGCCGGGTGTGGACATCAAAGGTTAGTTCAATCTCATCGCCCACCGCCTCGCGCACGGCGTGGAACTGTTTGATCGCCATCAAGACCGCCTGCCGTGGCTCCAAAATGTTGCCATCTTGCGGCAAGCCCCAGCGTACAAACTTCCAGCCCTGCTCTTTGGTCTCCAGACAGGATTCGACCAGTGGTGTGACCTCCAAGGCATGGCCGCGATTGTGCGGGTAGCAGACCACTTTGTCGCGCACCTTGCCGCCCAGCAGTTCATAGATCGGCACGCCCAACGCCTTCCCCTTGATGTCCCAAAGCGCAATGTCAATGGCCGCAATGGCTGAGGTGAGAATCCGTTGCGCCGGGAAGAAGCCGCCACGGAAAAGGAATTGCCAGATATGCTCGATCCGCCCTGGATCTTGGCCGATGAGCAGCGCCTTAAAATGCTCAATCGCCCCCATCACCGCCAGTTCCCGCCCCGTGATGCCCGCCTCGCCGACGCCCGAAATCCCTTCATCGGTATCGACCACCACAAACAAAAAGTTACGCCCGCCACCCCAGACCGGGTAGCATTCGATATTGGTGATTTTCATGAAAACTGTTCCTCCTACTGATTGGTTTGGTTGGGATAGGTGGTATCATAACATTGATGGCAGCGGGCTGACAAGGAGGGTTTTTGGGGAGAGGGGTGGTCTGGTTTGCGCATGTTTATCGGTAGGTGGCGTTGCGGTTGATCCGCCGGGGATACCGCTTGGATACCGAGTCGGGATGTAATACTGGTCAACTGTGGCACATTCCGTAACAAACTGGGTAAAGTTGGCATCCAGGTTAATGCATTGTGTAAGCAGATCGGTAAGATTGTGAATGCGTGGGTATTGATTGAGTTTTGCAATCAAAAACGCCTTCAAGGCTTTCTCAATTGCTTGTTGCGACAAAAAGCAGGCATGAGAAAAGTGCTTTTCATCGAAAGTCAACTGGGCAACAGCCAAGTCCTCTTTGGCAAAGTCAAGCCATTGTTGGAATAGGGGCGCGCTCATATAAGACTTTACCTTTATGAACAACTTCTTCAATGATAAAGGGGTTTTTGTCGTGAATCAATTGCGAAAACTCGGCAGGCGTATACACCAAATAGTCAACGCCAACGGGCGCACGGCAGAGCACGGCAGCCTCGACAGAGCGATCTACAAATGGTCTGCCGATCCGTGACCGTGGCAACCTTGAGACACTGGACTAGCAACTCGTTCGCTGCCAGATAGCGATTCAGCTTTACATTCTGTTCACCGCTAAAGCGCCATTCTCGCCCCAAATCACGCTCTTGTAGAATGGCAAAGAGTACATCGGCATAGCGCTGCCATTCTTGTGGCGTAGCTGTGGGTAGCGGAACAGGCTGGGCCACGATGGCCTGAGCAATGGTGATTACCCTGGCTTCTTGCGCTAAGGCGGCCATGTCTTCAGTTAGGCGTGGATAGGCGTTCATTGCCTCCTGCCATTCCGGTTCTTGTCGGGGTAGTACTTCGATAGCGAAAAGTTGGGCATATGACCAGGCATAAAACAGGCTGTAGTCAAAGCCAATATGGGGTGTCGTTACACGAGCGAGCGATCTAGCGATAGCGCTCGTGCTCGCTAGATCGCTCAGGATAGTGCGAGCGCTATCCTGAGCGAGGGTGAGCGCTCTATCTTGTGCGAGAGCGCGATCGCGAGCGAGAGTGTGATCTAGCGAGAACACTAGCGGGAGATCGAGATCGGGAGCGATCGCGTGAGCAAGAGTGATCGCACTCTCTACCTCGTGCGTACTCTTGCTAAAGAGGAGAGCACGTACGTGCTCTCTCTCCATCGCAAAAGCGCGTGCGCTCTCTCTCGTTCGCACACACTCTCTCTCTAGCAAGAGCGATCTTGAGCGCGCTCTCTTGAGAAAAATATATGCCAGCCGAACAACAGGGTAATGTGTGGCCGACACATTTATTCTCTGGCTTCTTTCCTCTGCCCAAGCTAGAAGTTGGCACAAGGCCGGCTCTTGGCTTGCGACTTGGTCAACGCCCTGTTGCAGCGCGAAAAAGAAGTCATTGGCGCTTTCCTCACTAAGCAGGCTGGCTGTCAACAAAAAGACCTCGCGCCAGCGATGGTCGTCCAAGTGGTCAGCGATCAGGCGCGTCACAGCGCCACTGGCCTGGTTTTGCTTAAGGTAGTGGGCCGTAAAGTATTCCTGAAAGGTGAGATGGGAAAAAGAGTAAATGTCCCTTGCTCGCTCCACCAGAATACTATGTTGGGCTTCAATCGCCTTAAGGACGATTTGCCCATCCAGATCGGCAATGGCGCCGACATTGGGCAGGGTCGCCAGATATTCGGTAATCCAGCTTTCCAGATCGCGGCGACGAAAGAAGTATTCGCCCTTTTGAAAGGTGCGGTGGGCAATGCGGGCAAAGAGTTCCTTTTTGCGTTGGTTGGAGAGTTCGCGGTAGATCTTCTCGTCGGGATGCAGGGCGTCGCGGTCGATCTGGCGACTGGCATCCCACCGGCGCAAGAGAACATCCAAGGCATCTTCATAAAGTTCGGCGCGCGTGGGCGGGAAGGCGCGATCAGTGGCAAAGGCCAGACAGATCAGCGAAAGCAGCAGGGGCGTGTTGCACAGTTCATAGACCCCCTTCTGTTCCGGCTTCTGCAACTCCTGCATAAAAAAGTCATAGGTCACTTTGTCCGCGCCAAACCACTTAGCGGCATAGGTTGCAATCTGTTCGGGGGTAAAATCGGCCACTTCTACAGTCTGAAAGCCTTGAAAGATATACTCGCTGGCGGCAATGCGACAGGTAATGAGATGTTGGCAGCGGTCATATTGGCGCACAAAGTCCTGTAACTGGTGAGTCAGGCGGTCACGCCGGCGACCTTCGTGGCGCACTTCATCCAGACCATCAAAGAGTAGGAGCGCCTTGCCCTCTTCCAGCAGTAACTTGACAAAGGGTGCGGCATTGGGGACATGACAGACGGCAAAGCGACTGACGATAAAGTCCAACAGATCGTTGTTTTGACTGCGCGTCCATTCATGCAACGAGACAAAGATGGGAATGCGGGCAATGGCCTGGTTGCGCGCTGCCTGCATGGTAATATATTTGAGAAAGGTCGTCTTGCCCGCTCCCGGCTTGCCCAGAATATAGAAATGTTTGGGGTACTCACCTTGCATCCCTGCCTGAATCAGGGCGAGACCACTCACCCGCTCCTGCTTTCTGTTCGCTTGGCGAAAGGAGTCAGGATCCGCCTGGTGCAACTCTTCAATGGCGGCGCGGCGCTGGGCGGTCAGTTGGTTGAGAATAAAGACATCGGTAAAGACATTCTCCAGTGGCGAATCGACCGTCGCGCCGATCACCCGCAGGCTGCCATAGTGACGGATCAAGCTCTCGCGGTAGACTCCTTCGGCCTCCCTCCAGTCGAACGTTTGCCAGGGTGACTGGGCAGCCTTCTCCTTAATGGCAATCGGCCCGAAAAAGTTAATGGTATAGGCAATACGGTCGCGCCCGGTAAAGTCGCCACCGCCGGTGTTGACATTGTTTGTCGCTGCGCCGCCGCCGGTCTGGATAGAGGATTGCTCATGCGTGGGCATGGGGTATGCTCCTTGTGAGAAGGTTGTCTTTCCCTGCTTGACCTGATTTGCCAAGGGTCATCTGATTGTAAGTCAAAGCCAGAAAAAGTAAAAGAAAGTAAGACAAATATTTGCCACTCACCCTCGGGCCTGATAAAATCATGTACATACTGTCGTGTAATATGTACATGATCCAATGAGACCATTTACCATGATTCGCGTTTCAGCCACGCAATTGCGTAATAACTTGTTTGCCTATTTAGATCAAGCCGCCGCTGGCGAGATGATCGTTATTTACCGGAACAACCAAGAAGTGGCGCGTTTGATTGCCACGCCACCACAGGATTGGCGCGCACAGATGACGACGGCGCCCCACCTGTTGGTCTCACCGGAAGAGTTGATTAAACCATTGGATGAACTTTGGGAAGCGTATGTATGAAACCCGCCAGTTATTTATTTGATACTCATGCCTTAATTTTCTGGGTCAATAAACGCGAAGTCTCAGCCAAGTTTATTCAATTTTTTGATGAACAGAATCAGCAAGGCATGCTCTATATCTCCGCCATTTCGTTCTGGGAAATTGCCTTGTTGGTGCAAAAAGGACGATTAGCCTTGCCGGATCTCCATCGCTGGCAAGAGGATCTTTTGCGTCACACAAATTTGCGTCTGTTGGAGCCTTCGGTCAAGGAAATGATCGACTCAACCCTGCTGCCGCCTCTGCATAAAGATCCTTTTGACCGGATTCTCATGGCCCAAGCGGTGGAACATGATTTAATCTTTGTCACACAGGATCAGGCGATTCAAAAATATAACATCGCCCAAACTTGGTTGTAAGTTCAGCGCACTGAGGTTGCCCTTTGCCACGTCGTCACCGCTTTCTTAATGGGTGGAAGAGTCAACCGGCTTCAACTGCAACATCTCATCCCACGTCGCCAGCGCCAGCCCGTTGACAAAGCCGCTGTGGAATTCCTCCATATAGACCTGATCCCACACCGGCACAACGGTTTTAATCTCCGCCGGCAAACCCTGAATGATCTCGGCGTAGGCATGTTCCATGAGTCGATAACCCGAGGTGGGGGAGATGGCAAACTTGGGATGCGGCTTGATCACGCCGTCGGCCACCATGGCTTCGTCCAGCACATCGGTCATCTGGTGGAGTAGATCGAGTTTGCGTTCCCACGGTGTTGATAACTTCACTGCTTCATTGACCAGCGGCAGCATCGGTTTCCCCAGTCGGGGTAGCCGTTCGAGATAGGCAATCAGCCACTTGTCATAAGGAAAATATTGCTTGTCGAGCAAAAAGGCCAGGTGGATGCCCAGGCGAATGGCGTTGCTGAAGCGGGTGGTGGCGTAAAATTCATTGTTGCGCAGAATGGCGCGCTTGAGGGCGTAAGTCCCCATGCCGGAGAAGAAGCGGCACCAGTTGGCAATGCGCCGCAAGCGCACCGGTTCGGGGTAGTAGCCCTGAAAGACCTGGCGGATGGCGGTAAACTCGCCCAACGGATCAGACCAGACTTCGCCATTGGTGATGTGAATAATATCCTCTTCAGGAATCTTGAGCCACTCAATATAGTTTCGCGGTGCATGGTCAATGCCGATGGTGCGTTGCAGAAAGGCTTGCAGGTTATCCGGGGCCAGACCGGCGCCAGCCAGGTGCGCTTCCCGCAACGAATGGCCGTGAAAGGAGTCGGGTAAATGTGCCTTGAGTGTCGTCATGATTTCATGCCGTTTGTTCTCAAACACAGCAGCAGGCATGAGGGCGTCAATGCGTAACCCCCAGTGATGGTCGCGCGAATATTCATCATCCAACCGTAACGCCTCGGAACCGTAGCCAAAGACGCCAAAAGCGGTGCGCACTGTCTCCACCGGGAAGTGGGTTTGGAGAATTGGCTTTACCACCTGTTCAAAAAAATCACGACTAATATCAATAATGGACGCGCTCATGGTATCCCCTCACGAGTCAAATCGCTGACAAAACAATTAGGTGCTGTGGCTATTACGAGTATAGCACAATCGGCAAGCACGCTTCAAGTGTGACAAGCTGAATCGGCGGCAAATTGACAAATTTGACCCGGTGACAGATAATTTGCCTCACTCCCTGACTTGTGCCTAATGTCAGGGTGACCGATGAATGCTTGACCTGACCCTTGCAATTTTCTGGAAATGACCATGACTGCTCCCACAGACCAACAGTTGCTCGACCGCTGGCGCACAGAACCGGCGCCCTTATTGCCCCTGCTCCATGCCTTTCATGACCGCGACGGCTATCTGTCGGAAAGCGCCTTGCGCCAAGTAGCGCAAGCCTTGCGCATTCCGCTGGCTGATCTTTACGGCACAGTGACTTTCTATCATCACTTTGCCCGTGAACAAGGCGGATTGGCGGCACCTCGTGTCTGTACTGGCCCGGTCTGCTGTTTGCGCGGTGGCCACGAATTGTTGGCGGCGCTCAAAGATCAAGGCGCCACTGCCATGCCCTGCGCCGGTCGCTGTGACGAGCCGGTTCCCGTATTGATGGGTCATCGCTATCTGGTGGGTGGTGCTGATGGCAGCTTGCAAGATCGCCCCACCCCTTTACCGGCGCCCAACCCTGGCGGGATTGAGGAATGTGTCTTTGCCGATATTCGCAAACCGGATCGGGCGACATTAGCCGGTTATCGCGCCACCGCCGGTTACACAGGTTTACAGCGCGCCGTTACTGAAATGACGCCGACACAGGTGGTTGAACACGTCCGCCTGAGTAAGTTGGCAGGACGCGGTGGGGCTGGTTTTCCCACCGGTTTGAAATGGCGAGCCGTGGCCGAAGCGAGTGGCAACCCGAAGAGCATTGTCTGCAACGCCGATGAAGGCGAACCCGGCTGTTTTAAGGATCGAGCGGTGTTGGATCACGATCCCTTTGCAGTGATTGAAGGCATGACCATTGCTGCCTATGCCACTGGCGCGACGCGGGGTTTTCTCTATCTGCGCTACGAATATCCGCATACGCTCCGCATCCTCGAAGCCGCGTTACAACAGGCATATGACGCCGGGCTGTTGGGACAGAATATCCTGGGAACGAATTTTAAGTTTGACCTCTACATTCGTCGCGGCGCTGGCGCCTATATCTGTGGCGAGGAAGGCTCGTTACTCAACAGTTTAGAGGGCAAGCATCCCTTCCCGCGTAACCGCCCGCCCTACCCGGTGACACATGGCTTTGAAAACTTGCCTACGGCTGTGAACAACGTGGAGACGCTGGCCTCGGTCCCCCAAATTATGCGGCGGGCGCCAGAGTGGTATCATGGGCTGGGGCTGGACGACCATGCCGGCACCAAGGTGATCAGCCTTTCCGGCGATATTCAGCGGCCTGGTAACTATGAAGTGCCTTTCGGCCTGCCCTTGCGCACGCTACTCTATGAATGGGCTGGTGGGCCGCTGATTGGGCGTTCGATTCAGGCGGTGACGATGGCGGGGCTGTCGGGCGGTTTTCTGGCTGGCGAAGCGTTGGAGACAGCCACCATTGACGAGCCGAGTATTCGCAGCAAAGGTTCGATGTTGGGCGCCGCGGGGATGATTGTCTTTGATGACAGTCGCGACATGGTGGCCGCTGCCCATAATGCGATGGAATTTTTTGCCCATGAATCATGCGGCAAGTGTTTTCCCTGTCGCATCGGGACGCAGCGGTTGACCGAACGGCTTAACGGCGACGGTCCACGCGCGATGGAAAGCTGGCTTCGTGAAGTGAATGACATCAGCCAGACCATGAAAGCCGTGAGCGCTTGTGGTTTGGGCATGGCTGCGCCGCTGGTGGTGGAGAGTCTAGTGCGCTTTTTCCCCGAACAGGTGAAAACCCAGGTCGAGACGCAGGCAGAGGAATAGCGTATGCAGTCATTGACCTATGGCGATTATTTGCAGCTTGATCAGTTGTTGACCCTCCAACAACCTCGTTCAACCGGGCCGGAGCATGATGAATTGCTCTTTATCACCATTCATCAGGTCTATGAACTCTGGTTCAAGCAGGTGTTGCATGAGTTGGACTATCTCATGACCGCGCTGCGGGCCAACAACCCCTTTCGCGCCCTGCACACCTTTCGCCGGATTCTCACTATCTTCACGACAATGGTGGCCCAAGTCGATGTGCTGGAGACGATGACGCCGGTGGAATTCCTCTCGTTTCGCAAATATCTAGATGCGTCCAGCGGCTTTCAATCCTGGCAATTTCGCGAACTAGAGTTTGTTCTTGGTTATAAACGGTTTGAATTCTTGCAATATTACCCGCTGGAAGGCGCCGTCTATCAACGGTTGACCGAACGTTACCAACAGCCGACCCTGTGGGATGCCTTTTTAGCGTTTCTCGCCCAAAATGGCTATCTGGTTCCCCAGGCGTTATTACAGCGGGATGTCACGGAGTCGGTGGAACCGTCGCCGGAAGTCCAAACCATTTTGGTCGATGCCTATCGACATCACCCGGTGGTCGGCAATGTTTGTGAACATCTGACCGATTTGGATGAAGGCATTCAAGAGTGGCGTTATCGGCATATCAAAATGGTGGAACGCACCATCGGCACGCGCCAGGGGACTGGCGGCTCGATGGGCGCAGCCTATTTGCGCACAACGCTCTTTCAACCGCTTTTCCCTGATCTCTGGTTGATTCGCACACAGTTATGAAGTGATGAGTTAATGACAATGAACCTTGCTACCTTGGACTACGCCCGCTCTCTCGACCGCCAAGATGAATTGGCAACTTTTCGCTCTCGCTTTGTAGCGGAAGATCCTGATTTGATCTACCTGGACGGCAACTCGTTAGGTCGCCTGCCCCAAGCCACGGTTGCCTTACTCCGCGATGCTGTGGAGCGCCAGTGGGGCGACCGGCTGATTCGCAGTTGGAACGAAGGCTGGATCGAAGCGCCTATGCGCATTGGCAACAAGGTGGCCCAGTTGGTGGGCGCCCGTCCTGGTGAAGTGACCATTGCCGACTCAACAACGGTCAACCTCTTCAAGTTAGCATTGGCCGTCATGCAAGCCCAACCGGGACGCCATAAAATTGTGACTGATGACCTCAATTTCCCCTCGGATCTCTATGCGTTGCAAGGCATTTGCCGCTTGCTTGGCCCGGCCTACCATGTCGAAGTCGTCCCATCGCCTGATGGCATTCATGGCCCAGTTGAAGGATTAGCAGCGGCCATCGACGCCGATACTGCCCTGGTGACGTTGAGCCACACCGTTTTTAAGAGCGCGTATACCTATGACATGGCGGCGATCACGGCCCTGGCGCATGGTGCGGGCGCCTATGTGCTGTGGGATTTAAGCCACGCCGCCGGTTCCGTCCAGTGTGATCTGACCAGAGCGAAGGCGGATCTCGCCGTTGGCTGCACCTATAAATATCTCAATGGCGGTCCCGGCGCACCAGCCTTTTTATATGTGCGCCAGGAATTACAAGCCCAACTCGCTAACCCACTGGCCGGCTGGATGGGGCAGGCAAATATGTTCAATTTTGGCCTAAACTATGAGCCGGCGCCAGGGTTGCAACACTTCTTGACCGGCACGCCACCCGTTTTGTCAACCCTGGCAATTGAGCCGGGTGTTGACCTGTTGCTAGAAGCGGGCATGGATCGCATCCGCGCCAAGTCAGTGCAGCAGACCGCGTACTTGGTTGCCTTGTGGGAACAAGAGTTGGCGCCTTTGGGCTTTGCCTTAAACTCGCCGCAGGATAGCCAGTGGCGCGGTTCCCATATTTCGTTGGGGCATGAAGAGGCATGGCGGATTGATCAGGCGCTGATCCATGATCTAAAAGTGCTGCCCGATTTTCGCAAGCCGGACAATCTCCGCTTGGGGATCACACCGCTCTATACATCGTTTGAAGATATTTACCAGGCGGTCATGCGCATGAAGCAGGCGGTGACGGATAAATTATATTTGCGCTATTCACAAACGGGCGCCAAAGTCACTTAAGCGACGAAAGCGAATCCTATGTCCGACATTGGCAACCCCCATGATCGCTTTTTTCGCGAAGTCTTTTCGCGATTGGAGTTATCTAGCGAGTTTCTGAGCAAACAACTCCCGCCGACCATTGCTGCGACGCTCGACTTCAGTACACTCGATTTGCGGCCCGGCTCGTTTCTTGATGAAGAGCTACAACAATACTACTCTGATCTGCTCTTTCGGGTAAGGTTACAGACTGGACGACCAGCCTTTGTTTATGTATTATTGGAGCATAAGAGTTATGTAGAGTGGTTCACTGGTCTGCAACTGCTGCGCTACAAGGTCGAGATTTGGGAGCAGGTGCGGAAAGAGGAAAAGGAAGCGAAAAAGGGTAAAAAGCGCAATCAAGCACGCACAAAGCTGCCACCGATCTTTCCGCTGGTCGTCTATCAGCGCAAAACGGAGTGGAACGCGCCGCAGCACTTTCATGATCTGCTTGATGCCGATGCCGCATGGTTGCCCTACCAGCCGGATTTCAAATATGAACTGGTTTCGGTTGTGTCGCTACGGGAAACCGAACTCTTTACGGCGGTGTTGCTGCGGGCGGCGATCCGGCTCATGCGGCATATTTTTGACCCTGATCTGATCGATAAATTGCCGCAGATTTGGGCAGAGTTTCGTGATCTGGCTTGGGGGCCGGATGAACGGGGCTTTTTGGTGGTTATGTTGAGTTACGTGGTTAGTGCGAACGCCAACATAAAGCCAACAGATTTGAAGGACTCGCTAGAGAAGGCTTTTCCACAGGGAGGGGAGCAATTTATGAAAACGTTAGCGCAACAGTGGCTTGAAGAGGGCAAGCAAACGGGTTGGCAACTAGGCATCCGTGAGGCGTTACTTACTACGATTCGGGATGGTTTAGAAGCACGTTTTTCTATCGATCCTACGCCTCTATTACAAGAAATTGAAAAGATTCAAGACCCCAAACAATTGCGACGCTTGGTGAATTTACTTTTCAAAGCGCCTTCATTGACGAAATTTGAAGAAACCTGTCGGGCGTTGTTGACCAATGAAAATGCTACTGCCAACGGCGCCCACCTAAATTAATCAGCACCAGTGCGATGCGCTGACGCATAACGAAACCAAGTGATTTATGACCATAGCATCCAACCCGCCGGCAACGCTCACCCTCACGCTTGACGGCGAAACCGTACCCTTTACCCTCGGCGAGACCATCTACGAGGTCGCTGCGCGCAATGGCAAGTTTATCCCCACCCTTTGCTACGATCCGCGCCTCAAACCCTTTGGCGCGTGTCGGCTCTGTGTAGTTGAGGTGCGGGGACAGCGCAACCCGGTGGCCGCCTGCACGACCCCAGCCGTCGTCGACATGGAGGTCAGCACCGCCACCGACCGGGTGGAATTTTTCCGCAAAACGTTGTTGGAGATGGTGGCGTCGGAAAATCCAACCATTGATGTCAGCCCTTTGCGCAGTTACTCCTCCCAGGAATTGACGGTACTGGTCGATCACTATGGGGCGCGCACGGGTCGTTTTGCCGGTGCTCACTCCGGTCACAGCCGCCCAGATGACACCAATCCCTTCCTGTTGCGCGACTATGACCTGTGCATCTCTTGCTATCGCTGTGTCCGTGTCTGCGCCGAGCAGGAGGGCGACTATGCCATTAGTGTGATGAATCGTGGTTTTCATACGCAAATCACAACCGAGTTTAATGGCTTGCTCAAAGAGTCCGCCTGCACCTTCTGCGGTCAATGTGTGCAAACCTGTCCGACAGGGGCGTTGGGCGATAAGAAAGCATTGCGAAACGGTTAATGGAAAATGGAAAACGATTAATTGTTAACGATCGCGGCTTCGAGACGACGGCATTAACCATTAACCGTTCTCCATTCTCCATTAATTATTCTGGAGAGTTCTATGACAACCTTAGCCGATCTAAAACAAGTTCCCTTACACCATTCTGGTATCAAAAAAACGCGCTCCGTTTGCGGCTATTGCGGCGTCGGGTGTGCGCTCGATATTCTGAGCAAAGACGACCGCATCATCGGCATCCAGCCGGCGATGGATGGTCCGTCTAACCTCGGTGCGCTCTGTGTCAAGGGACAATTCGCTTTTGATTATGTCCATCATCCCGACCGGCTCAAGCACCCGATGGTACGGCGGAGTGACGGCAAACTGCATGAAACCACCTGGGAAGAAGCGCTGGATGTTGCCGCCAAGGGTTTCCAACGGGTGGCGGAAAAACATGGTCGCCACGCCATCTATGGCATTGCTTCCGGGCGTACTCCCAACGAAGCCGATTATGTGATGCAGAAATTTATTCGCGCCGGCTTTGGCACGCATTATATCGACAACTGTAGCCGTGCTTGACACGCCCCCACTCTCGCCGGTCTGGCGACAATGATTGGGCGTGCGGGCATGTCAAACCCCTATAGTGACATGGCAAAAACCGATCTGGCCTTTTGCATCGGCACCAACATGACTGAGTGTCATCCGGTGGCCGCGACCTTTTTGAAGAAGGCGCTGGCGCGCGGTGCGAAACTGATTGTGGCCGACCCGCGGCGCATCAAGCTGGCCGAAATGGCTGATCTCTATCTGCCGCTGCGTGTCGGCACGGATGTGGCCTTGCTGTTGGCTATGGCCCATGTCATCGTCCGTGAAGGGTTGGTGGACCAGGAATTTATCGCCACCCGCACCACGGGCATTGATGGTTTCCTGGACCATGTCAAACAATTTACCCCCGAATGGGCGGAAACGATCACCGGTGTGCCGGCCAAGGACATTGAAACGGCGGCGATCTGGTACGGTTCAGCGGACAAAGCGGCGATCTATTACACGTTGGGCATTACTGAACATATCTGTGGTGTCGATAATGTGCAGAGCCTCTGCAATCTGGCGCTGATGACCGGCAACCTGGGCATTGAAGGCGGCGGCATCAACCCCATGCGCGGCCAGAACAATATCCAGGGCGCAGGGGATGCCGGCGCGGCGCCTGATTCTTATCCGGGCTATCAGAATGTTGAGAACGCTGATCATCAAGCCCGCTTCGAGCAGCTTTATGGTCGCGCAATGGATCTGGAACGGGGCATCACCAAAGTCAAGGCACTGGATCTGGCGGGGGAAAGCATCTTTGCCATGCTCATCGATGGCGAAAATACAGTCGTCTCCGATCCGGATCGCGCCCACGGCGAACATGCGCTCAAGAGCTTGGAACACCTGGTGGTGATCGACATCTTCCTCAGCGAAACGGCGCAGTTGGCCCATGTCGTCTTCCCGGCCACCTCCTGGGGCGAGACCGATGGCACCTTTACCAACTCGGAACGGCGCATCCAACGGGTGCGCCAGGCCGTGACGCCCCAAGGCGAGGCCAAACCCGATTGGTGGATCGTCAGCGCGCTGGCGAACCGGATGGGCATTCCCGGCTTTGAATATGATTCGGCCAAGGAAGTCTTTAATGAAATGTGTACGGTTGCCCCCAACTATGCCGGCGTGGATTGGGAGATGGTGGACGATGGGCAGTACCAGTGGCCGGTTCCCTACAAAGGTCATCCTGGCACACCGCGGCTACATGAAGACGGCTTTAGCAATGGACGCGGTGTCTTCAAACAGATCACCTATCGCGACCCGGCGGAAGTGGTTGATGAGACCTTCCCGGTCTGGTTGACGACAGGACGCCGTTTGCAGACTTATCATACCCGCACACAGACGGGGCGCTCGCAGGGGATTGACTACTTCGTCCCCGAAGAGACCCTGGAAGTCCATCCCGATAATGTGACGGCGTGGGGCTTGCAGGATGGCGGCTGGGCGCGCCTGAGCAGCCGCCGTGGGACGATTACTATCAAGATCAAGGCGACCAGCCGCTCCCCGCGCGGCACCGTCTTTGCCAGCTTTGCCTTTAACGAGACGCCGATCAACCTGCTCACCGGTTCGGGCTATGACCCCGTGACGCAGACGGCAGAGTTCAAAGTTTGCCCGGTTCGGGTCGAGCCGGTTTAAGCGGAAAGGGTAGAGAGTATGACAGTTACACTAAACGAGCATGATAGTGCAGTTGTATACTCTCTTGCTCAACAAACTGGAAAAACGCAGAATGAAATTTTACATGAAGCGATTAGGCTGTACATGGCAAGGTTTCAGTCGCAGTATCTGGTAGAAGATAGAATTGATCTTTTGTCAGATGAAGAGTTAACATTGGTGGCTGAATCAATTTTCCTTGAACTAGATGCAGACGAGATAGAAGAAACCTATGCCTAATCGTGGTGAAGTTTGGTTGGTAGACTTGGGTTTGGCGGCAAAAGTCAGACCATGTTTGGTTATTAATACACCAGCCCAATTGCAGGATCGTGCTCTAGTTACTGTGATTACTCACACAACAACGCCACGTGGCTCACAATTTGAGGTCGCCCTTAAAGTCCCCTTTCTGCGAGCAGGCGCTTTTGTTGTGCAAAATGTGGTTACGATTCCAGAGGTAAAACTGATTAGGCGGCTCGGCCTGTTGACACCTCAACAAATGAGCGAAGTCGAAGCCGTAATCAGGCTTTGGTTGGGCTTGTAAATGTATGACAACATTCGCCGCACCACAACCACGCGTTCAAGGGAACTATCTTTGGCTTCATCTGCTGTTGCTGTTGGGTAGCGTTGTCACCCTGACACCCTTCGGCTTTATGCTCCTGGTCTCGCTCTGGCCGAAGACGGCGTTTTTGACGCGTGAGTTTCCGCTCCATCAGATCACCATTCAAAATTACTTTGAAACCTTTCGCCAGATCCCCTTTGGGCGTTTTTACTTGAATAGTTTGATTGTCGCCACGAGTACCGTCGCCTTACAGATCCTCACGGCGTCGCTGGCCGCTTTTGCCTTTGCCCGCTTGCGCTTTTGGGGGCGCGAGACGATTTTCTTGCTCTACCTGGCAACGCTCATGATCCCCTTTCAGGTGACGATGATCCCCAACTACATCGTCATTGCCCGTTTTCTCCAATGGCGTGACACCTATCAAGCGCTGATTCTGCCCAGCGCCTTTAGCGCCTTTAGCACCTTCCTCTTGCGCCAATATTTTAAGGGTATTCCACTCGATCTGGATGAAGCGGCGCGCATGGATGGCGCCAGCAGCTTTCGTATCTGGTGGCAGGTGATCATGCCCTTGAGCGGTCCGGTACTCGCCACGCTTGCCATCTTCAACTTCCAGGCGTCGTGGAATGATTTTCTCTGGCCGTTAATCATCACCAGCAGAGAGACCATGCGCACCATTCCGATTGGCTTGGCCTCGTTCCAAGGGCAATACCAGACGGAGTGGCATTTGCTCATGGCCGGCGCGGTGATTGCGCTGCTGCCGGTGTTGGTGATCTATGTGCTGGGGCAAAACTGGTTCGTGCGCGGGATTACGTTGACGGGGATGGGTGGTAGATAGAAACGTAAATCGTGCGTGCAACAACACTACAACGGATTTGGGTGGTAACGGATTTTATGGTTCGAGCAAGCACTCACTATGGACAATAACAATATATACCGCAAGCGCGCATAGCTGAAAATAGCGCACAGGTGTAGATGGTGCGTTTTTATTTTCATCTATGGCCTTGCTGAGTATAGCACAAGATATTTGATTGCAGAAAAGCCCCTCTACCCGCTCTTCATCCGTTACTACCTAAATCCGTTGTAGTGTTTTGTATACACCCAAGACACTGCAATCGATCCCGCCACTTACCAATCACCCAATTTGCCATCGCACAAAAGTTCTGGTTTGATATAGACAGCAATCTCGTCAAGTGATGTAAAGGCCACTGCGATGACCGACCTATACAACATTATCATCGGCAAAGTCGTCAAATCCAACGCCCATATTGATTACACTTGCCAGGTCTTCAACCCCGGCGAGACTGATTTGATGCCGGAGCCGACCGACTACACCTTTGGCACCTTTGTCAGCATTGCGTTGGAAAACCCCAACGCCGGCGCTGATCAACTGGTTGGGGTGATTTATAATACCTTTCTACTCAACCCTGACTTTGGCAACTTGGGACCGCGCCTCAGCCCACGGGCAGAATTAGAAATTTTTACGCCGGATTACCTGTCGGAGACGGCAACGTTGGTCGGCATTATTGCCGTCGGCTGGCGTGATGCCCAGGGGCGTTATCATCAAGGGGTGCCGGCGCTGTCGGCATCAGTCAACAACTTCGTCCAGCGGCTGGATGAACCGGAACTGCAAGCCTTTCATTGTGACGATGACGGGCAGCCCTGCCTGCGCTATATGCCGATTCTGCTGGGACAAAACAATCCCCTCGTCCCGCAGTTACTAATGGCGATTATCGACCGTTTGCAAACCCTCTTCCCCCAAAACCGGCGCCAACTAGGTGTCATGCGCAACAATCTGGCCTGGAAGAGCATTGTCCAGCCGGCGGGGTAAGGGTTGTCATGACCGAAATTGCGCGCTTTTATGGTATTATTATCCGTATGTATCCAGAAGGTGGCATGGTTCATCATTCGCCCCATTTTCATGCCTACTATCAGGAGACGGCTGTTAGCTTTCGGATTGACCTGCTCGTGCCACTTGATGGACAATTACCGAAGCGCCAACAACGTCTGGTCGAGGCTTGGGCAGAGTTGCACCAGCAGGAATTGAAGAAAATTGGCAACGCTTAATCAGTGGCGACGCCCCACGTAAAATTAAGCCATTGCGGTAAGGAGTAATAGAATGCACGGCCATAAACTTTATTATGTTGATGCGTTTGAAATTGTTGGCCCTTACAAGTTACGCATCGTCTTCGACGATACGACAGTGCAGGTGGTTGACTTAGAGCCGGTTTTGTATGGCAAAGTGTTAGGCCCACTTCGTGACCTACGCTTATTTAATGGTGTACGGTTGGATCAGGAAATCCGCAACTTGGTTTGGCCGAATGATGCTGCCTTTGATCCGGAGACACTGCGCAATTGGCCCTTACACAAAAATGCTTTTATTGCCATGGCGCAAAGTTGGGAGCGGGTGCCAGCCTGATGCTATCCAATTCCCTACGCCCGAACTATGGTCGCGGCTGTTTTGCCGACTTGCCCAATTTAATTCACTCCTGTCTGACGGATCAACCGGCGCCAACCGGCTTGGCTGGTATTCCTGACACATTGTTGAAAAAGTATGATAGTGTGATCGTGCTGCTGGCCGACGCCTTTGGCTGGCAGCATGTCGAGCCGCGGCTGGGGCAACACCCACTCTTTCAGCAAATTGCCGACCGAGGCGCGATTACCCAGTGGACGAGTCAGTTTCCCTCGACCACCGCAGCGCATATCACCTGCATCCATTCCGGGTTGGCCCCGGCCCAAAGCGGCGTCTTTGAATGGGAATATTATGACCCGGCGGCGGACGCGACAATCACGCCGCTGCTCTTTTCCTATGGCGGCACCCGTCCGCGTGACGAGTTGAAGGCGTTGGACATCCAACCGTATCAGCTTTATCCAACTCAAAGTCTCCACCAACAACTGCACGCCCAGGGGGTGAAGACCTACGTCTACCAGCACCGGGAATATACACCTTCGACCTACACCGATTGGATCTGTCGCGGCGCCCAGATGCGGCCCTACACCACCTTGCCGGAAGCGCTTTACAATCTGCGTCAGGAAGTGCAGGAAGCGCCGAAGCCGGCCTACTTCTTCCTGTATTATGACCGCATTGACGCCCTGGCCCATCTCTATGGACCGCAGTCGCCACAAGTTGCCGCCGAAATTGCGACCTTTCTCTTTGCGGTGGAACAACTCTTTGTGAAACCAGCGCAGGGGACGCTGCACAATACCTTGTTCATCCTCACCGCCGATCATGGACAGATAGCGGTCAACCCGGCCGCGACCCATTTTATCAATGTGGATCGCACCTTTGCCGGTATGGAACGCTTTCTGCGTCGCAACCGCCGTGGTGAACGGATTGGCCCTGGCGGTTCAGCACGCGATCTCTTTCTCTATGTGCAGGAGGATCGCCTGACCGAAGCGCAAAGCTTCTTTGCCGAACGGCTGGCCGGCGTCGCCGATGTGCTGTTGACCCAGACGTTGATCGACCAGGGGTACTTTGGTGCTTTGCCGCCATCATCGGCTTTCCTGAGCCGCGTAGGCAACCTCCTCATCCTGCCCCATGCCGGGCAGACCGTCTGGTGGTATGAAGAAGGGCGTTATGGGATGCGTTACCGTGGGATGCACGGCGGCTTGAGCAGGGATGAAATGCTGATTCCGGTCTGTTTGTACCCATTTTAGGGAACGTTAAAGCATGGTAACGCAACCTTCAGCAGTACCAGCAGATTACCTCTATCTGCTGCAACAGCTAACCGAAAAGATTCGCACAGCCCAAATTCGCGCTGCGCTCTCGGTTAACCACGAACTTGTCCTGCTCTACTGGCACATTGGTCGGGAAATTCTGCTACGCCAGGAGCAACAAGGGTGGGGTGCGAAGATCATTGATCAACTAGCGGCTGATCTACGGCGAGAATTCCCAACCATGAAGGGCTTTTCGGCGCGCAATCTCAAGTATATGCGCGCCTTTGCTAACGCTTGGCCTGATCTTCCAATTGTGCAGCAACTTGCTGCACAATTGCCCTGGTTCCACAATTGCGTACTACTTGATAAACTTGCAGAGCCGGCAGAACGCTTATGGTATGCCCGCCAGACTATTCAACATGGTTGGAGCCGCAACATCCTAGTTCACCAGATCCAAAGTCGGCTCCATTTGCGCCAAGGGCAAGCCCAGACCAATTTTGCCCGTACACTACCAGCACCACAGTCAGAGTTGGCCCAACAGATTTTGAAAGACCCGTATAATTTTGATTTTCTTGATTTAGGGGAAGAAGCCCACGAACGGGATTTGGAACGCGCTTTGTTGAGTCATTTACAACAATTCCTGCTTGAGTTGGGGGTCGGCTTTGCCTTTGTTGGTAGTCAAGTGCATTTGGCTGTTGGGGAACGCGACTTTTATCTGGACATGCTCTTCTATCACCTAAAGTTACGCTGTTTTGCCGTGATTGATCTCAAGATCGGGGAGTTTGAACCGGAACATGCGGGCAAGATGAATTTCTACCTTTCCGCTGTCGATGCGCAACTGCGCCATCCTGATGATCAGCCTAGCATTGGCTTAATCTTATGTCGTAACAAGGATCGCGTGGTTGCCGAATATGCCCTCCGTGATGTGAACAAACCAATTGGCATCTCGGCTTACGAATTGACCCAGGCTTTGCCGGTGCAGTACCAGGGTAGCCTGCCTACAATTGAGCAGTTAGAAGCAGAGCTACGTGCATCGTCCGTTGACAACGAGGAGTAAGGTTTATGCGAATGGCAGAATGCATCGGCACCGTCAAAGGCCCCGGCGAGACGCCCCACGAATTCACCTTTATCGCCCCCGACCCGGAGCGGCGGGTGAAGCATGGCGAATTTGTCTATTACCTCACTGCGGTCGATGGTGAAGAGCGGCAGATCATTGGCCGTGTCACGGCGCGCGAATCGGTAAAACTCTTCCCCGACAGCTTTATGGCCGATCCCACCGTGCCGCCGCGCCAGATTGCCGCCTTGCTGGGCTATGATAGCGACGCCAACGAACTATTTGAGATTACGGTAGCCGTGTTAGGCTATCACAGTGCAGCGATGGGTGATTTTATCAACCCGCGCGTGCCGCCGGCAGGCGGGTCGCCGGTCTATATTGCCGATGATGAGTTGCTCACCCAGGTTCTCAGCAAGCGCAAGCAGGGAGAACGGGGCGGCGCCCACTTGGGTAGTCTGCTCAGTCGCACACCGGGGGCAGTGCCGGTGGCGTTGGATGTCAAGGGCTTTACCAGCACCCATCTCGCCATCATTGCCAGCACCGGTAGCGGCAAGAGTTATCTGGCTGGCGTGCTGCTCGAAGAGTTGATGATGCCCTATAACCGCGCTGCCGTCTTGATTATCGACCCGCACGGCGAATATAGCACGCTGCAAGAGATGCAAAACCACGCCGTCTTCCGTGAAGGCAACTATAAACCGCGTGTCCGCATCTTCCGCCCCGATGATGTCCGGGTACGTATTGACAGTCTAACCATTGCCGACCTGCGTTACCTATTGCCCAACCTCTCTGAGAAGATGCACTACCAACTGAGTCGCGCCTATGGCTATGCCCAGCGCAGCTTTAAGGGAGGTAGCTACACGCTGGAGCAATTGCTCTATGCCGTGCGCCAGACCGCCGAAAGCAAAAAGAGCGGCGAGGAGGAGGGCTTTGACAGTGAAGATGACCCGACCACTGGCGCCTTAGTCTGGCGACTCCACGCGGTGCTACACAACAGCCGCATCTTTAACGATTTTGAAAACCTGGAATTGCAGGAACTCTTTGCGCCCGGTCAATGCACGGTGCTGCAACTCAATGAAGTTGACCAGCGCGAACAACAAGTCATCGCCGCCACCCTGCTGCGTCGCATTTATCAGGCGCGGCTCGACACAACCAAAGGCAAAGTCGAACGGGGTGACAAGGGCTATGTGCCCTTTCCTGTCTTCTGTCTGTTGGAAGAAGCGCACAACTACGCCCCCGCCGCCGCCGATGCCGTCAGCACGGAAGTCCTCAAGACGATTCTCAGCGAGGGGCGCAAATTTGGCGTGAGCGTCGGTCTCAT
Source organism: Caldilineaceae bacterium (assembly GCA_026645575.1). The sequence goes on from JAPKMW010000020.1 coordinate 43,962, forward strand.
CTCGCAGCGGCCCGGCAAGCTCGATCCCGATGTGTTGAGCCAGTGCATGACCCAGTGCATCATGCGCATCACCAACCCTATCGACCAGGACAAGATTGCTTCGTCGGTCGAGAGCGTAGGGCGCGATCTGCTCAAAGAGCTTTCCAGCCTGAGCAAAGGCCAGGTGATTGTGAGCGGCGCCAGCGTCAACACGCCGGTGATGATTCGGGTGCGCACCCGTCTGACCAAACATGGCGGCCAGGACATCAACGCACCCGAAGAGTGGTTCCAGTGGTTTGAACAAGGGACGGCGAATGGCGCCGCCCGTGAAGGCGCCCTCTTGGCCCAGCCAGCCGTGCAGACCGAGGAAGATGGAGATATTCTGTGGGCCTAAACGCCAAACCAACGCAAGCTGACCTGCTGGCTGCCAGCAACAAAACCATTGTCGATGTCATCGGCCCCGGTTTGCGCGTCCTCTTTTGCGGCATCAACCCCGGTCTCTACTCCGGCTACACCGGCCATCACTTTGCTCGTCCCGGCAACCGTTTCTGGCCCACCTTGTACGCCGCCGGTTTTACCGATCGCCTGCTCAAGCCGTCTGAACAAGCGGAATTACTGGAGTATGGCTATGGCGTTACCAATCTGGTTGAGCGCGCTACCGCCACTGCCGCCGAGTTAACCGCTGCCGAACTGTTGGCCGGTGGACAACGACTCTTGGCAAAGGTGGAGCAATATCAACCGCAGGTGCTTGCCGTCCTCGGTGTCACCGCTTACCGCACCGCCTTTCAGCGGCCCCAAGTACAGATGGGCGAACAGTCGGAAGGGGTAGGGATGGCGCGCCTTTGGGTGTTGCCAAACCCTAGTGGTCTCAACGCCCACTATACCCCTGCTGATCTGGCGCGTGTTTTCCGTGACTTTCGGGTGACGATTGCCACGGCAACAGCGTAGTCACTACTTTCTACGCAGTAGACACAGATAGGAAAGAACATTGTTTTCTAAGGTGTTTCTTCTATCTAGTGAGGAAGAAATTGTTGCCCGTATTACCATCACTGTTCTGTTGTTTGGTGTTATGGTGGTTTCACGGGTGGTGCGTTGCAAAAAACGCGCGCACCCGTTCAATGATCACCGCCGCCTCCCCATCGGCCAAGGGACGCGGGTCAAAGGCGACGATGCCCAAGTTCGCCAGGTGGGTGCGCGGATGGATCGGGGGCTGCCCGGTGCGCAGAAAGGCGATCAACGCCTTGGCCTGGGCCGGCTCGACCACCACGGCGGCGCGCTCGATGCCCCGCCCCGCTTCATCAGCCAGCCGTTCAGTTTTGGCGACGGGGGCGAAGCCGGCCAACAGTTCATCGACCAGCGCAGCGCAGCGTTGTTGTTCGGCCTGTTGGTCGCGCTGCATGTAGGCGGCCAGGGCGGTATAGAGACCGGCCAGCGCCTCTTTGCCGATCTTCATGGGGCGTCCAATGCCGGCATCCTGGGCGCGACAGGCTTCTACCAGGTCGCGCCGCCCCGCCACAATGCCGGAGGTTGGCCCGCCAATTGCTTTGCCACCGCTAAAGGTAACCAGCGCTGCACCGCTGTTGACAAAGCGGGTCAGATCCTCTTCCGCCGCCGCGTCGATCAAGACCGACACCCCCTGCGCCTGACAAAGCTCAACACAGCGCTGAAGCGAGAGCATCCCCTTCTGCACGGTATGATGTGACTGGACATAGAGCAGCGCCGCCACCCGTGGGCCAAACGCCCCGCTCAAATGCGCCGCGCTGACACTGTTCACCGAACCAAGCGCACGGGGGACGCCGCCGGCCATGCGGATCAGTTGGGTGATGTCCGCGCCAAAGTTGACCTGATGACCAGCCTGGATCAAAATTTCATTGGGATGGCCCAGCGCATCGGGCAGCGCCTGGATGCGCGTCAAGTCCGTGCCGGTAATACAGGCCGCCACCATGAGCGCCACCCCCGCCGCCGCCCCCGTCGTCACCATCGCGTCTTCGGCGCCGATTAGCTCGGCAATCCGACGCCCAACCGTGCGTTTCATCTGGTCAATTTCGACATAGCTGCCGCCGGCCACCGCCATCGCCGCCAGCACCGCATCACTCAATGTATTCACCCCCAACGCCGTCATCCGCCCACTGGCGTTGATCACACGTGGTAGCTCCAGTTGCTCAAGCAGATCCATGATGATACTCCGTATGTTGATAAGGATTGACTCGTCAATCCTTGCTTCGGCAGAGATCAAGAGATTGAGAGATTGAGAGATTGAGTAACATAATCTCTTGATCTCTCAATCTCTGCCCTGTTCAAACGCTTGATAAGCCCGCACCGCCGTCGGCTCCGGGTACACAAGCGGACCGGGGGCGGTCATCTGCGCCATCGCCGCTGCAACGGTGGGAACCCAGCCGCCACCGACAGCCGCGACCATACCGGCGCCCAGCAATCCTGCCTCTGATGCGCCGATTTCAATGGGGGCGTTTAGAACAGCGGTGAGGACATGTAGAAAATGGCGATTTTGCCCCGAGCCGCCGGTTGCGACAAAGCGCTGGGGGCGAATCCCGTCACGCATGGCCGTCTGCACAAGATCACGAACGCCGACGGCAATCGCTTCAGCCAGGGCGCGATAGATCACCCCGTCGCCATAACCAGCCTGGCGGGCTGCTTGCACCTGCTGCACGAGTGTTGCTTCCGCCCCCGGCAGGATGCGCCGGATGACAAGCCCCTGTGCGCCGGGCGCAACCTGATCGGCCAACTGGCCCAGCACCCCATGCCGCGCCGTCATGGTCGGGAGATCAGGGCGCAGGATCTCGGCGGCAAGATCAAATTGAGCGGAGGCGCTCGGTACATTGTTGACCCAGGCCCAGCGATCCGGCGACACGGTGTAACAAAAACAGCCGGACAAGAGGCGCGGCCCATTCACCGCCCGGAAGACAAAGTTTGTCCCCAGCGTAAAACACGCGTCCCCCGCTGCCACTGCGCGTGTTCCCAGGTTAGCTGCTGCGCCATCATGCAACCCGACGACAACGGGGATGCCCGGCGGCAACCCAAGCGCAGCCGACGCGTCAGGCGTCAACCGACCCGCAACCTGATGCGCCGGCAAGGTAACAGGGAAGGCGCGTTCCGGTAAGCCCGTCAGGGTAAGAATGGCTTGCGGCCAGGTTGCCGCCTCAGCACCGGAGGTTGGGTCTGTCACCCAGACGCCGGCCAGCCGGTAGACCAGGTAGTTATGCAGGGCGCCGACCCGGTGAATCTGTCGCCACTCGGCCGGGTGGTGTTGGCGCAACCAGGCGATCATGGCGGCCATGCGCACACCATAGCCAAAGGCAAAGGGATCTTGCTCACCCCACAGCGCGGGATCATACGCTTGCTTGAGTTCCGGTGCGTCGCGGTGTAACTGGCAATCGACCATTGGCCAGCAGGCTTGCCCCGCTTCATCCAGACAGATGCCAAACTGGGCGCGGCAGGAGATCCCAATGGCGGCGGGGCGCACCGGGGTTCGTAATGCTGCATGAGCGTTCCGTACAGCTTCACAGAGCGCCTGCCAAAACGCCGGCAACATGGCATCGCGACTAGGTTGGATGGCACGCGTATAGGCTCGACCCGTCGCCACCAGTTGTCCGCTCGGATCGATATAGGCGGCTTTGCACCAGGAGGAACCAACATCAATTGCCAGCACTAGCTCACGCATCGCCCGACTCACCCTTCGGCTGCCGGCTGTTTCACCACTTGGCCGGCCCGCACTGTATAGCGGACCTCCAGGTGTTGACGCACGATTTCCGTCTGTCGCTCACTGTCGGTCAGCGGGAATTCACCGTCAACAATCCGGCAGATGGTGATGTCCGCTGTGCGCCCACTTTGCAACGAACCCATTTCAGCATCACGGTGCATCAACTGGGCTGGCGACCAGGTGCTGAGGCGAATCACCTCCGGCAGCGGCAAGCCCAGGTGCAGAAACTTTGCCATCGTCGTCCCCATATCGTAGACCGGCCCACGCACACAACCCTGGTGGAGATCGGTGGAGATGGCATGGAGCGGCAGACCGGCGTCCAGTGCGTAGCGGGCCGTGGCAAAGGCGAAGCTGGCTGAGCCATGCCCAATATCATATTTCACCCCGCGTTCTATTGCGGCCAACGTCGCCGGCAGTGGTTTGCGGTCGCGACCGAGCAAGCCGCCGTACTTGCCATGCCAGCAATGGGTGACAATATCGCCTTCGCCCAACAGTTCCAGCACATCCTCGATCACCGGTGGCGCATTGCCGATATGCACCATCAACCCCGTGCCGGAAAGGCGTGCGGCCTGGCGCGCCAGCTTGACCGGCGTAATGCCCAGGTTGCCGCAGTGGGTCTGACTGGCTAAAACTTTGATACCCAGACAGCGCCCAGCGGCAGCCTCGCGCTCGGCCAGCGCGATGGTCTGTCCCTGATTAAAATTGCTCCATTCACCGTGGCGCGGCCCTTCAATGGGGCGCAATGAAATATTCAAGAAGGCCAGCACCCGTGTGGTAGCCCCGTTGATCACTTCGTCGCAAAAGGCCGCCCAGGTGCCGGCGCCGGTGGTGCCGGCATCGACAACGGTGGTGACGCCAGTGGCAATGCCGGCTTCATGATCGGCATGAACGCCATTGATCCCCGCCGCGGCATAGACATGGGCGTGCAGGTCAATCCAACCGGGGCTGGCGATACAGCCGGTTGCGTCGATGACGGTAGCGCCGGTCGCTTCCGGGTAGTGACCAATGCCAACAATCTTGTCGCCGCTGACGGCAATATCGGCAACTTGATCAATCTGCTGGGCGGGGTCGATGACACGGGCGCCCCGGATGATCAGCGTGGGCGCGACTGGATCAGTGATTGGTTGGGACATGAGTGGCTCTTCCTCTCCTGCTTAGTGGCATTTTAATAGTCCAATGTTGTCGTCATCTCATACTTGCGTCCGCTTTGCGACGATTCGAGCGTGCCGACCATCATCTCGGTGATGTGCAACCCCCAATCGACATTGACCAATGGTTCCCGGTCTTCCAAGATACAGTCGATGAGATGTTGCGTGGAGGCGTGATAGTAATTAAAGGCGCCGGGGGTCGGTTGCGGCCACTTGGCCTTGCTCCGGTCGCCGCGCAAGGGGATGTGATACCAGCCGTCGTCATCAATCTGGGGCAGGAGTTCTTTGCGGTTGGAAATGATCGAGGCCGTGTAACCGGCGCCAAAGATCAAGTTGCCTTCCGTGCCGAAAATCTGCAATGCGCCGCCACCACTGCCGGGTAGCACCGGGTGAAAGATACGACCAATGTGGCAGGCGCCCACCACGCCGCCGGTCATTTCATAGAGCGAATAGGCATTGTCCACCGCCTCCATGCACACCTGCTTGGTGCGGGGCAGGTTGATCACCACGTCCCAATAGTTGGCATTGTCGGGGTCGGTGGCCTGGTTGAGAAACTCGTCATACTGCTCTTCGGGGACGATAAAGTGGTCAGCCACCTTGATCTGCGCTTGGGCCATGACACTCTTGCACGCGCCTAAGACGCAGACGATGTTGGCCGGCGCATAGGGCAGATCAAAGAGAAAGCCGCCGCTATCTTTGGCATAAAAGGCCGCCTGTCCATAGGGGTTGCTGCCCAGCGCTGGGCCATAGCTGGTGGGGCCAGTAGACCCCAGGGAAAACCAGAGAATATCGCCCAATACCCCCTGGCGCACGAGGTCACGTAGCTGGGCTATATCCGGGTCGAGCGGCGATTGAGAACTGGGTTCGATGATCGCTTTGAGACCGGCTTTGCGCACAGCATTGGCGATGGTGCGGGCGTCGGCCAAATTGGTTGCCATCGGCTTTTGCAACAGGAAGTGCTTGCCCGCCGCAATCGCCTTCAGGGCAAAGGGAACATGGGTGCCCGGCGCAGTAAGGATGAAGACAACATCAATGCCCGCTTCATCAATCATCTTGTCATAATCCTGGTAAGCTTGTTTAGCGCCAAAGAGGCGTTGACAAGCTGCCGTGCGCGCTGTAACGCGATCACAAACGGCAGTCAATTCGACATTGGGCATCTTCATTAAATAGGGTAGGTAGTAGGCTGTGGCGACGACGCCGCAGCCGACCACCCCCACTTTCACAGGTCGGTTGGTTGCTCGACTCATACAAATAGCTATCCTTTGGCTTTGCAGCGGGGCTTGTTTCGTGTGAGGATCGTAACAGAAGAGGAAGGGGTCGTCAAGCGTGCGTTGCACGGGCCACAGAAGTTCACATGATCGTATCATCGTCTGACCCATGCAATGCACGTTTTGGCCGAAAACACGTCGGCGCAAGTACGGCAAGCGTGAGAGGCCGTCCCGCCACACCTGTCAGGTTTGCAAAACCTGACAGGTGTTCACACTTTCCGTACTTGCGCGAAACACGTCCTGCGCCTGCTTGACAAATAACGCCGATTGCTAGACAATCAACGTATGCAAAACGCAAAGAAACCAACAATTCTTCCCACCGCACCTATCCCACCGCGCACCCTGAGCCATTCGGTCAGGGGCGACGCACTTTGTCAATCCGCCGGCCAGCCAGTGGCCTTTCCTGCGCGTTGACCCGCCCTGAAGATCCCATGTCCGAGCATCGTTTGTTTGTCCCAGAGGTTGTCCAGACTTCCGCCACCGATTGTGGGCCGGCTGCCCTCAAGGCATTGCTGGAAGGCTTTAATATTCCAGTCAGCTATGGCCGCCTGCGCGAAGCCTGTCAGACTAGCGTAGATGGCACCTCGATCGACACCATTGAGGAGGTGGCCCAACAGAGTGGCCTGCTGGCCCAACAACTCATCACACCCGCTGATTTTCTCTTTGTCGCAGCAGCCAACCTGCTGCCGGCGTTGGCGATTGTGCGCTTGCCCACCGGCGCACTCCACTTTGTCGTTATCTGGCGTACCTTTGGCCCCTTTGTCCAGGTAATGAATCCGGCTAGTGGTCGCCAGTGGCTGCGGCGGCAAGCGTTGCTCGATGATCTCTACATTCACACCCACCCTGTACCGCTGGCCGGTTGGCGCGCCTGGGCGGAAAGCGATGGCTTCATCCAACCCTTAACGGCTCGTCTGCAAGGAGTGGGGGTGACGGCGGAGCGTAGCGCACAACTGGTGATGGCAGCACAACAAGATTCCGGTTGGCTCCCTCTGGCGACACTAGACGCGGCAACCCGCGTGGTGGAGAGCTTGGTGCGTTCCGCAGCGCTGGAACGGGGGGCGGAAGCGACGAACTTTGTTACCCAGTTGACTAGCGCCGTTCTGGCTGATCCCACGCAAGCCCACCAACACATTCCGGCCCCCTTTTGGAGCGTTACGGCGATCCCGCAACAGCCGGAGCTCCTGCTCATGCGCGGGGCGGTGTTGCTGGTGGTGAGAGGTGTGCAGCCGCCGGCATTGACGGCGGATGCGGGAGCGTCCACTGTTGCGCCGGAAGTGGCTGTGGCCTTGACCGAGAAAGAGGTCAATCCACTGGGGGAGATCGTGCAGTTGCTACGTCAGGACGGGTTGCTGGCCCCGGCGTTGGTGGCGTTGGCTGCCGTGTTGGCCGCGGCGGGGGTAACGGTTGAAGCGTTGCTCTTGCGGGGCCTCCTGCAAGCGGGGGATCAACTCTTTGGCCTGCAACAGCAGACGACCGCGCTGGTGGTCATTCTTGTTTTTGGGTTGCTCTTGATCCTGATCGATTTCACCCTGGCCGACGCCTTGGCGCGCATGGGGCGCCACCTTGATCTGCGACTGCGCATGGCCTTTCTCGCCAAGATCCCCCGGTTGAGTGACCGATATTTCCAGAGCCGGCTGATCTCCGATATGACCCTGCGCGCCCATGAACTGGCCGAGGTCAAAGAGTTGCCGCGACTGGCGGTGCAGCTATTGCAACTGACCGTGCAAGTGCTATTGACCACCGCAGGCGTTATCTATTTTGTGCCGAACATGGCGCCGCTGGCCCTCTTTGTCATGGCGCTGGCCTTGTTACCGGCGCTGCTGGCCCGCCCCGTATTACAAGAACAGGATCTACGCTACCGCACCCACAGCGGTAGTTTGAGCCGTTTCTATCTCGACGGCTTGCTGGGGTTGACGCCATTGCGCACCCACTCGGCGGAAAAAGCCTTTCAGAATGCTCATGCGCTGTTGCTCACCGAATGGTTTCAAGCCGGGCGCGCCCTCTTTACCTTCAACCTCTGGGTGCGGGGCGCCCAACTGCTCCTCAGCACCGGCAGCGTCATCTGGATCTTGACCAGCTATTTGCAACAGGGGGGCGATCCGAGTAATACGTTGCTGCTCTTTTACTGGACACTCAACTTGCCGGCGTTGGGGCAGTCAATTGCCGATCTGTTCCTGCAATATCCAGCCCTGCGCAATCGGGTCTTGCGGGTGCTGGAACCACTAGGTGCACTGGAGGAAAATGCTGCTCCCGCAGTCTCACCGCCGCTGCTTACCCGCGCCCCGGCTCCAATTAGCCTGGAAAAGGTTAGCGTGGTGGTTGGCGGCCATACGATTCTCCACGCGATCAGCCTAAACATTGCGGCCGGGGAGCATGTGGCGATTGTGGGGCCGTCGGGCGCGGGGAAGTCGAGTCTGGTCGGGCTGTTGCTGGGCTGGCACAAACCGGCGACCGGCGAACTGCTGGTCGATGGCTACCCACTCTTGAATGACCGTTTGGAAGCACTGCGCCGCCAGACGGTGTGGGTCGATCCGGCGGTGCATCTCTGGAATCGTACGATGATGGCGAATCTGACCTATGGCAATGGCAGCGAGCAGGGGGTGGGTGATATTTTGCATGAAGCCAATCTCTACGATCTGTTGCAACATCTGCCCGATGGCTTGCAGACAGTCTTGGGCGAAGGGGGCGGGTTGGTCTCCGGCGGCCAGGGGCAACGGGTACGGCTGGGACGCGGGCTGTTGCGCGCCCAGGTGCGCTTGGTGATCCTCGATGAGCCATTTCGCGGGCTGGATCGACCGCAGCGGCAGGAATTACTTGCGAAGGCCCGGGCGCACTGGCGCGACACCACCTTGCTCTTCATCTCTCATGACATTGGCGACACGCAGGACTTTGATCGCGTGCTGGTGTTGGAACAGGGCCAGGTTGTCGAAGATGCCGCGCCCGCCCACCTGGCCGCGCAAGCCGATTCCCGTTACCGCCATTTGCTCGACGCCGAAAACGCTGTTCGGCAGGGCTTGTGGCAAAACGCTGCGTGGCGGCGCCTCTGGTTGCGCGACGGCGCTTTGACCGCAACGCCGCGGGAGGAACGATGAGTAATCTTGCCGCTACCCTCGCTGCGACATTGAGCGGAGGGATGCAACCGCAAAAACAGCGGGCTGTCACCTTGGATTTGCGCGCCTTGGCCTGGCCGCTGGACATACTGGATGATGGCGTGGCCTTGCTGGCGCAACAGGCTGCTCTTGTCACCCGTTCGCCCGCCGCCGATGGCGCACCGCTGCCACCGGCGCCCTATAGTGCCGACGACCAATCGCTGGAGCGTTGGTTGACCTTGACCACCCATCAGCTTGGGTGTGATGCTCAGGCCGTCGATTGGCACTTCCGTGATATTGAACTGCTGGTGCGCCGCGCCGCGCCGGCAATCTTGCGCCTGCCCGACGCCGCCACGGCTGCCCCTGAGGCGCCGCCAGCGCCCTGCTTTTTGCTCCTGCTCAAAGGCGGACGGCATCGGGTGCGGTTGTTGACGCCGGACTTTGCCACAACCGCTGTCAGTACGGCCAATCTCGTCGCGTTTCTGCAAGCGCAAACCAGCGGCGACTTGGGCGAAACTGTCGCCAACTTTTTGTTGCGCAGCGGGATCGCCCACCAGCGCCTGCCCAAAGCACAGGCCACCCTGGTCGCCGAGCAGATGGGCAGTCAACGCTTTGGCGGCTGCTGGCTCTTGACGGTGGCCGGTCACCGTGGGATCTGGCAACAGGTGCGCCACCAACGCTTGCCGCGCTATCTGCTGCTGGTGGTGGCGCTGCTGCTGCTCCAACAACTGGTGGTGGTCGCCAGTTGGCGCTTTATCGGCCAGGGGGTCTTTCAACAGGGCTTTAGCGACGCCGGCTTGACGACTTGGGCGCTACTGCTGCTTACGAGCATTCCCCTCAGCCTCTTTGCCAACTGGGCGCAAATCAACATCACCCTCAACCTAAGTCGGCTGGCGCGTGCCCGACTGCTGCGTGGGATTCTCAACCTCCATCCGTCAGCCATTCGCCACCTGGGCGCTGGACAATTCTTGGAGCGCGTGATGCAGAGCGAGTCGTTGCAGGCGCTCTTGATCGGCGGCGGCTTTGGTGTGATCACGGCGGTAGTGCAACTTGGGATCGCCCTGGTGATCTTGCGTCTGGGCATCGGCGGCATTTGGCATAGTCTGCTGTTGGTGGCGTGGCTGCTGTTAACGATTGGGCTGTCGCTCTGGTATGCCCGCCGCTTTTTGACCTGGCGCAACGCCTACCGCACGCTGACGAACGATCTGGTCGAGCGCATGGTGGCCCATCGCACCCGGCTGGCGCAAGAAGAGAAGGTCACCTGGCACCTGGCTGAAGACCAGCAACTGGATCATTACCACACCCTCACCCGCCGGCTGGACAATGGGCAACGGTTGCTCGCTAGTCTGCTCAATCGTGGCTGGTTTCTGGTGGGGCTGGCCGGGTTGATCTACCCGTTGCTGCAGGGCGTCACCAACCCCATTGGGCTGGCGATCAGCTTGGCCGGCATCGTGCTGGCCGGTACAGCTTTTGCCGCTCTGCGCACGACCATTGTCACCCTGACGACGCTCTATGCCACCTGGCGCGATGTTGGGCCGCTCTTTCAGGCGGCTGACGCCGTGGCGCCGGTGGGGAAAGCGCTCTATCTGTCGCCGGTCGTCACGGCTGGGGTCACAGCACCGGTCGCCCAGGAGCCGAAACCGTTGCTGGTAGGGCGCAATCTCCAATTCCGCTATCACGACAACGCCCCGCTGACCCTGAACAAAGTGGACTTGACCATCTACCCCGGTGACCGCCTGTTGCTGGAGGGGCCATCGGGCAGCGGTAAATCGACGCTGGCCCGTCTTCTGGTCGGGTTACAAACACCCAGCAGCGGCCTGTTGCTGCTCCACGGACTGGATCAACCAACGCTGGGCTTGGTTACCTGGCGTCAGCGGGTGATCTCTGCCCCGCAGTTTCATGAAAATCATGTTTTCACGGAAAGCTTTGGCTTCAATCTGCTACTGGGGCGTCGCTGGCCGGCCACCCCCGCCGATCTACAGGAAGCCGAAATCATTTGCCAAGAGTTGGGCCTGGGCGATCTGCTCCAGCGGATGCCGGGCGGCCTGATGCAGATGGTGGGCGAGAGCGGCTGGCAACTCTCCCACGGCGAACGCAGCCGCCTCTTTATCGCGCGTGCCCTCCTGCAACAGAGCGACCTGATCGTCCTGGACGAGAGCTTCGCCGCCCTCGACCCCGTCACCCTCGAACGGGCCATGACTTGTGTCCTAAACCGAGCGCCGACGCTGTTGGTGATCGCGCACCCGTAATGCATGATACAAGAATTACGAGTTACGAATTACGAGCCGTTCGCCGGGAAATTCGTAACTCGTAATTCGTAATTCGTAATTCTGGAGCAACTATGTCCCTGCCCTTCGCCCGCACCGAACGGGCGCTGCAAACGGATGATTATCGCACCGCCTGGATCTGTGGGTTGGTGGCGTTGCCGCTCTTTGCGGCCTGGCTGGTCTGGTTCTTTGTCGGCAATCTGCCGGCGCAAATCAGCAGCCAACAACTTACTATTGGCGATTACGGCACCGTGGTGGCGACCTTTAATGTGGCCGCGCTGCCCGATCTAGCGGTGGGCGACCGGGCGACATTGCGCCTACAACTGGCCGAAGGGGAGCCGCCGACGACCGTCCCCGCCACGGTTGCCGATATTCACGCTCACCCCGACGGTCGCTATGATGTCTTTTTCTACCCCGATGCTGCCTATAGTGCGGTGCTGTCGCGCGCGTCGCTCACCGGCGAAGCGGAGGTGAACGTGGCCGGTCATTCCCCGTTTCGCACCCTCCTGCAAATGAACGAACCAACCCGCCAACTAACCAACTAACTCGAAAGGAATGCACATGGGAATGGTTGTCAATTTTCCGCAAATTGCATTACGCCAGTTTGTGGATAGTTGTGCTAAGATTACCGACAGCGGTATACATCCTGGTAGCAGAGGAAGTGGGCAACGATGGTGATAAAAGTAGGGGCGTTAGCGGATTTGTGGAGCGGCAACTATGATTACCGTAGCGAGGTGACAAAAGCAACGGCCAATCTGGTTAATACACTGACGCCATTGCTGGTACGCGGCCAGACGGTGTTGGAACGGGTGGAGCGGGAACAGTTGGACCCACTGCTCGATTGGGCGCTTACCTTTTGGGGCGACCAGCGGAACGAACAGCAACGCACCTTGCGCACTACCGCCACAGTCAGCGAATTGACGGCGGATGAGCGGCAAATTCACCGCAGCCTCTATATCTCCGCCCTCTCCTTTGGGTTGGCTTCCGCCGGCGCGCTCTTCTTTCCGCCCTTGCGCCTCTTGAGTTTGCCGGGGATGCTCTATGGCTCCTGGCACACCTTCCAACGCGCCTACCACAGCCTGACCGAAAAGCGCACGGTGGATATTACCGTGCTGACCGCCTTTGTAAACAGCGCCTATATTCTCGGCGGCTACTGGGTCCTAGGCTCGCTGGGCAACACCTCCTACTTCTTCAGCTTGAAATTGCTGGGCAGCATCAAAGACCGCTTTGCTCGCGACCTGGAAAGCGCATTGATGCAGCATCCGTTGCAAGTCTGGACGCTGGTCGATGGACAGGAAGTGCAGCGTCCGCTAGATGTGCTGGCGATTGGCGATTTGGTGATTGTGCGGGCCGGCGAATTGATTCCCGTTGATGGCATTGTCCAAGCCGGCGCGGCGACAGTCGATCAGCATGTGCTAACTGGGGAAGCGCGTCCGGTGGAAAAGGGCGTGGGCGACCCGGTGTTGGCCGCCACCATTGTGCTGACCGGCGCCTTGCATATTACGCTGGAACGGGCCGGCGGCGAAACCACCGTCGGCAAATTGAGCCAGATTCTGGCGCAGACCGTTGATTTCCGCTCCAATCGTCAACTCTTTGTCCAACGGCTGACCGATTACTTGATTTTGCCCTTTGTCGGGCTGGCGGCGGTGACCTGGCCCTGGTTGGGCTTTAGCGCAGCCGCCGCAGTGGTGGACGCCCATCCCATGCGTCATCTCAATGTGCTGGGCGGGTTGAGTCTCTTGAATTACCTGGTGATGGCGGCGGAACAAGGGATTTTGATCAAAGATGGCGGCTCGCTGGAATTGTTGAGTCGTGTCGATACCCTGGTCTTTGACAAAACCGGCACCCTGACCCAAGAGCAGCCTGTGATCATTGCCATTCATCTCGTGCGTAATGCCGACGAGTTGAACCCGCAGCAGGCAGCCTGGGACGAAGACACGGTGCTGGCCTACGCCGCAGTTGCCGAAGCACACCAGAGCCATCCTATTGCCCGTGCCATTCGTGCGGAAGCGGTCGCCCGCCGCTTGACCCTCCCCACCGTTGGCGCCACCGAACAGGATGCCAGCTATCATGCCGGCTTTGGCGTGCGCGTCAATGTGGCGGGGCGACAGGTGCATGTGGGCAGCAACCGCTTTATGACCCAAGAGGGCATTGCCATTCCAGCAGAAATTGCCTATTTACAGGAGACCAGCCAACGCCAGGGCCATACACTGACGATGGTAGCGCTCGACAGGCAGTTGGCCGGGGTGTTGGAATTGCAGGCGGTGTTACGCCCGGAAGTCAAAAGCGTGTTGGCCGATCTGCGCGCCACCAAACGGCTGCGCTCCATTATCATCATCTCCGGTGATGGAGCGGCCCCCACCCGTCGCCTAGCGCAGGAGATCGGCGCCGATGAGTTCTATGCGGAAGTCTTGCCGGCGGGCAAGGCGGAACTGGTCGCCCAGTTGCAAAACGCCGGGCGCAAGGTCTGTTTTGTTGGCGATGGCATCAATGACGCCGTGGCGCTCAAGCAGGCCAATGTTTCCATCTCCCTGCGCGGCGCTACTACCGCCGCCACCGACACGGCGCATATTGTCTTGATGGAAGAGAGTTTGCAACAACTGCAACCGCTCTTTACCATGACCCAAGCTTTTGACCGCACCAGCCGCCAGACCCTCTCCTCGATTCTCGGCGCCAGCGCGATTGGGCTGGTCGGCATCTTTGGCTTTGGCTTCGATCTGCGCCACATGACCATCCTCGACCAGATCAGCCTGACCATCGGCACCGGCTTTGCCATGCGCCCCCGGTTGGCGACGTTATTACAAAGGGAGCAAAAGGCCGAATAACCCCACGCTATGCCACAATCAAGCCAAGATCGTCTGATGTGGAAATACCCACCGCGAAGGGCGCCAAGCGCGCGAAGGAAAACCTTAAGCCCCCCTTTGCGCTCTTCGTGTGCTTCGCGGTGAAATTTTCATCGTTTTCGGTGCCGTCAAGGCATGTGACCTGATGTGGAAATACCCACCGCGAAGGGCGCCAAGAGCGCGAAGGAAAACCTTAAGCCCCCCTTTGCGCGCTTGGCGTGCTTCGCGGTGAAATTTTCATCGTTATGGGTGTGCGACCCTCATGACGACTGACATGTTTTCGGCAACGACCAACTGGTCGTTGCTAATGGCGCCTGCCCCTTCCTTGCGGGTTGAAGATCCCTTGGGTGAAGGGGCGCGGGCCATCGACCGGCAATTGAATCCTTACCAAATTTTCTTTGGATCATGAGACAAGAATGTAATATAATATAAATTGAACGTAAAGTGAAAACACTAACGAAGGGTGATCCCCATTGATGAAGGAGCCGCTTGTGGCCTTTACTGTAACTGCGATGCGCAAGATTTTTTCCGGCGGCAATAGCGCCAACCGTAAAGTAAAAAATCACCCACATAGTCCCTTGATCAATACCTTGCGTCCAACGCAGACCATGACACAACCGTCGCACCCCGTCCGCAGCGTGCAAGAACAAACTGCGCTTCCGCAGGAGAGCACACCTCTGTTGGCCGAGTTACGTCAGATGGGCCAGGAGGTTGTGACGGCGGTGACTGGTTACACCCACACGCTACGCGCTGTGCCGGCGCTGCCGCCTGAACTAGCTGTATTGTCCGAGCCACTGACCAAAGTCAAGACAAGCCTGGCGACCGCGTTGACCGAACTCGAAGAACGCTATCAACGCTTTGTCAAAACCCAGGTTGATCCCCTCTTCGGCGCGGCGCGGGCGCAACAGATCCAGGATCTGGCAGTCGGTAGTGAAGTGATCCTTGGCCCCTATGAACGGCTCATCAACCGCAATCTGGCGCTTTCCGGTGTGATCACAACGCTGGCGCTGGCAACCGCCCCATTGCATCCGCTGGTGAGCGGCGTTATCTGTGTGCCGTTGGCTTTTTATTTGGTGCGCCCCTTGTTCCGCAATGCCTATCGCTCGCTGGTGCAGGAACGCAAACTCTCCCTTTGGGTGTTGGGCGCCACCAACCTGACGTTACTCTGGCTGGGCGGCTACTATCTCATCGGCAGCGTCATCTTTATCTTTACCTGGCTGGGGCAAAAACTCTCGTACATTACCGAAGACCGTTCGCACAAAGGGCTGGTCAGTATCTTTGGGCAACAACCGCGCCAGGTCTGGGTGGTGAGCCAACAGGGCGACCAGCGGGTCGAAATTGAAATCCCCTTTGAACAGCTTCAGGTGGGCGATATTTTGGTCCTGAGCGCCGGTCAGATGATCCCGGCCGATGGGCGCATTGTGGAAGGCCAGGCATCAATTGACCAACATCGGCTGACAGGAGAGGCGCAGCCCGCCGAAAAGGGGGTGGGGGATACCGTTTTGGCCGCCACGGTGGTATTGGCCGGTCACATTCTGGTGCAAGTGGAAAAAGCGGGCCAGGAAACCGTCGCCGCGCAGATTGGTGAAATGCTCAACAAAACCGCCAGCTACCAGATGGCGATTGCCACCAAAGCGATGCAAATCGCCGATGCTTCGGTCAAGCCAACCTTTATTGCCGCGGGTCTGGCGCTGCTGACCGTCGGCTATAGCGGCATGGTGGCGATCACCAGTACGATCTTTGGCCTCAACCTGCGCATTAGCGGCCCCATGGCCCTGCTCACCTATCTGAATGTGGCCTCCCGGCAGAGCATTCTGGTCAAAGATGGGCGCTCGTTGGAACTGCTGACAACGATTGACACGGTGGTCTTTGATAAAACCGGGACGCTGACCCTCGATCAGCCCCATGTCACCCAGGTTCATACCTTTGGGGCGTTCACCGGCGCTGACGTGTTGGCCTACGCCGCAGCGGTGGAGCAACGGCAGAGCCACCCGATTGCCCGCGCCATCTGCGCCGCCGCCGAGCAACAAGGGTTGCGCTTGCCCCCTTTGAGCGATAGCCGCTACGAAGTCGGCTACGGCATCCAGGCGCAGATCGACGGCAAATTGATCCAGGTCGGCAGCGACCGCTTTATGAACCTGGCGGCGATTCCCCTGGCGCCTGAAGTCCAAACCTGCCAGCAGCAGGCTCATGCGCAAGGCCATTCGCTGGTCATGGTGGCGGTTGATCAGCAAATTGTCGGGGCGATTGCGCTGGAACCGACCATCCGCCCGGAGGCGGCAGCCGTGTTGGCCGAACTACGCAAACGCAAGTTGACCCTCTACATCATTTCCGGCGACCAGGAGGCGCCAACTCGCACCCTGGCGCAACAACTAGGCATTGACTACTACTTTGCCAACACCCTGCCCGAAAACAAAGCCCAGCTTGTGGAACAGTTGCAAGCCGAGGGGCGCGCCGTCTGTTTTGTTGGCGACGGCATCAACGACTCGATTGCGCTCAAAAAGGCCAATGTTTCGGTTTCGTTGCGCGGCGCCACCAGCGTCGCCACCGATACGGCCCAGATTGTGTTAATGGATGCCACCTTGCAACAACTGCCCCTGGTCTTCAAACTGGCCCAGGAGATGGACGCTAACTTGCGCACCGGCATGATCTTGGCGATTGCCCCCGGCCTTGCCATCTGGGGCGGGGTCTTCTTTGCCCATTTGGGCATCCTGGGCGCAGCCTTACTCTTTGAAGCCAGCCTCTGGGTCGGCATTGCCAATGCCCTCCGTCCGCTGCGCACCTATCGCAAACTGCCGGACGCCACCGCTGCGGCAGATCCCCCCGTCGCTGGCGCACCTGCTACGTCCGCTTGATTTGTTATCCCAACCCATCCGATTCATCCAATTTCATTCATCGAAGGAGAGACCCACGCATGAAACGTCAACCATTGCTTCTGACCTTGCTGCTCTTGCTGGCGGTCTTGGCGGCTTGTGTTGCCCCAGCGGCCCCCAGCGCCACCACAAACGATGCGTCCACGGGGACAACAGCGACGCGCACCCAGCTACGGGTTGCGACATCGCAAATCGCGACAATTCTCGATGCCCACCAGAGCTATGACGGTGGCCGGATTGATGTCGAACAGATCGGTCAAGCGCTCATCCGCATTGACCCGCAAAGTGGCGAGTTAATCCCGGATTTGGCCGCAAGCTGGGCTTTTTCGGAAGATGGCAAAACCTTAACCATTACCCTACCGGCGGATGCCAAGTATGCCAATGGAGATGCGCTGGATGCCCAGGCGCTCAAAGATGCCTGGCTGCGCTACAAGGAGATCAGCCCCTTTGCGGTTGATCTGGAAGCCTTGACCGCCATCGAGGTGGTGGACGCCACCACGGTCAATGCCATCTTTGCCGATCCGCCGGCGGCGCTCTTTGCGGTGTTGGCCTCCAGCTATATGGGGCCGTGGAATGTGGCAGCGGCGCAGGCGGCGGGCAATGAAGCGTTTGCCGCCGCGCCGGTCGCCAGTGGGCCGCTCGTCGTCCAGGAGTTTACGCCGGGCAGCGATCTGCGCATGACCCGCAATGATCACTACCAGACCCAGTTGCCTTTTGTCCAGAACAAAGGGCCGCTGCACCTGACCGAGGTGCAGGTGCGGGCGATTGCCGAAGAGGTTACGCTGGCCGGGGAATTAGAGACCGGCGCCGTTGATCTGGTGATCAATGCCCCAGCCTCGGCCATAGAACGGCTGAAGGCCAACCCCGACATACAAGTCTATGAAGCCGCGCTGCCTGGCTATGTTGGTCTGGTGATGAACCACCAACGTCCCCAGTTTGCCGACGTGCGTGTCCGCCAAGCCATTGCCCAGGCATTGGATCGGACCGCCCTGGTCAAGGTGTTGGGATCGGCGGCCGCACCGCAACATGCCTTTCTGAACCAGGCCATGACCGCCTATAGCCCGGAAATGGAAAGCTACGCCCAGGAACGCTATCCCTATAATGTCGAAAGCGCCCAAGCTATGCTGACCGAAGCCGGTTGGGCGGATAGCGATAGCGACGGCATTGTCGAAAAGGAAGGGGCGCCCTTTACGGTCGAATTGCTGGTCAGCGCCAATGATTCAACCGTGCAGTTGGTAAGCCAGGTGATCCAGAGCCAACTGAAGGCCATCGGCATTGATGTGCAGATCAGCCAGCAGGAACCCAAAGCCATGCGCGAGACGATGGTGGCTGGTGACTATGACATGGGCTTTGACACGATTGGCTGGCCCGACCCCGACATTTTCTCCCTGGCGTTTGTGGCCGGTTTTTGGAATTTCCCCAAATATGACAACCCTGAAGCTGTGGCAAAGCTAGACGCGGCCCGCCACTTTATGGACATCGGCGAACGCAGCGCGGCCTATGCGGAACTTCAGAAAATTTGGCTGGAAGATGTTGTGGAAATTCCCCTGTGGCAGCGTAAGTTTTTTGTCGCCGCCCGCACCTGGGTCAAGGGCCTGGCTGTCAACCCGACGACTGGTCAGCTCTTTTTGAATGATGTGACGATTGAAGAGTAGTCGCGTGGTCGTTTGGTCGCGTAGTGTTCTGTCAACGAAGTCTTGATGGTATTTCTCGTAACCACGCTCCGCGTGGTTATGCAGGCTGGACGCTCCGCGTCCGCCTGGGACGCGGAGCGTCCAGCCTGCATTCCGCCGGAGACCGGCGGAACGAGCATCAAACACTACGCGACCAAACGACCACGCGACCATAACCCAGCGGACTAATCCCATGCAACACTACCTGATCCAGCGCTTGCTCTTAGCCATCCCTGTTGTCTTGGGGGTGACGATGATCGTCTTTGCGATTCTCTTTTTGACGCCGGGCGACCCGGTACGGGCCATGGTGGGCGAACGCGCCGCCGAAGAACGAGTGGAGGAGATTCGGGTGCAACTGGGGTTACATCGACCCTGGCCCGAACAATATCTGCGTTGGTTGGGTCGGGTGGCGCAGGGCGATCTGGGTAGCTCAATGGCGGCCAAACGCCCGGTAGCGCAGCTCATCGGCGAGCAACTGCCTTTCACCTTGCGCTTGACGCTAACGGCCTTTACGCTTGGTGCGCTGCTGGGGGTGATCCTGGGCATGGTAGCCGCGGTGCAGCAAAACCGTTGGCTTGATTACCTGATCAGTTACAGTTCGCTCTTCTTTTTTTCCATCCCCAATTTTTGGCTGGGGCTGATGTTAATGCTGGTCTTTGGCCTCTGGCTGCGTTGGACGCCGCTCGCCGGTTTTCGGGAGAGTGGCGCCCTGATCTTGCCGGTACTGACGATGGCGTTGCCGCTGATTGGCTCGGTGGCGCGGCTGGTGCGTACAGAAATGTTGGATGTCTTGCGTGCCGAGTATATCAAAACGGCCCAAGCCAAGGGCCTTCACCCCATCTGGATTTTTTATCGTCATGCCCTGCGGAATGCCATGATTCCTGTGGCCGTGCTGCTCTTTCTCAGCCTCCCCTGGCTGCTGGGCGGTTCTGTTGTCATCGAAACCATCTTTGCCTGGCCGGGCATGGGGCGCTTGATGTATCAGGCGTTGACCCAAAAAGATTTCCCGGTTGTCCAGGGCGTTCTCTTGATCATCGCGCTCTGCACGGTGATTGCCAACTTGTTGGGCGATATTGCCACGGTGCTGCTGGACCCAAGGATCGAACAAGCATGACCACCTCCACCTCAGTTTCCTCCCACTCCACCTTACCCCAACGCGCAAAGGCGGCGTACCTTGGCGCGCCCCTGACCTTGTCGGTGCGTAGCCAATGGCAGATCGATTTGCATCGGCTGTGGCGTCACCGGGGCGCCATGCTCGGCTTGTTGCTGCTTGTGCTGCTGCTGGCGGCGGCGCTGGGCGCACCCTGGCTCGCCCCCTATCCGTATGAGGAGCAACATCTCGATTTCATTCGCGCCGCGCCCAGCGCCCAATTTTGGTTAGGCGCCGATAGTCTAGGCCGTGATCTCTTGAGCCGGCTGCTCCACGGCGCCCGCCTCGCGCTGTTGATTGGACTGACCGTTGTTGTCATTGAAGTGGCGTTGGGGGTGCCACTAGGCATGGCCGCCGGCTATTTTCGCGGCCGGCTGGATCTGATCATCAGCACCGTGGCCGACATGGTCTGGGCGTTCCCGCCGCTTGTTTTGGCGCTGGGGGTGGTGGCCGCCGTGGGGCCGGGACTGTTCAATGCCGTGGTCGCCATTGCCCTGGTCAGTTGGGTACCCTTCACCCGCGTGACACGGGCCAAGGTGCTGTCGTTACGCCAACGGGATTTTGTCCAAGCGAGCATTGCCATTGGCAGCAGCCACGGACGGATTCTCTGGCGCCATATTTTGCCTAATCTTGTCGCTACCAATCTGGTATTGGTGAGTCTAACCTTGCCTGGCGCGCTTTTGACAGCGGCGGCCTTGAGCTTTTTGGGCTTTGGTGTGCAACCGCCCACACCAGAGTGGGGCGCCATGCTCCAGGAAGGGCGCCCCTATTTACAGGAAGCGCCCTGGCTGACCGCCTTTCCCGGCTTGGCGCTTGTCTTCACCGTGGTCGGCTTTAACCTCTTGGGCGATGGCTTGCGGGATGTCTTTGATCCGCAACAGAAACAGTAGAGTGGTTGGGTGGGTAGTTGGGTAGTTCGTTTGTTTCCTGGCTGCCCACCCAACTACCCACTCTCGAAAGATGACAGGTTTGCATGAGTACACAACTTTGGTTGCGACGGTTGAAGCCGAATCCGCAAGCGCGGCTGCGGCTTTTCTGTTTTCACTTTGCCGGCGGCAGCGCCAGCGCCTTTCGCACCTGGCCGGCCCTGCTGGCGGAACACCGACCGGAAGTCGAAGTCTGTGCGGTCCAGCCACCGGGGCGGGAAAATCGGTTGAATGAAAAGCCCTTTACGCAGGTAACATCGTTGGTGGACGCATTGATCATGGCATTGCGCCCCGAACTGGATCGCCCTTTTGCCCTCTTTGGTCATAGCATGGGCGCCATTGTCGCCTACGAACTGGCGCAAGCCCTGACCCGGATCGGAACACCGCCCACCCATCTGCTGGTCTCTGGCCGCCGGGCGCCGGGGACACCGGAACGCTATCCACCCATCCACCCGGCGCCGACCGATGACACCCTATTGCGCGCCATCCAGCAACGCTATGGCAACCTGCCGGAACTGCTCTTGCAGGATGCCGAACTCAAGGCGATCTATGCGCCGTTGCTGCGCGCCGACTTTACCTTGGTGGAGAGCTATACACCAAGCACATTGACCCCGTTGCCTTGTCCGATCACGGCCTTTGGCGGCGCTAACGATCCCATTGCCACGGAGGCGGAACTGGCGGCCTGGCGCACCGTAACCGAGAGCGACTTCGCCCTACACCTGTTGCCGGGTGGTCACTTTTATCTTCAGGAGCAAAGCAGCCCCTTATTAGAACGAGTTGCAATCATCCTTGCTTCTCTGGTAAGGAATCAGGTATAATTGTCGTAACTGTTCATGTTCACAATGGGGAGAGACGCGGATTCAGGAAACGCGGCTCGTCTCTCGTCGTGTAAAACCACCTTTCCTGAATCTGTATCCCTACCATTCGATCAACCAGAGGAGGCGTCACATGACTGTCAATACAACTGTGGACAATCTGCAAACGGGTGTCAATACGACTGTAGACAATCTACAGACAACGATTAATACAACGATGGACAATCTACAAAAGCTGAGCAGCACCACGATCACCCAAGCCGAAAGTTTTGTCACCGAGAACCGTGATCTGCTAAAGAGCGCCGGTCTGGTCGCCGCTGCCGTCATGATCGGTGGCGTGGGCGGCTATTGGTTGGCGAAGGGCGCTTTCGTGGCCCAAGGGGCGGCGGCGGCCAAAGGGGGCGCGACTGCTGCCCCCGTGTTCATGACTCAGGGCGCCGCCACTGGCGCAGCAACGCTGCAAAACACCGCCACGTTGCTCAACAGTTCCATTGCCGGCGGTACGGCGTTGGTGGATAAGATTGCGGCACTCTTCCAGACCATTTCGGCCAATGCGGCGCCGTTGACCGTTGGTGTAGTTGGTGGTGGCGCCGCCGGTGTAGGCGCCACCCGCTACCAGGTGCGCCAGGTGAAAGATGCGTTGGCCGAGCAGACCGCCCAAACCGTCGCTGCCGAGGCCGAACGAAGCCAGTTGGCCGACGCCCTCACCGCCGCCAAAGCGAATTTGGCCGAATTGCAGAGTAAACTGGCGGCATCACCAATCGTACAACCGGCCGTGCAAATGGCGCAGGATCAATTGGAAGCGATCAAGGGCATTGGCCGCGTCTTTGCCCAAAAGCTCAACGCCGCCGGCATCTACACCTTTGCTGATCTGGCGGCGCAGACGCCCGAACGCCTGCGCGAAATCATCGGCACAGCCCGCGCCGGTAGCATGGTGCAGCCCGCCGATTGGATTCAACAGGCGCGTCAACGTCTCCAACCGGATGCACCTGCTACAACAGCGCCTTTAGCCGCAACAAGCACACCGGCGGCAACTACCCCCAGCGCTATCCAGTTGGATCGACTGGAAGCCATCAGCGGCATCACCCCTGCCATTGCCGCTCGCCTGAATGAGGTCGGCATTCTCACTTATGCCGATCTGGCCGGCCAGTCGGCGGCGCGCATCCAGGAAGCACTCGGCGCCGACAATCAACAACCGGAAAGCGCCATCGCCGCCTGGCTGGTTGCCGCCCGCAAACTGGTTACGCAGTGATTCGTGTTGCGTGATTCGCGACCTGAGCTTGTTGAAGGCCACGCTTCACGCAACACGCAACACGGTTCACGCAACACGAAAGGCTGTCTATGACCCAAATCATTGCTGTTGTCAGCCATAAGGGCGGAGTGGGGAAGACCTCGTTGGTGCAAAATCTGGGCTACGAGTTGGCGCGTCAGCAGCGGCGCGTCCTGCTGGTCGATCTCGACCCGCAGTCCAACTTGACTATTGGTTGCGGTCTCGACCCTGGCGATGACCGGCCCACCATCTATCACGCCATGATCGAACCGCGTGAAGCGCCTGCCGCCGTTGTTGCGTTACCCCAAGGCGTCGCCCTCCTGCCGGCCAACCTGGACCTGGCCTTGGCCGAACAGCGCTTTGCCGGTTTTTATGACCGCAATGACAAGCTCAAAGATACCCTGGCGCCGCTGCAAGCCGCCTATGACTATATTCTGATCGACAGCCCGCCCAATCTGGGCTTTTTTGCCTTTAATGCGTTGACAGCGGCAACCCATGCGCTGATTCCCCTGCAATGTCAACCCTACGCCTACCGCGCCCTCGACAACACGCTACACCTGATTCAACTGGTGCAAAAGGGGAACCCGGCGCTGCATCTCAAGGCAATTGTGTTGACGATGGTGGATCGCCGCCTGACCCTGACCCGCTCGGTAGAGAATGCGGTGCGCAATCGCTTTGGCACCCTGGTGACACAGGCGGTGATTCCCCTTAATGTCGCAGTGGCGGAAGCAACGTTAGAAGGCGCGTCGGTTGCCCAATATGCGCCCGGTTCCGCGGGTGCGCTCGCCTATCAAGCCCTGGCCGAGGAGTTATATCATGGCTAAGAAATTACAAAATCTGGAAAGCAAACTGGGCAGTTGGACCGATCAGGCCAACCTGACCCGCACGCAAGCCGTCGCTGCCAACCCGGCCACCGAACCCGTTGCAACGCCACTAACACCTACCCGCGCCAGTTACCCGGTGGCCCGCAGTCTGCTGGATCGGATTGCCGCCGTTGCCGAACAACAGGGGATGGGCCAGAACGAAGTGGTCGGCCATCTGCTCACCTGGGCGCTGGATCAGGTGGAGCGTGGCGCGTATCAGTTGCCACACTCAAGCAACGAGTGATCATGCTACCATCGCTTCTACTCTCCCTAGCCGGCGGCGCCTTGGTTGTCGGCTGGCGACAGCAACGGCGGTCCAAACCCCGCTTGATCGATACCTTAGCCCCGATTACGGAGGTGGATCGCGCAACGCACCGATCCTTTGTCCATTTGTATGCAAGGTCGCCGGAGCAAAACCTGGCGCTTTCTGCCGGCCTGCTGGGGTTGACAACGATTAGCTATCTGGGACTGCCGGTGTTGCGCTTGATCGCACTGCCAGGGTTGTTCTATTTAGATGGCTATGTTATCCGCTCGGCTTATCTGGAATGGCAAGCCGAGCGGCGCGTTGGGGTTGCGGCCAGCGATGCTGTGCTGGCCGCCGGCCTGTTAGTCACCCGGCAATGGGGAGCCAATTCACTCTTCACTACGCTCTTTTTCACTAGCCATACCCTGCATGTCAAGAGTCTCCAACAGTTGTCCGATACTAGCGGGATGACGGCGCCGGCGAACGATGAAAACGCTGACGTCAACAACCAACACCCCGCCGTGGCGCGACAACCAGATCCGCAAGTCGATCTGGCCAAGCCGCAATGGCAATGGATCGTTGACCAGGGTGCGCTGCCCCTACTGGCCTTAAGCGCCGTCAGTATGCCCTGGCTAGGCGCCAAACGCGCCTTGGCCGTGCTGCTGACCAATTTTGGCTATGACTATCGCGTCACCGCGCCGATCAGCACGTTGAGCTATTTGGCAAGCGCCCAAGAACAGGGGATCTGGCTGCGGGACGGCCAGGCCCTGGAAACGCTGCAACAAGTGGACGTGTTGCTTGTAGACGCGACATGGGCTGAAGCGGAACAGGCGGGCTTGCAATTCGATCCGACCCTCACCATCATCGTAATCGCTCCTGGCTCGGTTGATCTCGCTGCCCTGATTGTGGAACAACAAGCCGCTGGTCACATGATCGCCTATTTGGGATCTGCGCCAATGCCGCCCCTGATCCACGCCCGTCTGGCTTTATGGATCAGCGCTTCTGCTGCGCCTAACGTAGACATTCGGTTCGCTGCCGACCAACCGGCGCAACTACAAGCCTTGTTAGCCCTGCGCACCGCCCTGTCCGTCAATCGCAAACGAGGGCTTTACCTGGCCCTGGCGCCTAGCTTGATTAACCTGAGTGGCATCTATTTTCTGCGCTTTGGCGTGATCCCTACCTTGCTGGTAGACTACGGCGGCACAGCAGTAGGGCTGCTTAACGCGCTTGGGCCACGACTGCGGCACCCCAAGACGCTCCTCTCGATACCCTCACGGGCTGAAGAAAAGAATGAAGACAACGCCAAATTTCCATACTTTCCATACTAAAGATCAATAATTTGGTAAACTACAAAAAAAACAGTATACAATAATGTTGTTTTCATCCCACGTTCAAGCCACGTTCGATTGCCATCATAGCAAAAATCCCACATTGACGCGGTGACACGTGTCCAGGGTTAGGTGATTCCCGGCAAGTGGGGTCACCATCTTTAAAATGTTTCCAACGTGTAGTCGAATTGCGTGAGCCATCGTTCCTTTCTACGCCTTAACCCCATCACGCGATCTGTAAACACGCGATCTGTAAACAAAAGGTATTGGCAAGACCTAGATAAGATTTGTACAAGATGAGTAAGTCGTATAGCAAACCTTGATAAGTATACAGAAAGCTTAATTCACATTTTTCTTTTCCGATGACTACCACAGAAGAAACTTTACAACATAGTTTTCTTACCGCTACGCTTTCGTTGGGGTTAGCCGCAGCGGCGCGCTTGGTTTATCCGCCCTTGTCTTATGCCAGCGCCTTGGCGCTAGTCTATATGGGAACACCGGCGGCTCAAAATGCCTATGAAGATCTGACCGCAGGGCGAACGATCAAGCGCGCGTTCGTCGAGACAGCTACCTTGACGGTTTGTCTTGGGCAGGGACATCTCCTGGTGGGATCGTTGGCTTTCTCGCTCTATCATGCGGGGCGACTCCTCTACCGGCAACGCACGCAACAACGCCAACGGTTGGCGCAACTGGTGCGTATCCAGGAAGGCGATCAAGTGGTCTATCACCCGCTGACGAAAGTACACCAAGGGGCACATCTGCTCTTGGTGGCTGGCGAGTTGGCCCCGCTAACCGGGCGCGTGGTCGAGGGCAAAGCCTTGGTCAACCAACAGCCCTTTACTGCCCAGGTCAAAGAGGCTATTCTGCAAGCGGGCGATGACCTGACCGCCGGCACTTTGATTGTCATCGGTAATCTTTGCGTCGCCGCCAGCTAACCCGGCCTAACGCCGATTCGCATTTCTGTTCAACGCAATAGGCTTCTGTTGAGTTATAGAATAATTATGTAATTTATCTATTTGTGCTACAATGTAATGACTTACATCTAAATCAGAAAACCAACTTTCTTATAAGATTTTGCCGCTATTTTTAGCCTACAGGAAGTAACCATGTTTCCACTCATCCCGTTGACCATTGCCGGCGGCGCAGCGGCGGTCGGCGCTGTGGCGCTCACCCGCCAAAGAGCCGCTCGCCCTACGTTGGCGGCGCTCCTCAATGGTCACACCCGTCAACTACCGCTGTCGTCTACACCGGCGTCCGTACCGAGCCGCCCACTACCCCAACGCGGGCCGGTAGCAATCTTACGGAAAAGCGCCGGCGCTCTTGATGCGCGCTATCAAGCCATCATGCACCGCCACTTCGATCGGCTCTTTGGCGCCGAACGGGACCAGCAGATGCAGGAGATCAGCGAAGTGGGCGGCGGGCTGGTCATTACACCTTACGAAAAAACCTTGAACCGTAACATCGCCATGAGTACGGTCGTCACTGGCATTGCCTTGGCTGCCGCCAGTCAGCCAGTTGTGGTCGTCGTTACCTGTCTGCCGTTAGCAATCTCGATGTCATGGGTGATCTTTCAGCGCGCCTACCATTGTATTTTTGTCGAACATAAGCTGAAGATTCCAGTGGTGGCATCGGTCAACGTATTGGCGACCTGGCTGGGCGGCTTCTACTTTGCCGGTGGCTTAAGCTTTATTCTTTTCTTTCTCAGCGAAAAGCTGATTGTCATCACCCAGGATCGCTCCCAGCGCAAGATGGTCAACATCTTTGGGCAGCAGCCGCGCAAAGTCTGGGCCGTCATCGATGGCGTGGAAGTCGAGATTGGGTTTGAGCAGGTCGAGATCGGTACGCGCCTGGTGATCGGCGCCGGCCAGATGATTCCAGTCGATGGGGTGATCAGCGACGGCTACGCTTCCATTGACCAACACCGGCTGACCGGCGAAGCGCAACCGGCGGAGAAGCGGGTGGGCGACCGCGTGCTGGCCGCCACGGTGGTGCTGGCCGGCAAGATCTACATCACAGTGGAAAAGGCCGGCAAAGCGACCGCCGCCGCCCAAATTGGCGAAATCCTCAATACCACTGCCGGCTACCAGATGTCGATTGAATCCAAGGCATTACAATTGGCGAATGCGTCCTTAGGGCCGACCTTACTCGCCGCCGGCTTGGCCTGGCTGGTGCAAAGCTTTGAAGGCGCCGTCGCCATTACCAACGCCGCCTTTGGCTTTAATGTCAAAATGACCGGGCCGATTGCCATGCTCAACTATCTCAACATCGCCGCCCACAAGGGAATGTTGGTCAAGGATGGCCGTTCGCTGGAATTGCTGCACAATGTGGACGCCATCATCTTTGACAAGACCGGCACCTTGACCCTCGAACAGCCCCATGTTGCCCAGATTCATCTCTTTAATGGCATTGACCAAGCCACGCTGCTGGCCTATGCTGCTGCCCTCGAAGATCGCCAGAGCCACCCCATTGCCCACGCCATTGTCCACGCCGCCAAAACGCAAGGGCTAACGCTCCCGGCAATCAACGATGCCCGCTACGAAGTCGGCTATGGCCTCAAAGCCTGGATCGACGGGCGGCTGATCCGCATCGGCAGCGACCGCTTTATGGCCCTGGAAGCCATCCCGCTGCCCCCGGCTGTCGCCGCCTTGCAAGCCGAAGCGCATGGTCAAGGCCATTCGCTAGTGATGGTGGCGCTCGACGACGAACTGGCTGGCATCATCGAACTGGCCCCGACCATTCGCCCCGAAGCGCAGCAAATTATTGCCGACCTGCACAAGCGGGGCAAGCAGGTCTATATCATCTCCGGCGACCAGGAGCAGCCGACGCGCAACTTGGCGGAGAAATTGGGGATTGACCATTACTTTGCCAACACCCTGCCCGAAGAGAAGGCCGGCCATGTCGAACGCTTACAGGCCGAAGGGCGCACCGTCTGCTTTGTCGGCGACGGCATCAACGATTCGATTGCGCTGAAAAAAGCGCAAGTCTCCATCTCGCTGCGCGGAGCCACCTCCGTCGCCACCGACACGGCGCAGATTGTCTTTATGGACACCACGCTCAACCAATTGCCAGCGCTGCTCGACCTGGCCGGTCAGTTTGATCTAAACATGAAGACTGGCTTTGCCGTCGCCATGATTCCCGGCTTTTTTATCATCGGCGGCGTCTTCCTGACAGGCATGGGGCTAGTCGGCTCACTCGTCATTTATAACGCCAGTCTCCTGGCCGGGGTGGGCGTGGCGATGCTGCCGCTGTTACAAAACCATGAATAAAATTATGCAGGAGCGAGGAGATAAACCACTCATGACAGAAACAACCTTGCCTACCATCCCCTTTAACCACACCATTATCGCTAACGGTCAAGGGGCCACAATGGTGAGCTTCCCTGAGCTGCCGCAAGCGATGTTCGATTGTTTGCACCACGGCTTTGCCCCGCGGGCCGATGATCTCTTTGTCGTCACCTACCCACGTTCCGGCACAACCTGGACGCGCCAGATTCTTCATTTGTTGCTCAACAACGGGGAACAGGGCGAAAGCGATTTTCATCAGACTGTCCCCTATCTGGATTATAGCATGATCGGTTTGCCCGTTCCTGAACATGTTGAATATCTGATGGGGTTGACCACACCCCGCTATTTGACCACCCACTTCCCCTACAACTTCATGCCCATTGCCGGCACAGCATTAGGTCGCTACATCTACGTCGCTCGCAACCCCAAAGATTGCGCCGTTTCCACCTACTACTTTTACTTGAGCCTGGCCCACATGGGCTTTGATGGCGCATGGCCGGCGTTTTTTGAACTTTTTATGAACGGGCTGGTGATCAATGGTGACTGTTTTGATCATGTGTTGGGCTGGTGGCAGGCCAGCCGTCAATGTGACAACATTCTTTTTCTGACCTATGAACAGATGCACAAGGACTTACCCGGCGTCGTGGCGCAGATTGCCCGTTTTCTTGATTTGCCGACAACCCCGGCCGTTATCGCCGCTACCGCCGAGCAGACCCGCTTTGGCGCCATGCGGCAAAACCCCAAAGCCAATATGGATGACATCAACATCCCACGACCAGAACATCCCTATCACCATCTGCGCAAAGGGCAGGTGGGCGACTGGCGCACCCTCTTCACGGCGGAACAGAGCACCCGCATAGACGCCCGTTACCAGGCGCAATGGGTGAGCGCCGGTCTCACCATTGAATTTGAATAGCCCAACGCGATCCGGCTCTACCAGTGAGAATAATTTTTGTAACAACCCTACCCTTTGTTAACTGATAAGATTGCGGAGGAAAAATGAATAACCCACACCCACCTACAATGCTCAACCGGCGGCGCTTTTTGCAACTAACTGGTGGCGCCGCTTCGTTGGCGCTCTTAAGCGCTTGTGTCGCCACCCCCGCCGCACCGGCCGCCGATAGCGCGTCCGCCGCGGTCCCGGCCGACAATCAACCCCAACGCGGTGGCGTTTTACGGGTCGCTCTGGCCGACGATGTGACCACCCTTGATCCCGGCACATCGATCACTTTGGCTGATGTCCAGATCGGCTATCTGGCCTATGAAACCTTGATCCGCCGTGCCGAAAATGAACCGGGCGCGCCCCTCTACCCGGCGTTGGCCGAAGCGTGGGAGACCAGCGAAGACGCGACCGTTCATACCTTAACCCTGCGCCAGGGCGTCGCCTTCCATCATGGCACGGCCTTTACCGCCAAAGATGTCGAATATTCGATCAACCGCCTGCTCGATCCGGCCCTGGCGGCGGGTGTGTCCGGCTCACTCGGCGTCATCGACAAAATGGAAATTATCGATGACTTTACCATCAAGTTCCACCTGAAAGCCGCCAACGTCGTGCTGCCCTACACCCTGGCCGGCCCCGGCGTACAGATTGTTCCCCATGATCGCACCACCGAACAGATCGTTGCTGAAGTCTCCGGCACCGGCCCCTTTGTTCTGGCCGAACGGGTCCCCGGTGAACGCACCGTTTTCAAGCGCAACGAGAACTATTGGGACAAAGCGCTTCCCTATCTCGATGAAGTGCAACTGCTGGTGCTGCCCGAACCGGCCACCCAAATCGCTGCCCTCACCGGCGGCACCGTCGATCTGATCCATTCGATTGGCTTGGAGAGCGCCCCCATGTTGGAGGGCACGCCCGATGTCAGCGTGGTCGAGAGCAGCCAGGGCAACTATCCGATTTTTGCCATGCGCGCCGACCAAAAGCCCTTTGACGATCTGCGGGTGCGCCAGGCGCTCAAACATGCCGTAGATCGCGCCGCCCTGCACCAAACGCTGATGAACGGGCGCGGTGCAATTGGCAACGACCAACCGGTCGGCCCCGGCACCCCCTTCTGGGCAGACGTGCAACCGCTGGCCTATGATGTGGAAAAGGCCAAAGCCTTGTTAGCCGAAGCCGGTTATGCCGACGGCGTGGAAGTCGCCTTGTCTACCAGTGACATCGGCGGGCCACGTGTCAACGATGCCGCTGTTGCCATTCAAGAGATGGTCAAGGCTGCCGGCTTTACCATCACCATCGACAAAGTGCCGGTGGGTGATTTCTGGAGCCAAAAGTATATGCAAGTCCCCTTCTTCACCAGTTGGTGGCCGGTCTTTAGCGATCCCAATGCCGTCTTGCCGCTGGCCTATAGTTCGGATGGCTTTTATAACGAAAGCGGCTGGAGCGACCCCAAAGTGGACGAACTGATCGCCGCCGGGCGCGCCGAACAGGATGGGGAGAAGCGCAAGCAGATCTACGCCGAAGTGCAACAGATCATTAGCGAACAGGGCGGCGTATTGATCCCGTACTTTGCCCCCTTCTTGCAGGCCATTCGTAACAACGTGCAAGGCCATGCCCCAGCCCCGCGCCTTGTCTATCAGAATATCTGGCTGACGCAGGGTTGATCCGTCAGGACAAAAGGCTCTTCATCCCACGTTCATCCTACGTTCATCCCACGTTCATCCTACGTTGGTATGATATGCTACTTCGTGTTTTGGTTCCTGGCAGGACCAAGGAATATCGCATTTGCTTACAAGATTATTCAGCAAAAACAACGAGAGTGTAATATACTGTTTGGGTGATACGCATCACTACTGAATGACGCGGATTAAGAAGCAATGTGTGACCAACATGTGTTGGTAAGGAGAACAAAGCCATGCAAAGTCTAAACACGATTAAAGACAAAAGCCAGGCAAGCTGGAACCGTCTCGTCGAAGCCGGCCAACAGCAGCCCGAAGAGCGCAAAGTGTGGGGCGTGACCATTGCCGCTGCTGTCGTCGGGGGTCTCGCCCTGGCGGCTGTGTCCAAGGGCGTCCTCGCTGTTGTTGGCACCCTGGCCGCGCCCCCGGTCGCACTGACGGTAGGCGCGTTGGCCGGTGGCGCCGTAGGCTGGAGCTTGATGCAGACGCAACCGACGGAAGCCGCGGCGGATAACCCTGCGCCAGTGCCGGCACAGGAAGCGACGGCGTAAACAACCCCAAGCCCAGAGGAAAGGAAAACAATGTTTCTCGAATATTTAGCCGCCAAAGGCTTACTCAGTGGTTTGTGTGCTGCCAAAGCTGGCGCTGCCGCCGGAGTAACCGCCCCCCTATGGTCCGGCATGACGACGGCGCCGGCCTGGGTGGCTGCGGGCAAAATGGCCGTACCAGCCGGCGCTGCATTGGCGTCTGCAGCCGGTAGCGCTGGCGCAAGCATGGGCGCAGGAACAGGGGTGGGCGCCGGCCTGATGGGAGCTGGCGCCGCTGCCGGCAAAGCCGGTCTCATGGGCGCGTCTGCTGGTGCAGGCATGGGCGCTGGTAGCGCTGGCGCTGCTGGCGCCGGCGGCATAAGCGCGGCTAGCAGTAGCGTTGCCGCTGGCGGCGCTGGTACGGCGGCGGCTGGCGGCACAGGTGGCGCTGGCGCCGCCCTACCCTTGACCGCCGCGGCAGCAACTGGCGCCGTGCTGGCAGCCAAGGGTGCCGCAGCGCCAGCGGCTGGCTTAGCGATTAAGAGCGGGTTGCCCGCCGCCGCTACCGCAGCCAAAACGGCGACCGCCGGCGCAATGGCGGCCAAAGCTGTTGCCCCTGTCGCCACCGCGGCCAAAACAGCCGCCGCACCCATTGCCGCCACGGCGGCGAAAGGCGCCACTACCGGTGCGGCAACCACGGCTGGGGCCGCCACGGCAGCCAAGAGCGCGGCTGCGCCCGTCGCCGCCACTACAGCCACGAAGACCGCATCCGCTGGTGCGACAACAGCAGCGGTGGGCGCAAGCGCCGCTAAGAGTGCCGCGGTTCCAGCCGCAGCGACAACGACTAAGGCTGCCAGTACGGGGGCAACCACTGCGGCTGGCGCTACGGCAGCCATGAGTGCGGCGGTCCCAGCCACGACCACTGTGGCTAAGACGGCCACGGTGGCGCCTGCCGCCACTACGGTTGCTGCTAAAACGGCGCCTGCCGGCGCGGCCACGGCGGCTGGTGTAACCGCCGCCAAGAGCGCCGCCCCAGCAGCGGCTGTCGCTAAGACCGCTGCCCCAGCCGCGACAACCGCTGCTGGGGTGGCAGCCCCGGCCACAGCGACGGGCGTTAAGGCTGCAACGACTGGTGCAGCCACCACTGCCGCCAAGACGGCCACGGCTGGTGCGGCCACGGCGGCTGGTGTAACTGCCGCCAAGGGCGCCGCGCCGGTAGCGGCCGCTGCTAAGACGGCGACCGCCACGACACCGGCAGCCGCGGCGGTTGCTAAGAGTGCGGCCCCCGTCTCTACAACTGCTGCGAAGACAGCTACAACGGGTGCGGCGGCACCGGCTGGTGTAACTGCGGCGAAGAGTGCAGCACCGGCTGCCGCCACGGCTACCAAGACGGCCGGGGCAGCCGCACCAGCAGCTACAACAACTGCCGCTAAGACCGCAGCCGCCGGTGCTACGACTGCTGCGGCAGGCGCCACCGCGGCGAAGAGTGCGGCAGTCCCAGCCACGGCCACGGCTGCCAAGAGCGCCACGGCTGCCCCAGCCGCGACCAGTGCTGCCAAGACAGCTACGGCTGGTACAGCAGCCACCACCGGCGCGACCGTGGTAAAGAGCGCCGCCCCCGCGGCCACAGTTACAGCAGCGAAGACCGCGACCGCCGCCCCCGCCGCGAAGACGGCGACCACGGGCGCTACGGCGGCCAAGAGCGCCGCACCGGCCACTGCTACCGCCACCACTGCTAGCGCCACCGCGGCCAAGAGCGCAACCCCTGCTGCCGCCACTGCCGCTAAACCAGCCACCGCTACGGTTGCAGCTAAGGCTAGCTAATTATGACATGGCGGTTGGTTAGTTGGTTGAGCTTGTCGAAACCAACTAACTAACCAACCGATCGACAAAAGAAATCAAAGTTAGACAAAAGGAAAAGAAAAATGCAACAGAAAACAACCAACAATGCACAAGAGCAACATACCGCTGCGCCAGTCTTTGGCGGGCTGCCAGTGCGCACCAATCTGCGTGCCGGCCTGGCTTGGGACGATCTGGATGACCAAGCCATCTCCCTCTTCAACCAGTTGAAAGATGCCGTTGCCGGCGCTGTCCAAAATGTGAGTGATGCCGTCAAGAATGCCGGTGCGAGTTAGCTAGTTGGTTAGTTGGTTTGTTTCTCACCAACCAACTAACCAACTAACTAACCAACCAACTAACCCACCATGACCCAATTCTTTTTGCGCCGGCTGGCGTTTGTCTTGTTTATTCTCTTTTTTATTTCACTGGTCGTCTTTGCCGTGACGGAAATTCTGCCGGGTGATGCCGCGCAGATGATCTTGGGCCAGAAGGCGACACCGGAGACATTAGCCGCGCTGCGCACGCGGCTGGGGCTGGATCAACCGGCGGCGGTGCGCTACCTGGCCTGGATTGGCGGCGTGCTGCGCGGCGATTGGGGCGAGTCATTGATCATGAACTTGCCGGTGGGGCCGTTGCTGTGGCAACGGTTGGGCAATTCGGCGGTGCTGGCCTTGTTTGCGTGGGTCTTCAGCGCCCTGCTGGGCATTGGGCTAGGGGTGATCGCCAGTTTGTATCGCGACCGTTGGCCGGATCGGGTGATCACCACCTTCACCGTCTTTTTTATCAGCTTTCCCCCCTTTGTCATCGCGGTCTTTTTGATGATTCTCTTTTCCCTCTGGTTGCGCTGGCTGCCGGCGTCGAGTATGATCGATGCGGACGCCAACTTCTTTACGTCGATCCGCTTTTTGATCCTGCCAACGCTGACGCTGACGCTGGGGTCGCTGGCCGAAGTGGCGCGGCTGGTGCGGGCCAACATGATCGAGGTGATGAACAGTGACTATGTGCGCACGGCGCGCAGCAAAGGCTTGCCCCCGCGCCAGGTGGTGCTGCGGCACACCCTGCGTAACGCCCTGTTGCCGGCCATCAGCGTGCTGGCGCTCAATGTCGGCTACTTGATGAGCGGCACGGTGCTGGTGGAGAGTATCTTCGCTTATCCCGGCTTGGGGCGGTTGCTGCTGCAAGCGATCAGTCAGCGCGATCTGCCTTTATTACAGGGGGTTGCGCTGCTATCGGCCCTGATTTATACCCTAGCGAATTTGCTGGCGGATGTTATTTATTTCTGGGTTAATCCGCGCATTCGCTATTCGTAATAGGCAACTAATCGATTATGACCCAAAGCATCTCTCTTCCTACTACCGGCCCGGCAACCATTGAGAGCATCGCAACGCGAGATAGGTTGCCCGTGCGCGCCAATGCGGGGCGTTGGGCGCGTCTACGGCGGAACCCGACTGCGGTGATCGGGTTGGCGATTGTACTCACCTATCTTCTCCTGGCGCTGGTGGGTGATTGGATCGCGCCCTATGCCTACACCGAACAACACCTGAGCGATGCCCTACAACCGCCCTCCATGCGTTATTGGTTCGGCACCGATCAGTTTGGCCGCGATATTCTCAGCCGCGTGATCGTCGGCAGCCGCAGCATGATCACCCTGGCGCTGGGGGCGACAGCGCTGGCGTTGGTCTTGGGCGCCAGCACGGGAGTCGTGGCGGCCTACTTTGGCGGCTGGATCGATGAGATTTTGATGCGGGCTGCGGATGTCATGTTGGCCTTTCCGGCGCTTCTACTGGCGCTGCTGATCCTCAGTACGCTGGGGTCGGATCTGATCTACCTCATCATTTGTATCGGTGTGGTCTTTGCGCCGGCGATTGCACGCGTGATGCGCAGCGTGGTGCTGGAACTACGCACACGCGAATTTGTCGAGGCGGCGCGTATGATTGGTTCTTCGCACAGTCGGATTATGCGTCGTGAGATTTTGCCCAACCTGCTCAGTACCCTCCTGGTGGAAGCGGCGATCTTCTTTGGTTATGCCATTCTGGTTGGTTCCGGCTTGGGCTTCTTGGGTATGGGCGTACAGCCGCCTTCGCCCGATTGGGGCTTGCAGGTCAATGACGGACGAAATTTTCTGCTCACGGCGCCGTGGGTAGTGCTCTTTCCGGCAGTCGCTATCTCATCGC
This sequence comes from Caldilineaceae bacterium, assembly GCA_026645575.1. The sequence continues at coordinate 79,853 of JAPKMW010000020.1, forward strand.
TGGTTATCGGCGTCAACTTGTTGGCCGATGGACTGGGCGCTGAACACAAATAGCCTTTTCGTCGCTTTATTCTGTACTGATCCCATGTTGATCCCATGTTGGTTTGCTAAGATTGATTGGCTAGCGCATTGTCATTCTCTTTGCTGAATTTGTTCCAACTTTGACGGATGACGCATCCTTTTAGCGTACCGTAGGCTATTATTCAGGAAAATTATCAAAATCGAGATTGATAATCTTAAATGGTACTGTTACAACGCTTTCGTCACGCTTTCGTCACATTTTCGTCACATTTTCGATTTGTTAACTTCTTGACAAATAACCTGAATTCTCTATAATTTGGTATAGTAAACTGCAATATATAAATGTTGGAATCAATGTTTAGATCTTTTATTACGTAAGGAAATATCCTTGCTACCGGTTATTTGGTTGGAAGAACCAATTTGTCAACAGGTTCATTTGGTTGGTGGCAAAGCGGCCAATTTAGCGATAGTAGCCAATCAGTTTCGTGTCCCCCAGCCTTTGTGATTCCGCAACCGTCGGTTACGCAAGTAGCGATCAGGGCAGCCTACCAGCGCTTGGGCAACCTGCTTGGCGAAGAGCAACCGGCTGTTGCCGTGCGTTCATCGGCTATGGATGAGGATAGCGCCACTGCTGCTTTCGCCGGTCAGTATGAAACCTACCGGAATGTGATTGGCGCGGATGAGGGCATTTTCAAGTTCAGTTACCTATCAGTCGATGGCGACGCAGGCATTGTCCAGATTGTTGAATAACCATGATTGTCGATTCGCTCCATTTATCACGCATCCGCATTTTCGGGCTGTCCAAACGCAACCCGAATGCAAAAGGGAAGCTGGTTGATACCTTGCAGTCTATCAACCCCCAAAGACCCAGTCGGCAGAACGGCATGGCCGCGCCGAATGGTCGTCAGCCATCAACCGCAACGCTCACCCCCCTACGGAATGGATCCAGCAATGGGCATAGTGATGGGCATAACGTCCAGCAGTCCCCCATGACAACGACCACCGTCGCCCCCCTCCACCCCTTGGGGCCACTGTATAACGAGGTTGTAAGCTGGAGCCATGATCTGTGGACATGGAGTGCAGCCACGTTGACGCGCTTCAATGCAGAGCGGCTACAGCCCCTCTTTACCGATCAGGTGCGCGAAGCGCAATTGCGCAAAATGGGTGAGGCAGCCTCTTTACAGAGCAAACAGGGCGCGAATCAACAGATCGACCGTGATTTGGCGGTTGCCGCCCTTGCCGTCACGCTCGCTGCCGTGGGGAGTCTTTCCTTTCCCCTGTTGCAGTTGCTCAGCGTGCCTGGCGCCATTTACTCGATGCGTAATATGTTCCAAAACAGCTATCGGGCGTTCAAGCAGCCGGTGTTGTACAACAAAGTCCATGTACACACCCTCTCTAGCATCTCCTTGGTGACTTGTCTGCTGGGCGGGTACTTTGTCGCCGCGGCCCTCATTGGTCTCGCCTATACCTTTGGCATGAAGTTAATCGCGCAAGTCAAGCGGGATTCCAAACAGAGCCTGGTGAACATCTTTCGCCAATCGGCTCATACGGCTTGGGTGCTGGTGGATGGCGTCGAAGTGCAAATGCCGCTGGAGCAGATCCAGGCTGGCGACCAAATCCTGATCAATGCCGGCGAGACGATTCCCGTGGACGGCATCATTGTCCAGGGGATGGCAAGTATCGATCAACATGTGTTAACCGGCGAAGCGCAGCCGGTGGAGAAGGGGGTTGGCGAAAGCGTCTTTGCCCTGACCCTCTTGCTCAGTGGGCGCATTCTGGTCGAGGTGCAACAGGCCGGCACGGAAACCACCGCGGCCAAGATCGCAGATCTGCTCAATCGCACCACCGATTTTAAGACCACCATGCAACTGCGTTCCGAAAAATTGACCCAGCAGACCGTCTGGCCAACCCTCGGCCTCAGCCTCTTGTCGCTGCCGGTGGTGGGGCCGATTGGGGCGGTTGCCGTGTTAGCCGCCCACTTTGGCATGCGGGTCAGCGCCATCGGCAGCATCGCCATTCTGAACTACTTCCGGGTCTTCTCGCGCTATGGCATCCTGGTCAAGGATGGGCGCACGCTGGAATTACTGCCGCAAGTGGACACTGTTGTCTTTGACAAAACCGGCACCCTGACCCAAGAACAACCCACCATCGGTCAGGTTTACACGAGCGCTGGTTATGATGCGGGCACCGTCTTGACCCTGGCCGCGGCCGCCGAACATAAGCAGACACACCCCATTGCACGGGCGATTCTCCATGCCGCCCAGGAGCGCGATCTGGCCTTGCCCGCCATTGATGACGCCACTTATAAAGTCGGTTATGGCTTAAGCGTTCATGTCAACGGGCTGAACGTGCGCGTGGGCAGCAGCCGTTTTATGGAGAGCGAGGGGTTGGCGCTGCCACCTGAGATTCGCCAGGCGCAGATCGCCTGTGATGCCCAAGGCCACTCGTTGGTGCTGGTTGCCAGCGATGAAGCCGTGATCGGTGCGGTCGAATTGACGCCGACCGTGCGCCCGGAAGCCAAAATGATAATCCAGGGCTTGCGCCAACGAGGCATTCGGTCGATTATCGTCATTTCAGGCGATCAGGAAGGGCCGACGCGCAAGTTAGCGCAAGAGTTAGCCATCGACCGCTACTTCGCCCAGACCTTGCCGCAGAACAAAGCCGCCATCATTGAACAGCTTCAAGCGGAAGGCCGGAAGATCTGCTATGTGGGCGACGGCATTAACGACACCATCGCCTTGAAAAAAGCCCACGTTTCGGTTTCGTTACGGGGCGCCTCCACTGCCGCCACTGATACGGCGCAGATAATCTTGATGTCGCAAAATTTACAGCAACTCTGTCGCCTCTTTGATCTCAGCCAAGAGTTTAACGCCACCCTGGAGCGCAGCTTTGGCCTGAGCCTGATCGGCGCCGGCGTGGGCATCGGCGGCATCTATCTAATTGGCTGGCAAGTCGTACAAGTGTTGCTCGTGCGCGAGATTGTCACCCTGCTGAGTGTTGGCAATGTCATGTGGCCGCTCCGGCGCTATCGTGGCTTGTTGCTCGCGCAGCATGATGAAGAACAGGAAGAGATGACAAGGTGACAAGGTGAATCATCGTATTTCACCTTGTCACCTTGTCACCTTGTCACCTTGTCATCTCTTCCTGTCACTCATTAGAAAGGTTGTCCATGGTTCCCATCCCATTAGTCGCCGCCGCTGGCGGTCTCACCTATATTGGCCTGCGGGCGCGTCGACCGGCCAAACGCCCCCTCTATCTGGAAATCACCGAGGTGCCGCCCCAACAACAACTACCGGCGACGGTGAAAAAGCCGTCCGCCCTGATCAAGCTCAAAAACCGGGCGTTGCAAAGCGCCACCGGTATTGTGGATCGGCTGGCCGGCAGTGAACGGCAGGCGCAGTTGCAGACATTGTCGTCAACCACGGAGGAACGCGCCCTTAGCCCGGAAGAGCAGCAGGCCAATACCTACATGGCGGTGGCCTTTGGCTGTCTAGGGGTGACAACGGTTGGGCGTTTGTTCTACCCGCCGCTGGCGCTCCTGAGTGTGCCTGGCCTGCTCTATACCGCCTATCCCTTTATGAAGGCGGGCATTGATGACCTGCGCACCAAACGCAAGATTACAGCGACCACGTTGGATCTACTCTCCATTCCCGGCGCCACAGTGTTGGGTAACTTTTTTGCTGCCTCGCTGGCGGTCTCGTTGCTTTCGCTGAGTGCGGCGGTTCTCAAGCGCACCGAAGATCAGTCGATGCAAAGCATTGCCAATGTCTTCGGCCAGCATCCTACCACCGTTTGGGCGTTGGTAGATGGCGTCGAGGTGGAGGTGCCTTTTGCCAACATCCGCGCTGATGACGTGCTAGTCGTAACCGCCGGCCAGATGATCGCCGCCGACGGCGTGGTGATCGAGGGCGCGGCCTCGGTTGATCAGCGCATGTTAACCGGCGAGTCCCAACCCTCGGAAAAGACGGTGGGCGACGAAGTCTTTGCCGCTTCGCTGCTGTTGGCTGGTCGGTTGCTGGTGCAGGTCAAGCGTGCCGGTGAAGCAACCATTGCCGCCAAAATTGGCGAGATCCTGTTGCAAACCGCCGACTTCAAACAGACCTTTGAGTCGCGTAGCCAGGTGGTGGCCGACCGTTGGACGCTACCGACGCTGGCGGCAGCAATTGCGGCGCTCCCCTTCCGTGGCGCTGGCGGCGGCATTGCGATTCTGCTCAGTTCGCTGGGCTACAACCTGCGCATTGTCGGGCCGTTGAGCATGTTGAATTTCTTGCGGCTGGCAGCGCAACAGGGCATTCTGGTCAAAGATGCGCGCTCGCTGGAATTGTTGCAAAGCATCGACACCGTCGTCTTTGACAAAACGGGAACGTTGACCCTGGAACAGCCCCAGGTACAGCAACTCTATACCTACAACGACTGGACGGAAAGTACGGTGCTGGCCTACGCCGCCGCTGCCGAAAGTCGCCAATCGCACCCGATTGCCCGCGCCATTATTGAAGCCGCCCAAGCCCGTGATCTGACCATCCCGACCATTGACGAAGCGCGCTATGAAATGGGCTATGGCCTCAAGGTGACACTGGGGGATACCACCGTCAGCGTCGGCAGTGAACGCTTTATGCACCTGGAAGGCGTTGCCCTACCCGCCGCTGTGACGGACCTGAACGCCACCGTGCATCATCACGGCCACTCGCTCGTCTTTGTCAGTATCAATGGTGAATTAGCCGGGGCGATTGAACTGGCGCCAACCATCCGCCCGGAAGCCCACCACCTGATTGCCGACCTGCACGCTCGCGGCAAGACGCTCTACATCATCTCCGGCGACCAGGAACAGCCAACGCGCCACCTGGCGACAACCTTGGGCATTGACCACTACTTTGCCAATACCCTACCCGAACACAAGGCGGCCTTGATTCAGCAGTTACAAGCGAGCGGCAAACAGGTTTGCTTTGTCGGCGACGGCATCAACGACGCCATTGCCCTCAAGCAGGCCGATGTCTCGGTCTCGTTGCGCGGCGCCTCGACTATCGCCACCGACACAGCGCAGATCGTTTTAATGGATGCCTCGCTCGACCAATTGCGCCATCTCTTTGATCTGACCAAAGCCTATGACGCCAACATGCGCGCCAATCATATCGCTTCCATGGCACCGGGAATGATCGTCATTGGCGGCGTCTTCCTGCTTCACTTTGGCATTATCGCCTCAATCATGCTCTACAACGTAGGGTTGGTGGCCGGGGTGGCGAACTCAATGACCCCCCTGTTGCGCACCCCGCCACCTGCACCGCGGCAACTGACAGCAAAAATGCAAACTTAAGGCAAATTTCGTCACGATCTCGTTACGCTTTTTAATCGTTAACTTCTTAACATATTTAATAAATTTCTATAATTTTATGATAATCAATTAGCTGTAGGATTTACGCAAAGACTGGGAGCGCCGACATCCTTGTCGACAAGTTTGCTGCCGACAGGGATGTCGGCGCTTCCAAGTAAAGTCCGTCTTGCGTAAGTCCTAAGTTGGGTAGCGAAACTTCGCGCTACCCAATCAACTAACTAACTAGCCTGGAGTCCAATGAACAGCGGAAATAGAGTGAGCGCAACCATGTTGTATGGCGCGTTCATCGGTAATGATAATAGTCACGACGGCTTTGATCCCTTTGCCGATTTATTGTCGGCGCAAGCCAGTCGGCCGGCCCATCTACACCCCGTCAACCTGCGTACTCTCACGCCTATGCAACGCGCCCTGTTGAGCATTGACGGTACGGTGACCAAATTTCTGGAAGCCTATCAGTTGGAACCCATCGAGAGTCTCCTCCTCTCCCAGCAGATCCAACGCTTGCCGACCGATCACCCTTGGTTGGCTCTGGCTGCACCCAGTGAGGTGATTGCCCGGCAAGTGTTATTGCGCGGACGCTATAGCGCGACGGTCTATGCTTATGCCGTCTCCTTGTTAGCACCCGCCCGGCTCCCACCCAGCCTCGTACAAGATCTGGCCCAGGAACCCGCTGGCATTGGTCGCGTCCTGCTGAATAGCCAAATTGAAAATCGCCGGGAAATTCTTTGGTATGGGCGCGAAGAGCTGAGCAACCTCCCGGAAACCATTGAGCGCTACACGGGCAGCGCCTTTATCAGCCGCACCTACCGCATCATTGCCGGTGAGCAGCCCGTGATGTTGATCAACGAAAAATTTCCGGTAGCGCTCGGCGCAGCCTAATGTGGCTTGGCGCATCGATAGAAACCCGGTTTTTGCCAAAAACCGGGTTTCTATTCACACCAGATCGAGAGGAAACCTATGAAGGCCACACACATTCACACCTATCCGTTGAATCGGCGTCAGTTGTTGCAATGGTTGGGCGGCGCAGCGACAGGATTGACCCTGGCCGCCTGCACCGCCGGTACGCCCCCGGCTCAACCGGAGGCCGCCGCTTCCCTCAGTAGCCAGCCGCAACGGGGTGGCGTCTTGCGCATTGCCTTTGCCGACACCCTCACCCAGTTGGACCCGGCGTTGGCCGTCTCCAACGCGGAGATCGCCTACGGCTTTACCGTCTTTGAGAACCTGACCAGCGTCGATTACACCGATCCCGCCTATCCGGTCATCCCGGCGTTGGCTGAAAGCTGGGCAGCCAGCGAAGAGGGACGGGTGTGGACCTTCCAGTTGCGCACCGGGGTCAAGTTCCACCACGGTGCTGCCTTCACTGCGCAGGATGTGGTCTACACGATGCAACGTATCATGGATCCGGCGTTGGGGTCAGCGGGCAACAGCCAGTTGCAATTGGTCGAAGGGGTGACGGCGCTGGATGATCAGCAGGTGCAGTTTACTCTACGCAGCCCCCATGTTGAATTTCCCCGCCTCCTTTCCACCTTTGCTTTGTCAATTGTGCCGCAGGGCTACACCAGTGAACAACTGGCTGCCACTCCCTCCGGCACCGGCCCCTTCCAGGTAAAAACCCATACGCCCGGCGAACAGCTTGTCCTAACCCGCAATGCAGCTTACTGGGAGCAGCCCTTGCCCTACCTGGATGAGGTTCAACATCTCTACATCACCGATCCAGCGGCGCAACAGGCAGCCTTGCTCGGGGAGACCGTTGATCTCCTGGCCCAAGTAAGCGCCCCCACCTTAACCATGCTGCAAGCCGGCCCGCCGCTCACCATTATTGAATATCCGCTCGGTTTTTACCCGCTCTTTGCCATGCGCACCGACCAACCGCCCTTCGACGATTTGCGGGTGCGTCAGGCGCTCAAACATGCCGTGGATCGGGATGCCCTGCGCAAGGTGGTCTGGCGTGATCATGGCGTCGTGGGCAACGATCAGCCCGTGCCGCCGGCCAGTCCCTTCTGGGCCGATGCACCGGCGCTGGCCTACGATGTGGAAAAGGCCAAAGCCTTGTTGGCCGAAGCCGGCTATGCCGACGGCTTAACCGTCTCCCTGGCCGTGGCCGAGATTACGCCCGGCATTGTGGACGCAGCCGTGGCGCTGCAAGAGATGGCAAAAGCCGCCGGCATCACCATCACGCTGGAACGCACAGCGCCCGATAGCTACTGGGCCGAAAAATATATGCAGACGCCCTTCTTTGTCTCCTTCTGGCCCGGTCTTGCCGACCCGGATGAGATTCTGACCTTTAGCTACCATGCGCAAGGCTTCTTTAACGAAAGCGGGTGGAGCAAACCGGAACTGGATCAGGCGATTGAAGCCGCCCGCGCCGAAAACGACCCTGCCAAACGCCAAGCGCTCTACGCCGACATCCAACAAGTGATCGCAACCGAGGGTGGGGTGCTGATCCCCTACTTCTCGCCACAATTCATGGCCTTGCGCAACGCTGTGCAAGGCGTGCCACCCTATGTTGTGCCGCTGGTTCGGGGGGCGTGGCTGGTACAGGAAAGGTAGTTGGTTCGTTAGTGGGTTAGTTAGTTTGTGCGTCGATTACTTCGATACCAACCCACTAACCAATTTGTTTGGCACTCAAGACCAAATCAGAATAATGTTTAATCCAGTGTAAAGGAACAGAGGGTATGATCAACCGAGGCGATGCAATCGCGATTGCGCCAATTTCTGCTGGGCAACGTGTCTATGGCAACGGGCCAGCGCAGAAAATACACGCCGTGAAAGCATCCGGCCTGTTAAAGCTAAGTTCAAATGAAAATGTGTTGGGGCCATCGCCGTTAGCCCTCAGCGCGCTCGCAATGGCGATTCAGGAAGCGCATCGGTATCCGGTTGAGGAAGAAGAAATCCTGGCGCACAAACTGGTCGAGCGGATCATCACGCCCCTAACCACTGACCATTTACTAATCGGCAGCGGCTCGGGGGATGTGTTGCGCATGATTGCCGAAGCCCTTTTGCAGCCGGGCGACAAAACCGTCATCGCTGGGCCGACCTTCAATCTTTATCAAGATTTGACCTTGCGCTATGGTTGTCAGCCCGAATTGGCGCCCCTGCACCGCTACACGGTTGATTTACCGCGCGTCTTGGCGGCGATTGACGATACGGTGCGGTTGGTCTTTATCTGCAACCCCAACAATCCAACCGGGACGATAGTCACTCATGCCGAGGTCGGCGCTTTTCTGGCGGCGCTTCCGGCGCATGTGATTGCGGTCTTTGATGAAGCCTACATGGAGTTTGCCGACGATCCCGCGTTCCCGCGGATGCTCGATTATGTGCAAATGGGCTATCCGTTGTTGGTGACGCGCACCTTTTCCAAGCTGCACGGGTTGGCTGGTTTGCGTATCGGCTATGTCTTTGGGCGCGCCGATCTGATCGCGCGGGTCCGCCAGATGAAGCTCCCCTTTCACAGCAGCCGGCCGGCTTATGTGGCGGCGGCGGCAGCGGTGGACGATCTGGCGCACATTGAGCAGAGCGTGGCAATGGTGCAAGGTGCGCGCGATTATTATGCCCGCGCCCTACAAGAACTGGACATCGGTTATTTGCCAACACAAAGTAACTACATCTTGCTGACGAAGCTGCCTTTGCCGACCGAAACGATTGCGCAGGCCGCTTTGGAACAGGGGGTGATGTTACGGCGCGGCGAAGTATTCAACTTACCGGGGACGCTGCGAATCACCCTGGCCCGCCCCCACGAAAACGAACGGGTAATCGAAACGCTGAACGCAATCTGCGTTTAAGCGCTGATGTGAAAATAACCACCGCTAAGGCCGCGAAGAGCGCAAAGAAAAAGCTTAAGCGACCCTTTGCGCTCTTGATGTGCTTGGCGGTGAAATTTTCATCGTTTTCGGTGCCGTCAAGGCATGTGACCTGTTCTGAAAATAACCACCGCGAAGGTCGCCAAGAGCGCGAAGGAAAACCTTATGCGCCCCTTTGCGCTCTTCGTGTGCTTGGCGGTAGAGATTTTCATTATTTTCGGTGCCGCTAGGGCATGTGACCTGATGGGTAAATAGAACGCGGATTGGGCGGATCAGGTCGATCAAAGCGGATAAAATCCGCGTAGATCCGCTGTATCCGTGAAATCCGCGTTCTATTTTCATCGTTATCGGTGACCCCGATTTATGACGACTGATGAGGAACTATAGGAATGACAAACGTTGTCTTGCCAGAATTGCAAACCACCACAAACCAGAATCTGCTCGACACAGAGGCTGCTGATGGTCAACTGCGTAAAACAAAGGATTACGCCACCAGGGCTACACCGCTTTGGGCGAAAGCAAACCCAGTGAAAGCTGCCAAGCCGGCATTGGTAGACGGCGCGCCGTTGGTGGTCGATCCCCTGTTACCGACCACCTTGCCGGCGCTGCTACGTCAAGTTGCGGCTACCGTGAACGACAAACAACTGATCTATCTCCAGAGTGACGGCACGGAATATCGTCAATCTTATGCGGCGTTGCTAACGGACGCTGAACAAATTTTGGCCGGGCTACGCGGCCAGGGTTTACAACCACAAGCCAAAGTGATCCTGCAACTGCCCCATCCGCAAGACATTTTGGCGGCCTTCTGGGGCTGTCTGTTGGGCGGTTTTATCCCGGTGATGACCGCGGTGCCGCCCACCTATCGCGAAGCAAATAATGATTTGGAACGCTTCAAACAGGTCTGGCAGCAACTCAGGGTCGATCAGCAACGCGGCGCAGCGCCACGGGCGGAACAACTGCTGATTTTGACTGATACGGCGACGCAAAGCGTGATGGCTGATCAGGCCGCTGGGTTGCCAATGGCGATGAATCAGATCGTGACAATTGAAGCCCTGCGCGGCCATGCCCCGGACCACCACCATTTTCCGGCACAGGCCGTGGATGTCGCCTTCTTTAGCCTCACCTCCGGTAGCACCGGCGCGCCTAAGTTGATCCAACTGACCCATAAAAACCTATTGACCCGCGCCCACGCTGCCAACCACTTCTGTGGACACACATCCGCTACCGTGGCGCTCAACTGGCTGCCACTGGAGCATATCGGGCCGCTTTCCGATATACATTTGCGGGCGGTGGCCCTCGGGTGTCAACAAATCTATGTCCCCAGGGCTGCTGTCGTGGGGAACCCGCTTAATTGGTTGCGCTTGCTGCACCGCTACCGAGCCACCTATAGCGCTGCGCCCAATTTTGCCTATGCGTTGATCAATAACGCGCTGACAAAGCTGGCAGAGGCAACCGGCACAGAACAAGCAGAACAGTGGGATCTTTCTGCGGTGGAAACGTTGCTGTGCGCCGGTGAAGCGGTCTCGCCACAAGTGATGCAAACCTTCTTAACCAAGCTGATGCCCTTTGGCTTAAAGCCGACCGCCCTGCAACCAGCCTTTGGCATGGCCGAAATGGGTTCAGGCATCACCTACTACCGCGCCACACCGACCTTACCGGTCAAGGCATTCTGGGTGGAACGGACTTCGCTGGCGGGCGTCGTCGTGCAACTGCCGGCCAACGCGCCCGCTAGTGTGGGGTTGACGAGCTTGGGTTCAATCATTCCCGGCCTCGCCATGCGCATTGTCGACCAGGCGAATCAACTCCTAACCGAAGGCGTCGTGGGGCGCTTTCAGGTGAAAGGTGTGGCGGTCTCGCCTGGCTACTACCAAAATCCCGTGGCGAATCAGGAAGCGTTTCTGGCGGATGATTGGTTTGACACCGGCGATTTGGGCATGATCATGGATGGCGAATTGGTGCTGACCGGGCGCGCTAAGGAGAGCATTATTGTCAATGGCGCCAACTATGCCAATAGCGAAATTGAAGCCGTCGTTGAGCAGCTTCCCGGCGTCGAACGCTCTTACACCGTCGCCTGCGCCGTGCGTATGCCCGGTCGCGACCAGGAAGAGATCGCCCTCTTCTTCTGTCCGGTGAGCGCTGACGAACAGACGCTACCGCCCCTGCTCGAACAGATCCGCCAGACTGTCACAAAAACCATTGGCGTTCGTCTGGATTATCTGATTCCCGTGACGCGCGCTGAAGTGCCCAAAACCGCGATTGGCAAATTGCAACGCGTCAAGCTGGCCCGCCGGCTGGAGGCGGGCGACTTTGACGCCGTGCGCCAGCGCACCCAATCAGGCTTGACGCGCACCACCGCGTTGACCGCCCCACGCACGCCGCTGGAACAGCGTCTGCTCACGCTCTGGCAGGAAGTATTGCAGAGCGACGACGTGGGCATCCATGATAACTTTTTTGCGTTGGGCGGGGCCTCGCTCAACGCCGCGCGCCTAATTACCCGGCTGCAAGAAGAATTTCATGACACCTTTCATGTGATTGCCATCTTTAACGCCCCCACCGTGGCCGAATTCGCCACCTATCTGGCGGCTGAATATCCAACGACCATTGCCAAGACACTGGGGCAGCCAGTCAATGGCGACCACCAACTTGCCGCTGTCGCCCCCCTAACGGCTGACGATATTACAGAAGTGCGCCGCCGCTTGCCCGTATTGGCGCCACTGCGTCGCCAACCGACGACCAAGAACCCCTCAGCCATCTTTGTGTTGACTGCGGGCCGCTCCGGCTCCACGCTCCTGCGTGTCATGCTGGCCGGTCATCCACAACTCTTTGCGCCCCCCGAATTACTCTTGTTGGGCTATGAAACCCTGGCGGAACGCGAGGCCGCGCTCACCGGGGAAACAAGCATTTGGCGCGAAGGCGTGCTGAAGGCCATTACACAGCTCTATGGCTGGTCGCCGACGCAAGCGGAAGCCTGGCTAACTGCCCTAGCTGCCCAGGGTACAACTGTGCAGGAATTGTATCGGCATTTGCAACAAACCTTACTCGATGGACCTACGCCGCGCCTGTTGGTGGAAAAGACGCCGCAAGATACGCTTAACCTGGCGATTCTCCGCCGCGCCGAACTTTACTTTGAGCAGCCGCTTTATATTCACCTGACGCGCCATCCCCAGGCGGCCATTCACTCCTTTGTCGAAGCCCGGCTTGATCAATTGATGTATGCGCTGATGCCCGGGGTGCGGGGTGCAGCCGGCGCGCGCAAGTTTTCCACCACCGCCTTGGGCGAGGCGGCCTGGTTGATCAGCCAACAGAACATTCTCACCTTTTTACAGGATGTGCCGCCCCAGCGCCAGCAGCGGTTACAATTTGAAACCCTGGTGCGCCACCCGCGCCAGAGCATGATGACGCTCTGTGACTTTCTGGGGATTCCCTTTGTCGAAGCAATGTTACAGCCCTATGAGGAAAAGCAGCAACGCATGACCACTGGGCTGCACGCGGAAGCGCGGATGCTGGGTGACGTAAAGTTTCATTCCCATAAGACCATTGATGCTGCCGTGGCTGACCGGTGGCAAGCGACGGCGGCAGAAACCCCACTTGGCGATGTCACCTGGAATGTGGCAGAAGCGTTAGGTTATCCCAAACCACAACCGGTGGCGCGGCGCGCCGCGCCAGTCACCGATCGCCCGCGCATGGCGCCCCCTTCCATACCGGCCAATGATCGTTGGTTCATTCAGCCGCAACCCAACCCAGCCGCGGCGTTGCGGCTCTTTTGTTTTCACTACGCGGGCGGGAGCGCGGCGTTGTTTCAACGCTGGCCGGCGCACTTACCGCCGGCGGTTGAGGTCTCTGCCCTGCAATTGCCAGGGCGCGGTAATCGGCTGGGCGAAGCGCCGTTCACCGATTTGCGTCAGCTTACGGCTGCGCTGGCCGATCAATTGCAACCACGATTGGATCGGCCCTTTGCCTTTTTTGGCTATAGCATGGGTGGGTTACTGGCCTATGAACTGGCGCGCACATTACGCCAACGTGATCTGCCCTTGCCGGCGCACTTGTTGATCGCGGCCCGCCGTGCGCCACAATTCGCACAACCACAGCCACACCTTTCGCAATTGCCGGATGCGCAGATCGTGCAGACTTTACGCCAAGCCGGCAATGCCATCCCGCAAGAGCTTGCCGCCGACCAAGCCATCTTACAATTGATGCTGCCAACCCTGCGCGCTGATTTTCAGTTGGCAGAGACCTATCGCTATGAGGAGGATCGGCCGCTGGCCTGCCCCATCACTGTCTTTGGCGGCACGGAGGATGCCCATGCCACCACCGAACAGTTGGTGGGCTGGCAGCAGCACACTCTTCACGCGTTCCAAATGCACTATTTTGATGGCGGTCATTTTTTCTTGCATAGCGCCGAGTCGGCTTTGTTACAGCGCGTTACCCAGACCCTAGCGCCAATGCTTGCCGCAGAGCAGGCGTTAGCCGTTTCATGACGATTTTAACCGAGTTAAACAACCCCAGCGCTGTTACGGATCTGTTCAACACTGTCTATGTGATTAGCAAGAACTTTTATACCATGAATCAGGAAATCAGGAGGAAATTTTTATGCAATACCATGAAACAATCATTGTTGGTGCAGGGCCGGCTGGTCTACAAATGGGCTACTTTCTGGGCCGAGCTGGACGTGATTATTTGATTTTAGAGGCAACTGCCGGCGCTGGTGCATTTTTTACTCACCAGCCGCGCCTTCGAACACTAATTTCGTTAAATAAACGCTTCAACTACTTTCCTGAGCCGGAGTTCAACATGCGCCATGATTGGAACTCGCTGCTCACCGAAGACTATAGTTTGCTCTTCCGCGACTATTCACAGGAGCTTTACCCGCACGCAGATGATATTGTCCGTTATCTCAATGATTTTGCCGACAAGTATGCATTGAACATTCAGTATAACTGCCGTGTGCGCAAGATCGTGCGCGATGACGCAGGGTGTTTTGTGTTGACAGATAGCGCGGAGAACCAATATCGCTGTGCGCGGTTGCTCATGGCAACCGGTGCATTGGCGCCCCACATCCCCGATGCCGAAGGGATCGAATTGGCGGAAGGCTATGAGACGCATGACATTGACCCAACCCGCTTTGAAAACAAGCGTGTCCTGATCATGGGGCGGGGCAATTCGGCCTTTGAGGTCGCCAATCATCTAGCCGGTCACGCCGCCATCGTCCATATTGCCATGGACAACCGCACCATCAAACATGCCTGGCAGAGCCATTTTGTCGGCGATCTACGCTCGATCAACAACACCATTTTGGATATGGTGCAGCTCAAAGCCTTACACTTCGTTGTCGGCTTTCATGTCAACAAGATTGCCCGTCAGGGAGATGGCACCCTACTGGTTTCGGTCGAAGAAGAGCTGCCCCACTGGGAAACGCCCGGCACGATCCGCCTGAATCATGTCTATGATCATGTGATCCGCTGCACCGGTTGGAAGTATATCAACCCTGCGCTCTTCGCCCCCGACATAACGCCGGTCAGCGACGAAAAGAACAAATATCCCGTTCTAAATCCCTGCTGGGAGTCAAGCGTGCCCAACCTCTACTACATCGGCACAGCGATGGCCGGACGCGACCGCAAGGCCGCCAGCGGCTTTATTCATGGCTTCCGTTATAACATCCGCACACTCTTCCACCTGTTGGAAGAACGCTTCGCCGGCATCCCCTACCCAACCGTACGCTATCCGTTACAAACAGCGACCGAGTTGGCAACCATTGCTGATGAGATGTTACGCCGGGTGAGTACGACCGACGCGCTGTACCAACTCTATGGCGTGCTGTGTGATGCGTTGGTCTTTGACGAACAGTCCGTGACAATCTATCGTGACTTGCCCGTTGCCTATGTGCAAGGACAACGCGATCTGCACGCCGGGCGCCATGTGATCGTGATGACGTTAGAATATGGTTTCGAGAATTATCCCCCACAGGCAACTGCACTCGATTTTATCTCCGTCGCCGATGAGAGCGCCGACCGCGCCTGCGCCGCCTTTTTGCACCCGATCTTCCGCCATTATTTCGATGGTCACTTGATGGCAGAAACCCATTTGGGCGAATCCTTGGTGATCCGTTATGGCGCCCATCGTGGCACCTATGGGGCGCGGTTGAAGGGCAATGTCCATCAAAACATTGTGATGAACGTGATCAACAGCGTCGCCCATGTTACGGACGAGCACTTCTCTGAAGAGGTGCATCGTCAGGATAGCTTTACGCCGTGGACGACCGAAAAGGTGATGAAGGATCGTGTGGTGTGGCGCTGCACTTTCGGACATAAGCCACAGAACGGCATGAATGGCATGAATGTCGACAAGGCGGTGGCTGCCACTATGCCTCAACCCGTCAAGGTATAAAGCTGGTGCAAACCGGCTATACCACGGTGCTGCTGGAACCCCAGGCGTCGGCAACGTGCTATAGTTTCGCCATCGCCCCGGCCATTATATTGTCGGCTCCCACCGACCAACACGTCGCCGCCACGCGCATCGGCGCTTTCATCGCCGATCATTCGTTCGTTCATTTTGCGTAACTGCTCAGGTGCGCGGCACTGGTCAACTGCTGGTCGGATGAACAATCTACGCCTGACCAGTGCCACGCACCTGAGCAGTTACCTCTTTGATTCAATATGACATTGTCAAACTAAACTGCAGTTGTTTTGAAAACGCGAACTTCGATCAGCCCCAACCGACAAACAACCTCGCATTTTCAAACAGATCTGAGTATAGAAGCTATTTAATTGAGGTTACTTGTGAATATTGCCCATCATGTTGAACGGGGCGCTCGACTTTTTCCGGCGCGCCTAGCCCTTTCTTTTGAAGGGGAAACTTTTTCTTATGACGAACTCAATCAAGCGAGCAACCGCGCCGCCAACGGTTTTGCTGGGCTGGGCGTGGCGCGTGGCGACCGGGTGGCGATCTGGTTGCCCAACACAGCGGCTTTTGTCATTGCCTATCTGGGTCTGCAAAAGCTGGGCGCCATTGCGGTGACGATCAACACCGGGCTGAAAGCCGCCGAGATCGACTTTATTCTCAAGGATAGCGGCGCTGAGATTCTGTTGACCACGGCTGCGCTGTACACCGAACTGGCGGCGTTGGATTTGTCATCCCTTCGGCATACCATCTTGATTGAAGGTGAGGCGCCAGGGACACAAAGCTTTGCTGCGTTGCTGGCGCAGGCCGCGCCAGACTTTGCCACCGCCGTCACCGTTCCCGATGACCCGGCGGCGATTCTCTATACCTCCGGCACCACTGGCTTCCCCAAAGGTGCGCTCTTGTCACACAAGACCGTAGTGGTCAGCGCGCAAACGGCGGTCACGACCTTTGGTCTACAGCCAACGGATCGGGTGCTGGTCTGTTTATCCCTCTTTCACAGCTTTGCGCAGACCGCAGCCTTCAACCCTTGTTTGGAGGCCGGCGCAACGTTGATCCTCCATCGCCAATTTGAGGCGGGGCCTGTTCTCCGCTCTATGCAGGAAGCCGCAGCCACGGTCTTCTTTGGCGTGCCGACGCTTTATATTCTCCTTGCAGAGCAGGCAACCCCGGCGCACGTACAAAGCGTGCGGCGCTTTATCTCCGCCGGGATGGCGCTGCCCGCCGCTGTGTTGCACCGCTGGCATCAGAAATTTGGCTCGGTGATCAACGACGGCTATGGTCTCACCGAAATCTGTTTGGGCACCTTTAACCACGATCCGCTAGCCCATCCCGGTTCTGCCGGTCGCCCGTTGGAGGGGGTGCAACTGCGGGTCGTTAACGAAGCGGGGGAGCCAGTGGCGCCGGGTGAGCTGGGGGAAATTCACATCCATACGCCCAGCATGATGCTCCGCTACTGGCAACGCCCAGAGGAAACGGCAGCGGTCTTGCGCGATGGCTGGTTTCACACGGGCGATATTGGGCGCGTGGACGCGGAGGGCAACTACTACATCATCGACCGCATCAAAGATATGGTCAACGTCGGCGGCGTCAAAGTCTACCCCTCCGAGGTGGAAAATGTCCTCTATCAACATCCGGCAGTCAAGGAGGTGGCGGTCTATGGCGTGCCGGAAGCGTTGTTGGGGGAACAGGTGCAGGCCAACGTGGTGCTGAAGCCGGATGTCGCCGTCACGCCGCAGGCGTTGCTGGCTTTCTGTCGCGAACGGCTGGCGGAATTTAAGCTGCCGAGCGCGCTTCATCTGGTCGCTGATCTACCCAAAAGTCGCACCGGTAAAATTCTCAAGCGGCTCTTGCGCGAACAGGCGCCAGTTGGGCCGGTCGTCTCCGTCACCAACGGACATCATAGCAATGGTCATAGCGCCACTGGACACAGTGCCAACGGTCATCATCCGCCCACGGCAGTTACTGCTAGCCAGAACGGCGCGCCCCATCCGTCACCGGCGACGCTGGCGCTGGCCCACCGGATGGCCGGCTGGCTGGCCGAAAAACTCCAAATCGGCGTCAATGACATTGACTGGAATCAGCCCTTTGCCGAATATGGCATGACCTCGATCCTGGCGGTTAACCTGGCCGGCGCGCTGAGTGAGTGGTTGGGGCAACCGGTGCCGGCGATTCTACTCTGGAACTTTCCTACCATCAGCGAATTGGTGGCCCACTTGCAACAGGCTGCCGACTCCTTCCCGCCCCAGCAAACCGACACAAACTGGCAACCGGCGGGTCATGATGCGCTTACCGAACCGATTGCGCTGGTCGGCATTGGCTGCCGCTTCCCCGGTGATGCCGATACACCGGAAGCGTTCTGGCAACTGTTGCGCAACGGCGTCGATACTGCCCGCCCCCTCCCCGCCGACCGCTGGAAATTCGAGGACTATTACGATCCTACGCCTAACACCCCCGGCAAGATGTACGTGCGCGCCGGCAGTTTTTTGGATCGCGTTGACCGCTTTGACGCCGCCTTCTTTGGTATCTCGCCGCTGGAAGCCGCCGCCATCGACCCACAACAGCGCCTCTTGCTGGAAGTTTGCTGGGAAGCGCTGGAACATGCCAACTTGGCCGCCGATGGTTTGCGTGAAAGCCGCACCGGCGTCTATGTTGGCGCTTTTTGGGATGACTATTCGGCCCAACATCTCTACAACGCCACCCCTGAGCAGATCGACAGCTATCGCGTCCTGAGCAACCTGCGCGGGATGACGGCTGGACGGCTGGCCTATGTCCTTGGGCTACATGGCCCGGCGCTACAACTGGACACCGCTTGTTCTTCCTCGCTACTGGCCGTGCATCTGGCCTGTCAAGCCTTGCGCACCGGTGAGTGTGACCTAGCGATGGCCGGCGGCGTAAGCCTGGTGCTTGCGCCGGAACAGTTGATCGGCCTCTCGCACATGGGTGCAGTCTCGCCCGATGGCCGCTGCAAAACTTTTGCTGCCACTGCCGATGGTTTTGGCATTGGCGAAGGGGCCGGCATTGTTGTCTTGAAACGGTTGCGTGACGCTGTCAGCGCCGGGGATCGTGTTCTGGCGGTCATTCGTGGTTCTGCCGTCAACCATGATGGCGCCAGCAATGGTCTCACGGCGCCCAATGGCCGCGCCCAGGAAATGATGTTGCGGCAGGCGTTGACCAATGCCAATGTGCGCCCCGCTGAGATCCACTATGTCGAGACCCACGGCACCGGCACTGTCCTCGGCGACCCGATCGAGGTGCAGGCGCTACTTAATGTGCTGGGCGAAGGGCGCACCGAGCCGCTCTGGCTAGGGTCGGTCAAAACCAATATCGGCCACCTCTCCGCCGCCGCCGGTGTCGCCGCGCTGACCAAGGTGGTTCTCTCGCTGCAAGCGGGCGAAATTCCGCCCAATCTCCACTTTACCGCGCCCAATCCCCACATTCCGTGGGCGACTGCCCCCCTTGCCGTGCCAACCGAGGTTATGCCCTGGCCGCAGGGTGAGCGCCGATTAGCCGGCGTCAGCAGCTTTGGCCTCACCGGCACGAATGTTCACTTGATCGTCGAAGCCGCACCGGACATTACGAATTACGAATTAGGAATTAGGAATCACGCAACACGCAACACGAATTATGAAAACGGCGCTACGCCTGCGGCCACCGTAACGCCATCGGAACGGCCTTATCATCTGCTCACCCTCTCTGCCAAGACGGAGCAGGCGCTAGCGGCCCAGGTCGAGCAGATGGAAGATTGGTTGGCTGCCCAACCGGCAACGGCTGATGGTGGGCAGGCGTTGGCTGACCTATGCTACACAGCGGCGACCAGCCGCGTCCACTGGAATGAACGTCTGAGCATCATTGCGCCGGACCTGGCAACGGCGCGGGCCAAGTTACGGCAGGCGCAAACCGCGCCAACAGCGCCGGGGATTATTCGCAGCAAGAAAGGGGAGCAGGCGCCCAAGGTAGCTTTCCTCTTTGCCGGTCAGGGGCCGCAGTATGTGGACATGGGCCGTCAACTCTATGAAACGCAACCCCTTTTCCGCCGCACCTTGCAGCAGTGTGACGAGATCTTGCGCGACTACATGGATCACGCCCTGTTGACCATCCTCTATGGTCCCGACAAAGCGCGGGGCGATGCGCTGCTCAACGAAGCCACCTATGCCCAGCCGGCGCTCTTTGTCATTGAATATGCGCTGGCGACGCTGTGGCGCTCCTGGGGGATAGAACCCGCGGCGGTCATCGGTCACAGCATGGGCGAATATGCCGCCGCTTGTTTTGCCGGCGTCTTTAGTCTGGAAGAAGGGCTGCGCTTGATTGCCGCACGTGGGCGTTTGATGCAAGAGGTGGCGCCCAAAGGGCAGATGGTGGCTGTGTTGGGCAGCGAAGCGATAGTGCGGGAAGTGTTGGCGCCTTACGCTCAAGGCGTCGCCCTGGCCGCGATCAACACGCCGCAGAGCCTGGTCATCTCCGGCAGTAAGGAAGCGATTGGGGAAGCCACGGGTGCGTTACAGCGCGCTGGCCTGGAGATTCGCCCGCTCAAGATTCACGTCGCCTCCCACTCGCCGCTCATGGAACCGATCCTGGCCGAGTTTACGACAGTAGCCGAGAGCGTCACCTATCACCGCCCGCAACTGCCCGTGATCTCCAACGTGACCGGTGCGCTGGCGGATGAAGCGTTAACCACGCCGGCCTACTGGCGGCGTCACCTGCGCGAGCCAGTGCAATTTGCCCAAGGCATGGCAACTATCGCCGCTTTAGGGATTGACGCCTTTATCGAAGCTGGTCCCAAAGCGACCCTGCTTGGCTTGGGCCAACAGTGCTGGCCATTGGTCTCATCAGCGGCGCAAACAACGCAAAGCCCGCTCTGGCTGACCAGTATCCATCCCAAAAATGAAGAATGGGTGCAACTGCTGGAAAGTCTGGCGACCTTGCATGGGCGTGGCGCCACGATTGACTGGCATAGCTTTGACCAGGAGTACAATCGCCAGAAGGTGGATCTGCCCCGCTACCCATTCCAGCGGCAACGTTACTGGTTGGATGACGCACAGCCAAAGCCGGCCGCACGTCCGCAAGCAGCCCAACCGGCGCCAACGGGCGGTCATCCTTTGTTGGGGCGACAGGTGTATTCGGTGCTGGCGGCGCGCAACCAGGAGTTGCTCTTTGAGAATCGCTTCGACCTGACTACTCTGCCCTATCTGGCCGATCACGCGCTCTTTGACCAGCCGATTGTCCCCGGCGCTGCCTACTTTGCCATGATTCTGGCTGCCGGCGCCCAGCTTTGGCCACAGGGACAAACGGTGCTGACCGAGTGCGCCATTCAACAAGGACTATTCCTGCCTACCGCCGAACAGAGTGGCGCTGAACAACCGGCCAGCGCGACCGTGCAGGTTCTCTTTACGCCGGCGCAGGGGGGCTACCAGTGGCAAATCTATAGCTTACTTGACGGCGCGCAGCCGACCGACCCCTGGACGCTCCATGCCGCTGGTCAGGTGGCAACGGCGCCAGCGCCAACGACGCCCGCTACCGTTAACCTAACTGAGTTACGCACCCGTTGCTCCAATGCCGTCGAGCCGGCCCATTATGAAGCGCAGTTGCGCGACCAGGGCATCACCTACGGCCCACAATTCCAGGCGTTGACCCAGCTTTTTGTCGGTGACGGGGAAGCGCTCGGCTATGTCAACCTGCCCCAATCGGTGACGGCGACCGGCTATCAGTTACATCCCGTTCTGCTGGATGCCGCGTTGCGCGTGGCATCCAGCCTCTTGCCGACCGATGAGGAAGATCCCTATCTGCCCTTTAGCGTGGAAGCGGTGCAACTCTATGACCGGAACGCGCCGACGCGTTTCTGGAGCTATGTGCAAGCGCGACCAGCCACTGCTGACGACGTTCCCGGTAGCCGGCAGGTCGATCTCACCTTGATCGACGAGGAGGGGCATATCGTCGCGCGGTTAACGAACTTTACCTTGCGTCGCGCCAACCGGCAAGCCTTGCTGGGCAACCAGCGGCGGCTCGACTGGCTCTATGAGATTACGTGGAAAGCGGTCAGTCGCCCACGGCAATCATCCTTTGCCCAAAAGCCGGGGCGTTGGCTCATTCTGGCCGACGACCAGGGCTATGGCACGGCGCTGGCAACGCGTTTGGAAGCACAAGGCGCCCAGTGCATTCTGTTGCACCAGTGGGCCTTGGCCGAAGCAGCGACGGCGGCAACCTTCCAGCGCTTACTGGAAGCCCACTTACCGACCAATGCGGACAAGCTTCAGGGGGTGGTCTACCTCTGGGGGCTGGATCGCCAGGAAATGAGTGGTGATGAAGTGCCCACAGCGGCGCTCCAGGTCAGCACGCAGGTGTTGCATCTGGTGCAGGCGCTGCTGCGGGCGGAACAAAGCCCACGGCTCTGGTTGGTAACGCAGGCAGCGGTGGCAGCCGATGCAGATCAACTTCACCTGGCGCCGCTCTGGGGGCTGGGACGGACATTGCATTGGGAAGAACCGGCGCTGGCCTGCACCTGTGTTGATCTGCCCGCCACCTTTGATGATGAGACGCCCGTCGCCCTCTTCCGTGAGATTTGGTTTGCCGATGGGGAGAATCAGATTCTTCTACGTGGGGATGAGCGGTTCGTGGCTCGGTTGGCGCGTCATCGCCCACCGACGACAACGACGCAACCACTTGTTCTCCACGCTGACAGCAGCTACTTGGTGACGGGTGGCTTGGGTGGCTTGGGGTTGCGGGTGGCGCAGTGGTTGGTGGCGCAAGGGGCGCGCCATCTGGTGTTGGCCGGCCGGCGGCGCCTCATTCTACCCGATACGCAAGCGGCCATTCACGCAATGGAGGAGGCCGGCGCCAAGGTGCTGGTCGTGCAGGCCGATATTGCCCAGGCAGCCGATGTCCAGCGGTTGCTGGCGGCGACGCAAGCGCTGGCGCCCTTACGGGGCATTATCCATGCCGCTGGTGTTATCGATGACGGTCTCTTGCTGCAACAGACCGCGGCGCGCTTTGCCCAGGTGATGGCGCCCAAAGTGGCGGGGACCTGGCATTTGCACAGCCAGACTCGCGATCTGTCGCTCGACTTCTTTGTGCTGTTCTCGTCGGTTTCGTCCATGCTGGGCAACCGGGGCCAGAGTAACTACGCGGCGGCCAATGCCTTTATGGATGTCTTGGCGCAGCAACGACAGCAAGAGGGCTTGTCGGCCTTAAGCATCAATTGGGGTGGTTGGGCCGAGATTGGGCTGGCGGCAACGTTGGTCAAAGAACAAGCGTCTGCCGGGCTGGGCGCGATTGCGCCGACACAGGGGGTTGATCTGCTAGGGCTGCTGCTCACCGGTGCAGCGCCCCAGGTGGGCGTGCTGCCGATCCAGTGGCGACAGTTCCAGCAGGGGTTGAACCCGCGCCAGGCTTGGCCATTGTTAACCGATCTCCTGACGCCGGCAACTGAGCAGAAAAATACGACAACGCTCCGCCAACAACTGACGATGGCCGCGCCGGAAGAACGCTATGGTCTGGTCAAGGAGCATGTGCAAGCGCTGATCCTACAACTCTTGGGGGCAACCCCAGCCGACGACGAAAGCTTCTTGCTCTTCGGGCTGGATTCGCTCCTGTCCATTCAACTCGCCAATCGGTTGGCCACCGCACTAAGCGTCACCCTACCCGCGACCCTGGCCTTCAAATATGAGACCGTCGAGCGCTTAACCCAATTCCTGCTCGAAACCATCACCGAACCGATCACCCAATCTCTCAATCTCTCAATCTCTCAATCTCCCAGTCAACCTTCGGCTGAGCTCAGGTCGAAGCCTGCTGACACCTGGTATCCCCAACTCTACAACCAGCAGGAGTGTTATACCTGGCACGAGGTGGTGAGCAACAAAGCCTGTCTTCACGTCCAGCAGGCAGTTTACATTCGCTCGCCCATTGATGCCATGATCCTGGCAGCCGCGCTACAAACCCTGGTTGAACGCCATGATGGGTTGCGCACGGTCTACACGAGGCAGGGCGATGCATTGCTGCAACGCACTCTCGCCACGCAGACAGCCGACTTTGCCGTGGTTAATGCGGCTGATCACCAATGGTCTGATCTAGCCGAGACAATGCTGGCCGATGCGCGGTCGCCCTTTGATCTAGGGCAAGGCCCACTGTTACGTGGGCGGTTGTACAGTCGCGCCGCTGATGACCACATCTTCGTGCTGGTCGTTCACCACATCGCTGCTGACGCCACGGCGCTAAGTGTGATCATCAATGAACTGTGGGCGATCTATGGCGCATTGCAGGCGGGCAACCCGATCCCCCTGGCGCCAGTGCGGGCAGGGTGGCACGATTTTGTCCGCTGGCAGCAAGATCTGCTACAGAGCGCCGAGGGTGAACGGCTGTGGCGTTTCTGGCAAGAGCAACTGGCCGGCGACCTGCCCCGCTTGCAGTTGCCCATCGACTTTCCCCGCCCCGCTCAGGACAGCCATCATGGGCGACCTTGCTACTTTGAACTGGATGCCGCGTTGATCCAACAATTGAGGCAAGTGGCCCAGCGCGAAGGTTGCACGCTCTACATGGTCTTGATGGCCGGCTTCCAACTGCTCTTGCACCGCTACAGCCAGCAGCGCGATCTAATTGTGGCGGCCCATGTGGCGAATCGCAACGAGGCGGCCTTTGCCGACGTGGTTGGCTATCTGGCCGATACCTTCCCGATTCGCGCCCGGATTGGGGCAGAAGCCACCTTCCAGTCGCTGCTCCATGAGGTGCAGGCGACCATTCTGGCGGCGATGGAGCATCAAGGCTTTCCGTTGCGCCTCCTGGCCGAGCGCTTGGGCGTGCAGGAAGATCCCTCGCGCCCGGTGCTGACGCCGGTCTGGTTTACCCTGTTGCCGTTACGCCTCTTCCAGGAGAGCGGCGCCCTCTTCCAGAGCGGCAACGGCGCCATTACCTTGGGTGGCTTGACGCTGGAGGCGACCGATCTGCTGCCAGCCTGGCTGGGCGCCTGGTATGATTTGGAGATGATCCTGACGGAAGGGGAAAGTGTGGTCTTTGGTACGCTGGTCTACAAGACTGACCTCTTTGCCGAAGCCACCATTCTGCGCATGATTGCCGATTTTCAACGGCTGCTCCAAGCGATTGCGGCGAACCCAGTTCGGTCTGTGGCCGCCTATCAACTTGATTCATAGGCGCAAAGCGGTATAATAGAGTTGATACCGCTTCTTTCGCTAATGACAAGGTGACAGGATGACAGGGTGAATCCGGTCATCGCACCTTGTCCCCTGTCACCTTGTCACCGTCAGGGGGACGCATGATACTTGAGGCATTGGTAGTGGGTGGCACGGCTTATGCCGGTTTGCGCGCTTATCGACAGATCAAGGCCAATGGCGGCTTGCACTTGCCCCGCTTCATCAGGCCACATCTCTGGTTAGCAGAGCCACCACCCAACGTCACCGTACAAGCGCCGCCACCGCCCAGCCCGACCCTCCAGCAGGCGAATCAAATGGTGGGCGTGGCCTCTACGGCGTTGGGGTTAACCCTTGTCGGCACATGGCTAACCACCCCGGCGCTGAGTTTGGCCGGTATCCCGTTGACGCTCTATGTCTTTGCGCCAACTTTTCAAACGGCGTGGCGCAGTCTACGTGAACAACGACGCATCGACAATCCAGTGTTGGACGCCACGCGTGTGGTACTCTGTGTGATCATGCGCTATGACTTGGTGCTGGCGCTCAATGGCTGTCTGCAAGCGGTGAGCCAAAAATTCTTCGTCCGCGCCGAAGATGAGTTTCGCCAGGAATTAGCAACCCTCTTTGGTGATACGCAGACGGAAGCCTGGCTTTATACCAACGGGGCCGAACTGCCCGTCCCGCTCCAGCAGTTGACAACCGGCGCCGTCGTCGTCCTTGGCCCCGGCGACACCATCCCCGCCGATGGATTGGTGCTCTTTGGCACGGCCTGGCTTGACCAACGCCTAGCCACCGGCGACCCGGAACCAGCCTGGAAATGGAAGGGCGAACGGGTGGCGGCGACGAGTGTGGTACAGTCGGGGCAGCTTTATGTGCAGTTAGAACAGGCCAACGCCTCGCCCCTGCTGCCCACCATCCGTGATACCCTGGCTGATACCGTTGACCAGAAGACGCTTGTCCAACAGATGGGGGAACGAAGTGCTGATCGCATGGCCCCCCGTTCACTGCTCGCCTTTGCCATCGCCTTGCCATTGATGGGGCCAAACCAGGCGGCGGCTTTTCTAACCACCGGTTTTGGCAATAACCTACGCACCCTCGGCCCCTATGCGGTGCGCAACTTCCTCATCCCGGCGGCGCACCAGGGCATTCTGATCAAGGATGCGCGCGCCTTGGAAAAGGCCAATCTGGTTAACACGATCATCTTTGATAGTCGCATCTTGCAAGCGCCAACCGTGCGGACCGAGGCCAAAACGGTGATCCATGCGCTGCGCCAACGCCCCTGGCTGCTGGAAAGTGTGAGCAAACAGCGCTTTGCGATCTATGTGCTGGTCGATCAGGGCCAGGAAGAAGAAGCGCGCCGGCTCATCGCCGAACTGGGGCTGGATGATTACCTGGTAGAAAGCAGTATCAGTGCGAGGGCCACCCTGTTAGAACGGCTGCACCAGGGTGGGCGGGTGATCTGCTATGTTGGGCGCGGCGACGCAGCCGATGCGCCAGTGATGGCAAAAGCCCAGGTCGCCATTGCCTGGCGCGGGTTGGAGAGCATCGCCACGAATGCGGCGCAGGTGGTGCTGGTCGATCAGGATTTGGGGCGGCTGCCCCGCTTCTTTGAACTGGCGGCGGCGTTTGGGGTCAAACAGGGCTTTAGTCTGGCGGCGCCGATTGGGCTGGATCTGATTGATCTGGCGACAACGATCTTTATCCACTTTGGGCTGGTCTACTCGATTTTGTTTAACTATACGGGGTTGTGGCTGGGGGCGGCTTATGCTCGTCCGCCGTTGTTGGCGGCGCAGGAAGAGGAAACGGCATTCACACCGGCGGAAGTACGACCAGCTTTGCCACTTAACGCCACAGTCTAAAAACGATGTTGTTTGGCAAAATTCCCGTTCCGTAAGGATCTTTGAATTTGTAGGGCTTACACAACGAACATAACCGGTGACAAGCAAGACCTCCGGGAAGGGGCCAATAGTTGACCTGTAGAACAGAACGCTTCTGGCCCCTTCCCGGAGGTCTTGCTGGCCCGTGCGTAAGCCCTATTTAGGACAAAAAACATCCTTCTCAGCCCTAAACTCAGCCATCCCTACGGGACCAAAGCCCGTGCTGATCATCCATTGATCGCTACTGGACCGGCATCGGCTCATTCAAAACCGATCCACCCAAGCCAATCAACTTCGCCCCGATTTGCCGTAGACACCCCGGTAGATCCTGCTCGATCTGCGCACTGGAAAAACAAAGCAATTCCCAGCGGTCCGCCAACATCAGGTGACGCGTTTCCTGCGTTCCCCGTTCGTCGCTGCAATTGATGCCCAGATAGCCGCCACGAGCGCGCAGGGTGATGTCCACTGGCTGGTCGCCCAACACGCGGTTCTTGAGCGGGCGCAGGCGATGTTCGCGCAGGGCGTGCCAGAGTGTTTCAAAGGGATCATCTTTGTAAAAGAGATCGGTGACGGTGGCGGCGGTAAAGAGGCGATCCAGCGTCGTGTGGATAAAGGTTACACGACGAAAGGCGCCGGCGGGAATCGACGTGTCGAGCCGTTGGAGCGGCCCTAACTCAATGCGAAAATAAAAGTCATCGGCGCGGGGGTGATCGGCTTCGGCGGGTAACAATTCGCGACGGGTGAGCAGCCGGTAGCGCCGGGTGGGGGCATAGTAGGTGACGGTTTGCGCTTCGGCCTCTTCCTTAAAGGCCCCCGTTTGATAGAAGGCCAGGTAGTCCGCACCAACCCGCCGAGGGGCAGAACGCTGGGGGATGCGATACCAGCCTTCGGACGCGGCGCGGCGTAAATCTTCCATGTTATTGACCACAGCGACCAGCACCGTGCGTCGTCGTGCTTCTGCTTCCGCATAGCGGGTGGATGGGTAAAGTGTTGACATGCCGTTACTATACTGAAACTCGAAAAGTTCAGCAAGTTTACGGAATCCTCAGCATCAAAAACCAACTGTAGACGTGCGCCTCATCGAGGCAGTTGGAACACTGAGCAATGGTGGCCGTAGCGGCATCGACGGGGCGCAGTTGACCGCAATAAGGACAGTTGATGGCTACGGGCAATGGGGTGTCGGCGGGCGGTAGTGCGCGTAAGGTAGTGCCGCCCTCATCGACGGGCAAGCCCATACCCTGGTTTAACAGCAGTTCATTGAGGTTGATCAACTCGCCATTTTCCCCTTCGATCAACACTTCGCCCAGAAGCCGGCCAAATTTCTCGGTTCGATCCTGGCCGCGTCGATCCAGGATGGTGCGCAGCAAGATCGGCTTGTTGAGAATCAAGTTGCTCACAAAGTCGCGCACCTGTAAGCCCCGTTCCTTCTCCGGCCCTCTTACCTCCGGCGTGTTGACGCGCCATAAGCGTACCGTCTGCTCATGGCGCCACAGGCCCAACCCCAGGTCGAGATCGGCGGTAAACGTGTCGCCGTCGTACACTTCGGTGACTTGGGCGACATAGTAGTACAACTTGGATTTTGATTTCAGACTGGCAAGTGCGGACATGGGTAGCTCCTTGTTGCGTGATGCGTGTTGCGTGAACAATTGATCGTCGCTCATAGCCGGTCCGTGACCGGCGTTTTGGTTGTCAGCGCCGGTCACAGACCGGCTATGAGCGAGTTTGGTAAGAACACATGATTTTTCGGAAAGCTCGTTGTGTGCCATAATACCATAGAACAGCTTGCCTTCGCTCTTCTTTGCGTGCTTTGTGCCTTTGCGGTTGATATAAACTCATAGAAAGGGTTTGCCATGAAAGCCATCATGGTTATGTTTGATTCGTTGAATCGCCACCTGTTGCCACCCTATGGCTGTGACTGGACTCATGCGCCCAACTTTGCCCGGCTGGCGCAACGGACGGTCGGTTTTACCAATTCGTACATCGGCAGTATGCCCTGTATGCCCGCACGCCGGGAATTGCACACGGGGCGCTACAACTTTCTCCATCGCGCCTGGGGGCCGCTGGAACCATTTGATGATTCGATGCCGGAGTTGCTGGACAATCATGGCGTCTATACCCATCTCTCGACCGATCATTATCACTACTTTGAAGATGGTGGCTCCACCTATCACAACCGCTATACCTCCTGGGACTTTGAGCGCGGTCAGGAGGGCGATCCGTGGAAAGGTCACATTGCCGACCCGGAAATTCCACCTGTGTTGATCGAGCGGCGGTCGGTTAATTCCAACCCCCAATCGCTCAAACAGATGTGGCGACAGGATTGGATCAATCGCGGCTATATGCCGACCGTTGAGTCACAACCGCAGCCGCGCACCTTTGCCAACGGACTGGAATTTATCCGCACCAATCATGACCAGGAGAACTGGTTTCTCCAGATCGAGACCTTTGACCCCCACGAGCCGTTCTTTACGCAGCAGCAGTACAAAGACCTCTATCCCCACGAATACAACGGCCCCCACTGTGATTGGCCGCCCTACCGTCGTGTACAAGAAACGCCGGAAGAAGCGCAACATATCCGCTATGAGTACGCTGCCCTGCTCTCCATGTGTGACACCTGCATGGGCAAGGTGCTTGATTTAATGGACGAATTGAATCTGTGGGAGGATACGATGTTGATCGTCTGCACCGACCACGGCTTTATGTTGGGCGAACATGAGTGGTGGGCCAAGAATACGCAACCGTGGTATAGCGAACTGGCGCGCACGCCCCTTTTTATCTGGGACCCGCGCGCGCAACGGCAAGGCGTCATGGTCGATAGCCTGGCGCAGATGATCGACCTGCCGGCCACCTTGCTCGAATTTTTCGGCATTGCCCGGCCCGCCGATATGCAAGGGACGCCGCTACGGGAAGCCGTCGCCACCGGCGCACCAGCCCGTCCCGCCCTGCTCTTTGGCACGCATGGCGGTCATGTGAATGTGACCGATGGCCGCTATGTCTATATGCGCGCCCCGGTGCGGCCGGACAATACGCCGCTCAATGAATATACGTTGATGCCGGCGCGAATGCGGCGTCTCTTCAACACCGATGAATTGAAGAACGCCGAATTGGTGGCGCCGCTGAGCTTTACCAAAGCTATGCCGGTTCTCAAGGTCAACAGCAGCACGCCAGTTGACGCCCATAGCTTCGGCACGTTGCTCTTTGACCTGGCGACCGATCCGCACCAGGAACAGCCCCTACAAGATGCCGCTCTGGAAGAGCGGATGATCCGCCTGTTGGTCGATCTGATGAAGGCCAACGATGCACCGCCGGAACAGTATGTACGCCTGGGACTGGAGGCCTATGTCCAGTAACCATACCGTCGATTTCAACGCCCGTCGGGAGCGTTTTCGGCAATATGAAGACGCCGAGGCCGTGCGCGCCTACTTGCAGCGGTTAGAAAACCAGCATCCAGAGCGGGCGATCGTGGTCCAGCATATCATCGAACAGGTCAATGGACTGCGGCAAGCGCAACCGCAGGTGTTGGAACTCTGCTGCGGCCCTGGACGGTTGGCGGAGAGCTTGTTGACAGCCGTGCCCAACCTGCATTATACAGGGGTTGATGTATCGCCGCCGTTCCTGACTTTTGCCCGTCAACGGCTGGCGCCTTACCCTGGCGTCACCCTGTTGGAGGTGGATCTTCATGACGAGCGCTGGCCGCACCATGTCGCAAAGCAAACCACTGGCGGACTGTTTCATGCCATTGTTTCGCTGCAATCGCTCCATGATGTGGGGGATGAGGCGGCGGTCAGTCGGGTTTATGGGCTGGCGAAACCATTGTTGCTACCGGGCGGTTTCTTCCTCAATGCCGATTTGATCGTGGCGGCGGGAGAAGAATTACCCAACAATCCGGGGCGGCGGTCGATTGCTCGGCATCTGGATCTGTTGCGTGGGCATGGGTATCATCAGGTTGCCTGTACGCTGGCGGTTGGCGGTTTTGGTTGTGTGCTGGGGCGGACGTAGGAGCGCGGATTCAGGTTGCACGGATCGCCCGCTGTGCCTGAGCGAATCCGCGCAACCTGAATCCGCGCTCCTAATCCGCGCTGGAATTGTTAAAAGGAAATACCAATGACAACAAATCAACAACCGTTAACCGGCAAAATCGCCGTCATTACTGGGGCGGGACGGGGGATTGGCCGCGCGATTGCCCTGGCCTATGCGGCTGCTGGCGCAGCGGTAGTTTGTGCAGCGCGGACATCGACTGAAATCACAGCAACCGTTCGGGAAATTGAAACGCAAGGCGGCAGTGGATTGGCAGTTCCTACTGATGTAACAGCGCTAGCGGCTGTTGAGCAACTGTTCCGCCAGAGTGCCGACCACTTTGGCGGCATCGACATTGTCGTCATCAACGCCGGCATCAATCCCGATCGACGCACGGTAGCCGAGAGCGATCCGGCGGCGTGGCGGCTGACACTGGAAACCAATCTGCTGGCGCCCTACTATTGCGCCAGAGCGGCGCTGCCTTATCTCAAACAGCGGGGCGCCGGCAAGATCATCATGATCGGTTCGGGCATGGGCCATCGCAGCGGCAGCAATGCGGCCTATTCCTGCTCCAAGGCTGGTCTCTGGATGTTGACGCGAGTGCTGGCCCAAGAAGTCTGGCAGGACAACATTAGTGTCAATGAACTGATCCCCGGCCCGGTCGAGACGAGCATGACCACCACCGCTGATGCTCGTCAAGGCGCCGCCTTCACTACCAACAGCGAATGGATCAAACAGCCGGACGATGTCGTTCCCCTGGCCCTTTTCCTCGCCACCCAACCCGCCATCGGCCCGACTGCTCAAAGTTTCAGCCTGATGCGGCGCGATATGTAATTGGTTAGTACTTAGCCCGTTCCTAGCCAGTCCGTGGCTGGCGTCCAATCGCCAGTCGCGAACTGGCTAGAAGCCTGGTCGTTCCGCTGGTTGTTGCAATCGACCTGTGACGATTTGTAAGACGCGCGGATCCAATAACAGTGTGGCATGAAAGGGGGAAAGCACTGGCACTGCCTCCCCGATGGGTAAACACGAACTCGTTGTCGGTACAATCGTCAGGTCAAAGGGGGTCCAAATCGATGTGAATTGGAGCCTTTGCAGCGCCGTTAAATCCCGATTTAACTCGGCTAAAAAGTGACTACCGGGGCGCATTTGAACGCAGGCCGGCCGGTTGTAGGTGTACGCTGTCCAGGTGCCTTGATGGGGCGTAGCAATGGTAATTAGCCGTGCGGTGCGCTCTAGCCCCCCGCATTGTTGTACATAACTGCGGCAGATCAAGCCGCCCATGCTAAAGCCCACCAAATTGAGCGGCGCGTCGAGCGGCAAGCGTTGTGCAATCATCGCAGCCAGTTGTTGCGCCAACTTGTCGATGGCTACGGAGCCGTCACTCGGCTGGGGGGAGATGGGGTAAGCTGCTATCCCCTGCCGATGCAAAAAACGCACCAACCCCTGTAAAACGCTTACATCATCCCCAAACCCCGGCACGACAACAGTTACGGGCGTCACACATCGATCCTTTGCATCATGATTGTGGTTGAACAATAAAGGGCAAGAAGAGCCGCCGCAACGGTTCAGGTTGCTTGTCACTATTGGTTGGATCGGCGCGTACGATGGTGACTTGTTTCTGCTCATTCACCACCAGCGGGATCGGTGATGGATTGGCCGGCACGCCCGCCAGGGTGGCGCGGTAGCTGCCGGCATAGAGCCGGGGGAAACGCGCAATGCCGTCATTCCCCGTAGTGGCGCTGTATTGATACCCGGTCAAGGCGTCCGTCAAGACAACAACCACACCGACAGTCGTGGTGTCACTCACCGTGATCGTTATGGCGCCCGGCTGTTGCGCCAGTTGGACGGCCGCTAACACATCAAGCTGACCAAAGCCATAGGTATTGTTCGGCGCCACTGGCGTATTGCCTTCGCCGCACTGATTGGCAGGAACCGGTGCTGCGCTTTTGATCAACACCTGCTCGGTCAGATCGATCTCTCCAACCAGGTCAGGCGCCGCCGACCAGAGCAACGCCACGGCGCCGGCGACATGGGGCGAGGCCATACTGGTGCCGCTAATGGTATTAAACCCTTTGTTTACCCAGGTGGAGCGCACACCAACACCCGGCGCGCTAATGTCCGGCTTCCGTCGCCCGCTGCCATCCACGGTCACGGCGCCGCGGCTACTAAACGAGGCAATGGCGCCAGTGCTGTTGTGGGCGCCGACGCTAAAGGTGGCGTCATAAATCGCTATCGGATCATCGACAGTGCCACAGAGAGGGCCGCTATTGCCCGCAGAGGCCACCACCATAATGCCGGCGGCCCGCACAGTCTCGACAATTTGGCGTAACGAACCGGCGTCACACCCTTCGCTGGGCGGACAGCCCCAGGAGTTGTTGACGATGTGCGGCGCTAGTTCCGGACGCCCGTCGGTCATCGGGTTGCCCCCCTGCGGGTAGGGCGCGAGGAAGAACTGGAAACAGTCGGTGTAGCTGGCCGGCGTTCCTACGCCATTCTTCATGTTACGGCAACCGATCCACTCCGCTGCCGGCGCCATGCCCAGCACCGTATCGCTAATCACTGTGGCATTCCCCAACACGGTGCCAACCGTATGAGTGCCATGCCCATCATCATCACAAGGCACCTGAGCATCACTGATACAGCGCGCCGGTCGCCCGTCCACACCCCAGGCATCGTACCAGTTGTAGGGATGAGTGATGGTGGTGGTTGTCGTGTCGGTGATCACGCCGCGATAGCTATTTTTTAGGGCCGGGTGATCCCACTCGACGCCGGTGTCTTGACTCGCAATGACGATTCCCTGCCCCTGGTAGCCTAGCGCCCAGACCGCAGGCGCGCGGGTAAAATCCAAGCCATAAGGACGGGCCGGCGTCGCCTGTGCCAAGTTGGCGCCCAGGATCGTAAAATGGGGCGCTTGCGGTAAGCGGTGCAACCCCTGGTCAATCGCCGGATTGGCAATGAGGCGGGCGACTTCAGGCCGCCGCTGCAAGGCCGCGACCAAGCGGGCGTCCCCCTGCACTTCGATCATATTGATCAGGTAGAAGGCGCGATAGGGAATTCCTTGCGCCTCCAGCCAGGCGCGCAACGGCGCTTGGGTGCGCTGGGCGACGGTGGTGAGTTCGCGATACAGAAGGGCGGCGCGTGACTGGCGGTTGGCGTTGCGCCCATCGGCGCGCGCCAGTGCCGCCGTGACGTCAAGCTGTTCGCGCAGTACAATGAGCAAAGAGATCGGCGCTTGCGTTGTACGCAACTGGTTTTGCAGATAGTCGCTGACCTCTGCTTGTTGGCCGGCGCGTGGCTCACTTTCCTGCGCCTGCAAAGGCGTTGCAAAGAGCAGGAGGAAGCTGAGCAGTAATAGCCCAGCCATCATGCTGACTGGTATAAAATAGGGGCGAAGCAGCGGCTGTTTTGACCAATTGCTTACTTTTAGTGACACTAGAGCCTCCTGTCACGCAAACGGTAACACAACGCTCATCCATTGATGAGGATTGACCACGCTCATCCATTGATGAGCAAATGGAAGATTGCCAAGAATGCACAGCAATGATACCATGTTAGCATACCTGCCAACTCTATCATAGTGCGAACCAGCTTACAAATTTATCGAACTGACGTAACGCCCCTCTGGCGGTGACAACGTCAATTGCGACTTAACAGCCGATGGCACAGCGCCATCGTCAAGAAGGAGGAAAGTGATGAGCGACAAGCCGTGGCGCGGCATCTTTGTGATTGTCGTCACGCCCTTTACTGCCGGCTATGAACTGGACGAAGCGAGCCTGCGCAAGCAAGTCCGTTTTTGTATTGACGCCGGCGCCGAAGGCTTGGTCGGCCCCGCCAATGCCAGCGAATTCCCCACTATGTCCGATGATGAGCGCAAACGGTGGCTGGAGATTGTCATTAGTGAGGCCAAGGGCCAGATTCCGGTGGTCGCTGCCACCACTTGCGGCCACTATTTGCCCGCCGTCGCTCTCAGCCGCTGGGCGCAAGCCGCCGGCGCCGATGGCGTGATGGCAATGCCGCCGCCGATTCTTTCCCCTGGCCCCGATGGTTGCTACGAATACTATGCTGCGCTCAACCGCGCCCTGGACATTCCAATCTGCATCCAGAACTACAGCGGCCCTGCCGGCACGCCCATGCCGACGCAACTGTTGGCCCGCATGTGTCGCGAACTAGCGTGGGTGCAATACTTAAAGGAAGAGACGTTACCCGAACCACGCGCCATTAGTAAGACGCTGGCCGCCGCTGGCGATGCCTGTAAAGGGGTCTTTGGTGGTCAAGGGGGCATCTATCTGTTGGATGAGTTCCGTCGCGGCGCCCATGGCAACATGCCCGCCAGCCAGATCACCGACATTCATGTCGATATTTGGGCCAAACTGGTGGCGGGTGACGAAGCGGGCGCCCGCAAGCTCTACAATCAGGTGTTGCCGTTGCTCAATTTCGAGCGGATGCATGGCGTCGCCACCTACAAAGAAGTGTTATACCGCCGTGGCATTTTTAAGACGACTGTGTCGCGGGCGCCGGGCAAAGAATTGGACGACCAGGATCGCGCCGAACTGGATGCGATTTTGGCGGATATCGAGTCGATGTATCGGGTGTAGGCATCATTATGTTGAGGGTAACTACTCAGCTCGTAGCCGGTCATGGACCGGCTACGAGCTGAGTAGTTACCTTAATTTTAATTCTGGAAAGAAGACAACTCATGCGCGAGAACAAAGTTCGCACCATTGCCGCCGGCGGCGGCGCCGTGATCAATGGCTGGTTGGGCATTCCCAGCTCTTTTTCCGCCGAAGTCATGGCCCACACCGGCTTTGATTCGCTGACCATCGATATGCAACATGGCGCCATGTACTATGATGTGGCGCTGCCCATGTTGCAAGCCATCTCCACCACCAATGTGACGCCGCTGGTGCGTGTCCCCTGGAATGAGCCGGGGATTATCGGCAAAATCCTGGACGCCGGCAGCTATGGCATCATCTGCCCCATGATCAACAACCGCGCCGAGACGGAAGCCTTTGTGCGCGCCTGCAAATATCCACCCGTGGGCAGCCGCAGCAACGGCCCCACCCGCGCCCGCTACTACAGCGGCGGCGACTACGCCACCGGCGCCAATGACACCATTGTGGCAATGGCGATGGTCGAAACCGCCGAAGCAGTCGAAAACTTGGACGCCATTCTTAGCACCCCCGGCCTCGACGGTATCTATGTCGGCCCGGCGGATTTGAGCATTTCGCTCAAGAACAGTATGCCCCCCGACCCCATGGGCGCCCAGGTGACGGAAGTGATCAAGCAGATTGCCCAAGCGTGCAAACGCCACGGTATCATCGCCGGTATCCACTGCATGTCCAACCAACATGCGCTGGAGATGATCAGCTTCGGCTATCAATTTGTTACCCTGCAATCGGACACCGCCTTCCTGGCGGCCCAAGCCAGCGCCGCCGTCGCCGCCGTCCGTGGCGGTGAGGCAAAAGCCAGTCCGAAGATGTATTAAAATTCAGTCCGAAGTCCAGAGTCCGAAGTCCAGAGTCCGAAGTCCAGAGTCCAGAGTCTAGAGTCCGAAGTCCAAAGTCGTACAGTTCTGAGGCTGGGGTTTAGAGGACACGACTCAGGACTCTGGACTTGGGACGGCGGACTCTGGACTAAAATTACCCAACAGGAGCCGAGCATGACAGACCTACGCGGAATGCTCACCATTGAAGAATTAGCGCAACAGGTGGCGAACGGCGCCATTGATACGGTGGTGGTCGCTTTTACCGATCTTTATGGCAGGTTGATGGGCAAGCGCTTTGATGCAGAATTTTTTGTCAATGATATACAAGCGCACGGCACCCACGGCTGCGATTATCTACTGACGGTCGATATGGAGATGGAGCCGGTGCCGGGCTATCGCTATGCCAACTGGGAGCTGGGCTACGGCGACTTTCATCTTGTGCCGGACTTGAATACGTTGCGGGTGGCGAGTTGGTTGGATCGCTCGGCGCTGGTGCTTTGTGATGTCGAAGATGAGAAGGCGCACGCCTTAGTGCCATACGCGCCCCGCTCGTTGTTGCGGCGGCAGCTTGAGCAGGCGGCGGCCCAAGGCTTTACCACCAAAGCTGCTTCGGAACTCGAATATTTTATCTTTAACAATTCGTATAAAGCGGCGGCTGAACAGGGCTATCGCGCCCTGGAGCCGGCGGGCTGGTATATTGAGGATTATCACATCTTACAAGGGACGCGCGAAGAAGCGTTCAATGCCGCCGCCCGGCGTCACCTGAAAGCGTCGGGCATTCCCGTGGAAAATTCCAAGGGTGAGTGGGGGTTGGGGCAACATGAGCTCAATGTGCGCTACGCCGATGTATTGACCATGGCTGATCGCCACACGGTCTACAAACAATGCTTAAAAGAGGTGGCGGAGCAGTTGGGCATGAGCGTCACCTTTATGGCGAAAGTGGCCGCCGATCAGGCCGGGTCCAGCAGCCATATTCACCTGAGTCTCTGGCAAGGCGAAGAAAATGCCTTTGCCGGCACGGGGCAATTTGGCCCGGTGCAATGTTCGGATCTTTTCCGCTGGTTCCTGGGCGGCTGGCTCCATCACTTGCCGGAACTGATGGTCTTCTATGCGCCGACGATCAACTCCTACAAACGCTACCAGGCCGGTTCCTGGGCGCCGACGCGCATTGCCTGGAGCCATGACAACCGCACCGCCGGTTTCCGCGTGGTGGGGCATGGGCGCAGCTTGCGCATTGAATCGCGCGTCCCCGGCGCTGATTGCAACCCCTATCTGGTCTATGCCGCCGCACTCGCCTCCGGTCTCGATGGCATTGCCAATCAGATCGAACCGCCGCCGGTCTTCAATGGTGACATCTACGCCGCTCAGGATCTCCCCCATGTTCCGAAGACTCTGCGCCACGCCACCGATCTCTTTGCCAATAGCGCCTTTGCCAAGCAGCGCTTTGGCGCCGATGTGGTCGAACACTACACCCACTTCTTTGAAGTCGAACAAGCCGCCTTTGATAAAGCCGTCACCGACTGGGAACGCAAACGCTATTTTGAGCGCATCTAGCTGTGTGAGCAATGCACACATCTTCCTGGCCCGCTCAGGGCGAGTCCGTGACTCGCACCGGTACAGGGCGAGTCACGGACTCGCCCTGAGCAGTTGTTATTTCCAGGCGGTTCCTACTTTTATAGAACCCTACGACGCGTTGAGCAGCAGGTAGATGGCGACAATCGCCAGGATCAGGGCGATGCCCAGCAACAATGGGGTAAAGCGATTGATGGCGGGAGCAG
This sequence comes from Caldilineaceae bacterium, assembly GCA_026645575.1. The sequence goes on from JAPKMW010000020.1 coordinate 117,692, forward strand.
TCGCTGCGTTTTCCTGTACAGAAAATGGTGCAGAGGTGGCTCTGTCGGTAGCGGTCACGCTTGCTGCTGTTGGCGAGATTTCGACCGCTAGCGCGGTGATGTCATCGATTTCACCATTGGCTGTGGCGGTTGCCACCAAAGTATCGACCACGCTTTGCGGATCGCCTAGACGGTCAACCATCGTTTGACGAATGAGATCGGTTGGGAGGCGGCGATAGATGCCGTCGGTGCAAAGCAGCAGTGCATCACCAGGCTGGACAAGGAGATATTCTTCCATGTGGTTGGCGCCGGGCGCAATCAGCCCACGGGCCACATTGAAGGTATGCTGCCCGCCCAGATAGCGTTGAAGCTGGTTGCGTCCCGGATGGCGTTGCGCTTCCGCCGCCGTGATCGTCCCGGCTTCATAGGCGGCCTGCGCCCAGGTGTGATCCGCCGTCAGTTGATAGAGCCGCCCAGTGCGCAGCAAATAGGCGCGGCTATCCCCCATGTTCATGACATAGAGCTTTTCCCCGGCCAGCGCCGCCAGCACAATGGTGGTACTCATCCCCTTCCACTGCGGGTTGCGTTTGGCCTCAAACAAAATCTCTTCATTGGCGTGCAGAATGGCATTGGCCAGCCATTCTGAAAGTGTTTCGCGCGAATCAGGCCGCTCTGCCAACGCTGCACCCACGGCATCTACAGCAATACGACTGGCTTGCGCCCCCCCTTCGGTCGAGGTGACGCCATCGGCCACCAGCGCCACATAGACCGGATGCTGCTGGTCACGGCGCTCGACAGTAAACCAGCCATAGTGGTCATCATTTTCTTTGCCACGGGCGCCCTGTTGGCTTTGCCAGGCAACTAACGGTGTCAATTGAGTCATAAGTTATGTAGTCCAGAGTCGCGTAGTCCGAAGTCCCAAGTCGAGTCGTCAGTAGTCATACAGTCTCAAATCTTACCTGACGCCATGATCCTGAACGCCACAGCCCTGAACTCTAGACCCTGGACTTGGGACTCTGGACTTCGGACTACGCGACTTTCTTACGGTTGATAGGTATAATGGTGCGTTTCACCGACATCCTGCAGGATAGTCTGGGGCGACGCACAAGAGACAAGGCGCACGCCCCAGTCAAAGCCTTGGGGACTGGCGGCCAGGGTGCGCAGCAACGGGTCGGCGCTTTCGCGCAATTTGCTGAAATTTACTATGCCGCTAGTTGCACGACCAGCGCCAATGGGCGAGCGTTTGTCCCGCGCTTTGGCCGGATCCCAAAAGACCAGCTCGTAACAGTGATCGGCAGCAAGGGGCGCCCCTGTAGCTGTCCAGGCAAATTCCACCCGTTCTTGCGGGGCTGCAAGCTTTGTCGCCGGTTGGCGCAGACGAACGGTGGCAAAGGGGATAGCTGTGGGTTGCGCCGTTGGTTGTACTGCTTGCGTGGCGGTCGGTAACGGCGGCGTTGGAGTCGGCGGCAGGGTTGGCGTTGGCGGTACAGGGGGCGCCGTTGCGGTTGGCGCCGGTTGAGTGGGCGTTGCGGTCGTCGTCGGTAGCAGTGTCGGCGTGAAGTGTACCAGGGTAGGGATGACAGCCGGCGCCAAGGTGGGCAAGGGCGCCAGGGTGGGCGGCGGCAAGGTTGCCGTGGCTTCGACCCCCTGTTGCGCAGCGGTTGGATTGGTCGCGATTGGCGTGGCCGTGGTTGACGACGCCTCGACGACCAACGCAAAGGGCGCACCGGCGGGCATGGTTACAGGGCTGTCAGTTGCCTGATCGTTGAACAACGTCAGCAACAACACAAGACCGAGCAGGACAAGCAGCGCAATCCCCACCCATCGCCCCACAGAAGGGCGTACATCCATGGTTGGCAGGAAAGACGCTTTGTTGCGGATTGCCAAACCGGGTTGTTGCGCTTCGTTCAGCGGGGGTGTTGCCGGTAGGAAAGCGAAAAGGTGCGCATCCACTGCGGAAGCTGCGATCTCTTCACGCTGGTCGTGCCGGACTGGTGGAACGAACTGGGGGCGGTTGGGTAGACAGATGCCCATACGGGTCAACAACTCTGCCAGATTGGCGGCAAATTCGATGGCGGGCGGGCGTTGTTGTGGATCGTGCGCCAGGGTTTGGGTCAAAAGCCGTTGCAGATCGCTAACGAGTTGTTGCCAGGCGGCGTCGGCTTGAACTGCTTCGCCATGAAGCAGTGCGAAGACGCCGTCGCGGTAGTCAATACAATCCTGATAGCTCTGTTGGCGACGGCGGGGGAGCCGGCCCGAAAGCAAATAACAGCCGATTAACCCCAAGGCATAGAGATCCCAACTCGGATCGATCGGCAACAGATCCTTTGCCGCGGCGGCCTGTAATTCCGGCGCCATCCAGAGGAGCGAGCCGGAGACAAGCTTCGGTTCACCTGTGCGCGCCGCAATGCCAAAGTCGATCAGCACCGGTTGGAGTTCGCCGGGAATGGGATTGGGTGGCGGCGGAGTGCGAAAGAGAATGTTCTCTGGTTTGAGATCACGATGAACACAGTCGTGGGCGTGCAGATAGGCCAGTGTCTGTGCCAGCTCATAGGTCAAGGCCAGCGCCAGGTCAACCGGCAGTGGCTGTCTGCCGACTAGGGCGTCGAGCGTGCCGCCGGCCAGATATTCGGTGATCAAAAAATCGGGGGCGCCGGGCCAGTCGGGCAGGGTGGCGACAAAGGTGGGCGGCCTCCATTCGGCATGGGCATCCGCCTGACCACGCCAGCGAATCGGTTGCAGTTGCGCCAGGCCAGGGTGGTCGCGCATCCCTTGCAACCAGGCCGCTGTGTTGCGGATGGCCTGCCGATTCGTCTCGGCTCGGGTTGGTTGTTGCACACAAGCAATTTTGAAGACAACAGTCTGCCCCTGACGATCGGTTGCCAGTAAAATTTCTGACATCTTGCTGCCGGTCGGCAGCAGCGCCTGAACCTGGTAGTCCAGGTCGCCCAACGCCGGCAAGGGGAGAGCGTTGGGGCTATGACTCGGCAATGGTCACCTCATCTTCGCCATGTAGGCGGAATTCATAGACAACTTGGCCGAAGCTGATCAGATCATTGTGGCGTAGGAGCAGCTCTTCGCCGGCATTCAACCGCTTCCAGTTCAGAAAGGTGCCAGAGGTGCTGCCATTATCCCGCAGATAGAGCCGTCCGTTACGCTGGACAATGATCGCATGTTCACGCGATATACTCTTGTCATTGATCACCACGGTGTTGTGCTTGCTGTGGCGTCCAATATGGATCTGGCGCACCTCGCCGGGGGCGGGGTTGAGACCATAGATCGGCAATTCCTTTGGCAGGTTGGGGTCGCTCGTGGCCCGCACCAGATAGCCAATCACCGGCTGTTCGATCTCCAGCGCCCGGTAGGTGGCCTCTTCATCTTCCATGCGCAGTGGGCGGATGGTCGCCTCATTCTCGTCCTCTTCTTGGTAGAGGCTGCTTGTTTGCACCGGCGGGCGGGCGGCGGGTCGCACTGGCGGTCGCACTGGTGGCGTCACTCTGGCCGGTGGGGGGGCTTTGGGCGCGGTTTCCACTCTGGGCGGTGCATCTATAGTGTAACCTGAGCCACCCTGGCCCTGATCTTCGTGTAGGTCAAAGCGATTGGGGGCCAGGGCGCGCGAATGATCGCCCAGTTCAAAGCGGGGATCAATGGGTTCTGCTGGCGGAGCAAGGGGCGTTTGCCGGTAGCTGTGACCACCATTGCGCCGCTGACGGCGTTCGCGCATTTCGGCATAGACAAAGTAGCCGATCAGTAGGAAAAGCACCGGCAAACTCCACTGGAGCAACACACGGGGAATGGCTAGTTGCAATCCAGGAATGGTGACAACACCCGGCGTTTGTTCGGTTGTCGTGGCCGCGCCGGCTGCGCTGTTGACCGGCGCCGATTGACTTGCCGCACTTTGTGCCGGATCGGCAGCCGGTTGGCTATTGGCGACCGGCGCCTGGACTTCGGAACGGGTTAAGACCGTTTGCGCCGCCGGCGCCGGTGCGGCCACCGTAGTTGCCGGCAGATTGGCAAAGACGGCGGGGTCAGCCGTGGCGCTGATGGCAGCACCGGTGGGCAGTTCTAAATGCACTTGGAGTGTTTGTGGGGCTGCGACTGTGGACGCAAAGGTCAACACGCGGCGCTGGTGATCGGCGGCCAGGCGCGCCCAGAGGGGCGGCAGGACGGTGGGGCTTTCCAAGACAACAAACGCACCGCCGGTTGCTTGGGCCAGTTGCGTTAGAGGGATGGCGGCAGCCGTGTTGCTGCCACTGGCGGGTAAGGCAATTACGTGGATGCGCACTGCCAGCTCGTTGGCAACGGCGATCACTTCTTCCGCCGCCAGATCAGCGGCCCCTGCTGAGACGAGCAGCAGCGAACGGGACGCCGTGGTTGCCGCTGCGCCATTGGTAAATTGTTGCAGCGCATTGATCAAGGTCGCCGCACTGAGGGGCGTATCCTGCACGGACGCCGGCGGATTTTGGACGATTTGGTTAAAGATCAGATTTGGTTCCTGTGTCCACTCCTGTACGCTCTGTAAGCCGGTCGGCAGCAACTGATAGGCGGCCAGCCAATCCTGATTGCGCAAAAGAATGCCGTTTTCGATGGGATCCAGGAGGGCGCCGGTTAACTGGGTGTAGCGATTTTCACCCGCCGCCGCCAGATTATTGGGGTCAATCGCAACCATGAAGGCAATCCCCTGTTGGATCGTCTCCTCGGAAAGGATGATCTGTTCGGCGCCATCGACAAGGATTTTCAGTGGCGCTGTGGCACGCACCTCCGGCCAGGTGGCGCCATCAACCGTCACCTTCACCGTGGGAAATTGTGTGGTTGCAACGTTGTCAATGGTCAAGGGTGTTTCGCCTGCTGCCTGCGCCTGGGCGCGCTGGGGTAGCCAGCCGACCCAGATCAATGTGATGAGTACCAGTACGGTAAAGGTGCGAATCATTGGCCGACGCATACAGTTGTTCATAAAGTATTTCCCCACTTTGCCAGCATAACCCTGTGCCGGAGTGACCCCGGTTGTACCACGCCCTGATTACTGAGCAGTTTACACCGTACTCATGGTGAAATCTTGTCGCACGTCTGGCAAAAGCGCTGCACTTTCTATCAACCTGGTCGAATTTTCTATCAAACCCGCCGGCTGTAAGGTAGAATCTATCATTTTGCTCGCCGAATCTATCAAAATCCTAAGCGCTTAGCCAGTCCGTGACCGGCATCGCCCCGCCAATCATGGACTGACTAGAAGCAGGCTGAGTAGTTACGCCGAATCTATCAAAATCCTCAAATCTACGCACGCCGGTCACGGATCGGCTATGAGCAGTGTATCACTTCTAAACCGCGCATTACCCCAAATTCTGTTTACTAAACTTATAGCCACCCTCCCGGTCGCCCCATTTGCGTACCGTTTCGATATATTCGTGGTCGGGATCCACCACCAGCAGGCGTTCGCGTAGCCGTTTGGCTATGTTGAAGATGGCATCGCGCTGGCGCTTTTCATCTTCGGCATTGGCCGGCGCATAGTCCCAGATGCTTTGGGTGATCTCAATGTGCGAGGCGTGACCGGGGTAGCGCTCCATGAGGAGATTGAGAAACTTATACTCGTTGTTGGAAAGCTTGAAGGCTTCGCTCTCGGCGCCCTGCACCCAGACCATGCGGTCGCTATGGGAGAGGTTTAAGCCAAAGAGGGTGCTGGTTTCGGGTGCAACAAAGGTGGCGCCAAAATCGGTGAACTGGATGTGGAAGACGCCGGCCAATTGTAGCTCGCCACCCCCGCGTAGGCGATACTCTTTGGTATTCTCCAGCGCTTTACCATTGAGGCTGGTGCCGTTGGCGCTACCGAGATCCTGGGCATGGTAGGAGCCATCCGGCCCGGCGACAATCCTGAGATGGCTGCGCGAGATTTTGGGGCTATCGATAAAGAGATCGTTGTGGACGCTGCGCCCCATGCCAAATTCTTCGTTGTTAATATAAAAGCTGAGACCCGGCTCTACTTTGATGTGCCCTTCCACGGTCGCAACCTGGCGCGTGCGCGCAGGGTCGCGATCGACAAATTCTACACTAGTCGGTCGCACGCCCACCAGAATATTGGGCGCGACATAGGTCATACAGAGTTCCAAACGATCAGGCCGCTGCGCCATAGGAAGTCCTTTCCCGGTCGTAATGACTTTAGCACTTTTCCGAAATAATACTGATATCGTAGGTGCGTTTGCAACCGCATGTTTATCGGGGAGCCGTGTAGTTGCAAACCGCACCTACGGCTATACCAGCACTGATTTGTTAATCGGCAAAAGTCTTTACGACGAATAATCAGTAGCCCGTAGCGGAGCAAGGTGGCAATAGATCGACTCTGGACTACGCGACTGCGGACTACCGATAACTGACATAACTTATTGCGGCGTATCTAGCGCCACCCGAAAACCGATATGTTCTGACGCGGTATCGGGGGTAAAGCCGGTGCGCGCCATACAGCGAATTTGATATTGCGTGTAGTAGAAAGAGCCGCCACGGACAATGCGTTTCCCGGCCGCGTCCGCCGCCTCACGCCCATCGGTCGCATCGTAGGGGTAAGCGGCATCGTGCGTGCTGACCCACTCCCAGACATTACCGCTCTGGTCGAGCGTGCCAAAAGGCCCGGCGCCATCCGGGTAGCTGCCGACTGGCGTTGTGTCGCCGACTTCACTGTTAAAATTGCTCAACTTGGCTGTTGGCGTATCTTCACCCCACGGAAAGGGGCGTTCATCGTCGCCCCGGCAGGCCCGTTCCCATTCGGCTTCCGTGGGCAAACGACCGCCGACCCAAGCGGCATAGGCATTGGCTTGTTGCCAATCGACATGGGTAACGGGGTGATCGGCATACTCATCGTCTTGCCAACGCTCATTCACCGGTGCAGTGCAGGCGCCTTCCGCAACACAGCGACCATATTGTGCATTGGTGGTTTCGCTCTGTTGCAACCAGAAACCGGTGACGGTTACCTCATGTTGGGGCGCCTCGCGGGGCGAGGCCGCGCTGGCGGCCGGCGACCCCATGCCGAATGTGCCGCCGGGGATGTAGAGATAGAGCGCTTGATCGCGCGCATGACGCCATTCGGTGACAGGCTGGTCAATGACCACGCGTAAACCAATGTGTTGGTTGGCGGTGTCGGGTGTGAAGCCGGTGCGGGCGGCGCACCGAAGCTGATATTGCGTGTAGTAGAAGGAACCGCCACGCGCCACTCGTTTGCCGGTATCCGTCTGATCCTCGCGCCCATCGGTAGCGCTGTAAGGATAAGTGGCGTCGAGCGTGCTGACCCACTCCCAGACGTTGCCGCTGAGATCGACAATACCCAACGGGTTGGCGCCCTCGGGGTAGCTGCCGACGGGGGTGGTGTCACCAACATTGTTGTTATAGTTGCTCAGGTCGGCGGTTGGCGCTGCATCGCCCCAAGGATAGGCGCGCACATTGCCGGCGCGACAGGCTTTTTCCCACTCGGCTTCGGTGGGTAAACGGCCACCGACCCACGCAGCGTAGGCGCTCGCCTGCTGCCAGGTGATGTCCGTGACCGGGTGATTGGCATAGGCTGGATCATCCCAACGGTCATTGGTGGGCGCGGTGCAAACGCCCGCGGTGACACAGCGGGCATACTGGCTGTTGGTGGTTTCAGTCTGTTGCAGCCAGAATGCATCGACAGGGACTACATGTTGCGGCTCCTCGCGGGGCGAGGCCGCCGCCGCGGCGGTTGAACCCATAGTGAAGTCACCCTCGGCAACAGAGAGATAAAGTGAACCATCTGCCGGATTACGCCAGCTTTGACCGACGCTGACGCTTACTTGCACAGCGGCGACGATCGCGGTTGTTGGCGGCTCGGCGGTTGGCGTTGCGGTATTGGGCAAGCGAACCGTTTGGGTGGCAGTTGGGCGCAAGGTGAGCGTGCGCGTTGTCGTTGTGCCGCGGGTTACGGTTGATTGGTTGGTGGGGGCCGGAAATAGGTCGGTGGCTGGCGTCTGAAAGGTATAGGTCGCCATCTGGAGCGATAACTGGTAGGCTGTGTCGATCTGTTGCGCCAGGTCATCGATGATCGCGGTGAGATCCCGTGCATGGAGGTTGGCCTCTGTGATTGTATCCGAGGCGAAAATTTGGATCGCATTGTCAAAGGCGGTCTCAATCAACGCCTGCCCGTTTTCCAGGGTGGTGACAAGGGCGGCAGCTCTTTGCTGTGCGGCTGGATCACTCCTCTCCTGTTGGGTCAACGTTGCCAGCGTCAGGGCGTTGGTATGCGCCAGTTCCAGGTAAGCGCGCACCCCAAAGCCGTCACCGGGGTTTTGTTGTTGCCCATCCCGATCTAGATCGCCAAACATAAAACCACTTTTGCCGTCGAGGGTGTTGATAATATGCTCGGTGTGTCGGCGCGCCTGCGGCATGTCGGTTTCTCCTAGGGCATCACGCAGAAAACCGGTATGTTGCACCGCAATTTGCGTCTGTTTTCCCGCAATAGCAACAAACCCAGTGGCGGCGCCGGCTTCGGGATCGCTGCCGTAGGTGATCGCCAGGAGTTGTAATAGCAGTTGCTGCAACGCGGCGGGGCGGGTCGCGCTCACCACAATCTGATTGGAAATACCAGCGTCATCATTCTGATCCGCTTCCACGCTAAGGCTGGCGCGATCATAGAGCAGCAAATTTTCATCCCTGGCGCCGCGTACCGTTGCCTTGCCATTGGTGAAGGTAACTTTGCCCAGGGACAAGGTTGGGGTCTGTACTGAATGCAGCCAGAGTTCATAGTGACTGCCGGTTGGCGGTGCGGCCAAGCCGTTGAGGGTCAGGATAAAGGCGCCGCCCGCCGTCTCGTCGCTATCGGTAAAGATCAGGGTGCCGGCCGGCTGACCAGCGCTACTGGTCGATGGGGTCCCTCTGGTTGCTTGTGCCTGCGCCGTTGTCGTGTGGCGAAAGGAACCCAGCAACATGAGGAACAAGGCGAAGGCGACACCGATGGCCGCAAGGCTCTTGTTGTGATGGCTAGATGGAAACATTACTCTTCTCCACTTGGCAAGCTTACTTCACGGTGACGGTGATCTCATCGCGATAGGCCGGACCGGGCAGGGCGATGTGCGCGCCGTTGGCAAATTGTAGGCGCAACACATGTTGGCCTGGCGGCAAGTCAAGTGTTGTTGTAAATTGACCTTTGCCATAGTGGAGATGTTGGGCATCGTTAATGATGACTTCTCCTGCTTCGACAAAATCAGTGTTGACTAGAATATGGAAATGGCCGGCGGCTTCCTTGATCTCCCCCGCCGGTTCGACAGTCAAGCCGGTGGCCGTCATCTCGACAGCAAATTGAGCCGGCACTGTTGCACCATCCAGGGGCGTGAGAAAACGCACGGAGGGCGTTGCCTCGCTTTGGGGCGAGACAACCGTGGCGGCATCGGCGCTGACGGTGACGGTGATGGTGTCTTGATAGGCGGCCCCGTCCAGGGCAATGTGGGCGCCGTCGGCAAATTGCAGGCGCAGCACATGTTCGCCCGGTTCCAGATTGAGCGTGGCGGTGTATTGCCCCTTGCCATAGTGGCGATGTTGGTCATCATTGATAATCACATCACCGGCCTCAACAAAATCGGTGTCGACTAGAATATGGAAGTGTCCCGATCTTTCGCGAATTTCGCCGGCTGGTTCAATCAGCAGGCCGGTTGTGCTCATGGCGACGGTGAAGGTGGGGGGAACGGTGGCGCCGGCTGGCGGCGTGACAAAGCGCACGCTTGGTTCGGTGGTCATCGTTTCGGCCACGGTGACGGTGATGGTATCTTGGTAGGCTGGCCCGTCCAGGGCAATGTGGGCGCCATTGGCAAATTG